>JBOHZL010000051.1:0-20815 GCA_050738495.1 Steroidobacteraceae bacterium | reverse complement strand
GCCTACGAGTTGTGCGGGCGGCACCAGGAAGCGCGCGCTGTTCAAGCGCCTGCTCGCGATACGCAATGACCTGGGACTCCTGGCCGAGGAGTACGACATCGCGAACGGCCGTCAGATCGGCAATTTCCCGCAGGCGTTCTCGCACGTCGCGCTCGTCAATACGGCACTCAACTTGACGCGCGCCGAGAAGCCGGCCGAGCAGCGCGCCGAGCGCGCGGCGACCGCCTGATGACGGACGACTACTTGTCCGCCAGCTGAAGCCTGCGCGCGACGGATTCGGCCTGTTCGAGGGCGCGCAGCACATTGCCGCCGGCGAGCTTCCCGAGATCCGCATCGCTCCAGCCGCGCCGGATCAGCTCCGCAAACAGGTTCGGATACATCGAGACGTCGGTGAGCCCTTCGGGCAGGTCGGTCGCGCCGTCGAAGTCGCTGCCGATGCCGACGTGGTCGACACCCGCGACCTTGCGGACATGCTCGATGTGGTCGGCGACGTCGGCCACCGTGACCGGCGGCATCTTCATCTTCGCCTGGATTTCCTCGAAGATCGCGTCCCGCTCCTCTGCGCTCTTGCCCTTCGCCCGCTCCATGTACTCGAGCGTGGCCGGCAGCATGACGTCGGCCGCGGCCTGCGAGATGAAGCCGGAGACGAACGTCACCATCAGCACGCCGCCATTCGCCGGCAGCATGGCGATCACGTCGTCGGGGACGTTGCGCGGGATCTCGCACAGCTCGCGCGCGGACGAATGCGAAAAGATCACCGGTGCCTTGGACACGCGCAGCGCATCGCGCATCGTGTCAGGCGACGTGTGCGAGAGATCCACCAGCATCCCGAGGCGGTTCATCTCGCGCACCACGTCCTCGCCGAATGGCGTGAGTCCGCCCTTCCCCGGCGACTGGTCCATGGCCGAGTCGGCCCAGTCGGTGTGCAGGTTGTGGGTGAGCGTCATGTAGCGCACCCCGAGGTCGTAGTAGGCGCGCAGCGCCCCGAGCGAATTCTCGATGGCATGGCCGCCCTCGATGCCGAGCATCGAGCCGATGCGGTCCGCCTGTTTCGCCGCCCGAATCTCCGCCGCCGTGCCGGCGAGCCGGAATGCCTGCGGGTAGTGCGCGAGCAGGCGCCGCGCGAGGTCGATCTGCTCGAGCTGGGTGCGTGCGAAACCGCCGGGCGCCTCCGGCGGGATGTAGACCGACCAGAACTGCGCGCCCAGCCGGCCTTCGCGCAGGCGCGGGATGTCGGTCTGTCCGTCGCCCGGCGCCTTGCCGCGCAAGTCGTAGGCGACGATGTCGCCCGGCGCCGTTTCGTATTCCCGGACGGCCCAGGGCAGGTCGTTGTGGCCGTCGAACAGGATCGCGCGGTCCAGCAGCTTTTTGGCTTGTTCGAGGGCTTCATCGGCCTGGGCGGTCGAGGCGCCGGCACCGGCCAGGACGCACAGGAAGGCGAGCCTCGCCGATGCGATAAATGATTGAACAAGCTGCATTTATTTTCCCTGGATCCGGAACGCCGGCGGCGCCCCGAAGTGTCGACAAAGAGGGAGCAGGCGTCAACCCGCGTGACTTGGGCTTCGCGGCTTTCTATGCTGACTGACGCATGAGTCGCCAGGATGGCGCGGGGGATGAAAGAGCGTGGGTGACGTCAAGCGCTGGACTGCGCAGGCGCCGTCCGGCGGCGCCGGCGAACTATTCGAGGCGATCCAGCTCGCCCATCTCGCCGCGATCGTCGAGTCGTCCGACGACGCAATCGTCAGCAAGACCCTCGATGGCATCGTCCGCTCCTGGAACGAGGGCGCCCGCCGGTTATTCGGCTATACCGCGGAAGAAATCGTCGGCCTGCCGATCACGACGATCATTCCTCCGGAGCTGCACGAAGAAGAACGGCAGATCCTCGAGCGGATCAGTCGCGGCGAACGCATCGTGCATTTCGAGACCACCCGGATAACCAAGGATGGAAGGCAAATCCCGGTATCACTGACGGTTTCACCGATCAGGAATGCCGCCGGGGAGATCATCGGCGCCTCGAAGATCGGCCGCGACATCTCCGACCGGCTGCGCACCGAGGAAATTCTGCGCGAAAGCGAGAAACAGTTGGCCGCGGAAGGGAAGGCGCTGACGAAGCTCGCGGTGGCGAGCACGCGGCTCTGGCGCTCGCACGACCTGGCCCAGGGTCTGGACGAGATCCTGCTCACGGTGATCGAGCTGGTCGGCGCGGACAAGGGCAACGTCCAGCTTCTGAATGCGAAAGGCGACGCGCTGTCGATCGTGGCGCACGTGGGCTTCGAACCGGATTTCCTCGAGGCTTTCCGCGAAGTCACTACGGCCGACGAAAGCGCCTGCGGCCGCGTCCTGCGCTCGCACGAGCGCACGATCATCGAGGACGTCGAGAAGGACTCCGCATACGAGCCCTATCGCGGCCATGCCCGTGCCGCGAACTATCGCGCCGTCATTTCGACGCCGCTGAGCGGCGCGGACGGCAGGTCGATCGGCGCGATCTCGACGCATTTCCGCCAGCCGCACCGGCCGAGCGAACAGGAACTTCGCCGGCTCGATCTCTATTGCCGTCAGGCCGCCGACTTCATCCAGCGCTTCCGGCTCGAACAGACCCTGCGCCAGAGCGAGGAAGCGCTGCGCGAGGCCGACCGCCGCAAGGACGAGTTTCTGGCGCTGCTCGCGCACGAGCTTCGCAATCCGCTGGCGCCGATCCGCTACGCGCTCGCCGCGGCCCGGAAGCCCGGCCGCAGCGCCGAACAGCAGAAGCGTGCGGAGGACATCATCGAAAGGCAGGTAGCGCATATGAGCCGCTTGCTGGACGACCTGCTCGACATATCGCGCATCACCCACGGCACGCTAGAACTCAAGCTGAACCGCACCGAGCTGACGACGGTGCTGGGGGCAGCCATCGAGGCGGCGCGACCCGTCCTGGATTCGAAGCGCCACACCCTGTCGCTCGACCTGCCGAAGGAAGCGGTCCGCCTCGAGGCGGATTCGGTGCGCCTGGCCCAGGTCTTTTCCAACCTGCTGATCAACGCCGCCAAGTACACCGATCCGGGCGGACAGATCCAGCTGCGGGCGGCGCAGCAGCAGGGCGACATCGTCATCTCGGTTCGGGACAACGGCATCGGTATTTCGGCGGCCATGATGCCGCGCATGTTCGCCCTGTTCACCCAGGCCGATGACGCCCGCGGGCGCTCGGAAGGCGGCCTGGGCGTCGGCCTGGCGCTGGTCCGCGGACTGGTCGAACTGCACGGCGGCCTGATCGAGGCGCAAAGCGAAGGACCGGGCCGGGGCAGCGAGTTCATCGTGCGGCTGCCGCTCGACCTGCCGGAAACCGCGAGCGCTGACGATTTCACCGGCAGCTTCGGCCCAATGGCCGCACAGGCGATGAAGATCCTGGTGGTGGATGACAATGTCGATGCCGCCGATTCCTGCTGCACGCTGCTCGAACTGTCCGGTCACAAGGTACGGACGGCGTACGCGGGCAGCCGGGCCGTGGAACTGGCCGGGACATTCCAGCCGGATGTCGTGCTGCTGGACATCGGCCTGCCGGACATCGACGGTTACGAGGTGGCACGGCAGATCCGGGCGACACCGTCGGGCAAACAGGTGGCGCTCGTGGCCGTGACTGGATGGGGCCAGGACGAGGACCGGCGCCGCGCGCTCGAGGCAGGCTTCGACCACCACCTGACCAAGCCGCTGGCGGCCGACGCCATGGAAGCGCTGCTTGCTTCCCTGAGCGCCCCGGCATCTCCCGGCGCACGCCCGACGAGCTGATCACACCGATCGGTCTACTTGACGATCCACGGCTGGTTCGGATCCGCGAACGCCTTCGGGACCTGCACCGTCTTCAACAGGCCGACGCTGCAACTGACCGCCTGGTTGCCCTGCGGGCCGGGCGCCACTGCCGTCGCGGTATAGGTGCTGACGCCGAGCGATCCCGTTCCGCCGCTAAGCAGTTCATACCACTTCGCCGTCGCACCCTGCTTGCCGATCGGATGCCACGGCTGGCGCGGGCCGAAGTTCAAGGTGATGATCTTTGAGCTGCCGACGGCCGGCAGCGCCGGCACCGCGCCTTTCGCGGGCGGCCAGAGCTGCGCTTCGGTCTTCCCGTAACTCGGTATATCGTTCTTCACGGTCAGTCCCGCCGAGATCGAACAATCCATCGGAAAGTCGGGATCGGGCCTGATGCGCGTGACCCGCAGCTTGACGGCCGGCGACGTTTCGAAGGTTCCCGGCGCCGGCTTGACCTCGGTGCCCGGAAAACTGTTGAAGCACGGCAGGGGCAGCAAGCCGTGCTCTCCAGCTTCCTGCGCGTCGCCGCAGTTGGGCTCCTGGGCCTGCTTGAGCAGGTCCTTCTGCAGTTGATCAATCCCTTTCTTGTAGGATTCCACCAGTCCTTTGCGCATCTCGGGCGTGCACTGGCCGCCCTCGCTCTCGAGCAGCTCGCAGGTGTAGTCCGCCGCGGCCTCCGCCGCCTTGCCCTTGGCAAGATTGCTCATGCCCTCGAGATCCGGAATCGTCGGTGGCACGCCCGCCGCCATCAGCCCGACGGTGATGGCCGTGCCGGCGACTTCTTTCGCAATCTCCTGGCAGGTCGAAACGGCGCCTTCGTCCAGTTCCTTGAGCAGCTGGCACGGCACCAGGACCTCGGCGATCAGCGAGGCGACCGTGTCCTTCGCCTTTTCGTAGAACCAGGAAATCCCGTTCCACGCGTGGGCATAGCCTTCCAGGCCTTCGAGCACCTTTTCGCCAAAATCCTTCTCGTGAAGCTTGGGATCCTTCTTCGGACAGTACTCTTCACCCTCCTTGTACTGGAACAACGGGTGGCCGAACGTCTTGGCGTGCGGATTCTTGATGACCACGATGCAGCCCCAGCGACTCGGGAACGAGGGCTGCGACAATGACAGGACGTCGAGTTTGAAGACTTTCGCTTCCGCCTCCATCTGCGCGAGCTTCTTTGCCTTCTCCGAATGTGCGGTGATCGCCGCATTCGCCGCCTCCACCGCCGGATCCGGTCCCGGCAGGTAGTGCGCCACCACGACGTTCGATGGCGCGCCTGCTGGTTTCCCACCCTTGATCGGGAGGATCCGAATATGGAAGTCCATCGGCGCATCGATGATGCCCGGTTTGCCTTGCGGACCCTTCGCCGTGCCTGGCTTCGTCGTCCCGACGGCAGGCGGCTTTCCGATCCCGACCCTGGAGCCCGGCTTCGCGGGTGCCGCGGGCAGCTTCGGCATCGTGGCGCTTGCCGGGGATCCGGTCTTGCCTGATTTCGCCTGCTGGCCGAGCGGCGGGAAACTGCCGAGATCGATCGAGAAGACACTGTCGACATTTTTGGCGACAGAGCCTTCGCGCAGCAGCGCGGGAGGCGGCAGCGCTGGATCGCCCGGGAACGGCCAGAGCGACACCTGCCAGCGCCAGTCAAATGCCGCCGCCTGCGGCGACTGCCATTTCAGCCGCAGCTTGAGCATGCCGGAGTAAATGGTGGTCTTCGTCGGTCCCAGCACCAGCGCGAGCGAACCGGGCTTGGTCGCTGCGAAGGTGAGCAACGGTTGTCCCCGCGCAGGCAGCGCCGGGCTTGCCGGGCGCTCCGGCCGCGTCGGTCGCGCGGTGGCGGTGGCCGCGCCGACCTGGATCGCGAACTCGGCGGCATTGTTGTTCTCGTCGGTCTCGGCGATGGCGCCGTCGACATCGAGCCGGCAGCGGAATGTGTAGCTGCCGGCCTGCGTCGGTGTCCAGCGCTCAAAGACGTTGGCGGGCGACGAAGCGCCGCGCATGCTGACGAGCTCCGTGTTCCCGGCTGTACTGCTGACGGCCTGGCCGTTGCGCTCGATCGACAGCTTCCACGGGGGCACGGTCACTTTCTCGCCGTTCGGCGCATCCATGTGGATGCGGTAGCTGCAATTCACGGCGAGCGGCTCGCCGACCGACACGCTGCTCACGCTCGGGATCGCACGCAGGGCCCGCGGGTCACTGGCGCGCTTGACACCGGCAGCTTCCACGAATTTCAGATCGAACGGCGGCGCGGCGCCGCGCGCCTGCGCTGCGTCTCGCGGCGTCACGATGGCGAATCGCTGCTGCGGTTCCGCGCGCGTGGCCGAAGGCGGCGCGGTCGACCGTTCCGGTCCCGGCACGTTCAAGGTGCGGGCCATGCGATTGTTGGCCTCGTTGGTCTCGGCCAGTTCGTTGTCGATGTCGGCGACGCAGGCGGCCTGTGCTGCTCCCGGCTGGAGAATCCGGCCATACCAGGTGCGAGTCGTGCGCCGCGTGGCGGGGTCGAGCAGACCCGTGCCGACCATGCGTTCCAGCACTTTCTCGCCGTCGAGGAATCCGATGGACCATGGCTTTGCCGCAGCGCCCGCGCTGCCGGCCGTCATTTCATAGGTGCAACGAATGGCGAGCATTCCGCCGATCGCGGGGCCGCGGGAACTTGCCCAGCCCTGGCGCCCGCGTTCGTAGTACGCGAAGTCCACGCCGACGACCCGGATATCGGCTCCGGCCACGGCCTGGACCGGCCGCACCGTTTGCGGGACTGAAGCCATCCACGGCATGGCGCAGATGACCGCAATCAGTGCACGTAGAGGTGTTTTCACGTGTGCCATCGCCGCCTCCCGCAGAGACTGCACCCGGATCGTGGCGATGGTCGCAGCCGCGGGCCCGCAGTTCAACTGTTTATCGCCTGAAAGGCGCGCTAGGGGGCGGTCATCGCACCGGGCTCGGCACCGTTGGCTATCATGACCATTCCCGGCAAGCTTGGAGTCCTGCGATCACGAACCTCGATGCCGCACGCGCTGCATTCGATCGCGCGATCACCTTCCTGCGCGCCGGCGACGGTGCGATGGCCGAGCAGTTGTGCCGCGGTGCGCTGGCCGATTTCCCCGGCGAGCCCAACCTGACGTCGCTGCTCGGCGCCGCGCTCAATCGCCAGGGCCGTGGAACGGAAGCGGAGCCGCTGCTGCGCCGCGCGCTCACGGAACAGCCGGATTACGCCAAGGGCCACGAGGAGCTCGGTCGCAGCCTGTTGCAGATGGGCCGGCTCGACGAGGCCGTCGAGCGCTTGCGCAAGGCGCTCGAGCTCGACCCGAAGCTGCAGTCCGCGCAGCTGACGCTGGTGCACGCGCTGACCGAGGGCGGCCGCAAGGACGAGGCCGAAGAATTGATGCAGTCATTCCTGCGCGCGGACCCGGCCCGGCAATTGATTGCGCAGGCGGCGCAACTTCACCGCGAGGGACGCTTCGAGGAGGCCGAAGGCCTCTATCGCGAAATCCTGCGCCGCGACCCACGGAATCTCGAGGCACTGCGACTGCTCGCGCTGATCGCGATGAACGCCGAGCACTACGGCCAGGCCGAACAGCTGCTCAAGCGGGCGGTCGAGATCGCTCCGGATTTCCTGCTCGCCTGGATCGACCTGAGCCGCGCCCAGCTCGAGCGGCTGGACCTGCCGTCGGCGATGGCGAGCATCGAGCGCGCCCGGCTGCTGAACCCTCGGTCCGCCAACGTCCAGGTCCACGTGGCCAATGTGCAGGCACGATCGGGCCGCCACGACGAGGCCATCGAAACCTGTCGGCGAGCGATCGAGCTCAACCCGAGACTGCCCGCCGGCTATCTCGGGCTCGGCAATGCGCTGAAGACCGTCGGGCGGCAGGCGGAGGCCATCGCGGCCTACCGGCTCGCCACGGTGAAGCGACCTGAATCGAGCGAAGCCTGGTGGAGCCTCTCCAATCTGAAGACCTTCCGCTTCGAGGACGCGGACATCGAGGCGATGGAGCGGCAGCTCGAGCTGCCCGGTCACAGCGACGAGTCCCGCGTGCAGTTCTCCTTCGCGCTCGCGAAAGCGCGCGAGGACCGCGGCGAGCATGCGCGCGCATTCGAGTTGTACGAGCGCGGCAACCGCACGCGGCGGGCGATGGAGAACTACGACCCGGTGCAGACCGAAGTGATCAACGAACGCATCCTGCAGGTGTTCGATGCCGCATTCCTGGCGCGGCACGCCGGCAGCGGCCATCCTGACCCCGCGCCGATCTTCGTCGTCGGCCTGCCGCGCTCCGGCTCGACCCTGGTGGAGCAGATCCTGGCGAGCCACCCGGCGGTGGACGCGACCCACGAGCTGCCCGAGGTCGGGCGACTCATTCAACAGGTCAATCGCGGGCGGAACGACCGGGTCGCCTATCCCGAGGCCATGCGTGACTTCGAGGGCGGGGACTGGGACGCGCTTGGCCGGTCGTACATCGAGCAGACCCGCCAGTATCGCCGCGGCGCCCCCCGCTTCATCGACAAGAACCCGAACAACTTTGCGAGCATCGGCCTGTTGAGCCTCGCGCTGCCGAACGCGAGATTCATCAACACCCGGCGCCATCCGCTCGACACCTGCCTGTCCTGCTACAAGCAGCTCTTCGCCCGCGGCCAGCCGTTCACCTATGACCTGGTGGAGCTCGGCGAGTATTACCTGGGGTATCACCGCATGATGGCGCAGTGGCATGCGGTGCTGCCGCGCCGCGTGCTCGACGTGCAATACGAGGACATGATCGAGGACCAGGCTGCCCAGACACGGCGGCTGCTCGAATTCTGCGGACTGCCGTGGGATGATGCCTGCCTGCGGTACTACGATACGGAGCGCGCCATACGCACGGCCAGTTCCGAGCAGGTCAGGCAGCCAATCTATGCGAGCTCGGTCGGCGTGTGGCGGCACTACGAACCGGAACTGGCATCGTTGATCGAAATTCTGCGGCCGGTGTTGCCGGCGAGTGGCTGATATCGCCCGGTTGATCTATCCTCGGGCCGGGACGATCATCGCCTGGGGGGATAGCATGAGTTCGCAGAAGATCGCCTACGCCGTTTCGATTGCGCTGGCAGGGGGCTACGCAAACGGCGCGACTGCCCAGTCGCAGGCCACCGGCCTCGAAACCGTCGTCGTAACCGCCCGCAAGCGCGAAGAAACGCTGCTCGACATCCCCCAGGAGATCCAGGCGATCAGCCAGGAGCAGCTCGAGAAGGCGAACCTCAACAACATCGACGATTTCTCGCGATTCGTCCCGAGTCTCAGCTACAACGCAGTCACGCCCGGGCGCGGCGCGATCTACTTTCGCGGCGTCGCCGACGACTCGTCCTCGTTCATCGCCGACGCCTCGTCCGCGATCTACCTGGATGAGCAGCCGCTGACCCAGAGCGCGCTGCAGCCGGAAGTCCGGCTCGTCGACATCCAGCGCATCGAGGCGCTGCCCGGTCCGCAGGGCACGCTGTACGGATCCAGCTCGCAGTCCGGCACGCTCCGCTACATCACCAACAAGCCGGACGTGTCCGGATTCGAAACGAATGTGAGTCTCGATGGTCATTCCGTCCAGGACGGCGACCAGGGTTACGAGGTCACCGGCGTCTTGAACGCGCCGGTCAGCGACAGCGTCGCCATCCGGGTAGTCGGCTTCTCGGCGCGCGACGCCGGGTTCATCGACAACGTATTCGGCGAGAGTCTCGGCGGAACCTTCGACAACGCCGCTTTCGTCGACAAGGACATCAACGCGATCGAATATGCGGGCGGCCGCGCGGCGCTGCGCTGGACCCCGAACGACACCTGGACCGTGGATGCGGGCGTCGTCTACCAGACGATGGATGCGAACAGCTACACCGAGGACAACGTGCTGCGCACCGGCCGCGAGCTCGCGGTCGTGCGCTTCCTCGACGAGAGCCGCAGCGACGAGTGGACCCAGCTCGCTCTCACGCTGCAGGCCGACTTCGGCTGGGCTCAGTTCACCTCGGCCAGCAGCTACTTCACCCGCGACATCGCCTACCACCAGGACAACACGGATTACACCTTTTATCTCAGCAACGGCGCCGGGGCGAACTATGCCATTTATGACCTGGGGCCCGATCCAGTCGGCCTCGGCTGGCGTGACGGACCGGGAGTGGACCGCGTCGCGCAGGAGTTCCGGCTGCAGGGATCCACTGAGAAGATGACCTGGCTCGCCGGGCTCTTCTACGAGCACGTCGACGACGGATTCAACTTCTTCAGCCGCATCGAGGACTACGAAGAGTCGCCGGGTTTCGCCGCCAGGGCGGCCAATTACGATCTGGAGCCGGGAACGACCGACAACGCGTTCTACCATGCGAAAAACGACCAGGTGACGGAGCAGTACGCGGCCTTCGGCGAAGTCGGCTATTCGCCGAACGACCGCTGGACTTTCACCGCGGGCCTGCGCTGGTTCGATCACACGCGCGAGCGCGACTATTTCACCCAGCAACCGAATGGCAATGCCAGCTCGGTCCTCGAGACCGCGGTGAACTCGACGAGCGACATCACCAGGAAGCTCAGCCTGCAGTACAACATCGGCGACAACGCGATGGCTTACGCGCTGTTTTCGGACGGCTTTCGCGCGGGCGGCAGAAACGTCGTGCGGCCAGGCGCATTGCTGCCTGCCGATTACGACCCGGATTTCCTCGACAACTACGAACTCGGCTTCAAGAGCCGCTGGAGCGGCGGCAAGTACAACTTCAATCTCACGGCGTTCAGGATGGAATGGAACGACTACCAGGTCGAGGCCGTCGACCCGGGTCCGCTGTTCGCCGTCATGGTGGTCAACGTCGGCGATGCCGAGATCGAAGGCTTCAGCGCGGACTTCACTGCGTACCTGTGGGATTCGCTCGACTTCGGGATCAACCTGCAGATGCTCGACCCGAAGACCACGTCGGCCAATCCGCTTGTCGGCACCGAATCCTGCGCGCGCCTGCCCTTCTCATCGAGGGAAAAGGGTGCCCTGTGGCTCGAGTACACCTGGCCGAGGGAATTCGCGGGTGGCCATCTCTACGGCCGGGTCCAGTACAGCTACACCGGCAACTCGCTGAACGGCATCGACGATACGGCGGCGCTCCAGCCTTCCTATGAAATCGCCGACTTCAAGATCGGCTTCGAGGCGGGAGATTGGGAGCTGTATGCGTACGTGGACAACCTGACCAACGAGCGCGCCATCCTGTTCGACCAGCAGAGCGCACCGCCCGGGACCATCTCGATCAACTGGCCGCGCACCTGGGGACTCGGGTTCTCGAAGAGCTGGGGCGGCAACTGATCTGAGGCGACGGTCGTGCCAGTGGGCTCGACGTGAAAATATCCTACGCGTCCAGCGGCCGCGTGCTGCGGATCAAGGCGCGTCCGCTCGCGCTCACGGTGCTCGCGATCGTCGCGGCCGGAATCGTCCTGCTGCAGGTACCGAGTGCATTTCTCGACCCTGCGCTGCTGCGCTCTCCGTGGTGGATACGCACCTTCGAATCCCTGGCGCTCGCGGGCGCGGCGCTCATCGTGGCGGGAGCGGCCACCGATCCGCTCCGCGAGACCTGGATCCGTGCCGGGCGGATCGCCTTCGGCGTCTCGCTGCCGGTATTCGGTGTCCTGCACTTCGTGTATCCCGAAAACGTCGCCGCCCTCGTGGCAGCCGCGCCAGTCGCCTGACCCTGGCCGATGTTCTGGGCCTGGCTGACGGGCGCCGGGCACTTCGCGGCCGGGCTCGCCATCGCGTGCGGCATCCAGGCACGGCTCGCCGCAATCCTGGCCGGGTTCATGTACGCGTCCTGGGCATTGACGCTGCACCTGCCGCGCGTCATCGACCATCCGGCCGCGCGCTCGCCGGAATTCCCCGCGGGCTATGGCGGCGACCGGGGCGAATTCACCAGCCTGTTCGTCTGCGTCGCGTTCTGGGGCGCGGCCTGGGTCGTGGCCGGCAGCCTGAAGCCGACAGTCCGTCGGTAACCCGCCACAATTGTCACTCCCACCGTTTCGATTTCCGGTGTAAACCTGTGGCGTGACCAGAAGCCACCGGAGGAACGAGCGATGACGAAGCACAAGACCGGCACGCGTGACCAGTGGCTCGTGGCGCGGCTCGAGCTGCTGAAGTCTGAGAAGGAGCTGAATCGGCGCGGCGACGAATTGGCGCGGCAACGCCAGGCGCTGCCGTGGGTACGCGTCGACAAGCAGTACCGATTCGCGACCGAGGAAGGCAGCGCCTCGCTGGCGGACCTCTTCCAGGGGCGCTCTCAGCTACTCGTCTACCACTTCATGTTCGGCTATGGATTCCGGCTCACCGACAAGCGCCGGGGATGCACCGGATGCTCCCTGATCGCCGATCACTTCGATGGCGTCATCCCCCACTTGAACGGCCGCGACGTCACCCTCGTCTGTGCGTCGATCGCCCCGTTGCAGGAGCTCCAGGACTACAAGCGGCAGATGGGCTGGAAATTCCCGTGGGTTTCGTCGCTCGGGAGCGACTTCAACTACGACTTCGGCGTCGCCTTCACCGAGGCGCAGCAGAGGAACGGCGCCGACTACAACTACCAGCACGTCGACAAGGCCGAGCCGCAGAAGGAAGGTCTGAGTGCCTTCGCGCTCCAGGACGGCGCGGTCCACCATACCTACTCCACCTACGCGCGTGGCACCGAGGCCTTGATGGGGATGTACCGTTTCCTCGACCTCGCCCCGTGGGGCAGGAACGAGGACGGGCTCGAAGAGGTTTGGTGGCACCGCCACGACGAGTACGTCCAGGGCTGAGCGCGGGAGATATCGCGACGCATGGTCTCCGAGCGAACTTCCCGGCGAGCTTTCCTGGGTGTCTCGGCGCTGCTCTTCGCCGCCAGTGCGGCGGTGACGATCGTCTGGTGCCAGTCCATGTCGGCGATGGGCGGCATGCCGATGCCCGGCGGCTGGACGATGTCGATGGCGTGGATGCGGATGCCCGGTCAGTGCTGGCCTGGCGCCGCGGCATCGTTTCTCGGCATGTGGGTGGTGATGATGGTGGCGATGATGCTGCCGTCCCTGGTCCCTATGCTGTGGCGCTACCGCAAGGCCGTCGACAGCAATGCAGCGACCAGGCTCGGTCGGCTGACGACGCTCGTGGGCCTGGGTTATTTTTCCGTCTGGACGGTGTTCGGACTGGCAGCATTTCCGCTCGGCGTCGCGCTGGCGGCCGTCGAGATGCAGCAAGCGGCGATCGCGCGCGCCGTACCGGTCGCGGCCGGCGTGGTCGTCCTGTTCGCCGGCGCGCTCCAGTTCACCGCGTGGAAGGCGCGACACCTGGCCTGCTGCCGTGGGGAACCCGGCATCGGCCACACGCTGCCGGGCGACGCCGCGACGGCCTGGCGGCACGGCATTCGCCTCGGCCTTCACTGCAGCCGTTGCTGTGTCGGCCTGATCGCGATCCTCCTGGTCATCGGGGTCATGGACCTGCTCGCAATGGCCGTCGTGGGGGCGGCCATCACCGTCGAACGTCTCGCACCGGCCGGTCAGCGCGTCGCGCGAGTCACCGGAGCGGTCGTCATCGGGGCGGGATTGTTTCTGATCGGGCGAGCCGTCGGGCTGGCGTGAACTGGGGCGGGATTCGATTTGACTGACGGTCGCTCAAGTCTTCCGTCGCTGGGCGATGAACCCATCGATCTTGCGCGCCAGCACCACCATCGGCACGCCGCCGCCTTGCACGACGACATCGTTGAACTGGCGCAGGTCGTACCGCGCGCCGAGCGCCCGCTGCACTTTCGCCCGCAGACGGTTGATCTCGCTGTGTCCGACCTTGTAGCCGCAGGCCTGGCCCGGCCAGGCGCAGTAGCGGTCCACTTCGCTCGTCACTTCCTCGATGCCTGAGCCGTTCGTCTCCGCGAACCACCGGATCGCCTGTTCACGCGTCCAGCGCTTCGCGTGCAGACCCGTATCCACCACCAGCCGGCAGGCGCGGAACGCGATGGACTGCAGGTAGCCGAGGCGGCCGACCGGATTGTTCTCGTAGACGCCGAGCTCGTCGGCGAGCTGTTCCGCGTACAGCGCCCAGCCTTCGGAATAGGCATTGAAGGCCAGGAGCGACCGCACGAGCGGCAGCTTGAACGCGTACTCTCCCTGCCATACATGACCCGGCAGGGATTCGTGGTAAGTCAACGTCGGCAGGCTGTAGCTGCGCCACAACTCGGTCGTGCGCAGGTTGATCCAGAACTTGCCCGGCACCTCGCCGTCGATGCTGCCCGGACCGCCGTAAGCGCCCGGTGCGCCCGGCTCGACTTCCGGCGCCATGCGCTTGATCTCGAAGTTGCCCGGCACGAGCGTCGCGAACGCGCGCGGCAGCCGCGCGCGGATGTCGACGATACGCTCCTCGAGGTAGGCCATGATCTCTGCGCGGCCGCTGTCGTCATCCGGATACTGGTAGCGCGGATCCTTGCCGATCGCGGTCATGCGCTCGCCGACCGTGCCATGGGCCAGGCCCTGGCCCTTCAGGATCGTGTTCATTTCGGCTTGCAGCGCCGCCAGCTCCTCCCGGCCGCGTTCGTGGATCTCGTCAGGCGTCATGCGCGTCGTGGTCGCGGCACGAAGCGCCCACGCATACCAGGCGTCGCCCAGCGGCAGCTTCCAGACGCCTGCTTCGGCCGTCGCGCGCGCACGCTGCGATGCCAGTTCGGCAGTCTGCCGTTCGAGCGCCGGGACGATCTGCTCCGCTGCGATCTTCGCCGCCCGATCAGCGTGGCCACCCGGGATGGATGCGGTTTTCTTCGCGAATGACGCGACAACCGACCAGCTCGCGGTATCCCCTCCGCGCGCGAGCCGGATCTGCGCCAGCGTCTTGTCGAGGATGAAGTCCGGGGCGATGACGCCCTGCGCGGCTGCCGTCCTCAGGCGCTCGGTCTCGCCGTCGATCTGGCCGGCATAGGCGGCAAGCCGGGCCAGGTAGGCGTCAGCGTCCTCGCGCCTGGTCACCGTGTGCTGCTCTTCGAGCAGGGTCGGAATCTCGAGGAAAGCGCCGGTATTCTGTGCGACGATGTAAGGCGCGTTGCGCCAGGACCAGTTCTGGTTGAGCAGCGCGACCTCGCCATACGGAAACTTGAAACCCTCGGCCGCAGTCTCGTGCGCCGTGCGCACGACATCGAGGTCGATGCGCGCCGCCTCGTCGAGCGCATCGGCATCGATTCCGGCCATGCGATCGAGGCGCGCGGCGACGCGCCGGGCGATCGCTTCCTGGCCCGCCGCCGAACGGTTGCTCAATTGCGACTTGAGGGCGGTGCGCGTCCCGGTGTCGATGCCGAGGACAGTCGCATTCTCCGGGTAATCGACGAGGAGCCCCTCGGAAATTTCTCCGAGCTGCGCTTCGACGTTGCCGGCCGGCTCGCGCTTCGCGCAGGCGGTCAGGTTCGCGAGCGCCGCGATCGCGGAGCCCGTCCCGGCGATGAATTCACGGCGATTCGTGGTCATCCATCGATTCTCCCACGGCGAGGGCAACCTCGACCATCACGCTGGCTCCGGCCGCGACCGACCTGTCAGCTGGCATTGACGCCCACATTGGTGCGCTGCCTAATGCCCTCATCCCATGCGCATCGAGAAACAGCCCGTACCGTCCCAGCCTTGCCTGCCTGGCGTGGCGGCGCCAGCGCCGGCGACCGATCGGCTTTTCTTCGCACTGCTGCCGGATCCGCTTGCCGCGCAGGCAATCCTTCGCCGCGCACGCGAGACCCAGCGCGCATACGGTCTCCGGAGCAGGTTGATGGAAGCGCATCGGCTGCACCTGGGCCTGCAGCACCTGGGAAACCATGCAGGAGTGCCAACGGTCCTGGCAAGCGCCGCCCGACGCGCCGCCACCAGTCTCGACTTCCCGGCGTTCGACCTGTGCCTCGATCGCGTGCTCACTTTCGCGGGTCGCGGCCGTCAGGCACGACCGCTGCCGTGCGTCATGGCGGCGACGTCCGATGCGAGATTGCATCGACTGAACAACGCGCTGGGCGTCGCGATGCGCGACTGCGGTCTCGTCGTCCAGTCGCGCGGCTTCACGCCGCACGTGACCATGTTCTACGACCGCGCGGTCATCAAAGACTGCGCCGTCGAACCGGTCTGCTTCAGGGTGCGTGAGCTCGTGATCGTTCACACCCGCATCGGCACGGGGCAGCGGTACCGGTTGTTGGGCAGGTGGCCGCTGGCCGATTAGCGGCCGCGGCACGCTTGAGTTCACGGACTGGCGTGCCAGGGCGAAACGCCTCAAGTCTCCGGAAACAGCCTCGGGAACAGCACGTCGAGCGCATCTACTGGAAATCTCAGCGACACGGATCCCTTGGGTGTGTCGGAAGCCAACAGACCTGTGCCCACAACATCGCTCAGAACGCGGCGCGCGCTTCGTTCCGGAAGCCCGGTGATGCGCGCGATCTCTCCTCGCTCAAATTCTCCGCGGATCAGTGCTTCTTCCAGGAGCCAAGCAGCTTCGCGCTTGAGATTGTCATTCAGTTCAACGTAGTTGCGTAGACGGCGCGACAACGTGTCGAGTTCAAAGAGACTCGACATGAATTGAACCTGGTCGAGCGCCACTCGCAGGAACCACAGAACAAACTCATTGAGGGCTTCTTGCGAGAGGTTTCCACGCCCATCGAGGTTGCCGCGTTTCGGCGAGTCTGCGTCGTCCATCATTCGCTTGTACTCGTCCCGGCTTTGGAGGCCACGCGCGAGTCCTCGCGAAATCGACCAGAGTCCGTGCGCGCCGATACCCGCCCTATGCGCCATCGCGTGACTCATCAGTCGACTCACGCGCCCATTTCCGTCTGGAAACGGATGGATGTAATTGAAGCGATGATGGGCTGCAGCCATGGAAATGATGCGACCTGCCTTGCCCATTCGCGCGAATGAATAGCGTTCAGCAATGTAGCTCATGAATTCCGGTATGCGCGCGCTGGAAGGTGGCGCATGACGTCCGACCGCCACATCGTGCTCGGGTCGCGAGCGCCAGGCACCCGGCTCAATGGGGAACTTCCGGCCGGAGCCGGATACACGTCGAAGCTCCTCCGGCGCATCGCGATAGAACTCGCGATGCAGCCATTGGAGAAAGTCGGTTGAAGCCGGCTCCTGTAGGCGATCTTCCAGAGCGCCGATCAATTGTCCTATGCCGCGCCCTCGAATTCATGCGAGAAAAGCCGCCTCGGTCGAACCCCCGTGTAACCTTCTGCTCTCACTTCCATGAAATTGCCCCAATATGTGGTGGAATTTCATGGTATGCTTCGGGCATGCTCGAGCGCACCCGACTGCTGGATCTCATACGACGCGCCCTCAAGCGCAGCCGGGTCGTCGCACTGATCGGTCCGCGTCAGAGCGGCAAGACGACCTTGGCACGGCAGATCGTACCGAACCGCTCCGCCAACTACTTTGACCTCGAGGAGCCCGCGAATCTTGCGCTCCTCTCACAGCCCGTGACAGCTCTCGAGGGTTTGCGCGGCATCGTCGTCATCGACGAGATCCAGCATCGTCCCGACATCTTCCCGGTGTTGCGCGTGCTGGCCGACCGCAGGCCGTTGCCTGCGCGATTTCTCATTCTCGGGAGCGCTTCACCTGAACTGCTCCGTCAATCCTCCGAGTCCCTTGCCGGTCGCATCGAGACGATCGCCATATCGGGCTTCAGCCTCGGAGAAGTCGGTGCACCATCCCTCAATCGCCACTGGCACCGCGGTGGGCTGCCTCGGTCGTTTCTTGCTCGCACAAACGATGACAGCTTCACTTGGCGACAGCAGTTTATTCAAACTTTTCTGGAGCGCGACCTGCCGCAGCTAGGCATCGGGATCGCAGCGCCAGCCGCGCTTCGCTTCTGGACAATGGTCGCGCATAGCCACGCGAGCATCTGGAGTTCTGCCGATCCCGCGCGATCGCTGGGCATCGGCGAGTCCACGGTGCGCCGCTATCTCGACCTGTTTACGAACCTGCTCACCGTCCGACAGCTACAACCCTGGCACGAGAATCTGACAAAGCGTCAGGTGAAGGCGCCAAAGGTCTATGTGCGCGACAGCGGACTGCTGCACGGATTGCTCGGAATTCGAACGGATAACGAACTCCTTGTGCACCCCAAGAGCGGCGCTTCGTGGGAGGGATATGCTGTTGAGGAAGTGCTTACCGCGCTCGAACCAGATCAAGCGTACTTCTGGGCGACACACCAGGGTGCCGAGCTCGATCTGCTGCTCTTCAAAGGCGGTCGCCGCCTGGGGATAGAGATCAAGCGCGTGGACGCGCCGACGATCACACCCTCAATGCGCATCGCACTCACCGATCTCGGCCTCGAGCAATTGATCGTGCTGTACCCGGGTTCGCGTAGGTACGAGCTGGATCGACGAGTACACGTCGTGCCACTGGATCACCTTGCCGGCGGCGAGCTGAACGAGATGCTTCATAAACGCCAGCGAACAGCTCGCCGCAGGCGCTCCTGACCGCACCATTCGCGTTGCGGAGCCTCATTATTGATGCCTTGTCACGCGTTCGAAAGTAGGATGGCTGGCGGAAGATGAGATGCGCGGATACGCAAAGCGTTCGCGCAAGCTAGTCGCCTTTCCGTGATCGCCAGGATCCTGTTCATCGTCGGCATTGTGCTCGCAGCGTCGTGCCGGCTCGATTTCTTCGGGCACGACTTCCCGCGAGTCGTATGGACCGGGCTGCAAGCGGCCGCGGTGCTTTGGCTGGTAATCGCGCTCGTCCAACTGGGGAAAGCACCGCTGCTCGCGATTCCCGCGCTCCTGCTGCTGTATCTGTTTCCCTTGAATCTGGCGCATCTGGAGCCGGCAGGGATTCCCAATGAGCCGCGTTTGCTGACCTACCTGCGAGCCAACAATGTCGTAGGAGCGTCGGTCGGGATGCACGTGAAAGGAAGGCAATACTTTGCTGGCTACGGCGGTGTGAGGAAGTTCGGCGCGCGGCCAACCCCGCATACGCAGTACCAGATTGCCTCGGTGACGAAGATTTTTACCGGGCATGTGCTCAGCGAGAACTTCGATGCCGCGCTCGTGCCGCTTGCGACCCACTCGTCCGGCCTGCCGGATATCACACAAGGTGTCGGATTTCCGTTGCGGTTCCTGCTGCACCCGTTCGACTACTACGCTCACTACGACGCCGAAGATCTGGCGCGCGACCTGGTTAACTTCGAGGAGCCCGGAAAACGCCATGCGCTCCCGAAAGGCAAATGGCGCTACTCCAATATCGGCTTCTGTTTGCTGGGGCGCGAGCTGCGAATGCACGAGCGACGATTCGGCAACATCTCGTATGAGCGTTCCGAGCAGTTGGCAGCGGGTTACAACGCTGCGGGGGTTCGAACCGCGCTCTGGAGCGCAGGGGTTTGCCACGGCGCCGGCGGCCTGCACGCCAGTGCTGCAGATCTGCTCGACCACGTGCGTAGACCGAGTGCCGCCAAGGAGATTTACTCCGACGACGGCGAGCACGTGATGGGATTGGGTTGGATGTTCAGGGACGGCATCTGGTATCACTCTGGCGCCACTTTCGGGAACACGGCGTTCGTCGCCCACGAACCGATCTCGGACACCGCGGTGGTAATATTGGTCAGCGGCGTAGCGTAGGAAATCGACCCCTTCGGGCTGGCGTTCATGCGCGAGCTGTTGCCCGATCGATCGCAGTTGCTACCGGCGCCGGCTGCAGAGCGCCGCGGGCCGCGAGGGGCTCGCAATATCGCGAGCGCGCCTCGATAGCTCAGCCGGTAGGTCAGGTACCAGCGAACGCAGGGTTCGATGATTTAAACTTGGAATCTGCGACGGCGATACATCGGGTCGCGCGTTATTGCTTTGGTCATCCGGACTTCCTGTCTGGAGTCCTGGATTCCATGTTCGCGCCGTCAAAGCACCAGAACCCCAGAGTCTGGTCATGAGAATCGGCCTGGGACCGGATGCGAATTCTCAGATCCCCGGGATCGTCGACCAATTATTCAGCCCGCCGAATCAGTCCGTCCGCTCTGGTCGCGCATGTACTTCTCCAGAGCGGATCTGGCGATAATTCCCATGAGATCGTCCATTGCGCGCTCCGCCTCATGGTCGCGCTCTCTGCGCAGCGTGCGTACGTACTCTCCATCTGGGTACTTGTTCCGGAGCTGGGTCACGAGTTCATTGAAGGTCTTTGTCTCGAGAGTCACTGCCCCGTCCTCCACTTGCAGAAACTCTTCACGTGGACGAGGCGCCTTGCTCTTCTTCGCCGGAAGATAGAACTTGACCATCGTGCGAAGCCGCAAAGTTAGCGTCGACCCGTCTCGCAGATTGCGAAGGTCGACAAAGTACCGGAACATCTGCAGACTTTCCGGCAAGTCTTTATCGTTCTTTTTCTTCTTTCGACTGGACATGCTTCGTGCACGCGTCGTGTCACCGAATGCATACTAGCGGCGCACCAGGAGCAAAGCTTTCTGCATCTGACTACCGGTGTGCGCGCTGGTCCCGCTCAGTGGAACGCCGGCGCTGACCCGATGTGCGAGATGTCGTAGCCTTGGTGGAATGCCTCGCCGTACACGCGATATCGGCAAATCCTTTGATCTGGACGGGGTCGCGATCAGGAAAGCGGGCAGTCAATACGAGCTCACCGCCCATCTTCCCAACGTATTCACGCAGCGTAGACAGCAACATGTCGCTTCGCTGCTCGAGGCGGGAAATGCTGTGCTGCTTGACGCCCAGCCGCTTCGCCATTCTCTGTTGTGTGAGCTGACGAGCCTGCCGCAGATCGCGCAGTGATTTTTCCTCTGTGACCAGTTTTGCCTTACGACCGGCGATGCGATCGCGGCGATCGGGCGCAAGCTCTGCCATCAGTTCTTCGTAAGTCCTACCCATCGTTATCTCCTACCTCTCATCAGTAGTGTCCGGACGTTAACCGAATAGATTCAACTGGTTATCGAGATCGTCGGTTTCTGGAGATCGCATGGGAGGCGAGAACAGCGTGTTTAGCGGGGTTTTCTCAACCATGGTCAGGCTCAGGATCTGTAGCATTTCGTAGAGGCTGGCAGTGATTTTCAGGCGCTTTCGTACGATGGCAACGAGCACGTACACCGCGACGGCAGACCAGATTTGGGTCTTCACCGCGTTCTCC
>JBOHZL010000050.1:0-20867 GCA_050738495.1 Steroidobacteraceae bacterium | reverse complement strand
GGCCCAGCACGATCATGCCGGCCGGCAGCCAGGCCGCGAGCGGCAGGGCCAGCAGCGACACGAGCGACGCGAGTCCGGCAATCAGGAATGTCCTGACCGGGTTCGCGACCGCCCATTGAATCAACGCCGTCATAGGATCGCGTCGGGCCCAGCTCGCGCCCGGCAGCCTCAATGCTGGTCGGTATAGGGCAGCAGGCCGAGATAGCGGGCCCGCTTGATCGCGACCGCCAGCTGGCGCTGGTAGAACGAGCGCGTGCCGGTGATGCGGCTCGGGACGATCTTGCCGGTTTCCGTGATATAGGCCTTGAGCGTCGCCAGGTCCTTGTAGTCGATCTGCTCGATGCCGTCGGCCGTGAACTTGCAGAACTTCTTGCGCCGGAAAAAACGTGACATGCTGGCTTCTCCCCCTGGTCAGTCGACGCCCATCGCGTCGCCCATCGAGTCGCGATCACCGCGATCACCGCGATCGCCGCGTTCGCGTTCCTCCGGCTCCTTCGCCATCGGCGACGGGTCGGTCACGGCACGCTCCATCTTGACGACCAGGTGACGCAACACCGCGTCGCTGAAGCGGAATGCGCCGGTCAGCTCGGCCAGGGCCTTGCCGTCGCACTCGACGTTCATCAGGACGTAGTGCGCCTTGTGCATCTTGGCGATCGGGAACGCGAGCTGGCGCCGGCCCCAGTCTTCGAGGCGGTGCACGCTGCCGCCGTCCGCGGCGATGATGCCGCGATAGCGCTCGATCATCGCGGGCACCTGCTCGCTCTGATCGGGATGAACCAGGAATACGATCTCGTAATGCCGCATCTTGTTGCTCCTTGTGGCTGTGAGCCTCCCGCTGACGCGCTGGCGGTGAGGCAAGGAGAAAGCCCCGGTCAGGGGGCGAGGGCCGCGTAAGTTACCGGAGCGGCTCGCCTTTTGCAACCGCGGACCGTCGCTGCCGCAGGGCCTCGTAGAGCACGATTCCGGCTGCGACCGAGACATTGAGGCTGCCGACCGAGCCCATCAGAGGCAATCTCAGCGAGTAATCGCAGCGCTCGCGGGTCAGGCGCCGCAGTCCCCTGTCCTCCGCGCCCATGACGATCGCGAGCGGGCCGCGGAGATCGGCGGCGTAGACGTCCTGTTGACCCTCGGCGTCCGTGCCGGCGATCCACAGGCCGGCAGCTTTCAGGTCCCCGAGCGCCCGCGCCAGGTTGGTCACCTGGGCGAACGGCATGGTCTCGGCAGCGCCCGCGGCGACCTTGCGCACCACCGGCGTGAGGCCCGCCGCGCGGTCGCGCGGTGCGACCACGGCGAGCGCGCCCGCGGCATCCGCCGTGCGCAGGCAGGCCCCGAGGTTGTGCGGGTCCGTCACGCCGTCGAGCACCAGCACGAGTGCCGGCGCCGGCGCCGCGACGACCAGATCCAGCAGGCGGTTTTCGTCGAGCGCGACGCTCGGCCGCACCTCGGCGACGACACCCTGGTGGGCGGCGCCGCCGGTCTCCTGGTCGAGGGCCGCAGCGGCCACGGATGCGGGCCGGATGCCCTGTGCCGCGGCGAGCTCCCGCAATTCGCGCATGCGCGCGTCATCGCGGCCCGCCGCGATCGCGAGTCGCGAAACGTCCTGCGGCCGCCTGGCGAGCACCGCGCGCACCGCGTGCAGGCCATAGACCCGCGAGCTGCTCATTTGCGGCGCGCCGGCGCCTGCTTCGTGCGCCGTCGCGGATGGAAGTGGGATCCGGTCTTGGCGACGTGCTCGAAGTCGATCTTGCGCTCCGCCGAATCGACCCGCACCAGGCGCACGCGCATTTCGTCGCCAATCGAGAAGCGCAGTTTCGTGCGTTCACCCACCAGGGTGCGGTCGCGCTCGTGGAAGTGGAAATAATCCGGCGGTAGTGCGGTCACGTGCACCAGGCCGTCGATCTGCATCTGCTTGAGCTGCACGAACACGCCGAACTCGGCGATGCCGGTCGCGACGGCGTCGAACTCCTCGCCGATCCGCGGGCGCATGAACTCGCATTTGAGCCAGGCGACCACCGAGCGCGCGGCCTCGTCCGCGCGCCGTTCGCGCATCGAGCACTGCTGCCCGAGCGTCTCCATTTCGCGCGGCGAATGCACGAAATTCGAGGCGGCGCCGCCTGCGAGCGCGTGGCGGATGCCGCGGTGCACCAGCAGGTCCGGGTAGCGGCGGATCGGCGAGGTGAAGTGCGCGTACTCGGCGAGCGCCAGCCCGAAGTGGCCGATATTGAGCGGCTGGTACAGCGCCTGCGGCAGCGAGCGGATGATCGCGTTCTCGAGCACGCCGGCGTCGGGCCGGCCGGCGATCGATTTCAGCGTCTGCTGCAGCCGCGCCGGCTTCAGGTCCCCGGCAGCATCGAATTGCACGCCGCGCATCGACAGGAAGCGCTTGAGATCCTCGATGCGGTCCTCGTCCGGCTTGCCGTGAATCCGGAACAGCGCCGGCAGCCGGTGCTTCTTCAGAAATCGTGCGGCCTCGACATTGGCCGCGATCATGCATTCCTCGATCAGGCGGTGGGCGTCGTTGCGCGGATATTCACGGATGTCGCTGACGCCGCCCGCGGCGTCCACCAGCACCTTGACCTCCGGCGCTTCGAAGTCCAGCGCGCCGCGTGACTCGCGGCGCTTGCGCAAGGCGTGGTACACGCGGTGCAGGCAATCGAGCACGGCCGGCGCCGGCAGTTCGCGGCCGCCGGCATCGCGCCCTTCGAGACGCGCCGCCACCTGGGTGTAGGTCAGCCGCGCAGCCGAGCGCATCACCGCGGGATAGAAGCGGCTGGCGGAGATGGTGCCTGCGCGGGCTACCTGCATCTCGCAGACCATGCAGAAGCGGTCCACCTGCGGCATCAGGGAACAGAGATGATTGGACAGCTCCTCCGGCAGCATCGGCAGCACGCGATTCGGGAAATAGACCGAGGTCGCACGCTCGCGCGCCTCGGTGTCGAGCGCGGTGCCCGGGCGCACGTAATGGCTGACATCGGCGATCGCGACGATCAACCGGAAGCCGGATCCGGCGGGCTCGGCCCAGACCGCATCGTCGAAATCGCGCGCATCCTCGCCGTCGATCGTGACCAACGGCAGACCGCGCAGGTCCTCCCTGCCCGCCAGTACCGACGCGGACACTTCCCGGCCGTGGCGCCGCGCTTCGTCGAGCGCAGCCGCCGGGAACTCGTGCGGCAAGCCGTGCGATGCGATCGCGAGGTCGACCGCGGTGTCGGCGCCGCCGCCTTCCGGCAGCACGCGCAGCACGCGGCCGACCGGATCGCGATGGCGGCTCGGCTGCTCGGTGATCTCCACGACCGCGAGGTCGCCATGCCGCGCCGGACCGGTCTGCTCGCGCGGCATCACGACGCGCTGGCTGATGCGGCGGTTGTCTGGCACCACGAAGCCGACGCCATTCTCCAGCGAAAAGCGCCCGGCGACCTGGCGCGTGCGGCGCTCCAGCACTTCCACCACGGCGCCCTCGGGACGGCCGCGCTGGTCGCGACCGGTCACGCGCGCAGCGGCGCGATCGCCGTGCAGCAGCATGCGCATCTCGTGGTACGGCAGGAACAGATCGTCGCCGCCGTCGTCCGGCACCAGGAATCCGAAGCCGTCGCGATGACCGCTCACCGAGCCGACCACCACCGGCAGGCGATCGATCAGGCAGTACTCGTCGGCGCGGTTGAGCAGGAGCTGTCCGTCGCGGACCATCGCGCCGAGCCGCTTCTGCAGGGCGTTGCGCTGCGCCTCCTCGCCGATTCCCAGACGGCCGGCGAGCGCGTCAAAAGCGAGCGGCTGGCCCGCCTGCGCGAGCTGCTTCAGCAAGTGTTCGCGGCTCGGCACCGGCTCGGCATAACGCGCCGATTCGTCGCGAAAACGCGGGTCCTGATCCTGCCAGCGCGGCTTGCGGCTCATCGGTTGTTCACAATTGACATCGAACGGGTGCCTGCGTAAATTGACGCGCCCTCGCCGGGGGTCCCCCGGCCGCAACCTGTGCCCAGGTGGCGGAATTGGTAGACGCGCTAGGTTCAGGTCTTAGTGCCGAGAGGCGTGGAGGTTCGAGTCCTCTCCTGGGCACCACTTTATCGCGCGCATTGTAAACGAGCGGAGCGTCAGCGCCACTGATTTGATTCCGCCGTTGCCCATGTATCGGCGCGCGCCGGTTACCTCGTCGTCAGGCCTTTCCCGCCTCGAGCTCGGCGCCATCGGGCGAGTATGCGGGCGGCAAAATAGAAATTGTTCGTCTTCAGCCGGCTGCCCGGCGACAAGGCGATGGGTCGGCGATTGCTGAATGCGACTCGAAAGCCTTTCCGGCACGCAAGCTGCTCCTGCTTCAATCGGGCACCGTCGAAATCACCAGCCGCCGCTGTAGCCGCCGACCACCGGCAGGATTTCGCCGCTGATGTAGCCCGAGCACTGGTTCGACGCCAGGAACACGAAAGCCGGCGCGATTTCCTCGGGTTGCGCCGGCCGCTTCATCGGCGCAGAGCTGCCGAACTTCGCGATGTGGCGCGCACTCTTGTCCGAGGGATTGAGCGGTGTCCAGACCGGGCCCGGCGCCACGGCATTGACGCGGATGCCGCGGGGCAGGAGCTGGATCGCCAGCGAACGCGTGAAGGCGTGTATGCCGCCCTTGGTCATCGCATAGTCGACCAGGTGGCCGCTGCCCTCGATGCCGGTCACCGAGCCGGTATTGACGATCGCGGCGCCAGCCTTCATGCGCCTCACGGACGCCTGCGCCATGAAGAAGTATCCGTGGAGATTGGTCCTGAGCGTCAGCTCGAAATGCTCTTCGGTCAGATCCTCGACGCGGCTGGCGTGTACCTGGAAAGCGGCATTGTTGACCAGTATGTCGAGGCCGCCGAGCTTGTCTGTCGTCCGCTCGACTGCGCGCTCGCAATTCCTGCGAACGCCGACGTCGCCGGGGATCAGGATCGCCCGGCGCCCTTCCGCGACGACCGCAGCCCGGGTTGCCTCCGCATCGGCCTGCTCGCAGAGATACTGGATGGCGATGTCGGCCCCTTCGCGCGCGAACAGCACCGCGACCGCCCGGCCGATGCCGGAATCCGCGCCGGTGATCAGCGCAACCTTGCCCGCGAGCTTGGCGGAACCTGCGTAGTAGGGTGCGTCGTACATCGGCGACGGCTCGAGGCTTCGCTCGCCACCCGGCTTCTTGCGGTGCTGCCGCGGCATCGGCGGCTCGGGATACTCACGCGCGCCGGTCTGCACCGGCCGGCGCGTCTTCAATGCGGGCCGCAGGCGATCGGCGCGCGCAACCTGGCGCTGGATGGCACGCTGGCGTTCGACGACTCGCCGCATCCGCGCCGGCGGCTTGCGCAGCTTGCGCTTCACCGCTGCACGGCCGCGCTCACCGCCTGCGCTTCGAGCGTGACGACTGCTTCTTCCTGCCGCGGCCAGGCTTCTTCGGCACGCGCGCCCCGGCGCGGCGCGCCTGTGACAATCCGATCGCAATCGCCTGCTTCCGGCTCCTGACCTTCTTGCCGGAGCGCCCGCTGCGCAGCGTCCCCTTCTTGCGCTCGCGCATGGCCTTGCGCACCTTGCGCTGACTCTTCTTGCTGTACTTTCGTGCCATGCCAGCCGCTCCTTGAGCTGCTCATGGACGACTATCACAGCCGGCCGGGAATATCGTATGTCGCCGCCGCCCGGCAGCGCGCGTCGGACGTTTCCGACGTTACCAGTGCACGCCGCGCAGGATCGATGCGAACACCACCGCCTCCTGCGTCGGCGGCGCCTCCGGTTTCCGTGCTTCCGCGTCGCCCTGCGCCGCCGCGGAATCGGGGAACATCCGATAGGCCGTGTTCATCACCACCTCGGTGATGCGCGGGGCGACGAGGTGCAGCACTTCGGCCGCGATGCCGAGCTTCGTCGCGATGCGCTTCGGGCGCTCGGTGATCGCCTCGGCGACCATGTCGGCCGCCTCGTCCGGCGTCGCGACCGGCATCTGCTCATAGATCCGCGTCGGCGCGATCATCGGCGTGCGCACCAGCGGCATGTTGATGATCGTGAAGGTCACGCCGCGGTCGGCGAATTCCGCCGCCGCGCATCGGGTCCAGGCTTCCATCGCCGCCTTCGATGCGACATAGGCCGAGAAGCGCGGCGCATTGGACAGCACGCCGATCGAGGAGATGTTCACGACATGCCCGCCGCGCTCGAGCAACGATGGCATCAATGCCATGGTCAGTCGCACGCTCGCGAAATAGTTGAGCTGCATCGTGCGCTCGAAATCGTGGAAGCGGTCGTACGACAGCTCGATCGAGCGCCGGATGGAACGGCCGGCGTTGTTGACCAGCACGTCGACGCCGCCGTGCTCGGCCAGCACTTTTCCCGCGAACTCGTCGCAGGCGGCCAGGTCCGCGATGTCGCAGGCATGGGCGGACACCGTGCCGCCGCGGGCGACGAGCTGAGCGCGTGCGGTTTCGAGCTTCCCGGGATCGCGCGCGACGATGATGACCTTCGCGCCCGCGTCGGCGCATCGTCCCGCGGCGGCGAGGCCGATGCCGGACGAGCCGCCGGTGATCAGCACCACCTTGCCGCGCACCGCGCCCGCGAGGCTGTGATCGAGCGACAGGTCCGGGTCGAGATTCCGTTCCCAGTAGTCCCACAGCCGCCAGGCGTAGTCCTCGAGCGGCGGCACGCGGATGCCGCTGCCTTCGAGCAGGCGCTGGGTGCGGCTGCTGTCGAAGCGCGTCTGCCAGTTGAAGAACTGCATGACGTCGCGCGGTATCCGCAGGTCACGCAGGATCGATTCGACCACCTGTTGCAGCGGGCGGTAGTTCGCCATCGAGGCGGTGACGCCTGCGGGAACCAGTTCGAGCAGCTTCGGATCGACGCGGAACGCCATCGTCGGCGCATGCCCGGCGCGCGCGAACAGGTTCAGCACCTCGCCGACGCGCCGCTGGCGCGGATCGGTCAGGTGAAAGCACTGACCGTCCTGGCCGGGAAGGTGCGCGAGGTGATCCATCGCGGCGGCGACGAAGTCGACCGGCACCAGGTTGATGTAGCCGCCCTCGAGGCCGATCATCGGGAACCAGGGCGGCAGCGACTGTCGGAGCTTCTGGATCATCTTGAAGAAGTAGTAAGGTCCGTCGATCTTGTCGATCTGCCCCGTCTGCGAGTGGCCGACGACGATGCCCGGGCGATAGACGCGCCACGGACGAGCGGACCCGCGCGCCAGCGCCTCCGACTCGTGCTTGGTGCGGAAGTACGGATGTTCGAGGCCGGTCGCCTCCTCGAACATGCTCTCGCGGAAACTCCCTTTGTAGAGTCCGGCCGCTGCAATCGAGCTCGTCAGGTGGAAGCAGCCGGCCTGTACCGCCTCGGCGAACTGCAGCGCATGACGCGTGCCGGCGACGTTCGCCGCATCCTGTTCCTCGCTGCCGGCCTGCAGGTCGTAGACCGCGGCCAGATGAAACAGGTGATCGACCTTGTCGGCGAGCTTGCGCAGGTCCGCCTTCGAGACGACGAGGCCTTCCTGCGCGAGATCGCCGGCGACGGGAACGACGCGGCTCGCGCGCGGCCCCCAGCACTCGCGGAGCGCATCCAGCTTCGGCACCGACGCGGGACGAACCAGCACGTACACGCGCTGGCCGCGCGCCAGCAGGCATTCGACCAGGTGCCTGCCGATGAACCCGGTCGCGCCGGTGACGAAGTACGCCATGCTGTTCCCCGACCGATTGCGGTTATCATTTACTCTAATCCGATGCCCAACGAAACGGAACGAATGTCCGCCGTGGATGCGGCGTGGCTTCGCATGGATCGGCCGACGAATTTGATGATGATCGTCGGAGTCGTCGTACTCGATTCGAAAGTATCGTTCAAGCGCTTTCGCCGCACCATCGAGCAGCGCTTCCTGAAGTTCCCGCGGTTTCGCTGCCGCGCGCTGCAGGACGCGCTCTTGGCGCGCTGGGAAACCGACCCGGGATTCAAGCTCGACCGCCACGTGACCCGTGTCGCCCTGCCCGCGCCGGCCGGACAGGCGGAACTGGAAATGCTGGTGTCCGAGCTCGCGGGCACCGACCTCGACCGCGACCACCCGATCTGGCAGTTCCACTTCATCGAGCGATTCGGCGACGGCAGCGCGGTGATCCTCCGGATCCATCATTGCTATGCCGATGGCGCCGCGATGATCCGCGTATTTCTCACGCTGACGGATCCGAGCGCGCAACCGGATCCTGCGGCACAAGGGCGGTCGGCACCCGCGCCGGAACAGGCGGCCGGCGACGGCACAAGCTTGCAATGGCTCGCACGACTCAATGTCCCGGGCGCCGCCCTGGTCCAGACAGCCTTCGCCGAAGGCGCGCAGTGGCTGGAGCGTGCTGCCGCGATCGCGCAGGATCCGCGGCAGGCCGGCGAAATCGCGCGGCATGCGCTCGGCGTCGCGGCCGAGCTCGCGCGTGTCGCGAGCCTCGCGGACGATCCGCCGACCCGCTTCAAGGGCGAGCTCGGCGCGCGCAAAACGGCTGCCTGGACCGATCCCCTGCCGCTCGGGGACGTCAAGTGCGTGGCCAGGGCGCTCGGCTGCACCATCAACGACCTCCTGATGTCCACGGCGGCCGGCGCGCTTGGCAGCTACCTCCGCGAGCACGGCGAGGATACCGACGGCATGACGATCCGCGCGACGGTGCCGGTGAACCTGCGCGACCCGCAATCGGCGCCCACGCTCGGCAACCGGTTCGGACTGGTGTTCCTCGACCTGCCGGTCGGGATCCAGAATCCACTCGAGCGGCTGTTCGCGGTGCATGCCTCCATGTCCGCGCTGAAGAGCTCCTACCAGCCGCTGCTGACGCTCGGGCTGATGGCGGCGCTCGGTTCGTTGCCGGGCGCCGTCCAGTCCGCGGCCATCGACCTCCTGTCCACCAAGGCGACCGCGGTCGCGACCAATGTGCCGGGCCCGCAGCAGGCCATGTACCTGGCGGGCGTCCGGATCGCGCGGATGATTTTCTGGGTGCCGCAGTCCGGCGATATCGGGCTCGGCATCAGCATCCTGTCCTATGCCGGCCAGGTGCAGTTCGGCCTGATCGCGGATTACCGGCGCGTGCCGGACCCGGGCGAGGTCACGGCAAAGTTTCACCAGGAATTCGACAAGCTGGTCCTGGCACTGCTGCTCGGCCCGTATCTCGAAAACGGCTGCTGATCCGGCTCATTCGAGTTCGGCCCTGGCCTGCTCGACGTCGAGGCGCTCCATGGCATCCGCGGGCTTGCAGGCAACGGCCTTGCGATAGAGCTCGATCGCCTGCTTCTTGCTCGCCTCGCCATGCAGCATCAGCAATCCGTTCGCGTATTCCATGTGCGCGATCGCCGAGCCGGGATTGAGCTTCAAAGCCTGCTCGAAATGCTTCACTGATTTCGCGGCATCGGCGCCATAGGTCAGTCGTCCGGCGAGTGCGCCGACCTTGTCGATGATTTCCGCGTGATACAGCCCGAAGGCGACATGCGCGTCGGCGTGCCGCGGCTCGAGCTGCAGCGCGCGATCGAGGGCACGCTGCACCTTGCTGCCGATGCCTTCGGCCAGTGCCTTGACGACCGAGATGCGCTGCGCGTAGCGCCCGAGCACGAAGGCCTGCATGTACCAGGCATTGGCGTGATCAGCAAGCTTGCGTGTCGCCTCGTCCGCGCGCCTGGCCGCCTCCTCCAGGAGCTTGAGCGCGCGTCGCTCATCTTCCTCGAGATAGGTCGCGGCGACGGCTGCGGCCTTGCCGGCGACGATCGATCCGGACACGCCCTGCTTCGCGCCTTGCGCAATGGCCTCCGCAAAGTCGCCACGATGGAATGCTCGCCAGGCGTCTTGCAGCGGCGCCGTGGCCGGAAACGGCTCGCAGTCGCCCTTGTGCAGCCGGCTCCATGCCTTGCGGAGCGCTTCGCCTTCGTAGGCGTAGGGTTTCCGGTCATATGGAAAGCTCGGCAACTTCGCGGCGGCCCTCATGATCTCCCGTCCGGAAAGCGCTATCCTCTGGCGCAAGCCGGCGGGCGAGCCGCCGGCGACAGGAGAGCATCATGGCGGCGAAGAAAAAGGTCAAGCTCGGCGGCGGCGGCGATGCGCCGGCGGGCGAGCGCAACCTGCTTTACACCGCGCACCAGATCTGGCTTGCCGGGCTCGGCGCGCTGTCGCGCGCCCAGGCCGGCGCACCGAAGGTATTCGAGGAACTGATGCGCGAAGGATCGAAGCTGCAGGGCGGCGCGCTCGATGCAGCGCAGAAAGTCGTGATGCAGGCGTTCCAGGGCGCGCAGCAGACCGTCAACCGGCGCATCGACACCGTGCAGGCGCAGGCGGGCGAGACCTGGGACAACCTCGAGAAGATTTTCCAGTCGCGCGTGCAGCGCGCGATGCAGCAGCTCGGAATGCCGGGCGCGGACGATCTGGCCGCGCTGACCCGCAAGGTCGATGCGCTCGCCAACAGGGTCGAGCGCCTCGGTCGCGGCGCCGCAGCACCGAAGCGCGGCAAGCTCAGTCGAAAGGGTGCCTCGAAATGATGGTCTCGTCGCGGTCGGGCCCGGTGGAGACGATCGTGACCGGCACTTCGCAGAGCGCCTCGAGCCTGTCGAGATAATCGCGCGCCGGCTTCGGCAACTCGGCGAGCGAGCGCAGGCTCGAAGTCGATTCCTTCCAGCCCGCCATCGTCTCGTACACCGGTCCGCCGCCAGCATCGTAGTCGACGCAGATCCTGACCCGCGCGAGCCCGTCCATCACATCCAGTTTCGTGACGCACAGTCCGGTGATGCCGTTGTTCATGATGGAACGGCGCATCGCGACCGCGTCGAACCAGCCGGTGCGGCGCGGGCGCCCGGTGACCGCGCCGAACTCCTGGCCGACGCGGGACAGGTGCCGGCCAGTATCGTCGTCGAGCTCGGTCGGGAACGGGCCGGCGCCGACCCGCGTCGTGTATGCCTTGACGATGCCGAGCACGTCGTCGATGTCGCGCGGGCCGAGCCCGGTGCCGACCACCGCGTAGCCCGCGACGGTGTTCGAGGAAGTCACGAAGGGATAGGTGCCGTGGTCGACGTCGAGCAGGGTGCCCTGCGCGCCCTCCAGCAGCACATTACCGCCGGCGGCGCGCGCCGCGCGCAGCGCGAGCGTCACGTCGCCGACCAGCGGCCGGATGCGCTCGCCCTGCGCCAGGCATTCCTCGAGCAGCGGCCCGAACGGGACGGGCGGCTCCTGGAACTGCTTTTGCAGCAGGAAGTTGTGCCACTCGACCAGCTCGCGCAATCGTGACTCGAAGTGCCGGGGCTGCTGCAGGTCGCCGATCCGCACCGCGCGGCGCGCGACCTTGTCCTCGTAAGCGGGGCCGACGCCGCGGCCGGTGGTGCCGATCTTGCGCTCCCCGCTGGCGCGCTCGCGCGCGCGGTCCAGTGCCGCATGCGACGGCAGCACCAGCGGGCATTGCGGGCTGATCAGCAGGCGCTCGAACACCGGGATTCCCCGCGACGCCAGCATGTCCGCCTCGGACAGCAGCGCGCCGAGCGACACGACCACGCCATTGCCGATGCAGCAGCGCACGCGCTCGCGCAGCACGCCGGACGGGATCAGGGACAGCACGGTTTTCTCGCCGCCGATCACCAGCGTGTGGCCGGCGTTGTGCCCGCCCTGGAAGCGCGCGACCGCGGCCGCGCGCTCGGTCAGGAAGTCGACGATCTTGCCCTTGCCCTCGTCGCCCCACTGGGCGCCGACCACGACGACGATCCGGCCCGTCATCGCGCGCGCGCCTCAGGCACGGACCAGCCAGAGCAGCAGCAGACCGGCGAGCATGCTCACGGCGCCCGCGATGCGAAGCGTCGCGTCATCGAGCGCCGAGAATTTCGCGAGCGCACGCTTCATGCTGACCGGGCTCAGGAATGGCAGTACGCCTTCGATCACCAGCAGCAAGCCGAGCGCGGCCGCGAGCTCGGGCCAGGCGATTGTCATCGAAGGCTCAGCGACCCGACTGCTTCAGGTACTTGAAGAACTCGCCCTCGGGCGCGATCACCAGCACGTCGTTGGGCTGGCCGAGCGAGTTGCGGTAGGCCTGCAGACTGCGGTGGAAGGAATAGAAATCCGGATAACGCTGGTAGGCCCGCGCATAGGTCGCGGCCGACTGGGCATCGCCCTCGCCGCGGATCACTTCGGCGTCGCGATTGCCGATCGCGACCAGCTCGGTCCGCTCGCGCTCCGCCTCGGCGCGGATGCGCTGCGCCTGTTCGTCGCCTTCGGCGCGCAGCTGCGAAGCCTGGCGCGCGAAGTTCTGCCGCATGCGGTTGTAGACCGACTCCGACACCTCGTCCGGGAGGTCGATGCGCTTGACGCGCACGTCGACCAGCGTCAGGCCGAGCTGGCCGACCGACCGGCCGGCGAACTGCAGGATGTCGCCGATGAATTCGGCACGCTCCGCGGCGACGACCTGCTGGATCGTGCGCTTCGCGATCACGCCCTTGAGGCCGTCCTTGACGATCTCGGCGAGTCGCAGGGCAGCCGCCTCCTCGTCGCCGCCGGTCGACAGGTAGTACTGCACCACGTCGGACACGCGCCACTTCACGTAGAAATCGACGTTCAGGATCTTGCCTTCGCTGGTCAGGAACTGTTCCGCGGGATAGTTGCGGGTGAGCACGCGGCGATCGAACTTCTGCGCGTCGTTGATCAGCGGGATCATGAAATGCAGGCCGGGCTCGTAGTCGGCCTTGACGATCTCGCGCAGCCGGAACTTGATCGCGAGCTCCGTCTCCTTGACCTGGAACAGCGCGCCGCTCAGCAGCCACAGCGCGAGCACTGCCCCGATCAGGTAAGGCATCGTGCGACCGGACATCAGCGCTCCTTCCTTTGGCGCGGATCCTCGGCCTCGACCGGGCTGCCGTCCTCGAGGCGGATGGTCGGCGGCGCCTCGTCTTCGGCGCGTGTCCTGCCGCGCTGCTCCAGCAGCTTGTCGAGCGGCAGATAGACCATGTTGCCCGTGCCCTGGGTGTCGACAATGACCTTGGTACTCGAACCCAGCACCTGCTCGATCGTCTCGAGATACAGGCGCTCGCGGGTGACGGCCGGCGCGCGCTGGTATTCGGTGGCAAGCGCCAGGAAGCGCGACGTTTCGCCCTCGGCGTCGGCGATCACGCGACTCTTGTAGGCGCGCGCGCCCTCGACCACGCTGACCGCGAGGCCGCGCGCCTTCGGGACGATATCGTTGGCGTAGGTCTGCGCCGAGAGCGTGGCGCGCTCCTTGTCCTCGCGCGCCTTGATCGCGTCCTTCTGCGCCGGCGCCACCTGTTCCGGCACGCTGACGTCCTGCAGGTTGACGCTGATGACCTCGATGCCGGTGTTGTAGGCGGTGATCGTGCGCTGCACCAGTTCCTTGGTCTTCGAACCGATTTCCTGGCGGCCGGTTTCAAGGACGAAGTCGAGCTTGCTCTGCCCGATCACTTCGCGGATGGCGCTCTCGCTGACTTCGCCGAGCGTCTCTTCGGGATCGCGCACGTTGAACGTGAACTTGACGGGGTCGGCGCGCCGGTACTGGACCGCGAGATTGATGTCGACGAGCGCCTCGTCCTGGGTCAGCATGCGGGTGCGGTCGGAGAAGCTCCTGAACTCGGTGACATTGACCACGGTGCGCCGGTCGATCGGCCAGGGCAGGCGCAGGTTGAAGCCGCCGGTCGTAGTCTTGACGTACTTGCCGAAGCGCGTGATGACCGAGCGCTCCGCCGCCTCATTGAGATACCAGGATCCCGCCAGGATCCAGAGCAGAAATACGCCGAGCAGGATGTAGCCGATGCCGAAGGCGCGGCCGCCGCCCGACGGGGCGTCGCCGGCCTGCCGCGGCACACCGCCGCCGAACAAGGCGCGCAGCTTCTTCTGCAGCCGCCGCAACACCTCGTCGAGGTCCGGCGGCCCCTGGTCGGGCCGGCGCTGCCAGGGATTCTCGTTCTTGCCGGGATCGTTCCAGGCCATTTATCGGGGCTCGCCGGTGAAGTTGGGATTCAGGCCGCGGAAGTTGCGGACTCGCGCGGGAATTCTACGAAGCCTTCGCCGGGCAGACAAGGCGAGACGGCGGCGCTGAAATCGAGGCCCGCCTCGCGGCAAACGGCCTCGAGTTGCAAGTGCGACGATTCGGCCACCAGGCTGGTGCCGCCGTCGGGCAGCGGCGATTCCTCGCGCACCAGCCCGAGCTCGTACAAACGCGCGCGCAACCGGCCCTGAGAGGGAGGCAGGACCACGCGGAATCGCATCGCGACCTGGCCGAAGATCTCCCGCAGGCAGTCGCGCAACAGGCCCACGCCCTCGCCGGTCGCGGCGGACAGCCAGACAGCGGCGGGACGTCCGTGCGCGTCGCGGACCAGCTCCGGCTTGCGCACCAGCCGGTCGGTCTTGTTGTAGACGCGCAGTTGCGGGATTTCCGACGCGCCGATGCCGGCGAGCACTTCGTCCACCTGTGCGATGCGGCGGTCGCGATCCGGATCGGCGGCGTCCACGACGTGCAACAGGAGATCGGCGTCGCGCGCCTCCATCAGGGTCGAGCGGAATGCGGCGACCAGCTCGTGCGGCAGGTCGCGCACGAAGCCAACGGTGTCCGCCACCACGAGGTCCGGCGTGTGCGGAAGCCGCAACCGGCGCACCGTCGGGTCGAGCGTCGCGAAGAGCTGATCGGCAACATAGGCATCGCGGCCGGTCAGCGCACGGAACAGCGTGGACTTGCCGGCGTTCGTGTAACCGATCAGCGCGAGCGAAGGCACCGGCACGCGCTTGCGCACGTTGCGCCCGGTGTCGCGGCGCCGCGCGAGTTTCTCGAGCCGCGTCGTCAGCGTGCGGATGCGCTTGCCGATCAGGCGGCGGTCGGACTCGAGCTGCGTCTCGCCCGGACCGCGCAAGCCGATGCCGCCCTTCTGCCGCTCGAGATGGGTCCAGCCGCGCACCAGCCGCGTGGACAGGTGGCGAAGCTGCGCCAGCTCGACCTCCAGCTTTCCTTCCGCGCTCTTCGCGCGCTGCGCGAAGATGTCCAGAATCAGGCCGCTGCGGTCCAGCACCCGCCGGCCGATCAGCTTCTCGAGGTTGCGTTCCTGGCTCGGTGACAGCTCGTGGTCCACGAGCACGAGCTCGGCTTCGTCCGCGGCCACGCGCAGCCGGATCTCCTCGGCCTTGCCGCTGCCGACGAAATAACGCGGATCCGGGGTCCTGCGCGAGCCGGTGATGGTCGCGACCGGCACCGCGCCCGCGGAACGCGCGAGCGCGTCGAACTCGGCCAGTTCGTCCGGGTCGAACGGCGCCCCGAGTCCGAGGCGCACCAGAATCGCGCGTTCGCCGCTCTCAGGCCGATCGAACAATTTTTCCTGCCGACGCTCCGGTCAAGCGGTCTCCGCTTCCTTCAGCGTTTCTTCTTCGACGCCGTCAACGGACGGCAGGCGCACATTGCGCGCCGGCACCACGGTCGAGATCGCGTGCTTGTAGACCATCTGGCTGACCGAGTTCTTGAGCAGCACGACGAACTGGTCAAACGAATCCACTTGGCCCTGCAGCTTGATGCCATTGACCAGATAAATGGAAACGGGCACCCGCTCCTTGCGCAGGGCATTCAGGAACGGATCCTGTAGTGATTGTCCTCTGGCCATGGGTAACTCCTTGTTTTTTATAGCGCTTTCATGCCGCTCTAGGGATGTCCGGCGGCTCAAACATACTCGTATCGGGCAAGTACCTGACGCCACAGGCGTCGCCCGCAAGCAACAGAGTCTAGCACCTCCTTGCAGCCGGGTTCGGACGCGTTGCGAGCCATCCGGCGATCTGCGATGCGACACGCTCCGGAGTGGAAGGTTCGAGCGCGTCGAACCAGCTTGCCTCCGGTTCGGCCCGAAGCCAGGTGAGCTGTCGACGCGCCAGCTGGCGGGTCGCGATGACCGCTTTTTCGCAGGCCGCTGCCAGCGACGATCCGCCGTCCAGGTGGTCCCAGAGCTGCCGGTAGCCGATCACGCGAAGCGCCGGCAGGCCCGCGTGCAGGTCGCCGCGCGATCGCAGCCCCTGCACTTCGGCCACCAGGCCGCGGCGCAGCATCTCGTCGAAGCGGCTCGCCAGGCGCTTGTCGTGAGCCGCGCGGTCGAGCGGCGCCAGCGCCAGGCTTAGGTCCGCCGATGATGCGGCGCCTCGCAGGTCCTCCCGCTGTTGCGCCGAGATCGGCGCACCGGTCAGCTCGATGACTTCGAGCGCGCGCTGGATGCGCTGTCGGTCGCCGGGACGGATGCGCGTGGCCGCCGCGGGATCGAGGGCGGCCAGTTCCGCGTGCAAGGCGGGCCAGCCCTCGAGCGCCGCGCGCGCGTCCAGTCCCGACCGGATCCGGGCATTCGCCGGCGGCAGCCGAGCGAGGCCGGATTGCAGCGCGCGGAAATAGAGCATCGTGCCGCCGACCAGGAGCGGCGTGCGGCCGCGCGCATGGATCTCCTGCATGACCCGCGCTGCATCGACGAGAAAACGCGCGGCGGAATAGCTTTCCGTGGGATCGATGAGGTCGATCAGGTGATGCGGCGCACGATCCAGCAGCTCGCGCGACGGCTTCGCCGTGCCGATGTCCATGCCGCGATAAACCATCGCGGCATCCACGCTTACGATCTCGAGCGGCAGTCGCGCGACCAGCTCCGCCGCCAGCTCGGTCTTGCCCGAACCGGTCGGGCCCATCAGCAGGATCGCGGGCGGACGCGCCATCAGCGTCCGCGCAGGAACATCCGGTCGAGTTCCGCCAGGGTCATGCGGGTCCAGGTCGGGCGGCCATGACTGCATTGGCCCGAGCGCTCGGTCTGTTCCATGTCGCGCAGCAGCGCGTTCATCTCGGGGACCGTGAGTTGCCGGTGCGCCCGCACCGCAGCCCGGCAGGCGATGTTCGCCAGCAGCTCGTGCTGGCGCTCGTCGATGCGGTGGGTCGTGCCCTCCTGCCCGAGGTCGGCGAGCGCATCGCGGAGCACGCCCGCCACGTCCTGGCCGGCGAGCACCACCGGCACCTCGCGAATCGCGAGCGTCGCAGGGCCGATCCGGTCCACCACGATCCCGGTGCGACCGAGCTCCTCGCGATGCCGTTCGGCGAGCGCAGCCTCGGCTTCGCTCGTTGCCACGGTGGCGGGAACCAGCAATGCCTGGCGCGCGCCGCTACCCGTATCCAGCGCCGATTTCAGCCGCTCGTAGAGCACGCGCTCGTGCGCGGCGTGCATGTCCACGAGCACCATGCCTTCCGCGTTCTGCGCGACGATGTAGATGCCGTGCAGTTGCGCGACCGCCTGGCCGAGCGGCGAATCATCGTCCTGCGCTGCGGCCGGTGGCGGGCCGTCGCCGACGACCATCCACGTCCGGGAGCCCGCGGGCGTCGCGTAGTGCCAGGACGCGCCGGCACCGGCCGGCCCCTGCGCCGCGAGCAGTCCGGCGGGCAGGACCGGCGGCGCGTCGCCCGCCCCGACTCCCGTGGCGGCCAGCGCGCGCTCGACGGTTCGAAAGATGAAATCGTGGACGCTCCGTCCGTCGCGGAACCGCACTTCCAGTTTCTGCGGATGCGCGTTGACGTCGAGCTGCATCGGGTCGAGCGTGAGGTACAGGACCCAGGCGGGGTGGCGGCCGCCGTGGCTGACGTCGCGGTAGCCGAGTCGCGCGGCACTGGTGAGCAGGCGGTCGCGCACCATGCGGCCATTGACGAACAGGTACTGCCGGTCCGCCTGGGCGCGCGACTGCGACGGCAGGCCGATCCAGCCTTCGAGCGCGAGCCCCGCCTGCGCGTGCGCCAGGTGGCGGCAGTGCGCGACGAAGTCGGCCCCGACCAGGCGCGCGATGCGGGCCTCGCGCTCGAGCCTGCCGCCGGCTGGCGGCAATGCGAACTGCTCGCGGCGATTGTGCGTCAGCGTGAAGGCGACGTCGAAACGCGACAGCGCGAGCCGGGTGACGGTCCTGAGGACGTGCTGGTATTCGGTTGCGTCGGCGCGCAGGAACTTGCGCCGCGCCGGCACCCGGTGAAACAGGTCGCGAACCTCGACTGTCGTTCCCGGCGGGTGCGCCGCCGGGCGCGCCGCGCCCACTTGCCCGTCGGCCGACTCGATCTCCGTGGCCTGCGGCGCGCCCGCCGCATGCGAGCGGAGCGTCAGCCTCGACACGGATGCAATCGAGGGAAGCGCCTCGCCGCGAAACCCCAGCGTCGCCACGCGCTCGAGATCCTGGATCGAGGCGATCTTGCTGGTGGCATGGCGCGCAAGCGCCAGCGCGAGCTCGCCGGACGGGATGCCGGCGCCATCGTCGCGCACGCGCACCAGCCGGATGCCGCCGTGCTCGATGTCGATCGTGAGTTGCCGCGCCCCGGCGTCGAGTGCGTTCTCGACCAGCTCCTTGACCACCGAGGCCGGGCGCTCGATGACCTCGCCGGCGGCGATCTGGTCGACGAGCGGATCGGCGAGGATGCGGATCGGCATGATGTGCCAGCTGGCACGCCAGTCTAGCAGCGGGGTCGGCGGCGATCAGGTGCCCGTGACGGGAATCTCGAGGATCGTGCCGCTCTGGATCGGCTGGTCGCCCAGCCTGTTCTGGTTGCGAAGCGCCTCCGCGCTGACGGCATAGCGGCCGGCGACGTCGTCGATCGTCTCGCCCGGAGAGACCACGTGGCGGAGTGCTTGCCCGCGCTCGCGAGCGGCCAAGAGCGCGATCTGCGTTCCCGGCGGCGGGTTGTCGTAGAAATATCGACGCACGCCGGCGTGGATCGCGCCCGCGAGCTTGCCCTGGTAGTCGCCGTCCTTCAGTCGCCGCTCTTCGTCCGGATTGGAAATGTAGGCCGTTTCGACCAGCATCGAGGGCACGTCGGGCGACGTCAGCACGATCAGGCTCGCATGCTGCACGTCGCTCTTCTTGAGCTGGCCGACGTGGTCGAGTTCCGCGAGCACCCGCGCGGCGGCGTCGCGGCTCGCGCTGATCGCCGCATTCTGAGATAGATCGAACAGCACCGAGGCCAGCACGTCGCTCTTGTCATGCAGCGACACGCCGCCGATCAGGTCGGCCGCATTCTCGCGGTCGGCCAGCATGCGCGCCGCCTCGTTGCTCGCGCGCCGCGTCGAGAGCACGTAGACCGACGAGCCGCGCACGGCGCGGTTGACGAAGGCGTCGGCGTGGATTGACACGAACAGGTCCGCCTTCGCTTCGCGGGCCCTGGCGATCCGGGTATCGAACTTGACGAAGTAGTCGCCGGTGCGGGTCAGCACCGCGCGCATCCCGGATTCGGCATCGATGCGCTCGGCCAGGCGCTTGGCGACCGCGAGCGCGACGGTCTTCTCGCGGGTACCGGCCTTGCCGACCGCGCCCGGGTCCTCGCCGCCGTGGCCGGCGTCGATCGCGATCACGATGTCGCGCTGGCCATCGCCGTTCGCGACCTTGACCGGCGGCGGTGCATTCTTCAGGCCGAGATCGACCACCAGCCGATGACCATAGGTATCGTTCGGCGGCGTCAGGAAGCTCTTGGGCTCGACCGCGGCGTTGACATCGAGCACGACCCGGAGTCCGCCGGCTGCCTGCTTGCCGAGGCGGACGGCGCTGATCGCGCCGGTGCCGGGTGGCAGTTGCAGCTTCGGTATGTCGACGCCGGTGCGGTCGAGATCGATGACGATGCGGTCCGGTCCGTCGAGCGAGAACATCCTGTAGCTGGTCGGCGCCGACAGATCGAGAACGACGCGCGTGCCGTCAGGACTCGCCCAGACCCGAATGTCTTTCAGGAAGGCAGACTGTGCGGATGCCGCGCCGGACGCGAACAGCAGAAGGCAAGCACCGGTCCGGAACAGTAGTGGCATGACGCCCACATGCGCACGAAGTTGCCGCTACTCTAGCGACGGGCTTTCATTAATTCAAGTTTTTCAGCGGGATACGCAACTAACCTAGAGCAACACGCGATAACGCTCCAGCCACTCCCTGCCGGGATCGGTGGCCGCCGATATTCCTAGGATCCGGCCATCCGGCCGATGTTCCAGCGCCGCATGCAGGTCTTGCGCTCCGAGCGCGCTGCCCGCCCGCTCGGGCCACTCCACGATCACGAGTCCCGGCTGGGCCCGCAGGTCGCGATAACCCAGCGCCTCGAGATCCCGTTCACCGGCCGCGAGCCGGTACAGGTCGAGGTGGTGCACCAGCGCGCGGCGGGTTTCATAGGGTTCGACCAGCGTGAAGCTGGGACTCCTGATGGTGCCCTCGACGCCAAGCGCGCGCAGCAGGCCGCGCGCCAGCGTGGTCTTGCCGCTGCCGAGTTCGCCGGACAGTCCAAGGAGCAGGCTACTAGCCACGATCGCGGGCAGGCTCGCAGCGAGCCTCGCACCCGCAGCCGCTGTCGCCGCCGCGTCCGGCAGGCTCAGGTCCAAGACGAATTGACCACGGCGCGCAACTGGGCGACCACGTCACCGGCGATCATGCCGCGCTCGCCGGATCGCGCCGCGCGGTCCCCCGCTTCCGCATGCAGCAGCACGGCGACTGCGGCGCAGTGCCCGGCATCGATGCTCCTGGTCAGCAAGGCTGCGATGACGCCGGTCAGCACGTCGCCGCTGCCGGCGGTCGCCAGGCCCGGATTGCCCCGATCGCAGATCCACGCGCTGCCCGCGCCGGATTGCACCAGCGTACCCGCTCCCTTCAACACGCAGACGCCGCCATAGCGCTTCGCGATGGCTTTTGCCGCCTGCAGCCGATCGCCCTGCACGGCGGCGACATCGGTCGCGAGCAATCGTGCCGCCTCGCCCGGGTGCGGCGTCAGGATCCAGTTCTCGCGCCGCCTCGGGCGCTCTGCCAGCAGGTTGAGCGCGTCGGCATCGACGACCAGCAGGTGCCCGCCGCCCGCCACGGCATCGAACACCGCGCGCGCGCGACGGCCGGTGCCGAGTCCCGGCCCGACCGCGACCGCATCGGCGGCAGCGATGAGCGGCGCGAGCTCGCGCAC
>JBOHZL010000049.1:0-20979 GCA_050738495.1 Steroidobacteraceae bacterium | reverse complement strand
CATGGTCAGGCTCAGGATCTGTAGCATTTCGTAGAGGCTGGCAGTGATTTTCAGGCGCTTTCGTACGATGGCAACGAGCACGTACACCGCGACGGCAGACCAGATTTGGGTCTTCACCGCGTTCTCCGACGTGCCATAGAACTGCTTGATCCGCAGATGCTGCTTGATCCATTTGAAGAACAGTTCGACCTGCCATCGGCAGCGGTAGAGGTCGGCGATGGTCAATGGCGGCAAGGCGAAGTTGTTGGTCAGAAAGATCAGTCGCTTGCCGGTTTTCGGATCCTTGAATCGAATGCGCCGAAGCAAGGCGTCGAAGTCTCGCTGCGCGTAGAACCCCGTCAGCATGACGCTCTGATCGCAGAAGATGCCCGTGCTGCGATCGACTTTGCGCGAGTAGCGTCGTTCGACCTTGAGGTTCGACTTGCCGCGGGTGACGAAGAAACTGCCAGCTGCGTGGAAGCGGAACAGCCGCTCGAAGTCGAGGAAGCCGCGATCCATGATGTAGAAAGCTCCAGCCTCCGGCACCAGCCGGTCGAGCACGTTCACCTCGTGCACCTTGCCGTCGCTGATGTGTATGAAACTCGGGATATTCCCCCGCAAGTCGAGCAGCGTGTGCAGTTTGACGGCCGCCTTGGCGCGGCGGAACGGCGCCCACGGGAACACCGACAAGCACAGATCGATCGTCGTCGTGTCGAGGGCGTAGACTGTCTCCTTGGGATCGACGCCGAACGGCTCGTCGACATACAACTTGCGCGCCATCCCGATCAGGCGCTGTGCATAGTCGGCATAGATGCGCCAGTCGCGAACCTCGTTGGCATCGGCCAACGTGCTTCGCGAGATGCGGCTGCGGATGCCCATGTGGTAGAGCTTCTCGCCCTGCGACCGAAGGCACGCTTCGATGTCGCGAAGACTCTCGCGGTAGGTCAGTTGCGCAAACGCCAGGCACAGAAACTGTTCAAGACAGGTGAAACGCTTGATCTTGTGCTCGCCACCATAACGCGCCACGCAGCGACGAAACGTCGTCAACGGCAAGTGGTCGGTCAACTGCGCGAAAACCAGCTTGCCCGTATGCATGCTCGTGTCCCGGGAACAAAGTCCTCACAGGATCACAAAACCGGCATCCAAAGCTGAAATCGAGACCAGAAAAGATCATGACTTACATCGCTAATTTCAATGCACTACGCTTGATTCGCGCTCGAACGCCCGGACACTACTGACCTCTCATCTCAAATCGTCGCTAAATGAGCGTCGAATCGTGCGTCCGCCTTCGCGACCAGTTGCCGGGAAAATCGCTTCTCGCTGCCACCCGACTTGTCGCCGGCAATCAGCAAAATAGCCTCTCGCCTTGGATCAAAGGCGAACGCCACGCGCCAAACACCGTCTGCCGCCTTGAATCGCAATTCCTTCATGTGGGGGTGCTTCGACCCATTCGAGGTATCAGCGTTCGGCCGACCCGGCTTTGGTCAGAATTCCCTCAAGAGACCCATGCGCGCCAAGATCTCGTCCCGCACAGACTCCGGCAGTTCTGCAAACTCAGGCTCGAACTCATCGTGAAGGCGAACCTTCCGAGGCATGCTAGATTATCCTCTGAAAAGGATATCCATTCAAGTGGATATATAATATCTAACTTATTGAATATTAATAAGAACATTCACCGCGCGAGAAAATAGCTTCGTAGAAGCTTATGTCGCCGCTGTCGATCAGATTCCGTGCTGAAACGCATCCGCAATTCCTAAGCTTAGCCAACGAACAACGCGAGTCGCACCTCCGGGCTCATATTGCTCTTGCATGCTGCGCGCACCGTGTTGATGCAGGCGTTCGCGCCTTGCCTGATACTCGCGACTCTTGCACGTCAAGGGAAAACGCATGCCGTCCCAACTGCCCCTGCCTGGCATTGCTGCTCCGGCGCCGGCAACCGATCGGTTTTTCTTCGCTCTGTTACCGGACGAGACAGCTGCGCAAAGCATAAATCGCTGCGCACGTGAGCTGCAGCGCGCATACGGCCTGCGCAGCAGGCTATTGGCACCGCATCGATTGCATCTGAGCTTACAGCACTTGGGTAACCACGTGGGATTTCCAGCGTCCTGGGTCGACGCAGCGCGGCGTGCTGCTGCCAGGATCGACTTCCCGGCGTTTGACCTGTGTTTCGATCGCGTGCTGACCCTCAGTGCCCATGCCCGCGAGCCGCGACCGTTACCATGCGTCATGACCGCGGCATTCAGTGCCAGCTTGCATCGATTTCACACGTCTCTGGGGCTAGCGATGCGCGATAGTGGGATCGTTGTTCAGTCGCGGAGCTTCACACCGCATATCACGATGTTCTACGACCCGCTGGCCATTGAGGAACGCCCGATTGAAGCAATCTACTTCATGGTCCGTGAGTTCGTAATCATTCACACCCTTATCGGGACGGGGCGGCGGTACGAACTGCTGGGTAGATGGTTGCTGCGCAGTTGAGCCGGTGAACGAGAGCTGCCGGTTGAGAAGCCACCCGTGAATGAATTTTTCAGCTCTCAAAATAAGTGCGATCCTTCAGCGAGTCCGAAAATGCTTCCTGGCCGCCATCCATCTAACCTCATCGATCGAATCAAAGCAGCCTGCCTGCAGATGCCATCGAATCGGATGTCACGGCGTCATCCCGCGCGCTTTTCCGAAGAATCTGGCGGAGAGAGAGAGGAAGCAATGCCCCAGGGCAGGGTACTGTTTAACAAGGTTTTTCAAAAACATGAATATTTGTACCATCAAAATCAGGCTGGAATTGCCGCCCTGAAAATCTGCGCGAAACTTCGCAGGGCTTCTGGGCAATCGGCATGAATCATCGACACGCGGATTTTCAGTAGCAGATACGGCTGCCAGCGCCATCGTCGGATGACACGACGCAGTCAAGATGCCGCACGCGTAGGAAACGCTCGTTCCAGCAGCTGCAGCATCGCGCGGCACGCGACGCCGTGGTGTTTGTGCGGGTGGTCGACCACGAAGAACTCGCGTGTCGGGAGTCCCGACTTGATGCGCATGGGTGCCACCCGACCGCTCGCGAGGTCCTCCTCGACTGTGAGCCGCGAGACCATGGCAATGCCAAGGCCGGACATCACGGCCCGCTTGAGCGCGTCGGGGTTGTCGAACGTCATCGTTCGTTTCGGTGTCAGCCGCGAACGGTGCCACCACCCGGCCAGCTGCCGCCGGGTATCGGATCCCTCCTCGCGAAGCAGCCATGTTTCCGCTGCAAGCTGATCCGGCTTGACGACCCGATTCCTCGCCCACGGGGAGTCCGGTGGCGCAATCATCACGAACTCGTCCCGCGACAAACCGCGCGCCTGCAGTTCGCCCGATGGCAGCGCGCCGGCGACGATGCCCATGTCGAGATCGTTGCGGGCGACGCGCCCGGCAATCGCGTGACTCGAACCGATCTCAAAACGGAGGTCGTAGTCCTCGTGTTCGCTCCGATACCTGGCGAGCAGCGCGGGAAGCAAGTACAACCCGGGCGTCGCTGTCGCACCGAGTCTAATGCGGCCCACCGCTCCGCGCGCGACCTCCTGCATCCGTTCATGGGCGCGGTCGCAGGCGCCGAGGATGCGACGCGCCTCTTCCAGGAACACGTCACCCGCGACAGTCAGCGAGACGCGCCGAGCGCGATTCAGGAGCTTGGTGCCGATCTCTGCTTCGAGCTGGGCGATCTGGTGGGACACGGCCGGCTGGGAGAGATTGCACCGGCTCGCGGCCCCCGCGAAGTGCCGCAGCTCCGCAACCGCCACGAAGGTTCGTAACTGACGGAGCTCCATTCGTCCAGCTTATCAAACATATTCAATAGTTTCATTGGATGAATCATACGCGGGCGCCTACCTTGGCACCCTCACGAAGGAGACGACGATGACTCAAATGACGCGATGGGCTATGACGACGGTACTGGCAGCGGTACTCGCCAGCCCGGTTGCCGGCTTGGCCACGGCGCAGGACCAGCCAAAGGCACTCTATGACCGACTCGGCGGTGTCTACAGCATTGCCACGGTCGTGGACGATTTCATCGAGCGCCTGCTCGTCAACGACACCTTGAATGCGAATCCAGCGATCAACCGGGCACGTGCGCATGTACCCAAGGCCGGCTTGAAGTTCCAGGTCACCGCGCTCGTGTGCGAAGTGGCCGGCGGGCCATGCAAGTACACGGGTCGAGCGATGAAAGAATCACACCAGCATCTGAACATCACCGACGGGCAATGGGAGGCGATGGTGGCCGACTTCCAGAACACGCTCGACGAGTTCAAGGTGCCGGCCATGGAACAACAGGAACTGATCACCATTGTCGGAAGCACGAAGAATGACATCGTGATGCCGACAACGAATCAGCAGTAGCCGCGGAGATACCATGTTTGCGCCGACAACGACAACGTTCGACATGAGCGCCCTCAAAACTCGACTCAAGGCAACCTGGGAGTCGGGCGACTACGGAGTGTTTGCAACGTATCTCGAGAAAGGCGCGCTCGAGTTCTTCAATCGCTTAAACATTCCTTCGGGAATCCGGCTTCTCGATGTCGGATGCGGTGCCGGGCAGCTGACGCTTCCGGCGGCCAGAAAAGGGATCCAGGTCACGGGTCTGGATCTTGCGGCTAACCTGGTTCAGCAGGCTTTGGCCAAGGCAGCGGCAGACGGGCTGACGATCCAGGTCGACGAGGGTGACGCGGAGGACCTCCCGTATGCGGACGGGTCCTTTGACGTCGTGATGAGCTTGATCGGCTCAATGTTTGCGCCGCGCCCTGAGCTCGTGGCTTCGGAAATGTGCCGCGTCTGCAGACCGGGCGGGAGCATCATCATGGGCAATTGGACGCCCGAGGGCCATATCGGCCAGATGTTCAAGGTGATCGGCAAGCACGCCCCGCCGCCGACTATTCCTTCGCCGCTGCTGTGGGGCGATGAGACGACATGCCGCCAGCGCCTCGGAGCCTGCGTCAGGAACATGAAGTTCACGCGCTACATGTATCCGCTCGAGTATCCGTTTGCGCCGGCCAAGGTGGTCGACTTCTTCATTGAGTACTACGGGCCGACCAACCGGGCGTTTGGATCGCTCAATGCCGTAGGCCAGATAGCGCTGCGCGATGACCTCACCGCGCTCTGGACCCGAAACAATCGTGCCACCGATGGAACGACCCAGGTATTTTCGGAATACATCGAACTCATCGGGGTGCGATAGACCCACACGAACGACAGTAGAACGCAGTTTTCGAGAACATGGCCTGGCGACCAGTTGCAGCGGATGGTTGTCGCGTCATGCGCGGGTGGTCGTCAAGTACCGGATCATGATCGTGAACCGCATCAAACTGGGATTGCGGGATAACTGGGCCCAGTTTTGGCTGCTCGTGCTCGTCAACGCGTTCGTCGGCGGCATGGTTGGCCTCGAACGCAGCATCCTCCCGGCAATTGCCCAGCAGGACTTCGGAATGGTGGCAAACGCCGCGATTCTGTCGTTCATCGTCGCATTCGGCCTGACCAAAGCCGCGACCAACTATGTCGCCGGGCGAGTTTCGGATCGTTTCGGCCGCAAGCACGTCCTCATCGCAGGCTGGGTGATTGCCGTCCCGGTTCCGTTCCTGCTCATGTATGCACCGAACTGGAACTGGATCATCGCAGCAAACGTCCTGCTGGGAGTGAGCCAGGGCCTGACCTGGTCGCTCACGGTGATCATGAAGATCGACCTCGCGGGCCCGCATCAGCGTGGCCTCGCAATGGGAATGAACGAGTTCGCGGGTTACCTTGCAGTGGCTGCAAGCGCCTTCGCAACCGCCTCGATCGCGGAATCGCACGGCCTGCGTCCTGAACCCTTCTATCTGGGGATCGGCTTCGTCTTGCTCGGCCTGACCCTGTCGATCCTCGCGGTGCGTGAGACGCGGCCCCACGTTGCGCTGGAATCGGCCTTGACCGCGAATCCGGAGCCGCCGCTATCTCATCGCCAAGTGTTCTGGCGGACATCGCTCACCGATCGCAATTTGTCGAGCGTGTCGCAGGCAGGCCTCGTCAACAACCTGAACGACGGCATGGCATGGGGATTGTTGCCGCTGTGGTTTGCGGCATTCCAGATGAGCCTCGAACAGATCGGCATCCTGACCGCTGTCTATCCCGCAACCTGGGGCATTACACAGCTGGCGACCGGCGCACTGTCCGATCGCATCGGTCGCAAGTGGCTCATTGCCTGCGGCATGTGGACACAGGCGGCTGGCATCGCGGTCGTCCTGATTTCGAAGGGGCTCGCGGGGTCGATCATGGGTGCCGTGCTTCTTGGTATCGGAACCGCGATGGTCTATCCGACGCTCCTGGCGGCGATCAGCGATGTCGCGCATCCATCATGGCGCGCCTCAGCAGTCGGGGTGTATCGCCTGTGGCGCGACCTCGGATACGCACTCGGCGCACTGCTTTCGGGCATCCTGGCTGATGCACTTGGGATGTCAGCCGCAATGGCGGCAGTCGCAGTCTTGACCTTCGCTTCCGGCGTAGTAGTCGCCATTCGCATGCATGAGACGTTGCCATGAGAAACATTTACCTCGACTACAACGCGACGACGCCACTCGATCGCCAGGTAGCACGGGCGATGCGCGATTCTCTTGAGGAGGGCTATGGCAACCCATCAAGCGCCCATTGGGCGGGCCGGGCAGCCAGGCACCTGGTGAACGAGTGCCGGGCAAAGGTCGCCGCCCTGCTCGGCTGCGCGGCGGACGAGATCGTATTCACGAGTGGCGGGAGTGAGGCCAACAATCTGGCTCTGAAAGGCCTCTTTTTTGCGCGCGGCGACCGCCCAGCTCACATCATCACGAGCGGAATAGAGCACCCGTCGATTCTCGAGCCCTGCACATTCCTGCAGCAATTGGGCGCCCGCATTACCCGGCTTTCAGTCGATGGTGCCGGACGAATTGATCCGGATGAGTTGCGGCGCGCGATCACCCGCGACACGATTCTGATAACCCTCATGCACGCCAACAATGAAGTCGGGACGATCCAGCCCGTCGAGGAATGCTGCCGAATCGCATGGGAGTACGGCGTGCCATTCCACACGGATGCCGCGCAATCCGTCGGAAAGTTACCGGTTCGCGTGAATGAACTGGGAGTCGACCTGCTGTCGATCGCGGGTCACAAGATGTACGCACCAAAGGGAATCGGTGTGTTGTACGTCCGCAGGGGCGTAGCGCTCGAGTCGCTGATTCATGGCGCGGGGCATGAAAGCGGCAGACGAGCGGGTACCGAAAGCGTGTTGCTTGCCGTGGGTCTCGGCGCCGCTTGCACGCTTGTGCAGGATCTTTCGTGGACGAATTACGTACGCGAACTCCGGGACCGATTGTGGGACTTGTTGCGGGAACGATTCGGTGAGCGTGTCGTTCTAAACGGTCACCCCGAGCACCGGCTTCCGAATACCCTCAATACCTCGTTCGTGGGCTACAAAGGAGCGCACTTGCTCGCGGCACTCGACGGCATAGCAGCATCGACCGGCTCCGCATGCCATTCCGATCGAATTGAACCCTCCGCTGTACTACGGGCGATGCACGTGCCGGAAGAAATCGGTGCGGGAGCGGTCCGGTTCAGCCTGGGCCGCGCAACCACGGTCGAGGAAATTGAGGAAACAGTTGATCGCTTGACCGCTGTCCTTGATTGAGTAGTCCGCCAGGAAGAAAACCGTCAGCCAATGCGGGCGGCTGTGCTTCAGTGGCCGCCAGATCAACCTGAGCGCCGTGTTCGCCAGTCAGAAAGTCGGCGTCAAGGTTCTGGTGCATCTGGGGTCATGAGGCCAGCCAGGCAGTCTCGTGGCATCCCTTTTGCCCTACGCGAGGGCCAGATCCCACAGACGTTTGAGCGACATGCTGCGCCGCTGACGCCCACGCCAGAACGAGAACTGTCGCTTGCGAACGCGGTGTGCCAGTTCGATACCCGCCAGGGTGATTGCAGCGCTGTCAAATGACTTGAACCCGGCCATCGAAGCACAACGCCGCTTGATGGCTCGGTGGTCCTGCTCGATGACGTTGTTGAGGTACTTGCTCGTCCGAACGGTCACATTGCGCCAGCAGGGGTGCTCGCGGCGCAGCAGCCAGAGCGCACGACGGCTCGGCACATGACCGTCGATCGTGACTTTCCGCGGGACACGCGGCAGCGTGGACGCGAGGGCCTTGCGAAAGAACGACTGTGCAGCTGCGATGCCGCGGTCGGGGCGGAGCAGGAAATCGACTGTATTGCCATGTTTGTCCACTGCCCGATACAGGTAGTGCCATTGGCCCCGGATAGCGATTCAGGTCTCGTCCACCCGCCAGGAAGTGCCGACGGGCCTGGAGTATCGATTCCAGCGCTTCTCGAATTCCGGAACGTACCGGGTCACCCACCGGAGGATCGTCGAATGCGCCACCTGAACCCCGCGCTCGGCCATCAACTCCACCAGGTCCCGGTATGACAGTCGATACGTGATGTACCAGCGCACGCACAACTGAATGATTCCGGCATCAAACACGCGTCGTCGGTAGATCGGGTCCCGGGCAATGGGCTTGGTCATCCGACCTCTCCGGAACAAGGGATTCGCAGCCTACCGGACGCCCGCGGATGCACCAGAACCCTCTTCCGTAGCATCAGCCCATCGTCTCAAACTATCCGATGAGTTTAGCGGTATGTCACCGGGAAACTGTTCACGCGACGGCATCGCCCGCTTTGAGTAGCGGACTGTCCTGGATTCCACGGTCGGGCCGAAGCAGGAAATCCACCGTCTTGCCGCGCTTGTCGACGGCAGGATACAGATAGTGCCATTTGCCCCGGATGGCGACACAGGTCTCGTCCACACGCCAGGAAGTGCCGACGGGCCCGGAGAACGGGCTTGGCCATCCGACATCTCCGGCACACGGGATTCGCAGCCTACCGGACGCCCGTGGATACCCCAGAACCTGCCGGACCCGGCGCTCAAGCTTTGAGAATGACTTCACCGCATTGCGCAGTGCGCAGCCGATAGGCTTAACATGCAGGTATTTGCCTGCATAATATCCTCTCACGCATGAACACATCGGATGGACGCTGACAAGGTTTTCAAGGCGCTTGGCGACCCGACACGCAGACAGCTGCTCGACCTGCTGTACGAGAGGAACGGGCAGACGCTGAGCGAGCTCTGCGAGCACCTGGACATGGCGCGGCAATCGGCCACCCAGCACATCGGGATCCTCGAGGCGGCAAATCTGGTGAGCGCGGTCTGGCGTGGCCGGGAGAAGCTGCATTTCATCAACCCGGTGCCGCTGCACGAGATCTACGAGCGGTGGGTGCGGAAGTTCGAACGACATCGGCTCAGCCTGCTACACGACCTGAAGAAGGAACTCGAAGGAGAGTAACGATGGGCAAAGAGAAGACGAGCTTCGTCTACGTGACATACATTCGCTCGACGCCGGAAAAGGTGTTCGAGGCCATCACAAAGCCGGAGATTGCGCGGCGCTTCTGGGGCCACGAGAACGTCTCCGACTGGAAGCCCGGATCGACCTGGGAGCACGTGCGCGCCAACGAACAGCGCACGGTCCAGGTAGTCGGCAAGGTGGTCGAAGTCGCGCCGCCGACGCGCTTGGTCATCACGTGGGCGGCCGCCTCGCAGGCTGCCGATGCGACCAGCTACAGTCGCGTGAGCTTCGATGTCGCGGCGTACGAGGAGATGGTGCGACTGACCGTCACCCACGACGAACTCGAGGCCGGCAGCGGGATGGCTAAGGGCGTCCGGCAGGGATGGCCGATCGTTCTTTCCAGCCTGAAGTCCCTGCTCGAAACGGGGCACGGTATCGACGTTTTCGCCAAGCCGAATGCGGCCTGAACCGGGAGTCGTTCATGACCCAGCTCTACACTGGCGGATGCGCGTGCGGCGCGATCCGCTACGCAACCAGGCACGCACCAGTCTTCCAGAATCACTGCCAGTGCCGCGATTGCCAGCGGCGCAGCGGCGCCGGGCATGGTTCCTACCTGACCTTTCCCGCCCAGGCCGAGATGACGATCACCGGCGAGGCGGCTCACTGGCAAGTCACGGGCGACAGCGGCAACGTAAAGATCTACGGCTTCTGTCCGGTCTGTGGAACGCCGGTTTACCTGCGCTTCGTTGCGATGCCGGAGCTGATCGCGGTCCCCGCGGCCAGCCTGGACGATCCGGGGCGCTTCGTGCCGCAGGTGATCACCTACCGCATTCGTGGGCTGGCGTGGGACGCCGTCGATCCCTCGTTGCAGGCATTCGAGCGGATGCCGCCCGTCTAGAGTTTGTTGGCATGAACCGCGCCGACTTCTGCGGAGGCCATTCTGTATGAGTCACACCGCTTCAGCCACCACGCGTCTGCCATGAAGCGCGACGGGTTGATCGAGAGCGCGGCTCATCCGGCAGCTCTGAATCAAGTTCGTCGAAATATCAGCAGAATTTTCCGCGAAACTCCCCGCTGATTTTCTTGCGGAAAGATGGAATCATCGTCATCGATGGGCGATGTCTAAAAATTGGCGGAGAGAGAGGAAGCAATGCCCCTGGGCAGGCTACTGTTTCACAAAGATTTTTTCAAAGACCTGAATATTTGTACCATCAAACTCTCGATCGTATTTGCAGGCTAGCATCGCCGAAAAGCCCTTGAGTCGGGCATGTTCTCCTTATTCCTGCCACTGCAACGTCAGAGCGTAACTCCAGGCGCCGGCGATCCGCGCCCCTGCATGTAGGTCAACGCGACAAGTGCCTCGCCACGAAGATCCGGCGTCACTCGGGCCCATTCTTGTCCATTGCCAGAATCCAGGACTTCGTCACGTTAGTTCCATTATTGAAACGCTTTCTTTATTGCAATATTTGCAATATGATGCGAGATATGAAAAATCAGCAACTTAAGGAAGGCAGGGCGAAAGCCGGATTGACGCAGGTGGAAGCCGCCTCCCGCCTGGGCGTATCGCAGCCCTATCTTTCCCAACTGGAGAGCGGGCAGCGGCCGGTCACTGCCAAACTGGCCCGGGCGGCTGCGGCTCTTTATCGCCTTCCGGCAACGGCATTGCCCATGCCAGAGACGGTAAGCGCGGGCACGGCAGCAGATCCAGCAAAGCTGGCCCGACGGTTTGCAAGCCTGGGTTACCCCGGCTTTGCGCATCTGCGCTCAAACACGAAAACCAATCCGGCGGCGGTGGTATTGGAAGCTTTGCTGCAGCCAGACCTTGAAGTCCGCCTGTCGGAGGCGCTGCCCTGGGTATTACTCACCTATCCGGATCTTGACTGGCAGTGGCTCGTCGACCATGCAAAGCGTCACGATGCGCAGAACCGACTGGGATTCGTCGTGGCAGTGGCCAAGGCGTTCGCCGCCAGTCACGCCAATTTTCTGTTTGCGGAAGCAAAGCTGTCCACCGTCGAACAGGAACTTGAACGCGCGCGTCTGGTGAAAGAAGACACTCTTGGCCGTGAATCGATGCCTGCGGCAGAGCGCCGCTGGCTCGCGGAGCATCGCCCTCCTCTCGCGCAACACTGGAACCTGCTGACGTCCTTGAGCGCCGATCAATTGTCCTATGCCGCGTAATCCGGTTCGCGACGCGCCGCCTGAACCGTGGCGATCATTCTTGCAGGAACTGGATGAACGCCTCACCGGAGCGATAGAGTTCCACTGTGTGGGTGGTTTTGTCGTGGCGCAGCATTACGGTGTCGGCCGTGAAACATCCTACATCGACTTCCTGTCCGTCGTTCCGCGAAATAGCAACGACGACATCGAAGCGATCGCCGGCTTACAATCGGAGCTGCACCGCAAGTATCGTCTGTACATGCAACATGTCACGATAGCGACGGTGCCCACCGACTATCCGGCCCGACTGGAACGCTTTACATTCCCGACACCGGGGTGACAACTCTGGCTCTCCGATCTAGGTTCAGCGAGACCTGGGAGGAGAGACCCGATGACCAAGACGGAGCAGATACGCCTGACCCATTGGCGATTCAAGTTATTGCAGCGGGCAACCGACTCCCGTTGTGTGGCTCGCACCTGCCGGCATTACGGCCTGTCTCGCAAGACGTTCTACAAGTGGCAGCGACGCTTCGCGGAGCACGGCGCCGCACAACCGCTGACTGCTGTTGTGCCTGCTGCGCCGGCCAGCGCGCCGGGGCCAGCACGCCACTTCCCCGCGACAGAAATGATCGTTTGAATCTCCTATCGACTTATTCGCGCAGCGCCGGTGGGAGAGGTTCCACAGCTCGGCCGTTGACGGGCAGACTGATATGGGAGGCGAACTGCGCGGAGCGGTAAATGCTTTGTGTCGCCTTCTTAAAGTCCGCCTCCGTGGCTTCGTAGATGTTTGGAACGTAACGCTGCGGATTGCGGTCGATCATCGGGAACCAGGAGCTCTGGATCTGCACCATGATGCTGTGGCCCGCCTTGAAGGTGTGATTGCGATCGCGCAGATGGATCCGATAGGCGGTTACTTTGCCGGGTGTGACAGGCTCGGGCCGCTCGAAACTATTGCGGTAACGCGCGCGAAATACTTCGCCCGCAACCATGAGTTGAAAGCCGCTCAAATGTTGGTCCGGCGCGTAGTTCTGCGGATAGACATCGATGAGTTTCACGATCCAATCGCTATCGGAACCGCTGGTCGCGGCAAACAGGTGCGCGACCGCATCTCCCGTGATAGCCAAGTCTTCCGTCAACGGCTCGCTTTCGTAAGTCAATACGTCGGGCCGGCCGTCGACGAAACGTTGATCGGCGAGCTGCCACTCCGGCCAGCCCAAATAGGTGATGGGACGCGGATAGTGCGGCACCGGTTTGTCGGGGTCCGATATGTAATCATCGCGTGCTCCAGTGCCGTTCTCGACGGGACGCTCGAAGGAAAGCGTTCCTTTGGCTCTCAGATACAGTCTGCGTTCGGTGGTGCTTCGCGCAGGCCAGGAGTCGTAACGCTCCCAACGATTCTCGCCGGTTCTAAAGGCCATCACTTCCGGGAAGTCCAGCGAACCTTGATCCTTCAGCCAGTACGCAAACCATCGCGCTTGCACCTTGTCGCGAAACCATTCCGAGGTATTGCTGCCGAAGTCCACCGTCCCGAGCACGCGGCCATCGGGACTGAACGTCCACCCGCCGTGGTACCAGGGCCCGATCACGAGGTAGTTCAGGCCCTTGCCGTCGAGGGACTCGTACTTCTTGTACGCTTCCAGAGCGCCGTAGAAATCCTCCGCGTCGAACCAGCCCAGCACGTTAAGCGTCGGCACAGTCACCGGCTGGATGTACGGCAGGACTCCGCACATTCCCGTACGCCAGAATTCATCCAGGTTAGGATGCTGCGTGAAGGCGTTCCAGCTCGGCGCCTTGCCATGGAGTATTTTTCTGTTGACGTTGGAAAGCGGGCCCAGCTCGAGAAAGCGCTCGTAGTTGTCGTAGCGCATGAGCAGTTCGCTGCTCTTGACTCCCGCTTCCATGGCGCCGATCCAACTGAAGCTGTATTCCAAGCGGAATGCGCCGTTGTGATGCCAGTCATCGCCGATGAACATGTCGGCGCAGGTGGCTTGGGGCGAGGCGGCTTTCAGCGCGGGATGGGGGTTGACCAAGGCGCGCGTGGTGAGAAAGCCCCCATACGAAATGCCCAGCGTGCCGACGCGCCCGTTGTTGCCGCGAACGTTTCTTACCAGCCAGTCGATGCTGTCGAAAGCATCCGTCGAGTCATCGGTCGAGTTGGGAATCGAGCTGTTGCGCATCGGGCCCGCTGTAACGTACCGACCGCTCGATGCGCCGCGCCCGCGCCTGTCCTGGAAGACGAATATATAGCTGTCCTTGATGAGCTCCGGATACCAGCGCAGACGCGCCGTGTATCCATGTTTGTCGGGGATGATGCCGTAGGGCGTCGGTTCATAGATGATGGGTAGAAAGCCCGCCTGAGCCTTCGGTCTGTAAATCTCGGTGTGCAGCTCCGCCCCATCGCGCATGCGGATGCGTACGATTTCCTTGTCGAACGATTGCGTGAAATCGGGCCCGGGTACCTGGCCCAAGAACTTTTCCATCATCTCGCGGTTGGATTTCGGATAGCGCGCAAGCTCGGCAGGCCAGTTGATCTGTTGCGCCGTCGACTTCTCCTGTGTGTTCGATTGCGCGCCCGCCGGATCGCAAGGCGCGACCGCCAGATACAAGATGGCTAGAAGAATCCGATACGTCATGGGAGTTCGCCCAGCATTCTCTCGGCCACACGATCTCAATCTGTTACGTCGAAAGCATAACAGAAGCACAGCCGGTTCAAAGTCGCTCGGCGCATGGTTCTTCCGGTGCGTGACATTGCCTAGCATCCGGTTCTCGACCTCGGCATGCCACCTCCGAAATGCAATTCCACAAGCATCTCGATGCGCCGGCGCATCGTGCGCTCTGCTAGTCAATCGAAGCTGTCAGCGGCTCCCCATAATTCATCCCGACACAAGATCTTGCCGTCGATATAGTCAACGGTAATTGTGCGATCCGACTTGAGAAAACCCGGCTCATCGAGATCCGTGACGTTGCAGAGGTGGCCCACGAGGAACGCCGGGGCCATCGCAAGCGAAGTACCGAGCATATTGCCCACCATAGGTTCGAGCCTGATCTCGCGGGAGGCTCGCGCCATTGCCAAGCCTTCAGTCAGGCCGCCGAACTTGTCGAGCTTGATGTTCACCACTTTGAATCGACCGACGACTGAGGGGATGTCCGAAAGGCGCTGGACACTCTCATCCGCGGCGATTGGAATCGGTGACTGCAGACCGTCCAACGGAGACTCATGTCCGATCGGAAAAGGCTGCTCGATGAGCGCCACCCGTGCGTCCATCAGCACGGGTAGCAATCGATTCAGCGACTCGCGCAAAAAGCCTTGATTCGCGTCAACTGCGACCCACACGTCCGGTCGCGCATCACGCACGGCGCGGACACGATCGGCATCTATCGACTCACCGGTCAGCTTGAGCCTAATCGCTTGTGCGTTCCAATCTTTCTGGTAGCGAAGCGCAGTGGCAGCCATTTTCTCAGGCGTATCGGCACCACAGGTGAATGTCGTCAACACCGAGTGCGGTTTTTCTAGCTCCGCGATCTGCCAGGCGGCGCGGCTGCTCAGTTTCGCTTCCAGTTCCCAGAGCGCGCAATCGAGCGCGTTGCGAGCGCTACCGGCCGGCAGTAGTTCTTGCAGAGAATCATTTCCACAAATGCCCACTAATGCGGAACGGCTAAGCGCGAGGCCAGCGTTCAATTTTAGCGCTTAGATTTAGCGATCGAATTGTTTCTAACACGTTCAAGTCTCGGGCCTACCCACGGGAACGATGAGCAGGCTAGGGTGAGCAGCATTGTGAAACAGGCGTACCGTCACGGGTTTGGCGGCCCGCAAAGACTCCTCGGCCACGACCGCCACCCGCGTCGAAGTTCCTTTTCGCAAAGGTCGTGTCTACTAGGCGCCGATGGGGACGATTACCAAGCGTAGACGATGCCCTCGCTTGACTTGGCGCGAAACGAATGTGAAGCGCACAAAACCGCACCGAAGCCCTTCCTGAGTTTGAACCAAATGCGGTGTTCGCAGGCATTCGCGATATCGCGCTCGCAAACCAGCTCACGGAATTCTCGCTTCAAAACTCTCGGCACTGTTCTGGTCACCGCGCCCCCGGTATTTAGCTTGCTCCGGATAGGGATACACCGGCCGGGAGAACTCGATATTTGCTCGATCAAGCGGAAATTTACTTCGCCGCTGAAGTTCGCGCTGATCACTCTCTTGTTCACGGTTCAGGTCCTTGGACTTGATGTGAGCACCGATAACTCGCACGGGCGCCTGTCCTAGCTCTACCCATGCTTCCAGGTAACTCAACCAGTCAATCACGGATGCGCCCCGCCCCCCGCCACAATGCTCCATCCCGGGCACGATGAATAAGCGGAAAAAATCCTGCGTCACCGCCCGCCCACCCGTGACTCTTTCGGCAACCTCGTAATACTCAGCGGTATTCAAGACTCCTTCGATGGCATCATTCCATCCAGTGTAGGCGAGCAGCTTGCCGCCAGCGGCATTGAATCTCCGCAAGTCCGAGTTCCACATCGGCTCTAAAGCCTCCATGGCACCAAGGCGCCTATGATCACGATCAAAATCGAAACTCTCAGGTTTCCAGGTCGTGCCGAGATTGATTTCAAAGATTGACCAGCGAAAGCCCTCTTTGAAATAGTCGTATACTGGGGTGGGATTAGCAGCGCTGCCCACGAAATATGTCGACCATGTGAGCTCCGAACCCCGGAGCGCAATCGGCGCGGCGATTTGTTCGCCTTTGGACGTTACGGGGCCGTCGTAGATCTTAGCGGAGGCTTCGATCTGTGGTGCCGTAAGACATCGGCCGATTTTGTCTGAGGCGCAGCGCAGCTCCATCGGGTCAAAATGACATGCCCGTGGATCCCCAATCAAGCCGTCCTCGACGCCATCGTTGCGATCGCAGTGCTGGACCACCCCTTGATGCAGAGTTTCCAATTCGGCCTGCTCCAAAATCGCCTTGCCGTCTGCGCCCATGATTGCCCGATTGGCCCACAACCAATTCAACCAAAGTCTTGAGTTACTGAGAGCGGGGCCGCCGGCGACGATGCCATCAAAATCCCAAGGAAATCTTTGGGCTTCCCACATGGCCTGCATGCCACCGGCGGAACAGCCCATGAAGTAGGATTTGCCAGGAGCTTGCCCGTAGTAAAGTTGCACGATCGCCTTGCCTGCCAGCGCGGTCACGTGACTGGCGCGATGCACATACTCGATGACGGCTTGTGGCTTTGCATAAGCCCACTTCATCGGCTCCGATGCGTTCACTTTGTGCCCACCGTCCGACACAATGCAGGCATAGCCTCGGCGTAACGGATCGTCGCATTGTCGAATATGCTCGAGCGTGCCGCAGGGGCCGCCGCAACCTAGCTCAAGGAACTTTCCGTTCCAATCTGCCAGGGGGAGCCGAAGCACAAACCCTACGCTCGGAGCGACGTTTCCGGTGACCTCGCAATAGCCGGCCGCATCATCGGTAGAGCCCGCCAGTTTCGTTTCCTTTACTTGTATCACCGCGTCAGGGGTCCGTGACAAATCGACATTTTCCAGCGCCTTGCAGCGTGCCGAAGGATCCCCTACTGACTGTGCGCCAATGGCGGAGCTGGAACTCAGTGCTAGTGTCACCAGGCCTGGAAGGATAAGAAATCGAATGGCCTTCATGCTTTATCAGCCTTTGTTAAGAGCGGGCGCCCACTGCGAATACAGGTAGCTACCAATCTTGTACGCAACCACGGTTCCGGCGGGCAAACGGCCCTTGAGCCTGCTCTCCCCGGTTCGGCAGCGCTCCATGATGCCGACCAACACGGCGGTGCGTGGAGCGCCATGATCGATGGCGATCATCTGGTCGAGCTTGATGCGGCCCGCGTCGGCTTCCGTGAATACGCCGCCCGCCTGCTTCCCGAGGTCCGCAATGTCGGCTTGAAGAGCAGTGCTCGACGCTTAAACCGCAGACGGCGGTGTCGCAGCTGCGCAAGCGGCGGTGGCGAAGGGAACGACGCAGGCGAATATCGCGACGCTTGAGGCTCGCGAGCCGATTGCAGTTCGTTGATCGACGGCACGCGGCATCAGGAGTTCTCTGGCAGACAGCAATCCAACAGCTCCTCGAACTCGGGGCCGCCGCGCATCGGGTCGGCCACCGGCAGTTGCAGGCGCGTGGCTTCCTCTTTCAGCAGCTGCCGCGCTTGCGCCTCAGACAGTTGCGAGGTGTTGAGGCTGACGCCACCACAGCGAATCGCCGGATTGGTGCGCCGCCCGAGGCGCAGATTCAGATCCATGGCCTCCTCCAGGCTCGGCAGTGCGTAATCCTCGTGTCCGAGAACTACTTCACGGCCGGGCTGGTGACAGAGGACGATCACGTCCGGCTGGCTGCCGTGGAGCAACCCGAGTGACACGGCTGCGTAGGCAGGATGAAACAAAGATCCCTGCCCTTCGATCACGTCCCAGTGGTCCGCAGCGGCGTCGGGACTCAGTTGCTCCGCGGCACCTGCTTCGAAATCTGCCACCACGGCATCCATCGGCATGCCACTGCCGGCGATCATGATTCCCGTCTGTCCCGTCGCGCGAAAATCCGCATCGATCCCGCGAGCCCGGAACGCACGAGCAATGGCGAGCGCCGTGTACTTCTTCCCCAGTGCGCAGTCGGTGCCAACCGCGAGCAATCTCCGGCCGCTGCGCTTGCGGCCGGTTGCAATCGCAATGTTGCGCGGCGGTACACGCACGTTGATCAGGAGCCGCCGGTATCGTTCCGCAGCGCTCTTCAAGGCCGGACTGTCTTCTAGGTGCGTGTGCATGCCGCTGACGATATCCAATCCAGCTTCGAGCGCGCTGACGAGAGACGGAATCCAGCTCTCTACGATGGTGCCGCCGGTATTCGCAACGCCGATCACGAGCGAGCGTGCGCCTCTCGCGCACGCCTCTGCTGGCGTCAAGCGCGGCAACCCGGTGGTGACAGTGCCGCCCCCACATGACAGCTCGCCGACGCAACGATCAGGCGCCCAATCGCGCAGCCCGAACGCAGTCTTGGCATATGCCGGCTCGGTGACGTCGCCGAGGAACAGCAGGTACGGATGCGGCAAGGCTGCGGTCGCAGGTGTGGGGGGTGAGGGCTGGAGCATGGATTCGGAAGTCGAAGATGGCGGTTGCGGGCCGCCGTACTCTTCGGCGGTGCATAGCCCCGCCGAAGAATCGACATTGCTCTTGGGCCGCGCCTCAGAACATGAAGTCAAGCGCGACACCGCAGGTGCGCGGCTGGAACGCTACCGCGCTCTGGTGATCGGTCACGCCGGTCACGGCACTTGTATCCGTGCTCATCGTTTCGTAAGTGCGCTCGTCGGCCAGGTTTTTCGCGCACGCGCGCATTGTCCAGTGGTCCGTCGCCGACCAAGCGAGCTGCGGAACCTGAGGCAAACGGTCGCCGTTGAGCTCGTCGCCCGACATCAAAACCACCTCACTCGAAACAGTTCTAACAAATTGTGGTGCTAAGTTCCTCCAGCCCACCTGGCCACCCGCCGCGACTCAGGAGCCGTCGCCAAAGTTCAACCTGACTTCTATTCCCACTGTCCGCGGCAGGTTGACGACATAACGGGGACGTCCGGGAACATCAAAGACTGCCGATTGAGATCTTTCCTGACGCTCAGCATCATTCGTAAGGTTGTTGCCGAACAGCGCAACTTCCAAATTCTTGCGGCGAGCGCTCAGTCGGAGGTTCACAAGTGTCGTGATACCCCTAAAGGAAAGGGGATCGCGTGTCACGCCATCCGAGAGCCTTGCGAAATCCGAGTAGGCGCCGTCTGTCTCCTGAATATCTGCATGAAAGAGGCCTGACCACTCCGAACCGAACGTAAAATCGTACTCTAGGTATGCGATACCAGACCACTTCGGAACGTCCTGCACTTGATCTCCCGCAAATGCGCCGATCGCTTGCTCGTCGCCATTGAAGGTGGCCTCGTTATACGCTCCTCGCAGCCCCACCAACAGCTCAGGTCGCAGTTTCAAGACCGTCTCAACCTCGACGCCGCGAACTTTTGCTCCCGTCTGGCTGTTCAATCCAATTTGGAATCCACACGGCAATACTGTAGCCGTCTGCATGTCCTTCCAGTCGATACGGTACGCGGCTACATTGAAAAGGAGCCGGTCATCGAAAGAAGTCGTCTTAGCTCCCAACTCGTAGCTGGCTACCGTGTCGGGGGCAAGTTGAAGTGGAAAATCAATGTCTCCGCAAAGCGGCGGCGGTGTTGCGAATCCCTGGCCAGGACGGAAGCCTTCCGCGAACTGTGCGTACAGCAGCGCGTCGGGGTTGGGTTGGTAGGACAAATTCGCCTTGTAGACCTCACCCTTGCTATGCGAACTGAATTGGTTGACCGTGGTTAAGAAGCTGTTGAACAGCCCGTTGAAGGTGAGATCACTGCCGTTCTCGATGTCGAAATGTCGTATTCCGAGCGTCAAGTTCAGATCCTTACGCAGGAGGTAAGACAGCTCCCCAAAGATGGAAAACTCCTCGCTGAACTGTGACCCAAAGGAAGTAAAGAGATTGTTGTCAGGGATCGGGAAGAAAACCTCACTGAAACCTTCTGGCGCCCAATTCTGGTTAAAATTTAGGTTCCACTCGTCATAAAAGAGCCCGGCCAGAAAGTCGAACCCGCGAATCCGTTCGATCGTGTTCAGGCGGATCTCCTGAGTAAAATCGTACTCCCCATATAGTTCTTGAAAACTGTTTGGGAAGGGTGGGTCGCCAAAGAATACGGCGACCAGCTCGGTGCCCTCCTCGCGAAACGATCGCTGCAGGTCAACGTAACTGCTCGAAGAGGTCCACTCAAAATTTCCGGGGGTCCATTTTGCGGTGATGTTATAGATTGTGGAGTTCAGATCGACGCGCTCGGGCGTATCGGCACGCGTGACCTGGACCAATTCCTCCTTGCGATTAGTCTCACCCGCCGTGTAGTCTTGAATGCCTCCATAGTGCCGATCTTCGTGCATTACGGTCGCTGAGATTCCGAGACTATCGGACACCTGCAGCGTGCCGAGCACGCGCGCGCCCCAAGTGTCTTCCCCCGGTACGTCTTTCGAGCCGCCAGGAAACTCCCGACCGATGAATCCGTCGGCATTTTCATACCACAAGGCTGTTCGAACCCCAGCAATATCGGTGGCCAGCGGTATATTCGCGACGGCAGAGGCATCGATTCCCTGTCCACCATCCTGTGTATCCGAAACGGCCGACTGAACGTAACCGGACCATTGCGAAGTGTCAGGCATCTTTGGCATGAGTCGGATTGTCCCGCCTACGGATCCCGCTCCATACAGCGTTCCTTGCGGGCCCCTCAGTACCTCGACCCGTTCAATATCCACCAAGTACGGGTTGAGAACTGAGCGACCGTAGTGGTCAAGTCTTTTCTTTGCTGTAAATTCTCGGACGGGATGCGGATGACACGACCGCTGCCGTGCGTTGCTTGAACTCGCTGTCGATCTCGATTCTCAGTTCGTCGAGCTGTTTCAATTCGAACTCGC
>JBOHZL010000048.1:0-21247 GCA_050738495.1 Steroidobacteraceae bacterium | reverse complement strand
CGCCGGGTCCCGGCCGCCTGCCGGTTGCGCCGTAGCTGCGGTCAACTGGCGTATCAGCGAATTCAGTTCCAGCCGCTTGTAAAGTGACGAGAGCACGGTCACGTCGGGGGGGTTGCGAACGAGCTCGCTGGGCGCGAGCGGCAGCGGCACGTCGCAGCGGATGGTCGCGAGCTTGCGCGACAGCTCGAGCGTCGAAAGATTCTCGCGCAGGCTTTCCCCGACCTTGCCGGAGATCTCGTTCGCGTTGTCGATGATCGCGTCGAGGCTGCCGTACTGGTTGAGCCACTTGGCGGCGGTCTTCGGGCCGACTTTCGGCACGCCCGGGATGTTGTCCGCGCTGTCGCCGACCAGCGCCAGGTAATCGACGATCTGGTCGGGCAATACGTCGAACTTGGCCTTGACGCCGGCGCGATCGAGACGCGTGTCGAACATGGTGTTGACCAGCGTGACCCGGTCGCTGACGAGCTGCGCCATGTCCTTGTCGCCGGTGGAGATCACGACCTCGAGTCCTTCCTTCAGCGCGCGCTCGGTCAGCGTGCCGATCACGTCGTCGGCCTCGACGCCCTCGATGCGAAGGAGCGGCAGTCCGAGCGCCGGAATCGCCTCGACCAGCGGCTCGATCTGCGAACGCAGCTCGTCCGGCATCGGCGGGCGGTGCGCCTTGTATTCCTCGAACAGCTCGTCGCGGAAGGTGCGGCCGGGGGCGTCCATCACCACGGCGATCAGCTCCGGGCATTCTTCCTTGACCAGCCTGTTCAGCATGTTCAGCACGCCGAGCACGGCGCCGGTCGGCACGCCCTTGGAGGTTGAAAGCGGAGGCAGGGCGAAAAACGCGCGATAGAGATAGGACGAGCCGTCCACCAGCCAGAGCCTGCCGCCTTTGCCCATTGATCAACGACCCGGAGGTTCGTCTTTCTTCTTTTCCGCTTCCTTGGGCTCGGAGGGCGGAACCGTTCCGGGCGTGCGGATCTCGACCGGCGTTTTCACGGCATCGTCCGGCAGGTACAAGGAGCCGGTCTGGCCGCAGGCCGTCGTCAGGACCATGACTGCGAGGGCGAGTGCTGCGCGCATGGCGGCAGTATAGGACAGCGTCAGCGCGCCTGGCGTTCGATTACCGCGATTGTCAGGCGCGAAACGCAGATCAGGCGCCGGTTGTCGTCGCTGATTTCGATGTTCCACACCTGGCTGCGGCGCCCGAGGTGGATCGGACTCGCGCGCCCCAGCACATGTCCCGACATCGCGGGGCGCAGGTGATTCGCATTGATCTCCTGCCCGACGATCTGGAAGCGCTCGCGGTCCACGCACATCGAACCGCCGACGCTGCCGAGCGTTTCCGCGAGCGCGACCGAGGCGCCGCCATGCAGGATCCGGTCCGGCTGCATCGTGCGACGGTCCACCGGCATCCGTGCCGAAAGTGAGTCGGGGCCGATGTCGACGATCTCGATGCCGAGAAGCTCGCCCATCGTCCCGCGCTGGAATTCCTTCACTTCGTCGATGCTGAATTGCCGGAACCAGATACTCATGGCTCGCTGTCCTCGTTTCGGTTAGTGTACCTGCCGCGCGGCACGCGCCGGAAACACGATGCAGGAATACGTCGTCCCAGCCGCATCCCGACCGACCGTCGCAGTCGCCGACAGCGGCCTGCGCTTCCCGGTGCGGCGCATCTTCTGCATCGGCCGCAATTATCCGGAGCACGCCCGCGAAATGGGATCGACCGACGATCGCGCGCCGCCGTTCTTCTTCATGAAGCCCGCCGACGCGGTCGTCGACGGCGGCAGCGCCGTGCCGTTTCCGCCGAAGACGGCGAATCTGCATCACGAGATCGAGCTGGTCGTCGCGCTCGGCGGCGGTGGCCGCGACGTGCGTCCGGATGCCGCACGCGGACTGGTTTACGGTTACGCGGTCGGCAACGACCTGACGCGGCGCGACGTGCAGGCGACGCTGAAGGAGCAGCGCAAGCCCTGGGAGGCGGCGAAAGGATTCGACCACGCGGCGCCGGTGGCGGCGATCGTGCCTGCATCGCGGATCGGTCACCCTGCCCGCGGGAGGATCTGGCTCGAAGTGAACGGCCGGCTTCGCCAGCAAGGCGATGTCGCCGACATGATCTGGAGCGTGCCGGAAATCATCGCCGAGCTGTCGGCCTGGTTCGAGCTCGCTGCAGGAGACCTGGTCTTTACCGGCACCCCCGCCGGCGTCGGCTCATTGCAGCCCGGCGACCGTGTACGTGGCGGTGTCGACGGTGTCGGCGAGCTTTCGCATACCATGGCGGTGCGATGAAGCTATTCTCCTATTGGCGGAGCTCGGCGGCCTGGCGCGTGCGCATCGCGCTCTCATTCAAGGGAATCCCGCACGGCACCGTGCCGGTGCACCTGACCCGGGACGGGGGCCAGCAGCACAGCGAGTCCTACCGTGAGCTGAATCCGCAAGGTCTCGTGCCCGCGCTCGCCGACGATGACCGCGTGCTCGGCCAGTCGCTCGCGATCATCGAGTATCTTGAAGAGACGCATCCCGATCCGCCGCTGCTGCCGCCGGATTTTGCCGGCCGCGCAGTCGTCCGGCAGATGGCACTCGGCGTCGCCTGCGACATCCATCCCCTGCAGAACCTGCGCGTGCTCAATTACCTGCGTGGCCCGCTCGGCCAGGCGGACGGGCCGGTCGCGGACTGGGTGCGTCACTGGATCGGCGAGGGCTTCCGCCCGCTGGAGGAGCTCGCGCGCCGCCACGGCGACGGCACACATTATCTATATGGCGACGGTGTGACGATGGCGGACCTCTGCCTGGCGCCGCAGATGTACAACGCGCGGCGAAATTATTGCGACCTCGCGCCGTATCCCGCGCTCGTCGCCATTGATGCGCACCTGTCGACCCTGCCCGCTTTCTCGACGACGCGGCCCGAGGCGCAGGCGGACGCCGAATGAGCGATGAGCGCGACCGCAAGACCGACGACCCGATCGCCGGGATTCATTGGGATCTCGACAAATCGATCAGCTACAGCCAGTACCTGCAGCTCGACAAGGTGCTGGCGGCACAGAAGCCGATGTCGGGGCAGCACGATGAGATGCTGTTCATCGTCATCCACCAGGCGAGCGAGCTGTGGCTGAAGCTCTGCCTGCACGAGCTCGCCGCCACGCGCGCGCAGATCCGCGGCGACGATCTCGAGCCGGCGTTCAAGATGCTCTCGCGCGTGGCGCGCATCCAGGCGCAGATGATCCAGTCCTGGGACGTGCTCGCGACCATGACGCCCTCGGACTACATGCGCTTCCGCGAGTCGCTCGGGCAGAGCAGCGGCTTCCAGTCCTGGCAGTACCGGCTGCTCGAGTTCATGCTCGGCAGCAAGGAAAGCCGCCTGATCGACGTGCACGCGAAGGAGAAGCCAACGCATGCCTTGCTGCGCCAGGAGCTGTCGACGCCTTCCTTGTATGACGAAGCGCTGCGGCTACTGGCGCGGCGCGGATTTGACATCCCGAAGGAATATCTCGAGCGCGACTGGACAATGAATTATGCGGCGCATCCGGCAGTCGAGGCGGCCTGGCTCGCCATTTACCGGGATGCGAAGGCGTATTGGGATCTCTACGAGCTCGCCGAGAAACTTGTTGATCTCGAATTCCGGCTGCAGCAATGGCGCTTCGCGCATCTGAAAACGGTCGAGCGGATCATCGGGTTCAAGCGCGGCACCGGCGGATCGAGCGGCGTCGGCTACCTGGCGCACGTGCTGACCAAGGGATTCTTTCCCGAGCTCATCAGCCTCAGGACGTCGATCTAGAAGCCTGTTCGTCGAACAGCCGCTCGTCCCAGCGCACGGCCTCCATGGCGATCACGCGGATCGTCCGGAAATCCGCATGAGCGGGATTGATCAGCACGTTGCGCTCGACGTCGAAAATGACGCTTGGAACTCGCAATACGACGGATTCCCCCGCAACGAGCCACGCATCGCCGGCCCTGCGGCTTGCGATCATGTTTTGCTGGTCCCAGCCGGGAACATCGGATGGTTCGAGGGACTCGATCGCGAGCGCCCCCGCAGATTCATAGGTCACGCAGACCTGGTGCCTGGGCATGCGGCCGCTCGTGTGCACGAGTTTCTCGAGCATCGCGCCCGTCACTGTATCGCAGGCGTAGATCACGGCCCGGCCCGGGGAATTCCAGCGGCCGCCGTGGATGCGGGCGCCTTCGCCGTTTTCGGGGGAGTGGCGCGAGTCCGCGATGCGATAGAACCGCATCCGGTCGGATCAGGCCGGCAGTCCGTAGAGCGCGCGCATGACGATGTCTTCAACCTGGCGTGCGCCAAGTTCGGTGAGTCCCGCTTCTATCGGCCGTTTCCGACCGAGTTCCGCATGCGGCGTCACGAGGAATCGCTTCGCTTCATCGTCGTCGTCCCAGAGGAGTTCCGCGAGCGCGATGACGCGCGCGAGGCGTTCCGTCTTCTCGCTCTCGACGGGCTTCAGGCGACGGCGCCGCTTGAAGGTCGCAGCCGGCACGACGCGATGCATCAGCTTGAGCCGCGCTGCGCCATGGAAGCCCGCGCGCTCAACGACACGCTCGAGGCTCTGCTTGGGCAGGCCGGATTCCACCGCGTCGGCAATGGCCGCCATGGATCGAACGGCGGGCTTGAGCCCGAGGATGCGGGCGACGCGGTCGGCGGGGACAGCCATGGGAACACCTCTCGCGGATCAGTATCGGCCCAGTTGAGCTAATAATCAAGGTCATTTGGATGACTAGTATGTTATTGCTTCAGTTAGTTTTTCTGGTATGATGCTGTATATAACAACAGCCTGCCGGAGTCCGTCATGGAAGACCCGATCGCGTCGGTTTCCACCCCGGATCTGATCGACCAGATCACAGCGCTGGCGGGTCATCTGAATGCCGCCAATGCGCGCTTTCTGGCGCTGGTCGCCGAGCTCGATCGGCGCCAGGGCTGGGCCGAGTGGGGCGTGAAGTCCTGCGCCCACTGGCTCAACTGGAAGTGCGGCCTGGATCTTGGCGCGGCCCGGGAGAAGCTTCGGGTCGCGCACGCATTGGACAAGCTGCCGCGAATCGCCGCCTCGATGCAGGCCGGCCGCTTGAGCTATTCCAAGGTGCGGGCCATGACCCGGGTGGCGGATGAGACCAATGAGGACTACCTGCTCAACATTGCGCTGCATGGCACCGCACACCAGGTCGAGAAGCTGGTCCGTTCGTATCGAAGGGCGAAAGATTCCCAGGAACTCACCCGGGAAGCGATCCAGCAGCGCGACCAGTCGCTGTGGCTGACGACCGACACGGATGGCTCGCTGCTGATCCGCGGCCGGGTGCCGGCCGAGATCGGGGCCCTGTTCAAGAGGGCGCTCGAAGCGGCCGAGGACTCGCTGCCTCCAAAAAACGTTTCCGCGGGAACGTGTTTGGATGAGACGCGCCGCCGCCAACATCGGGTCGAGGCCCTGGCGCTGATGGCGGAGAGCTTCCTGGCGTCTGGTCCGCAAGAGCTTTGCGGCGGGGACCGACAGCAGATCGTGGTCCATGTCGACGCCCAGACCCTGAAGCACAATCACGCCGGGCGCTGCGAGCTGGAACACGGACCCGCCATGGCTGCCGAGACCGCGCGCCGGCTCGCCTGCGATGCCAGCCTCCTCACGATCATCGAAAACGAGCAGGGCGAGCCGCTCAATGTGGGCAGAAAGACCCGGACCATCCCGCCCGCTATCCGAAGGGCGCTGAACTCACGCGATCAAGGCTGCCGCTTCCCGGGCTGCAGCTTCATCCGCTATGTCGATGGCCATCATGTGCAGCACTGGGCCCATGGCGGCGAGACGAAACTGACCAACCTCGTGACCCTGTGCCGGTTCCACCATCGGCTGGTGCACGAGGGTCGGGTGGTCGTGCAGATCCTCGACGATGGTGCGTTTCGGTTCCTGCGCCCGGATGGCGCATCCTTCGACAGCCCGCTCCCGGCAACGACGGACTGGATGCCGGAGACGCACATCACCCCGAGCACGGCGATCAGCCGCTGGACCGGCGAGGCACTCGACTACGATCTCGCCATCGGATGGCTCCTGCAGAACGATCGGCGTGTGCTGTGCGAACCACCTGATGAGTGGTGACGCGTGAAAGGACCATTTCTGGCCACAATATTGGTACTCGCGACATCCAGCGTTGCTGGTGACGACATGACTATAGAAGAAGTTCGAAACTCGATCCGTGTTGGCATGACGAAACATGAAATTGAAGCGTATCTCTCCAGCAGCGGGATTACCTACAGCGAGATCACAGGAAAAAGTTTGCGTCTCGAGGCAGATCTCCCATCGTCACCAACGGACGTTGCCAGTCGCATCGTGGGAATAATTCCGGAGACAAGCTGATGGATGTTGCTCTACAAGGTAAACATAGTCATAAAAGTAGATTTCTCGCCCGATGGTACAGCCGTACAAGCTCGTGTCTACGAAAGCAAAACAGGCATCTAGTTTTTCGCCCAGCTTCGTAGCTTCAACGTACGTGACTGGCAGAAGCAAAGCCACTCACATTATGCAACGCTGATTGGAATTTTCAGGATTCTGATTCTGCGTTCCCACTCTCTCGGTCCCGTTTCGTGCACCGATTCGCCGCGCGCATCCACCGCGACCGTCACCGGCATGTCGCTGACCTCAAACTCGTAGATCGCCTCCATGCCGAGGTCCTCGAATGCGATGACCTTCGCGCTCCGGATCGCCTTCGAAACGAGGTAAGCTGCGCCGCCGATTGCGATCAGGTAGGCCGCATGGTGCTTCTTTATTGCCTCGATCGCGACTGGCCCGCGCTCTGCCTTGCCGATCATCGCGTAGAGGCCGGTCTTTTCGAGCATCAGGTCGGTGAACTTGTCCATGCGGGTGGCGGTCGTCGGGCCCGCAGGTCCGACCACTTCATCCCTCACGGCATCAACCGGGCCGACGTAATAAATGACTCGGCCCTTGAGGTCCACGCCAGGCGGCAGGTCCTTGCCGGAATTCAGGAGCTCGGCGAGCCGCTTGTGCGCGGCATCGCGGCCGGTCAGCATCCGGCCTGAGAGCAGTAGCGCCTGGCCGGGTTTCCAGCTCCGGACTTCCTCGCGCGTCAGCTTGTCGAGAGCCACGCGCCGCGACTCCGCGGACGGCTGCCAGTGCACGTCCGGCCAGAGGTCGAGCGACGGCGGATCGAGGGCGACGGGACCACTGCCGTCCAGTACGAAGTGCGCGTGCCGTGTCGCGGCGCAGTTCGGGATCATCGCGACCGGCTTCGAGGCGGCGTGCGTCGGGAAGGTCCTGATCTTGACGTCGAGCACGGTGGTGAGCCCGCCGAGTCCCTGGGCGCCGATGCCGAGCCCATTCACCTTCTCGTAGAGCTCAATGCGCAACTCCTCGAGCTTGTTCGACGGGCCGCGCTCCAGGAGCTCGTGCATGTCGATCGGGTCCATCAGCGATTCCTTGGCGAGCACCATCGCCTTGTCGGCCGTGCCGCCGACGCCGATGCCGAGCATGCCGGGCGGGCACCAGCCCGCGCCCATTTCCGGCACGGTCTCGAGCACCCAGTCCACGATCGAATCGGAGGGATTCAGCATCGCGAACGTCGCCTTGTTCTCGGAGCCGCCGCCCTTGGCCGCGACCGTGACGTCGATCTCGTTACCGGCGACGATCTCGACGTGCACCACGGCCGGCGTGTTGTCGCCGGTGTTCTTCCGCGTGAACAGAGGATCCGCGACGATCGACGGCCGCAGACGGTTGTCCAGGTCCGCGTAGCCGCGGCGCACGCCTTCGTCCACCATTTCCTGGAGCCCGTGGCGCGTGTCCCAGCGCACGTCGACGCCGACCTTGACGAACACGTTGACGATGCCGGTGTCCTGGCAGATCGGGCGGCGGCCCTCGGCGCACATGCGCGAGTTCGTCAGGATCTGCGCGATCGCATCCTTGGCGGCCGGTGACTGCTCGCGCGCGTACGCGCGGCCGAGGTGCTCGATGTAATCGGCGGGGTGGTAGTAGGAGATGAACTGCAGCGCGTCCGCGACGCTCTGCACGAAGTCGGCTTCGCGGATCACCGCAGGAATGCCGCTCCCCGCGTGACGAAGGTGTAGTCGCCCTCGACCGCCATGAAGCCGATCAGGATGAGAAGACACAGCGGCGGCACCAGGATCGCGAGCTTCAGCGCGAGCCGCTCCCAGGCCATGTGCATGAAGATCGCCACGATGAAGCCTGCCTTCAGCAGCATGAAGAGGATGATCAGCGACCAGCGCAGCATGCCTTCGAGATGGTAATAGTCCACGAGGTAGGAAAACGTGCTCAGCACGAACAACAGCAGCCAGATCCACAGGTAGACCGTCAGCGGGTGTTGCTGGCCTTCTTTCGCTTCAGACATGCTGCCTCACCACAGGTAGAAGAACGCGAAGATGAATACCCAGACCAGGTCGACGAAGTGCCAGTACAGGCCCGCGACCTCGACGGTCTCGTAGCTGCCGCGCCGGTCGTAGAAGCCGCTGCCGACGCGCTTGGCGGTGACGAGCAGATAGATCACGCCCGCCGTGACGTGGCATCCGTGGAAGCCGGTGATCATGAAGAACGCCGAACCGAACTGCTCCGCGCCGAAGGGGTTCTCCCAGGGGCGCACGCCCTCCATGATCAGCTTGGTCCATTCGAAGGCCTGCATGCCGACGAAGGTCGCGCCGAGCACGGCGGTCGCGACCAGCAACATCACGGTCTTGCGCCGGTCGCGGCGGTAGCCGTAGTTCACCGCGAGCGCCATCGTGCCGCTCGAGGTGATCAGCACGAAAGTCATGATCGCGATCAGGATCAGCGGAATGTCCTGCCCGAACAGGTGCAGCGCAAAGACCTGGCTCGGGTTCGGCCAGTCGGTGATCGTCGACATCCGGACGTTCATGTACGACGTCAGGAAGCAGCTGAATATGAAGGTGTCCGACAGCAGGAAGATCCACATCATGGCCTTCCCCCAGGGCACCGAGAAGGCCTGCTTGTCGGCGGCGAAATCGCCGGCGACCTGCTGCAGCGGGCTCACGGCGGCGGCTTGTGCGTCATGGGCCATGGGCGGGACAACCTTTCAGATGAGCAGCAGCACGGCGAACACGCCGAGCCAGACCAGCAACAGGAAATGCCAGTAGATCGCGCAGAGCGAGAGGCTCTGCCGCAGATCGATCAGTTCCGCGCCGCGAGAGAACCGGAGTGACGCGCGCCCAAGCACCCACAGGCCGCCGAGCAGGTGCAGCCCGTGAACGATCGTCAACACGTAGAAGAAGGCGATCGCGGGGCTCCCCTGGATGAAATAGAGCGACGGCCCGACCGCGCGCCAGCCCATCACCTGGCCGGCGAGGAAAGCGAGCGTCAGCACGCCGCCCGAGATCAACGCAACCTGCGCGAACCTGCGCTGGCCGCGGCCGACGGCACTGCTGGAAAGCTGCATCGCGATGCTCGCCAGCAGCAGCACTCCGGTGTTGACCCAGAGGATGTTCGGGATCGTCAGGTGGCACCAGCCGACACCGTGGTGCATGCGCATCGAGTAGGCCGACAGGAACAGGCTGAAGAGCGACGTCACGACCGCCATGAAGATCCAGAGGCCGATGCGCGCCGGCGGCGTTTCGATCGCGCCGACATCCCCGCGCTGGTCGCGGCTCTCCCAGGGCTTCGCCGTCAGCCGGCTCGCCACGGCGAACCAGACGGCGATGCCGACGAGGAGCGCAACGACGATCGCGGTATTGCTCAATGGCCCTTGCCGTGGTCGCGGCCTGCGCCGAGCTTCGGATCGACGGGCTCGTTCTGCGGGATGAAGTCATCCCCCGCCCCGGGAACGCTGTAGTCGTAGGCCCAGCGGTGCACGACGGGGAGCTTCGGCCCCCAGTTGCCGTGATGCGGCGGCGTGTCGGGCGTCTGCCATTCGAGCGTGGTCGCATTCCAGGGATTCGGCGGCGCCTTGGCGCCCTTTTTCAGGCTGACGATCATGTTGTAGAGGAAGATCAACTGCGCGGCAGCCACCATCAGCGCCGCGATCGTGATCGCCGCGTTGATCGAATGCACGGAGTCCGGGATGAAAGCGGTGTCGCCGAGCGCGTAGTAACGGCGCGGCACGCCGAGGATGCCGAGATAGTGCATCGGGAGATAGATCGCGTAAGTGCCGAGGAAGGTCAGCCAGAAATGCACCTTCCCGAGCGTCACGTTCCACATGCGCCCGGTGATCTTCGGGTACCAGTGATAGATGGCGCCGAACACCACGAGGATCGGCGACACGCCCATCACCATGTGGAAGTGCCCGACCACGAAGTAGGTGTCGGAAAGCGGCAGGTCCACGGTGACATTGCCGAGGAACAGGCCGGTCAGGCCGCCGTGCACGAAGGTGAATATGAACCCGATCGCGAACAGCATCGGCACGGTCAGGTGGATGTTGCCCTTCCAGAGCGTCAGCACCCAGTTGTAGACCTTGATTGCGGTCGGCACCGCGATGATGAGCGTCGTGGTCGCGAAGAAGAACCCGAAGTAGGGGTTCATGCCGCTGACGTACATGTGGTGAGCCCACACCACGAAGGACAGGCCACCGATCGCGAGGATCGCCCAGACCATCATCCGGTAGCCGAAGATGTTCTTGCGCGCATGCGTGGACAGCAGATCGGAGACGATGCCGAAGGCGGGCAGGGCGACGATGTAGACCTCCGGATGCCCGAAGAACCAGAACAGGTGCTGGAACAGCAAGGGGCTGCCGCCCTGGTAGCCGGTCTGCTCGCCCATCGAGGCGAGTGCCGGCATGAAGAAGCTGGTGCCGAGCGTGCCGTCGAGCGTCATCATCACGGCGGCGACGAGCAGCGCCGGGAATGCCAGCAGGCCCAGGATCGTCGCCATGAATATGCCCCAGACCGAGAGCGGCATGCGCATCATCGTCATGCCCTTGCAGCGCGCCTGCAGCACCGTCGTCACGTAGTTCAGCCCGCCCATCGTGAAGGCGACGATGAAGATGGCGAGCGAGACCAGCATCAGGATGATGCCAAGGCCGGCTCCCGGCGTGCCGGGCAGCACCGCCTGCGGCGGATAAAGCGTCCAGCCGGCACCGGTCGGCCCGCCCGGCACGAAGAAGCTCGCGAGCAGGACAATGACGGCCAGCAGGTAGACCCAGAAGCTCACCATGTTCATGTACGGAAACACCATGTCCCGCGCGCCGCACATCAGGGGAATGAGGTAATTGCCGAAGCCGCCGAGGAACAAGGCGGTCAGCAGGTAGATCACCATGATCATCCCGTGCATGGTGATGAACTGGTAATACTGGTTCGGGTCGACGAAGTGGAACTGGTCCGGGAAGCCGAGTTGCAGGCGCATCAGGCCCGAAAGGACCAGGGCGATGAGCCCGACGAAGATCGCGACGACGGCGTACTGGATGGCGATGACCTTGTGGTCCTGGCTCCAGATGTACTTTTCGATGAAGGTGTGCGGATCGTGGATCGGAGCGTCACGATCGGCGATTGCAACGTATGCCATCAGTTCCCCCTCATGCCTGCAGACGCAGTGCGCGCAGGCTCGGGATCCAGGGTGTTGATATAGGCGACGATGTCGTTGATGGCGCGGTCATCTGCGAGCGAATCCGCCATCGTCGCCATCTGCCAGCCGTAGTAGTCCTTGCCGTGGGCGCCGCGGATGCCTTGCTGGAAGTTCTGGAGCTGGCGCACCAGGTACCAGTCCGACATGTCGGCGAGGCGCGGCGCATTGAGCGCCCAGATGCCCTGGCCCTGCCTGCCGTGGCAGGCCGAGCAGGTCGCGAAGAGCGAACGGCCGCGTTCGGCATTGCCGGTCACGGTCGCCTCCGGGTCGTGACCCGGCAAGGACTCGACATAGGCGGCGAGATTCCTGATCGCAGTGTCGTCCGGCAGCATCGTCGCGAAGGCACGCATCTGCGCACCGAAGGTGTCCTTCTCGTGCACGCCGCGCAGCCCGTTCCGGAAAGCATGCAGCTGGCGCCGCAGGTACCAGGCTTCCTGGCCCGCGAGGCGCGGCGCGTTGAGAGCCTGGTTGCCCTCGCCGGACGGGCCGTGGCAGGCCATGCACACGGCGTATTGCGCGGAGCCCGCGAGCGGATCGGCCGCTGCCAGCGTCTGGGTCTGGCCGAAAGTCGGCTGCGCGGCGAGCCAGCCGTCGAATTCCTCGCGCGGCGTCACGACGACACGGCCGCGCATCGCGAAGTGACCGACGCCGCAGAGCTCCTCGCACAGGATCTCGTACTCGCCGGGCACCGTCGGCGTGAGCCAAAGGTAAGTGACCATGCCCGGCACCAGGTCCATCTTGACCCGGAACTGCGTGACCGTGAAATTGTGCAGCACATCCTTCGAGCGCAGCAGCACCTTGACCGGCTGGTCGACCGGGAGCCTGAGCTCGGGACTCGCGACCAGGACGTCGTCCTGGCCCCTGGCATCCTGCGGATCGAGACCGAACGGATTCTCCGGTGTCACCAGCGCTGCGTCGCTGTGGCCGAGCTCGCCGTCTTCGCCGGGGAAGCGGAAGCTCCAGTGCCACTGCTGCCCGACCGCCTCGACGATCGCGGCGTCCTCGGGAACGATGACGAACTTGCCCCAGACGAAGAGTCCCGGGGCAAGCATCGCGGCGACACCGACCGACGTCACGATCGTGAGCCACCATTCGAGCTTCTTGTTCTCCGGCTCGTAAGCCGCCTTCTGGTCCTTCCGGTGGCGGTAGCGCCAGACGGCCCAGGCGAGGAACAGGTTTACCGCGACGAACACGATGCCCGTGACCCAGAACGTCAGGATCACCGTATCGTCCATGGTGGTCCAGTTCGACGCGATCGGCGTGAACCACCAGGGACTCAGGAAATGAAAGAGGATGGAGCCGATGACGAGGAGGACCAGAACTACCGCGATCGCCATCGTCCAGCCCCCTTGTTACGTGCGCACCCGGTCGCCGGCAGCCCGCCGGCGACCCCGGACGACCGTGAAGGGATTCACGAAGTGGCTGTCGATGCCGGCGAACTCGGCTTCCGGATGCCGGCGGCTCATCATGTGCCTGACCGCGGACTCCTGGTCCTTGCGGGCATAGATCAGGATCAGGAACTTGCCCGCCTCGATGTCGTCGTGAAAACGCTCGAGCTTCCTGTTTTCCTTCTCGACGCCGATCAGGCCGCCTTCCCAGGCGCCGAACAGCGTGGCGACGCCGCACAGCGCGACGTAGACGAACCAGGGAATGTTCGCGAACGGACCGAAGTGATCGAGCAGCACGCAACCGACGACGCCCGCGAACAGGCCGATCGCCGCGCCGAGGAAGCCGCCGCGGATGACGTCGAGCGTCTCGAGGTAATTGCTCGCGTGGATGTGGCGCTTCTTGAGGCCGGACTCGTCCCTGGCGATGACATGGACGAAGAAATCGTCGATGCCCACGTCATGCAGGTCTTCGGAGACGCGAGACGTGCTTTCGAGCTCGGGTGCGACGTAATACAGGCATTTCATCGGTTTTCCCCGGCGATTTTTCAGTCTCGCACAACCCCCCGGGGTTTGGAAGCCTGAGTCGGCGCAGGGGTCAGGAGCACTGCAAATTACGGCGATTTCGGCCGAAGACGATGCTCACATCGGCCAGAGCCAGCCGAACACGCCGCCTGTCAGCAAGGCGTAGATGAATCCGTCCAGCGTCAGCTTGAGCGTCGTGGACCAGGGCCGGTTGTACCAGATCGACTGCTGCCACAGAGCGACGGCATAGGCGAGGAATGCGGCGGTGCCGGCGACGCGGAACACTTCCAGATAATCCGCTCCGGGGGCAAGCGTGCGGCTCGCCATGTAGGCGACGAACAGGCTGACCACGACGACATAGACGAACCATTGCACGAGCGCCTTGTTCATCGACATCGCGCCGGCCGGAAGGATCGTCATCACGATCGCCGGTCCGCGCTTCAGCTTTTCGGTGAACTCCGGCGTTTTCATGTCCTTCATGTCCTTCGCGCGCGGCAGCATGTACTCGCCGGGCTTGATTCCGAAGGGACGGAGCGCATCCATGATCCGGTCCTGGTCCGCCAGCGGCGGGCATTCGCTCTTATGCCAGAGCGGGGCCATGTGGATGATGGAGCTCGCGATGAACACGATCACCGACGACACGAGTATCGGCAGCCACAGCGCGGAAAGTTCGATCATGGGAGTCTCCTTTCGGTGTCGAGTTGTTGTCCCTTGCGCCCGCCGCGCACCAGGGCGCCTTCGCCCAGCGCACTCTCGATCATGATCCTGGCCATGGCAACCGAGCGGCAGGCCAGTGCCGCGGCGCCGTCGTGGAGGAACTTCGAGTCGCGGACGTACTGCTCGTTGTTTTCCATGTCTTCGGCGCTCCAGCCCCGCGAATGCGCGACGAACGGGTACTGCGGGAACTGGCAGCCCAGTTCCGAGAAGAATGTCAGCATCTGGCCGGCGACCGCCTGCACGTTGTCCTGGCCGCCGGTGATGATGAGCGCGACGACCTTGTTCCGGAGCAGGTGGCGGTTGGCGATCGTCGCCTGGTTCTGGATGCAGTTCATGCGCTCGGTCATCTTGTAATAGAGGTTGCTCGCGTTTCCCCAGCGGATCGGCGTCGCGATGACGATGACGTCCGCCCAGTGCACGAGTCCTTCGTAGATGCGGTCCATCTGGTCACCGGGATCCATCTGCGTGATGGAGCAGGGCCAGGTGCAGGCCTTCGCGGACTTGGAGTAGAAGCCTTCGCAGGCGCGAAACGCCAGGTCACGCACGCGAATGAGCTGCGTGTCGCAATCGTGATCCTGGCGCTCGCGGACCGACCGAAGCGCGTGCTGGAGAAGATCCTCCGATGTGCTGTAACGAGGCTGGCCCGCCGTCATCGAGGTCGTCGAGATCCCGAGCACGCGAATCGGGCCGGGTTCCCGCTTCGGCTCGCGCGCGAGCGGATGCGGCTCGTGCGGCAGGTGGTTGCGCTTGGTCCGCGGCTTTTCGGCGACCAGCACCCGGCCGGCCTCGACCTTGACGTCGTGCGCCGGCACGCGATCCGCTTCGTAGCCGGGCTCGCCTTCGCCGCTGCGCCAGTGGAACTTGTAGTAGTGCCACGGGCAGACGACGTAGTCGCCGTCGAGCCGGCCGCTGCCCAGCGGCCCGCCGACATGGTTGCAGACGCCGGATATCGCGCCGAACTCGCCATTCATGCAGGTCAGGGCGATGCGCCGTGAGCCGACGCGCAGCTCCTGCACCGGCTGTGCAGCGAGCTCATCGCTCGGGCCGACGTCGACCCAATTCTCTTCGCTCATCGCCTGCGTCAGGCGCGGCCCTGGTCGCGGTACAGGAATGCGACGGTCACGCCGAGGATCAGCGTCCAGATCGTGGCGAACACCATCTGCTTGAGTGCGAGCTCGCCCGGGGTCGGCTGCACCACGTAATAGATCATGTACATCGGAATCGCAGTCAGCAATGCGACTGCCAGGCCGAATCGGAGACCCTGGCCCAGCCACGGCTTGGCCTCGACGCCCCGCGCGTAGATCCAGGTGAATGCGCCGGCCATCAGCACGTGCGCCAGCAGCATCCAGTGCATCATGGATTGCGCTTCGGCCTCCGGCCGCATCATCCCGGTCGCCATGTAGTCGTCGTGCAACAGCACGCCGTGCACCAGGATGCCGCCGGCCATGTAGACGACGAACATGACGATCCATGCGATGTAAAACTTCTTGTTCATGAGATTCCCCTTGATTGACCAAGCCGCGCCATTCCCCCGGCGCGGATCTTACGCCTTGGCGGCGGTCCCGATCAGCACCGAGGTCATCGAGACGGAGCTGACGACCCGGGTGTTGAAGAATTCGGCCTGTTCGGCGGGTTCCTGGAGCGCCAGGGCATACAGCAGGGGGTAGAAATGCTCCGGGGTCGGCACCGCCAGCCGGCCGCGTGGGTCGCGGGCCCCGTAGTCGAACAGAGCCTCGTGGCGGCGTCCGGCGATGAGCTCGCGGAGTTCCTCGTCGCACTGCAATGCCCAGGCCTGGGGAACCGGATCCTGGAAGCTGAAAAGCGGCAGGTTGTGCACCATGTTGCCGCTGCCGATGATCAGCACGTTCTCGTCGCGCAAGGGCGCGAGCTGGCGCGCAAGGCCGTAGTGATGCGCTCCGGCCATGCGCGTATCCATGCTGAGCTGGACGACCGGGATGTCCGCACCCGGATACATCGCGATCAACACGCTCCAGGCGCCGTGATCGAGACCGCGCGCAGTGTCGAGCCCGACGCTCTCGCTGGTCACCAGCTCCGCCACGCGCCGCGCCAGCCGCGGGCTGCCCGGCGCGGGATAGCGCACGTCAAAGAGCGCACGCGGAAAGCCGTAGAAATCGTGGATGGTGGCCGGGCGTTCCGTGGCGGTGACATGGGCGCCGGTCGTCTCCCAGTGTGCGGATATGCACAGGATCGACTCCGGCCTCGGCAGCCTGCGGCCCATCGCCTCCCAGCCGCGAAAGAATTCGTTGCGATCGATCGCATTCATCGGGTTGCCGTGTCCGACGAACAGGACAGGCATCTTCATGCGGGCGCTGCCGGACCGATCAGGTCCCACTTGTTGCCGTACAGGTCGAGGAACACGACGACGGTGCCATAGGGTTCCTTGCGCGGTTCCTCGACGAATCGCACGCCGCACGACTTCATGTGCCGGTAGTCGGCGCCGAACTCGGCGGTATGAAGAAACAGGAACACCCGGCCGCCGGTCTGGTTGCCGATCGCGGCTTCCTGCGCCGGCCCCCGCCCGGGGCGCGACCAGCACCCAGCGCTTGCCGTCCGGTCGCGGCGAGTCCTCGAGCAGCACGAAACGCAGCGACTGCGTGAAGAAGCGGATCGCCTCGTCGTACTCGCGCACCAGCAGCGCAACATGCGCGACGGATCGATCAGCCGGGCGCTCGGTCGGCATCCTCAGATTTCGGACGATCCGCCGCGTGGCGCCCAGATCGAGCGGTACACCTTCCAGCGGCCTTTCCTGCGCCTCAGCACGCGCATGACGTGATATTCCGACTTGCTGATCCGCCCGGTCTTCACTTCGCGCGTCGCGCCGCGAATGACGCCCCATTCCACCGCGTAGTTCCCGAAAATCCGGACTTCCTCGAGTTCCATCCGGTAGTCCAGCACTTCGTGCGAACCCGCGGCATTGTTCATGCGCTCGAACGCCGCGTCGAGTTCCGTGGCCCCGCGCCGCATGGCGCCGCCCGGCGGTAGCATCACGGCCTCGTCGTCGACGAGCGCACGCAGGGTCGCAAAGTCGCCCTCGGCCGATGCGCGCATGTCGCGGGCATGGAGTCGCTCGATCGCCCTGCGCGCGCTGCGCTTCATTGGCGCTGCAACGCGAGCCGCAGACCCAGCGAGACCAGGATGGTGCCGCAGACCGCGTCGATCCAGCGGCGCAGCCGCGGGCGCAGGAACAAATGCCGCGAGCGATCGACGAAGTACGCGACGCCGCCCAGCCACAGGATTCCCTCGACGAAGTGGATCGCCACCAGCAGCAGCGATTTCGGGAGCACTGCATCGCCCGGGGAGATGAACTGCGGCAGCAAGGCGAGATAGAAAACCACGACCTTCGGGTTCAGCAGGTTGGTCAGGAACCCTTCGCGAAAACTGCGCTGGGCCGGCACCCGCGCGGGCGCGACATTTGCAGCCGCCTGCCCGTCCGTGCGACGGGCCGCGGCGCGCAACGACTGCAGCCCGAGCCAGCACAGGTAGACGGCTCCGGCGACCTTGACCACGGTGAAAGCCGTGGCCGAGTGCATCAGCACGACCGAAAGCCCCAGCGCCGACAGCGAGGCGTGCACATAGAGCCCGGAGCAGATGCCGGCGACCGTCGCGAAGCCGTCGCGGCGCCCGCCGCGCAGCGCGTTGCGCACCACCAGCAGCCTGTCGGCGCCGGGCGAGATCGTCATCAGGGCGGCGACGGCCGTGAATGCGAGCACCTGCGAGTCGAACATCGTGCCTACGCTCCATCCAGCGACAAGCGGCGACCCTGGCCGGCCGCGACGGCGCGCTCATAGACGGCTGCCGCGGCTGCGACATCTTGCAGCGCGGTGCCGGTGCTGTCGAACACGAACACCTGACGCGCCGAGCTGCGGCCGGGCCTGCGGCCGGTCACGAGCTGGCCGAGCTCGGCGTGCAGATCCCCGATTTTCATGAGCTTCGCCGCGATTGCATGCTGCAGCTCGCCCATTTCCGCGGCCTGCCCGGCGATATCGGCGACGACCAGGCTGCCGGCAAGGACTTGCGGGTCGAGTTCCTGCTTGCCCTGGCTGTCGGCCCCCACCGCGGCGATGAACTGTCCGGGGCGGATGTCGCCGGCGCGGATCAGGATTTCGCAAGCCGGCGTGCAGGTGACGCCGATATCGCAGAGCGGGAAGGATTCCGGCAGGTTGGCGGCCGGCAGGATGTCGATGCCGCATTCGGCCGAATTTTCGCGGATGAACGACTGCATCCGCCCGGGATCGCGATCGTGAGCCAGCACGCGCGCCAGGCGCCGGACCTGCATCAATGCCCGCAGATGCGCGCGGCCCTGGTTGCCGCAGCCGCAGATCAGCAGCGTCGCCGCGTCCGGCTGCGCGAGGTATCGGGCTGCGACCGCGCTGGCTGCCGCCGTCCTGAGCGTCGTGATTTCCATCGAGTCGAGCAGCGCGAGCGGACGACCCGCTTCCGTGTCGAAGAGTGCGATGACGCCCTGGATCGTCGGCAGGCCGCGGCGGGCCGGATTGTCCGGAAAATTTGCGTTGACCTTGGCGGCGAAGTAGCCGGGACTGGCGTCGAGCGCGGCAGTCTTGACGTGGAATCCGCCATCCCCGACCTGCGAGCCGAGCACGCCGGGCGCCACCGGGAGCGCCGCATCGGCGTGCGCGGCGAAAGCGCGCGCAACGGCCTCGATGCAATCCGCCATCGGGAGTAGATTCGCGACATCCTGGCAATCGAGGAACAGCATCGGCCCTTCAGCGGTCGCGGCAGGCCCGGTAGCGGAAACAATCGACCGCGTGGTCGTTGACGACGCCGACTGCCTGCATGAATGCGTAGCAGATCGTCGTGCCGACGAAGCGAAAGCCGCGCCGCTTCAGCTCACGGCTCAAGGCGTCGGATAGCTCGGTGCGGGCCGGCACCCGCTTGTACGAGCGAACCGCATTGTCGATCGGCTTGCCGCCGATGAAATCCCAGAGGAACCGGTCGAAGCTGTCGAACTCGCGTTGCACGGCGAGAAAGGCGGCGGCGTTCGTCACGGCGCTGTCGATCTTGAGCCGGTTGCGCACGATGCCCGCATCCGTCATCAGCCGGGCGCGGCGGGCGGCCGTGTAGCGCGCGACCTTCGTCGCATCGAAGCCCGAAAAGGCCCGCCGATAGGCGTCGCGCTTGGCCAGGATCGTTTCCCAGCTCAAGCCCGCCTGCGCGCCCTCGAGCGTGATGAACTCGAACAATACGCGATCGTCGTGCACAGGGACGCCCCACTCGCGGTCGTGGTACGCGATGGCGAGCGGCGTCCGGGCCCAAGGGCAGCGCTTCATGACTCTGAGATGAAGAGCCGGAGCTCGGTCGGGTCGTCGCCCATGCGGGTCATGCATTCGAAGCGGAACCCGAGCTTGCCGAGCAGCCGTATCGAGGGTCCGTTGTCGTGCGTCGTGACCGCGAGGATGCGGCCGAGGCCGAGCTCTTCGCGCGCATGGCGCAGGGCCGCGCTCGCCGCCTCGAATGCATAGCCCTGCGACCAGTACCCGGGCAGGAACGAGAAGCCGAGGTCGGGGTCCGGCAGCGTCTCGCGCTTCAGCACGCCGCAAATGCCGATCGGCGTGCCGTCGGACTTGAGGGAGACACGAAGCAGGCCATGGCCGTCACGCTCGTACCCGGCCACCGGGCCATCGCGTACATAGCGCCGCGCATCCTCGAGCGTGCGAACGCCGCGGTCGCCGATGTAGCGCAGGAACGACGGCTCATTCAGTATCCCGAGGACGAACTCCGCGTCGCGATCCGAAAGTTGCGCGAGCTCGAGCCGCCCGGTCCTGAGCAGGATCGATCGCCGCGGCTCGAACTGCCGGACGCTAATGTTCGCCTGCCCTCTGGAACGACCAGAACGGCAAGGTCGCGCGGTCGCTGAAGCCGAGCTTGCGGTAGACCGCGATCGCGCGTCCATTGTCCGGATACACGTGGAGAAAGGGCGTGAATCCCCGGTCGAAGGCGGAATTGCAGAGGATCGCCAGCAGGCGCTGAGCGTAGCCGCGCCCGGTATGGGCGGGGTGCGTGCAGACGGCACTCAGCTCCTGGTAACCGTCGAGGCGCATTCTTTCTCCTGCCATCGCGGCGAGCCTCGTGCCGTCGTAAATGCCGATGTAGGCGCCCATTTCCAGCGTACGCGAGCGGAAGAATCCCGGGAACGCCAGCGCCGTGAGCTCCAGCATGTCGCCGGACTCCGCGGCGCCCAGCTGTTTCACCCGCGGACCGGCAACATCCGGCACGCGGTTCATGCAGACCATCTGCAGGATCGGCTTCTTCGGCTCCAGCGCCCAACCCACGGGCGCGCGCGGCGCGACGCCGGCCAGGAATGCCGATTCGTCGTCGTCGATCAGGCTCAGCAGCTGATGCGCGGTCTTTTCCCCGGCATCCGCGACCGCGGCAAACGGCGCGACAGCCGAAGGATACTTGGCCGCGCCGTCCGCCGTGATCGCGAGACCGGCATGCTGCGTCGTCAATGAATGCCAGATCGGGTTGTCGAGCACGTGCGCAGTCACGGAAACGCAGGGCCTCAGTAAATGACGTCGAACAACCGGCCCACGGCCGCCGTCAGGGCCATCGCCGTCGCGCCCCAGAATGTGACGCGTGCGACAGCGCGTGGAATCCGCGAATGACCGACGCGCGCCGAGATTCCCCCGAGCAATGCGAGAGATGCGAGCGAGAGTGCCGCAACGACCGGCGCGGTTTCGTCGGCCGGCGCGAAACGCGCAGTCAACAATGGCAGGCTCGCCCCGGTCGCGAACGCAGCAGCCGAAGCCAGCGCAGCCTGAATCGGGCGGGCGCGAGTCCGCTCCGAAATGCCGAGCTCGTCGCGGGCGTGGGCCCCGAGAGCGTCCTTCGCCATCAACTGCTTTGCAACCCGCCGGGCAAGCTCCGGTTCGAGGCCACGCTCGACATAGATTGCGGCAAGTTCCCGATGCTCCGCCGCCGTATCGCTCTCGAGCTCCCTGCGTTCGCGTGCGAGATCCGACTTTTCGCTGTCGGCCTGCGAACTGACCGACACGTACTCGCCGGCGGCCATCGACATCGCGCCGGCCACCAGCCCGGCAACGCCGGCGGTCAGGGTGGCGCCGCGGCCCGCAC
>JBOHZL010000047.1:0-21430 GCA_050738495.1 Steroidobacteraceae bacterium | reverse complement strand
CCACCAAAGGGCAGATTCCCATGTATTACGCACCCGTTCGCCGCTCGTCAGCACGTATTGCTACGCCTGTTACCGCACGACTTGCATGTGTTAAGCACGCCGCCAGCGTTCAATCTGAGCCAGGATCAAACTCTTCAGTTCAATGGTTTGAGCTGAAAAAGCGAGACCCCAAACTCCAAACATGATCCGGTTTGACCCGGACCGCTGGACGCTTGGTTACTCGCAGTTCTGGCGCCCATGAAATGGACGACCTGACGCGAGTCCCCACACAAATTACCTGCTGCTTTTTAAAGAACTCCCTGCCGGCATAAGCGTCAGGGAAGACCGCGCAGTTTACCCCGGGTCAGGGGGCCGTACAACATAAGTCATGCCGCACGAAGCCGCCCGGGCCATCCTTTTCAGGACCGCCCGAGATCGGGGGCGCGCAGTATAGCCCTCCGTCCACGGGAGTCAACGTCCGGCGAAGCCGCTCAGGATCTATCGAGCTTCACGCGGGCAAAACCGCGCTTGCCGGCCTGCAACAGATAGCTCGAACCGGCAGCCAGGACGGCATCCCGGGATTCGACCCGCTCGCCATTCACGCGCACCGCCCCCTGTTCGATCAGGCGGTAGGCTGCCGTCGCACTCGCGGCCAGTCCGGCGTCCTTCAGGATGTTCGCGAGCTTGGCCGAATCGCCCGGGCAGGCCAGCGTTTTCTCCGCGATGGACTCCGGCAGGGCGCCGTCGCGGAACCGGGCGATGAACCGGTCGCGCTCGGCAGCCCCGGCGCCGTGGCCGTGATAGGTGTCGACGATCTCCGCCGCGAGCTCGAACTTCACGTCGCGGGGATTTTTTCCTTCTTCCACCGACTTGCGCAATTTACGGATGTCTATAAGCGGCCGAGAAGACAGCAATTCGAAGTACCGCCACATCAATTCGTCGGATATCGACATGAGCTTGCCGAACATCTCGGATGCCGGCTCGTGAATGCCGATGGTATTGCCGAGCGACTTGGACATCTTCTGCACGCCGTCTGTCCCTTCGAGCAGCGGCATGGTCAGAACCACCTGCGGCTCCTGGCCGTAATCGGACTGCAGTGCACGCCCAACCAGCAGATTGAATTTCTGGTCGGTGCCGCCGAGCTCGACGTCCGCCTTGAGCGCGACCGAGTCGTAGCCCTGCACCAGCGGGTACAGGAATTCGTGCACCGCGATCGGCTGACCGGACTTGTGGCGCCGGGAGAAATCGTCGCGCTCCAGCATGCGGGCGACGGTGTATTTCGCCGCGAGCTCGACCATGCCGGCCGCGCTCATCGGTGCGAACCAGCGCGAATTGAAGTCGATCACTGTCAATCGGGGGTCCAGGATCCTGAAAATCTGTTCCTGGTAGGTCTTCGCGTTGGCCTGGACTTCGTCGGGCGTCAGGCGCGGGCGCGTGACATTCTTCCCGCTCGGGTCGCCGATCATCCCGGTGAAGTCGCCGATCAGGAAAATCGCTTCGTGCCCCAGTTGCTGGAACTGGCGCAGCTTGTTGATCAGCACCGTGTGGCCAAGATGCAGGTCCGGCGCGGTCGGGTCGAAACCGGCCTTGACCCGGAGCGGCTTGCCGCGATTGAGCTTGCGGACCAGATCCGCCTCGGTCAGCAATTCGGTGGCGCCGCGGCGCAATTCCTCGATCTGTTCAGCCGCCGGCAACATCGATCCCCCTGGCCGGCAGTCCACTGCGGCTTGGCCGCATTCTGCCCCGGTTCTGTGACGCAGTACAAAGGCCGGCCAATCAACGGGTTGACGCCTGACCCTGCGGTTGATTACGGTACCGCAATAGCTCGAGGGATGCCCTGGGTGACCCAGCTCTTTTTCCCGCAGCCGGCCGAACTCACCATCGCAGGCGCACCACCGCGGCGCTTCGGCGTGATCGCGTCCTTCGTGGTCGCCGGCGCCATCCTGGCGGCAGCCGGCGCGCAATTCCAGAATCCGCTGCCGGATCCGGCATTCAACGACGTGCTCACGATCGCTGGACCGGTTGCCGCTGCCGAGCAAGCCGCGCCCGCGGTATCCGCCCCGTTCGAGTTCGTCGCGATCACGATCGGCCGGAACGACACGCTCGACCAGTTGTTCCGCAGCCTGCAGCTCAGGATCTCGGACCTCGCTGAGCTCAGGAGCCTGCCGGACGTCCGCAAGAACCTCGACATGATCCGCCCCGGCGACGTCATCCAGCTCACCCACCTGAATGGGGAAATCAAGTCGCTGACCCGCCGCCTGAACGAGACCGCGACGCTTTCGGTGACTCGCGCCGCCGAGGGATTCAACGCGAACATCGTCGAGAACCCGCTGGAGGTCGAGGAGCGGATGCTGCGCGGCAGCGTTGCGAGCTCGCTCTATGTCGCCGTCAACTCGGTCGGCGGCACTGACCGCCTCGCAGTATCGCTGGCAGACGTCTTCAAGTACGACATCGACTTCGTCAACTCGGTGCGTCCCGGCGACAGCTTCGTAGTCTCGTACCAGCAACAGTCACAGGACGGCGAGTTCGTGCGCGACGGCGATATCCTGGCGGCGGAGTTCGTCAATTCGGGGCGCACTTACCGCGCCGTGCGCTATGTATCGCCGGACGGACGCGCGGATTACTACACGCCTGACGGGCGCCCCGTGCGCAAGGCCTTCCTGCGCTATCCGGTGGATTACGCCCGCATCAGCTCCGGATTCAGCCTGGCACGTCGTCATCCGGTCCTGAATCGCATCCGCGCGCATCGCGGCATCGACTTTGCCGCGCCGGCCGGCACGCCGATCAAGGCGGCGGGCACGGGCCGGGTGATCAGCCGCGGCCGCAACGGCGGCTACGGCAACGCCGTCGTGCTGCAGCACAGGAACGGGGTGACAACGCTCTACGCACACATGTCCCGCTACGCGCGCGGCCTCTCGGTCGGCGACCGCGTGGCGCAGGGACAGGTGATCGGTTACGTCGGCATGACGGGCCTCGCGAGCGGGCCGCACGTGCACTACGAATATCGCGTCAACGGGGTGCACAAGAATCCGGCCCGCGTGACGATCCCGAAGTCCGATCCGGTCCCGGAAAATCTGATGGCCGATTTCCAGGCCAAGAGCGCGCCGCTGCTGGCGCGACTCGATGCGCCGGCCGAAGTGCCGGTGCGCGTCGCCTTTACCGGGCGCTGAAAAAATTCCTCAGGTGGCGAACGACGACCCGCAGCCGCAGGTCGTGCTGGCATTCGGATTGCGGATCACGAACTGCGCGCCCTCGAGGTCCTCGCGGTAGTCGATTTCGGCGCCGGCGAGGTACTGGAACGACAGCGGATCGACCAGCAGTGTCACGCCCTGGTTCGGAAACTCTGCATCGCCTTCCTCGATCTTCTCGTCGAAGGTGAAGCCGTACTGGAATCCGGAGCAACCGCCGCCCGAGACGAAGACCCTGAGCTTGAGCTTGGGATTGCCCTCTTCACGGATCAGCTCGCCGACCTTGAGGGCGGCGGCGTCGGTGAAAGTCAGGCCATCGACCGGTGGCATGGCGTCGGACATGAATCCTTCATCCAGAAAGGGAAAATCCCGCAACTCATTGTAGGTCCGCGGCCCCGCGGGGTCAAAGCACCGGGGATTCGCCTTCGCCTTCGACCCGCCAGTTGAAGCTCTGGCGCGTGGGGTCGGAATTGCGGCCGACCCGGTACTCGACATGCAGGCGCGAGGGCTCGAATTCCAGCGGCAATTCGATCGGCACCTCGATCTGCTGGAAGAACCGCAGCGAGAATGGCAGCGCGCGACGCCTGGCCGCCTCGATCTCGGGCAGCGTCAGCGTCCGGGCGGCCCCGCGCTGGCTCCCTTCGATCGTGAAGGTCACGTTGCCGGTCGCGAGCGCGTTACGGGTCGCCGCCTGGACCAGCGTGATCAGCACGCGGTAGCGACGCTCCTCCTCCGGACGGATCCGCAGTTCCTGCACGCGCAGGATGCCGGCGCCGAACTGGCGCGCGACCAGCCCGCGATAGAACTGCAACTCCTGCCGCTGCCGCGCCGTCTCCGCCTGCAATTCGCCGATCATCCGTTGCGCTTCGGTCTGGGCCTGCCGGTCCACGCGCTGGCCGACTTCCGCGACCGCGACGCGATGCTGAAGCGACTCGTTCTCCTCGTCGAGCGCACGATTGCGGCGGCTGAGGCCCAGGCGTTCAGTCGTCGCCGCGGCTATCGAGTAGCCCGCGCTTCGCCGTCCGAATTCGAATGCGCCATAGCAGATCGCGAGCCCGGCCAGGACCAGCAGGGCGGCGCGCCACGGCTTGAGCCTGCGTCTATCCTCCCTCAAGGACCGGCACCATCGCTAGAATCGGCGTCCACGCGGGAGTACCGGCGCATGCTCTGGATCAAGGCCTGGCACGTCATCTTCATGGTGACCTGGTTCGCAGGTCTCTTCTACCTGCCGCGGCTCTTCGTATACCACGCGTCGACCGCCGATTCCGCTGGCAGTCAGCGGTTTTGCCTCATGGAACGGCGCTTGTTCGTCATCATGACCATCGGCGCGGCCTTGACCGCGGCTTTCGGCCTCTGGCTGCTGCTGCGAAATCCGGCGCTGATCGCAACCGGATGGATGCGGGCCAAGCTGGCGCTGGTCGCGCTGCTCGTCATCTACCACGCCTGGACCTGGAAGTTGATGCGCGATCTCGCGGCCGGACGCAATGTCCGCGGCGCTGGCTGGTACCGCTGGTTCAACGAGGCGCCATCGCTGTTGCTGGTCGCCATCGTGCTACTCGCGGTCCTGCGACCCTTCTGATCCCGGGTCCGCAGCCGCGCCCGAGAGAACCGCCGTGCTCGTGTGGTCCTTCCACCAGCCGGGATAGGCCGGCAATCCCTCCGGAAATGCGCTGGCACCGAGCTCCTGGAGCGCCTGCGCATAGACGCCGCGCTTGAAGTAGATGACATCGTGCACCGGCTCCCACCAGTCGACCCAGCGCCAGCGGTCGAATTCGGGCGGCTGCTCGGTGGCGTCGAAGCGCAGCACGGAGTCCTCGACACCCAGGCGCAGCAAGTACCAGCGCTGCTTCTGGCCGATGCACAGCGGACTCGAATTGCGCCGCACGAACTGCGGCGGCAGGCGGTAACTCAACCAGTCCTTCGTGCTCGCGACCACTTCGACCTGCCCCTGGCGCAGGCCGACTTCCTCCGTGAGCTCCCGGTACAGCGCGTCCTCGGGCCGCTCACCGCGGCGAATGCCGCCCTGAGGGAATTGCCAGCCGCGCGCCCCCACCCGCCCGCCGATGAACACCTGGCGCTCGTCGTTCATGATGACGATGCCGACATTCGCGCGGTAGCCGGCCTCGTCGATGTAATCGCTCTCGCGGTCCATAGACGGCGATTCTTTCACAGCAGCGCCGGCACCGACCATGAAGTGGCGCACCAGTTCGCGGCTTCCTGCCCGGGAAGGACATTTTCAGGACGGCTGTAAATCCGTCCCTGGACGCTTCGGGCTCGCCATCCCTGGCTCGCACGATCCTGAAAATGTCCTTCCCGATCAGGTCGCCGCCTACAACTGCGCTTCCTCGTCAATAATGCCGGTCGCAATGCAGCGTATGCCTGCGGCCCTGTTGATCGGCTTGCTCGTGATCGCCTCGGTGGCGGCGATCGCAGCGTCGCTCGCGCTCGGCAGTTCCGGCATCGACTCGCCGTGGGAGCGGCTGGCGGCCGGCGATCCGCTGATGCGGACGATCGTCTGGGAGCTGCGCCTGCCGCGCGCGCTCGCGGCCTTCGGTGCAGGCACCGTGCTCGCGCTGGCAGGCGTCCTGATGCAGGCACTGCTGCGCAATCCGCTCGCCGATCCGTACGTGCTCGGCATTTCGGGTGGCGCCGCAGTCGGCGCGCTCGGCGTGATGCTCGCGGGCTTCGCGGGCCTCGCCGTCGATGTGGGCGCAGCCGCCGGTGCATTCGCCGCGATGCTCCTGGTGTTCGCGGTCGCGCACGGACCCGGCGGCTGGACCACGACGCGCCTGCTATTGACGGGTGTCGTCGTCGCCGCGGGCTGTGGCGCAATCGTGAGCCTGCTCCTGTCCCTGTCGGACGACCTGCGCCTGCGCGGCATGCTGTTCTGGCTGCTCGGCGACTTCGCCTACGTGCGCGCGCCGTGGTCGCTGCTCGCGCTCGCGCTGGCGGCGATTCCGCTCTGCCTGCTCGCCGCGCGGCCGCTCGATGCGCTGGCGCGCGGCGAGTTGCAGGCGCGGCTCCTGGGCGTGCCGGTGCGCGGCCTGCGGATCGGCATTTACGTGGTCGCATCGCTGCTGACGGCCGCCGCGGTCACGACCGCGGGCAGCATCGGCTTCGTCGGGCTGGTGACACCGCACCTGGTGCGGCTCGCGATCGGCTCCACGCACCGCGCGGTGATCCCGGCGGCTGCCCTCGCGGGCGGCGCGCTGCTGGTGCTCGCCGACCTGCTCGCGCGCACCGTCGTCGCACCGCGCCAGCTGCCGGTCGGCGCCCTGACCGCGCTGATCGGCGTGCCGTTGTTCCTCTTGCTGATGCGCCGCCAGCCGGCGCCATGAAAGCGCGTCAGGCGCGCGGAAAACCGACCAGGTGCTGGGCATCGAGGCGGATGCCGATCCGCTCGCCGATGGCATGATCGTGGTGGCTCGGCACGAATGACAGCGCGATGGTGCCGGACGGGAGGCGGAGCTTGTAACGGAACTGCGCGCCGCGAAACGCCCGCTCGACCACTTCCGCACGCAGCTCGCTCGCGTCGTCGTGGATCACGTCGTCGGGCCTGAGCAGCAGGTCCACGTGGGTGCCGGCCGGCTGGTCGCTCGTGAGCTGGCCCTCGATCACGCCGAGCTCGGTCGAGACCCTGCCCGGGCCGAGCACCGTGCCCTGAATGAAGCTGCCCTCGCCGACGAAGTCCGCGACGAAGCGCGTCGACGGCGAATGATAGAGCCGCCACGGCACATCCCACTGCTCGAGTCTGCCGGCGCGCAACACGCCGATCTCGTCGGCGATCGCGAACGCCTCGCGCTGGTCGTGCGTCACGAGCAGCGCCGTCGCGCCTTCCGCCACCAGCGCTGCGCGCACCTGCTGCGCGAGCTCCATGCGCACTTCGGCGTCCAGGTTCGAGAACGGCTCGTCCAGCAGCACCAGGCGCGGCCTCGGCGCCAGCGCCCGCGCGAGTGCGACGCGCTGCTGCTGTCCGCCGGAGAGTTCGTGCGGCAGCTTGGCCGCCTGGTCGGCGAGGTCGACCAGCTCGAGCATCTCCAGCGGCCGACTGCGGCGTACCGCAGCGCTGGCGTCGTGCAAGCCGAAGGCGACATTGGCGAGCACGTCGAGATGCGGAAACAGCGCGTAATCCTGGAACACCATGCCGACCCGGCGCCGTTGCGGCGGCACCCAGGCGCCCGGCGCCGACAGGTTTTCTCCGCCGGCCAGCACCGCGCCCGCATCGGGGCGCTCGAAGCCGGCGATCATCCGCAATACCGTGGTCTTGCCGGAGCCGCTCGGACCGAGCAGGCAGCCGATGCGTCCCGCCTCCACGACGAGCGACAGCCGATCGACGGCGGCGATCCCGTCGAAGGCGCGCGACACTTCACGCAGCTCGAGCCGCACGCTCCATCCTCCAGGTCAGCAGGGCGACCGGCAGCAGCCCCGCGACCACGATCGCGAGCGACGGCAGCGAGGCCCGCTGCCACTCGCCTTCCGCGGTCATCTCGAACACCCTGACCGCGAGTGTGTCCCAGCCGAAGGGCCGGGTCATCAGCGTGATCGGCATCTCCTTCATGACATCGACGAACACCAGGAGCAGCGCAGTGCCGATGCCCGCGCCAAGCAACGGCAGGTGCAGGCGCGCCACGACTGCGCGCGTCGACAGCCCGAGGGCGCGCGCCGCTTCCTCGAGCGAGGGCCGGATACGGGCGAAACCGCCCTGCACCGGCGCGTGGGCGACGGCGAGAAAGCGCGCGACGTAACCGAGCAGGAGCGCGACCACCGTGCCCTGGATCCACAGCCCTTCACCACCGGCGGCCGCGCGCCACCAGCCTTCGATCATGCTGATTGCACTGACCACGCCGACCGCGAGGATCGCGCCCGGCACCGCGTAGCCGAGGGTCGCGATGCGCGCTGCGGCCTGCGTCACCCGCCCCACGGACAAGCGCGTCGCATAGCCGAGCACCAGCGCGAGCGCGAGGCAGAGCGCCGCGGCCATGCCCGCGAGCCCCAGGGTGCGAATCGCATAGCTGACATACCGGGCATCGAGGTCGATCGCAGCCACGTCCCAGGCCCAGCGCGCCAGCACGACTGCGGGCAGCAGGAATCCGAACAGGAACACCGATGCTGCGAGTCCGAAGGCGCCGAGGCCGCGCAGGCCGCGCAACTGCAGCCGCGGGGCGCTGCGCAGCGCTGAATCCGGCGGGACATAGCGGGCCCTGCCGCGCGCGATGCGCTCGAAGGCGAGCGCCGCCGCCACGAACAGCAGCAGGAGCAGCGCCAGGCCGAGCGCAGTCTCGATCGAGAAGAGCCCGAACCAGGACTGGTAGATCGCCGTGGTGAAGGTGTCGTAATTGAAGACCGACACGGCGCCGAAGTCGGCCAGCGTCTCCATTGCCACCAGTGCGGCACCGCCCGCAAGCCAGGGCCGCGCGAGCGGCACGGCGACGCGGAACAGACCCTGCCACGGTCCGAGACCGAGCGACTGCGCCGCCTCGAGCGCGCGGGCGCCGTGCGTCAGGAAGGCGCCACGTGCCATCAGGTAGACATAGGGGTATGTGGCGAGCACGAGCACCCCGATCACGCCGCCGGTCGAGCGTATCGGCGGCACCGGAAATTCCGTGCCAAGCCAGGCGCGCAGCGCCACCGGGACCGCGCCCGCATAGTCGAGCGTGGCGACCGCGACGAAGGCGAGCACGTACGCCGGCATCGCCATCGGCAGCAGCAGGGCCCAGGAGAAAAACGCGCGCCCGGGGAAATCACAGGCGGCCGTCAGCCAGGCGAGTGAGGTGCCGAGCGCGGTCGCGAGCGCGACCACGCCGATCACCAGGATCGCCGTGTTCAGGGCCACGCGCGGCAGCACGAATTCCGCGAGGTGCGCCCACAAGGCGGCGTCGCCGCCCATCGCTCCCTGCCCCACCGCGGCCAGCACGGCGATCATCGGCAGCGCGACCGCGAGTGCGGCGAGCGCCGGTCCCAGGCGTTGCGAGGACGCGGTCATCCCCCCGATCGCCCCGCCGTCACTCGCTCATCGCCAGCCGGCGCGATCCAGGAGCCGGACGGCCGCCGGCTGCGTCTTGCCGATCAGGCCGACATTGACCAGGTTGGGCTTGAACTCTCCCCAGGCCTTGACCTCGGGCAGCGGATCGACCGCTGCATTCGCCGGGAACTCGAAGTTCACTGCCGCGAACCGCTTCTGGACTTCGGGCGAAGCGATCCATTCGAGAAAGCGGATCGCCTCGGCGCGGTTCCTGGCGTGCCGGGTCACGCCGCCGCCCGAGATATTGACGTGCGTGCCCGCAGCTTTCTGGTCGGCCCAGAAGATCTGCACCGGGAATCCCTGCTGTTCGTGCTGCAGGCGTCCCAGGTAGTAGGTATTCACGATACCGACGTCGCACTGGCCCGCGGCGATGGCCTTGAGCAGCAGCGTGTCGTTCGAGAACGGCTCGACGGCGAGGTTCGCGACCCAGGATTTCATCAGGCGCTCGGTGGCCGCCTCGCCGATATCGCCGATCATCATCGCGACCAGCGACTGGTTGTAGACGGCCTTGCCGCTCCGCAGGCAGAGCCGGCCTTTCCATTTCGGTTCTCCGAGCGCCGCATAGGTCGAGAGTTCGGCCGGCTTCACCCGCTTACTCGAATAGGCGATGGTGCGCGCGCGCACGGCGAGACCGAACCAGCGGCCCTCGGGATCGCGCAGGTGCGCCGGGATCGCCGCCTCGAGCATCGGCGACTTCACCGGCGCCAGCAGGCCCGCCTCCGCCGCCCGCCAGAGATCGCCGGCGTCCACCGAGATGAAGACGTCTGCCGGGCTGTTCTTGCCCTCGGCAATCAGGCGCTGGATCAGCGGCGCACCGTCATCCGTGACGGACTTCAAATCGATGCCACGCTCGCGGCCATACTCCTGGAAGAGCTGCTCGACCAGCTGGTACTTGCGGGCGGAATACACCACCAGCGAGCCCTCCGCGGCCGCCGTCTGGCCCGCCAGGCTCAGGGCAGTCAGCATCAGGAGGGGTGCCAGGTGGCGTGCCAGGGCGGTCATGGCTTTCATCAGGGCCTCGATTCGGTAATGAGAATGACTCTCATTAGCATATCAGGTCTGGCGCGCGGCGGCACGGTCCTGGAGGTAGGCCTGGCCACGGCGCATCAGGCGCGTGAATCCAGCCGCATCCTGGTTGGTGACGAGCGCCTGCAGACGCAGGACCGCGTCGACGAGCGCCGCCAGCGATTCCCCGCCGTACTGGTTCAGTGCCTGAATCTCGAAGTAGAGCGCCGGGCTCTCGCCCGCCACCAGCGAGGCCACGGCCAGTTGCGCGTCGAATGTCGTGCTGGAAAGCCGCGCGAGACGCGGCGCCGCCTCGCCACTGTCGGCGAGTGCCGTGAAGAAGGCGATGTTGATCGCATGCGACAGGCCGAGCACGTAGGCGATCAGCCGGTCGTGGTCATCGAGCGTGGTGACCACATGCTCCGCCATGGTCGAAGCGAACAGCCCCTGGGCATCGATCACTGCATCGCTGCGGCCGACGTCGACATGGATGATGTGCCGGCCGGACAGCAGGTCGGTATCCGGCCCGAACATCGGATGCAGCGACGCCACCCGGACCCCTGCGCGCATCAGCGCCGTGAGCCCGGCCCGCAATGGCGTCTTCAGCGAACCGATGTCGAAAACCAGCCCGGGAGGCCGGTGGCGCGCGAGCTGCTCGAGGATCGACGCCGTGATGCCGAGCGGTGTCGCGACCACGATCACGTCGTGGGACAGCTCGTCCGACTGCCAGTCATCGCGGTGAGCATGCACGCCGAATGGCCCGGCGGGATCCGCGACCTCGACCGCGTAGCCCTGCGAATCCAGGAATTCGACGAACCAGCGGCCCATTTTCCCGCGCCCGCCGATCACCAACGCGCGCTTGCCGCTGCCCTGCCCCTGCGCGGCCAGCTGCGCCTGCTCCTGGGTCGCGAGCGAACTGCGGATCAGGAGCCGGAGCAGGTTGTCGGCGAGCGCGGGCGAGAGGCCGAGCTTCTCCGCGGCGCTCCGGGCATTCACCAGCACCTCGCGCTCGCGCTGGAAATCGCGGGTCGGCAGACCCGTGGCGCGCTTGGCGCGCGCGACTGCCTCGGAGAGCCGCTGGCGCTCGGCGATCAACGCGAGCAATTCGCGGTCGAGGCGCGTCAGTCGTTCGCGCAGTTCAGGCAGGTCCATCGGGGCGCTCGCTGCAAGCCGGTGCGCCCTGTGTACCGGCCCGCCTGCGTCGATGCAAGCGGGCCGGTGATCCCGGCATCAGCCGTCGATGTGGAAGCCGAAGTACCAGCCGTCGCGCGGATCCCGGGCCCAGTAGCCCCGGCGATAGCCCGAATCGTAGTAGCGGGCGGCGTCCTGCCAGCCGGCTTCGTATCCGGACTGGTAGCCGAAGTGGCCGCCGAACCCGCGCGACGGCCAGCGCCGCCAGTGGCGGTCGTGGCGGCCGTGCTGGATCCAGTCGCGCCAGGCCAGCTCGTAGCCGGAGCGATAGCCGAAATCGGCGCGGTGCCGGACCGGCGGGACGTGGCGCCAGCCGTGTCGCTTGCGCGAATGGTCCGAACGCCAATGGTCGTAGCGCAGTGTGCTGGCGCGCCGGTCGTCGTGACGACGATGGTCGTCGCGCCAATCGCGGTCACGGCGCCCGTCGTGATCGCGGTGGTCGTAGCGGTCATCGCGGTCGTGCCCGCGGCGGCGGCGGTCATCGTCGTCGCCGAACGCGGGGCCGGCAAGCAGCATCGCGAGTGCAGCCGCCGTCAGCGTGGACTTGATCATCATGGCTCCTCCTCAGGGTGCGGGAGCCAGTGTCGGCGCTGTTAGCTGAATCGCAGCTTAATCAACCGTCTGGGCTGCCGTGAAGGCCAGGACCTCGCGATTGAACCGCGCCGGGGAATCCAGTTCGCTGTGATGGCGGCTGCCCGGCAGCTCGACCAGCCGCGCGCTGGCGATGTCGGCAGTCCAGCGCTCCTTTTCGCGGCTGGTCGTCAGGTCGTGCTCGGCGCCCAGTACCAGGGTCGGTGCCCGGATTCCAGCCAGGCGGGACGCGGCGTTCCAGCGCGTCAACGAGCGCAGCGATGCCAGGTATACCCAGCGGCTGGTGCAGCTGGCGCGCTGGATCAGGCGCCTGCGCAGGCGGCCCTGGCCGCGCGCCGGAAACATCTTGCGGCCGAACACGCGGGCCACGGCCCCGACGCCGAGGAAAGCGGCGAGCAGCACCCGGAGCCAGGCCATGCGGCGGCGTTGCCAATCGGACAGGGTGAACGCGGGCGCGGTGTTCGCGAGCACCAGCGAGGCGACCGCGCGCGGCGCCAGCAAAGCCATCTCGATCGCGATCGCGCCGCCCATCGAGAGACCGACCACGTGCGTGCGCCCGATGCCGAGCGCAGTCAGCAGCGCGATCATGTCGCGCGCGTGCTGCTTGATCGTGAATGGCTCGCGTCGTTCGCTCGCGCCGAAGCCGCGCAGGTCCGGCACGACCAGCCGGTGCCGCTCGGCGAACTCCGCCCGCTGCAGGCGCCAGTCGTCGTGGCTGCCACCCAGGCCGTGGACCAGCAGCAGGGGCGGGCCGCCGCCCTCGTCGATGAACGCCAGCCGGGCGCCGTTGACCGTGATCGTTCGCATCGCGCCTGCAAGTTACACCGCGCGCGCACCCGGCGTTAACATCGTCCCGTGCACGCGCGATTCCAGACGCTGCCGGATCCGTTGCCGGCCGATCCGATGCCACTGGCGAGCACCTGGTTCCACCAGGCGCGGGACGAGCAGGTCCAGCGCAATCCCAATTCGATGAGCCTCGCGACGACTGGCGCCGACGGAAAACCGTCCGTTCGGATCGTGTTGTGCAAGGAGATCGTGGTCGATCCGGGCTACCTCGTGTTCTACACCAACTACCACTCGCGCAAGGGCCGCGAACTCGCGGCGCATCCCTGGGCCGCGGTCGTGTTCCAGTGGGATGCGCTCGGGCGACAACTGCGAATCGACGGCCCGGTGGTGCTCGCGCTGGCGAGCGAGAGCGACGATTATTTCGCGAGCCGGCCCTGGCGCAGCAGGCTCGCCGCGATGGCGAGCGAACAGAGCACGCCGATCGCGACCCGCCAGGCGCTGCTCGATCGCCTGCGCGAGACGGCTGAGCGTCACGGCACGCCCGATCCCTTCACCGCGCCCGCAGACGATCAGGAGCCGGGACTGCGCCTGTCGCGCCCGGAGAACTGGGGCGGCTATCGCCTGTGGGCAGCCTCGATCGAGCTCTGGGTCGAGGGCGCGCATCGATTGCATGACCGCGCCCGCTGGACGCGCGGGATCGAGTCCGTCGGCGACGGCCGCTTCCACGCCGAGCCATGGCGTCACCAGCGGCTTCAACCCTGAGCGCGGAAGCGCGGCCACGACTGGCCTGCGACGCGCTCCGGGTCGCGGTCGACGGCCGAAGTCTCGTGACGGGACTCGCCTTCGAGGCGGCCGGAGGCGAGTTCATCGCGGTGCTCGGCAGGAACGGGGTCGGGAAGACGCTGACCCTGCATACGCTCGCGGGTCTGCGTTCCCCGGCTGCGGGAAGCCTGCGCCTCGACGGCTGCAAGCTCGCGGACTGGTCCGGTCGCGAGCGTGCGGCGCGCATCGCGCTGCTGCCGCAGTCGACCGAGGACCCGTTCCCGATCACGGTTTTCGACGCGGCGCTGATCGGACGCCATCCGCACCTGCCGTTCTGGCAATGGGAGGGCGCGCAGGACATCGAATGCGCGCGCGCGGCGCTGGCCGCGGTTGATCTCGACGGGCTCAGCGGGCGCGCGGTCGAATCGCTGTCCGGTGGCGAGCGCCGGCGGCTCGACGTGGCGACGCTGCTCGCGCAGGACGCGGCCGTGTGCCTGCTCGACGAGCCGACCAACCACCTCGATCCGCGCCATCGCAACGAGGTACTGGCGCTGTTTCGCGCCCGCGCCGATGCCGGCGGGCTCGTGATCGCGACACTGCACGACGCCACGCTCGCGGCGCGCTGGGCGGATCGCGTGCTGCTGCTGCACGGCGACGGGCGCTGGCAGTTCGGCGAAGCCGCGACCACCCTGAGCGCCGCGCACCTGTCCGAGCTCTACCAGGTGCCAATCGGCGAAATGTCGTGGCAGGGGCGGCGCGTGTTCGTCAGCGCCTGAGCCGTCAGCGATTCAGTTCGGCGAGCAGCGTCTCGTGCAACACGCCATTGGTCGCGAGGATGCTGCGCGACTGCAGTCCGATCGGCGCCCCGTCGAGATCGGTGACCCGCCCGCCCGCTTCCTCGACCACGACCGTGAGCGCAGCGATGTCGAGGACATTGACATCGGACTCGATCACGGCCTCGATCTTGCCCGCCGCGAGCAGGTGATAGTGCAGGAAATCGCCGTAGCCGCGGATGCGGTCGAGCCGCGCGACCAGCCTGCCCAGCGCATCCCAGCGCCTGCCGCCCGCGAGCGTGCGCAGGTTGCCGGTCGAAAGCGTCGCCTGCTCGAGCACGGCGATCGCGCTCACCGCGAGCGGCGCGCCGTCCAGCCAGGTGCCCCCGCCACGCTCGGCCCAGGCCGTCTCGCCATAGACCGGTGCGCAGGACACGCCGAGCTCGAGACGGCCGCGATGCGCGAGCGCGATCTGGGTGGAGAACATCGGGTACTCGCGCACGAAGGACTTGGTGCCGTCGATGGGATCGACGATCCAGAGCCATTCCGCGTCCATGCGCTCCGCAACGGTCTCCTCGCCGTAAAAGCCGTCTTCCGGAAAGCGGCCCTGCACGATCGTGCGGATCGCCTGTTCGGCGGCGACGTCGGTCACGGTCACCGGAGATCCGTCGGCCTTGTTGCGAACGCTGGGACTGCGGCGGTAGCTGCCACGGATCAAGTCCGCCGCTGCGGCAGCGGCTTCAAGCGCCGCATCGAGCCTGTCCGAGCGGGTCATGGCATCACACTGCGGCGCGGCCGCGCAGTCGTCAACGAGCGCTTGACCGGCGCCGGCACGCTCCCTACATTGGCCGCGACGACAGGTGCCCCGGGCGCGAGCCTGGGCTAATCGGGAAGCCGGTGCGCGAACTGCTCGCAATCCCGGCACTGCCCCCGCAACGGTAAACGGCGCAAGCCGCATCACGCAGGTGAAGCCTGCAACCACTGCCGGTATCCCCGGTGGGAAGGCGATGCGGATGGTCCGAAGGGACACGTCGTGAGTCCGGAGACCGGCCCGTCGGCAAGCGCCAGTCGCGGTGGGCGACCGGGAGTGCGGGCCGGGCGCCCTTCCCTCCCTCTCCTCCATCGAGGCCGGTGAATCTTCGTTTCACCGCTCGGGAGGAGCCCGGATGAACACACTCTGCCTGCTCGCCGCGATCGCCGGCGCGACTGCGATCGAACCGGTCATCGTCACTGCAACGCGCACGGAGATCCCGATGCGTCTGGCGCTCTCGAGCGTCGACCTGATCCAGGGCGACGAGCTGCTGCGGCAGCCCGCCAGCGACCTCGGCGACGCGCTCAGGATGCGCGCGGGCGTCGAGGTCGCACGGCTCGGCGGCCCGGGACAACAGACTTCGCTGTTCCTGCGCGGGACCGAGTCCAATCACGCGCTGGTGCTGGTGGACGGCCTGCGGATCAATCCCGGCACCATCGGCAGCGCGGCGATCCAGAACATCGCGCCCGAGCTGGTCGAGCGCATCGAGATCGTCAAGGGCCCGCGCTCGACGCTGTATGGCTCGGATGCACTCGGCGGCGTGATCAACGTGATCACGCGGCGTGGCGCCGCGGACGGCGGCGTGCAGGCAGGCCTTGGGCGCCATGACACGCGCAGCGCAAGCCTCGCGGCCGGCATTGACGGCAGCCGTGGCGACGCCTCGTTCGGCGCCTCCTGGCTCGACAGCGAGGGCATTCCGACCCGGAGCGGCGACAGCAGGGATCGCGGCTTCGAGAATCGCTCGTTCATCGCGGCCGGAACCACCGAAGTCGGCGCGGCCGAACTGGGGCTGCATGCCTGGCATGCTTCGGGCAGGTCGGAGTATTCGGATTTCTTCATCGCCCCCGTGGACCAGGACTTCGAGAACGCGGCGCTGGCGTTGACGGCGGCATTTGCGCCGACGGCCACCTGGGACTCGAGGCTGATGGTCGGCCATGCGCTGGACGATCTCGAGCAGAACCAGTCGCCCGACTTCGTGGAGACGCGACGCTGGACGCTCGACTGGCAGAACGACATCGCGCTTTCGCAGCGAAACACGCTGACGGCCGGCGTGCTCTGGCAGGACGAAGACGCCGATGCCGAATCCTTCGGGCTGCCCTATGGGAGCGAGACGACGACCAGCCAGTTCTATGTCCAGGACCAGGTGACGATCGGGCCGCACCGGATGCTGCTCGCCGCCGCCTATACCGATCACGAGACCTTCGGTGGCCACTCGACTTGGAATGCCGAGTACGGCCATGCGATCGGCGAGCGGGCGCTGATCACGATCGCCGCCGGCACGGCGTTCCGTGCTCCCGATGCGACCGATCTGTTCGGCTTCGGCGGCAACCCCGATCTGGAACCGGAGGAATCCGAGAGTTTCGAGCTCAGCTACCGGCATCGCATCTTGGATCGGCAGGCAATCACGCTGACGGCGTTCAGGAACGACATCGACGAGCTGATCGAGTTCGTGGTGCTCGACCCCGACACATTCGAGGGCGAAAACCGGAATGTCGAACGCGCCCGCATCGAGGGGCTCGAGGCCTCCTGGCACTTCGATGGCGAGGCGTGGGCGGCGCGAGCCACCGCGACCGTGCAGGAGCCGCGCGACCGGGTCACGGACGAGCGACTGCTGCGCCGCGCGGACGAGAACTTCACCCTCGGCTTGATGCGCCGCATCGGGGCGCATGAAGTCGCCCTGGACGTCCTCTACGCGGGTGCGCGCGAGGATTTCGGGTTTCCGCCGGTTCGCCTGCCGGCCTACTGGCTCGCCAATCTCTCGGCGCGCGTCGCTTTCAACGAACGCTGGACATTGCTGGCGCGAATGGAGAACCTGTTCGACGAGGACTACGAGCTGGCGAGGGGCTTCAACACGATGGGCCGCAGCCTGTTCGTTGCGCTGCGGCACGAATTCCGCTGAGGGCTTCTCCCTGGGCAACCGGCTGTCGAAGATCTACACGCGCACCGGCGACGACGGCACCACCGGTCTCGGCGACGGCAGCCGCGTGGCCAAGGACGACCCGCGCGTCGAGGCCTACGGTTGCGTGGACGAGTGCAACAGCGCGATCGGCGTGGTGCTGGCGGTGCCCGGACTCCCGCCCCGCGTCCACGCGGTCCTGACGCAGGTCCAGCACGAGCTGTTCGACCTCGGCGGCGAGCTCTGCATTCCCGGTCATCGCGCGATCGAGGCACGCCACGTCGCGGCGCTCGAGCAGGCGCTCGACGAGTTCAACGAGGGGCTCCCGCCGCTCAAGGAATTCATCCTGCCGGGTGGCGGCGCGGCCGCTGCGGGCTGCCATCTCGCGCGCGCGACCTGCCGGCGCGCCGAGCGGCGCTCGTGGACCCTGGCGCGCCAGCAAGGCGTCGCGCCGGAACCGCTGCGCTATCTCAACCGGCTGTCCGATCTGCTGTTCGTGATCGCCCGGGTGCTGGCGCGCCACGAAACCGGCGGCGAGGTGCTCTGGAAGCACGATCGCCGCTGAGGGCGCGGGTGCGGCTCACCGGTCGGCGGCTGCTCTGCGCTTGCCGCGTGCCTCGTCGAGCAACCGGCAAACCTCGGCAGCCCCGTCGACCACGCGCGGGCTCGGGCGCGCGAGCCGGTCAGCCGGCGCGCGATACACATTGCCGGCCGCCACGGCGTCAAGACCCGAAAAGCGTGACCAGTACTCGACCGGGTCGCCGTCGTCGGCGGACAGGATCACCTCGGGCGCGCGGGCCAGGACGGACTCGAGGTCCACCGGCAGCGCCAGCGCGGTCGCGTCCGCGAATACGTTCTGCCCGCCGCAGAGCTCGACGACTTCCGTGATCAGGTGCGATCCGCCGACCGTGTAGAGCGGCGCATCGTCGATCTGCACGAAGACACGGACCCTCGGCCGGTCACGATAGCGGGCCCGCAATGCCGCGACACGGCGACGGAAATCCGCGGCGGCCTCCGCCGCGACTTCCTCGGTGCCGGCCAGTTCGCCGAGCTCGATCAGGGCCGCTGCGATGTCGTCCAGCCGGCGCGTCGGAATGCCGACGACGCGGATGCCGAGGTCCGCCAGCCGGCTGGCGACAGCGGGCGGCGTTCCCGACTCCCAGACGACGGCGACGGTCGGCGCGAGCGCAACGATCCGCTCATAGTCGAGCCGGAAGGCATCGCCGATACGCGGCAGCGCGCGCGCCGCTTCCGGGAAGTCGCTGTACTCGCTCACCGCGACGACCTGTCCCGCCGCGCCCGCCGCGAACAGGAGCTCGGTCAGATTCGGCGCGACGCTGATGATCCGCTCGCTGCGCGGCGCCGCCGTGGCTGCGCCGGTCGCGAGCACGAGCGCGACGGCCAGGGCTTTCAGGCCAGCACCTCGCGCCTGAAATTCGCGCCCGCTGCCCTGAGGTCGCTTTCCAGCCGCTGCCAGTCGAATGCGGGCCCGGGATCGGTCTTGCGGCCGGGCGAGATGTCGCTGTGCCCGGCGATCCAGCCATCGGCGAGCGCCGGATAGCTGCGCTGCAATGCGGTGACCAGCATGGCGAGCGAGCGGTATTGGCGGTCGTCGTAGGGTTCGTCGTCGGATCCCTCGAGCTCGACGCCGATCGAGAAATCGTTGCAGGCCTCGCGTCCACGCCAGTACGACCGGCCGGCATGCCAGGCGCGGAGCCCGAACGGCACGTACTGCGTCAGGCTGCCGTCGCGCGCGACCAGCACATGCGACGAGACGCGCAGATGCTGGATGGTCGCAAAGTAAGGATCCGCGTCCGCCGGCAGCTCGTTGGTGAACAGCCGGTCGATCCACGGCCCGCCGAAGCTGCCGGGCGGCAGGCTGATGCCGTGGACCACGATCAGTTCCGGTTGCAGGCCGCCGGGGCGAGGGTCGCAGTTCGGCGAGTTCACGGCACGCGCGCCGGATACGAGGCCAGCGGCGACGCTCAGGACGGACATCGCGCAAGCTTAGCCCGCGCCATCGGGCGCTTCCAATCGCATACACTCGTTTTGCATGCCCGCGCCTCCCGGCAACGCCGCCATGTCCGCCCGCGACCTCGCGGCGGTCTGGCATCCCTGCACGCAGATGAAGGATCACGAGCGGCTGCCGATGATCCCGATCGCCCGCGGCTCCGGCGTCTGGCTGTACGACTTCGACGGCCGCCGTTATCTCGACGGCATCAGTTCCTGGTGGGTCAACCTGTTCGGCCACGCCAACCCGCGCATCAACGCGGCGCTTCGCGAGCAGCTCGAGCGCCTCGAGCACGTGATGCTCGCGGGTTTCACGCATGCACCGGTGGTCGAGTTGTCGGAGACCCTGCTCAGGCTGCTGCCGGCCGGACTCACGCGCTGTTTCTACGCGGACAACGGCTCCGCGGCGGTCGAAGTCGCGGTCAAGATGAGCTTCCACTACTGGCAGAACCTCGGCCGTCCGCGCAAGCGGCGCTTCGTCACGCTGGCCAACAGCTATCACGGCGAGACCCTCGGCGCGCTCGCGGTCGGCGACGTCGAGCTGTACAAGAAGGTGTACCAGCCGCTCCTGATGGACGTCATCACCGTGCCCTCGCCGGACTGTCACCTGCGCGAGCCGGGCGAGTCCTGGGAAGCGCACAGCCGGCGCCTGTTCGCGGCGATGGAGCAGGTCCTCGCAGCGAGCGCCGACGAGATCGCCGCCGTGATCGTCGAACCGCTGGTGCAATGCGCGGGCTCGATGCGCATGTACCACCCGGTCTACCTGACGCTGTTGCGCGAGGCCTGCGACCGCCACGGCGTGCTCCTGATCGCGGACGAGATCGCGGTCGGATTCGGCCGCACCGGCACGCTCTTCGCCTGCGAGCAGGCGGGCGTCAGGCCCGACCTCATCTGCCTTTCGAAGGGGCTGACCGGCGGCTACCTGCCTTTGTCGGTAGTCGTGACCACCGAGCCTGTCTATCAGGCGTTTTACGACGACTACACGAAATTGACCGCGTTCCTGCACTCCCACAGCTACACCGGGAACGCGCTCGCCTGCGCCGCGGCGCTCGCGACGCTCTCGATCTTCGAGAGCGACGACGTGATCGCGCGCAATCGCGTGCTTGCGCGCCGTCTCGCTGCATCGACCGCGGAGCTCGCGCAGCATCCGAATGTCGCCGAGGTCCGCCAGACCGGCCTGATCGTCGCAATCGAGACCGTCAAGGACCGTGCCAGCGGCGAGCGCTACGACTGGCGCGAGCGACGCGGGCTGCTGGCGTACGAATACGCCCTCGCGCAAGGGGCGCTGTTGCGCCCGATCGGCAATGTCGTCTACCTGATGCCGCCCTACGTCATCGAGCCGGAGCAGGTCGACTGGCTCGCGGGCGTCGCGCGCGGCGCCGTGGATGCGGCATGCGCCTGATCCGCGTGTTCGCGGACACGCCGATGGCCGCTGGCGCGCGCATCGCGCTCGACCGGCGAGCCGCGGAGCATGTGCAGCGCGTGCTCCGGCTCAAGGCCGGTGACGCGATCACGCTCTTCAATGGCGATGGCCAGGACTATCCCTCGCGGATCCGGGCACTGCAGGGCCGCAGCGTCGAGGTGGAAGTCGAGGGCAGCGCCGCCGCACGCGCCGAGTCGCCGCTCGCGCTCACGCTGGTGCAGGGCATCGCGCGCGGTGAGCGCATGGACCTCGTGGTGCAGAAGGCGACCGAGCTCGGGGCCGCCTCCATCCGGCCGGTCGTGACCCGGCGAAGCGTCGTGAAGCTCGACGCCGATACGGGCGCCCGCAAGCTCGGCCACTGGCGCGGCATCGCGATCGCCGCCTGCGAGCAATGCGGGCGCGCGCGGCTTCCCGGGATCGCGGAGCCGCAAACGCTCGCGGCGTGGCTGCAGCAGGCGCCGGAGGCGGGAGTGAATCGCCTGATGTTGTCGCCCGATGCGGAGCGGTCGCTCGCGGATGCAGCCACCGGCTCGCGCCGGATCGAGCTCCTGGTCGGGCCGGAAGGCGGGCTGGAACCGGCGGAACGGGAAGCCGCGATCGCGGCAGGCTATCGCGCCTGCCGGCTGGGACCCCGGGTATTGCGCAGCGAGACCGCCGCGCTCGCCGCGCTCGCGGTGCTGCAATCGGTGGCGGGCGACCTCGGCTGAAACCAAAGAGGGGACGCACCCCTTTTCCCGCGGCGGGATGACGAAGGGACGAAGGGGGACGAAGGG
>JBOHZL010000046.1:0-21464 GCA_050738495.1 Steroidobacteraceae bacterium | reverse complement strand
CCCGCGGCGAGTCCGTAGATCGTGTCGTTCGCGATCTTGAGCGCTTCTTCGACGCCGTTGAACTCGATGACCGAGGCCACCGGCCCGAAGATCTCCTGCTGCGCGATGCTCATGTCGTTCTTCACGCCGGTGAAGAGCGTCGGGTTGACGTAGGCGCCTTCCTTGAGCTTCGCGGGTGCTTCGCCGCCGAATGCGAGTGTCGCGCCTTCCTTGCGTCCTTGCTCGATCAGGCCGAGTACGCGCTTCTGGTCATCATGCGTGACCAGCGGGCCCATATTGGTCGCCGGGTCGAGCGGATCGCCCGGCTCGAAGGCATCCTTGCCGAGCTCGATGAAGCGTTCGACGAACCGGTCGTGAATCGAGCGGTCCACCAGCAGCCGCGACCCGGCATTGCAGACCTCGCCCATGTTCGTGAAGATGCCGCGGTAGGCCGCGGTAACCGCGCGATCGAAGTCCGCGACGTCCGCCATGAATACCTGCGGCGTCTTGCCGCCGCACTCGAGGGCGACCTGCTTCATGTTCGACTTGCCGGCCGCCTGCAGGATCAGCTTGCCGACATCGGTCGAGCCCGTGAAAGTGATCTTCCGCACGTCGTTGTGCATCGCCAGCGCCTGGCCCGCGATCTCGCCGAAGCCATTGACCACGTTGAACACCCCCGGCGGGCCGCCAGCCTCGACGAACAGCTCGGCGAGACGCAGGCAGCTCATCGGCGCCTGCTCGGCGGGCTTCAGCACCACCGTGTTGCCGGCAGCGAGCGCAGGCGCGATCTTCCAGGTCGCCATCAGCATCGGGTAATTCCACGGCGAGATCGCGCCGACCACGCCGAATGGCTCGCGCAGCACCAGGTGCATGACGCCCGACTCGGTGGTCGTGACGGCGCCGTCGACCTTGTCGATGCATTCGGCCATGAAGCGGATGGTCTCGATTACCGCGGGCAGGTCGACGCCGACGACGTCGGCAATCGGCTTGCCCATGTCCATCGTCTCGAGCACCGCGAGCGACTCGGCATGCTCGTCGATCAGCGCGGCGAATCGGTAGAGCACTTCCATGCGCTGGCGCGGCGCCATCTTCGACCAGCTCCCGGACTTGAAGGCACGCCCGGCAGCCGCGACTGCGCGGTCGATGTCCTCGGCGGTGCCCGCCGACATCTCGGCGAGCGTCTCGCCGGTCGCGGGATTGACCGTGGCAAAGCGGCCGCCCCTGGCGGCATCGACGAACTTGCCGTCGATGAACAGGCGGGTCTCGATCTTCTTGCGGGCGGTCGCCGCGGCCGACTGCCAGCCGCCACGGTTCTGTTCGGCGAGTGCTTGCATGCTCATAGGGCTTTCCTCAATCCGGTTTCCTTTCGATTGTGCGCCTGCCGGGGCAGTATCAGCGCGTCCACGATGACGCAGCCGTCCGCATGCACGATCAGGGGGTTCAGGTCGACCTCGGCGAGCTGGTCGCCGAGCGCCGCGACCAGCATGGAAAAGCGCGCCGCGACCTCGCAATAGGCCGCGACCGCGAGTGGCCGCCGGTGGCGGCGGCTCCGGAGCAGTGCTGCAATCCTGAGGCCATCGAGCAGCCGGCGCGCTTCCCGGGCATCGAATGGCGGCAACGCGTAGGCCACGTCGGACAAGGCCTCGACGTGCAGTCCGCCGGCTCCCAGCAGCACGACCGGGCCGAACTGCTGGTCGTAAACCATGCCGAGCATCAGTTCGATGCCGCGCTCGGCGATCATCGGCACCACCAGTACTCGCGGTCCGAGGCGCGCCGCCAGGTCCGCATAGCCCGAAACCAGTGCCGGCTCGTCGTGGATGTCGAGCCGGACGCCGTCGTGTTCCGTCTTGTGGTCGATGCCGGTCGCGGCCGTCTTGAGCGCCACCGGGAAGCCGAACTCGCGTGCGGCCTTGCGCGCGTCGTCTTCGCTTTCGACCACGCGGCCCGGATTCGACGGCAGGCCGATGTCCCGCAGCAGCAGCATGGCCTCGTTCTCGTCGATCTTCGCGCCGCCCGCGAGCTGCTTTTCCCAGCGCGCCAATGCGGCAGCCGGCAGCCGTAGCGGCATCGCCGGCGTGCGCGCGAGGAAATCACGGTAGGCCAGCAGCCGTCGCGCGCCCTGCAGAAACGGGGCCAGCCCATCGATGACCGGAAAGCCCGCGCGCGTCACGTTGACCACCTGCGGGTCCGCGCCGCTGCCCTGGCGGTTCGCGACCAGGAATGCGGGCTTGCCTGAAGCAGCGTGGCCGGCGCGCAGGTAGTCCAGGTAGCCGTGATGGATGCCGCCGCCAGCCACGCGGTCGTGCACCACGGCGCCGAAGGCCGCCTGCGGGTCGCTCATCAGCGCGGCGAAGCATTGCTGCATGTTCTCGTGGGCTTCCGGCCCGCCGGTGCTCCAGGCATCGAGTGGATTGACTGCCGGCAAGCCCGGATCGAGCAGCGATTCGAGCTTCGCCGTGGTGGTGGAACAGATCTGCGTCAGGGGGACGCCGGCGTCCTGTGCGACGTCGATCAGCAATTGCCGCTCGCCGCCCGAATCGTGCAGCGACACCAGCCCGCCGGCGCCGACCGGATGCGGCTGCGCAAAGAGGATCAGTGCGGTCGCGAGCTCGTCCATGTCGGCGACGCGCTGCACGCCGTAACGGTCGAACAGCGCCTGGTAAGCGCCATCCTGCCCGGCGATCGCGCCGGAATGCGACAGCGTCAGGCGCGCCGCGAGCTCGGTTCGACCGACTTTCACCGCCACGATCGGGATGCGGCGTTCCTCGGCCTTCGCGAAGGCGCGCCGCAGCCCTTCGGGGTTCCGCGCCGTTTCCATGAACAGCCCGACCGCCCGCGTTCCCGGCATCTCGAGGGCGAAATCGAGATACTCGTCCATCGAGACCGCGAGCTCCTGGCCGGTGGAGACGACCAGGTTGAAGTCGATACGCTCCTCGCTGTCGACGATGCCGCACATGCCGGACCCGGAGTGGCTGATGTAGGCAACATTGCCGCCGCGCGCGTGCATCCGGGTCTGGAAGCCGCAGGCCCAGATGCCTTCGGCAAAATTGTAGAAGCCCATGCCGTTCGCGCCGCAGACCAGCAGGCCAGCCGCGCGAATCTTCGCCAGCACGCGATCGCGCAGCGGCGGTACCCGGTCATGGGCGAGCACCAGCGACGACATCAGCGTCACGGCCCGTGCACCGTGGGCGATGGTGTCGTCGAGCGCCGACTCGACCCGCTCGTCGGCGACCGCAAAGATCACGTGCTCGACCGGCTCCGGCAGCGCCGCAAGCGCCGGGAAGCAGGGCAGGCTGCAAACGGATGACCTGCCCGGATTGACCGCGAACAGGCGGCCGCCGAATCCGCCCTTCAGCAGGTTCTCGACGGTGTTGCGCCCCACCGTGCCGGCACGCTCGGTCGCGCCCAGCACGGCCATCGACCGGGGACGGAGCAGGGGATCCAGCCGATGCGGCATGGCAGCCATGCGCGCGTTGGAGGTCAGAAATCCGCGGCGGGCGTGGCGCGGCGGCGCGGTGGATCCCAGAACGCGCCCTCGACCACGCGGCAGCGCGCCATCACGCGCGACCACTTGAGCTCGCGCCGGTAATAGATCTCGGCCCACAGCTCGTCTTTTGGCCGGCCCCAGGGCATGTGCATGGACGCGTAGGCGATGTTCTTCTTCGACGAGGGCGACCACTCCGCCGAAGTCACCGTGCCGACCACGTCACCGTTGCGCTGCCGGTTGTAGACATAGGCGGAGCGCGCCGGCTTGTTGCCCTCGACGTCGAGGCGCACGAAACGGAAGCGCGAGCCGCGGCGCTGCTCCTCGAGCAGGGCACGGCGGCCGTTGAAGCAGGGCTTGCTGAAATCAACCATCCGCCCGAGGTCGAGCTCGAACGGCGAGCGCGAGCGCTCGCGGCGGATTGCCTGGTCCGCGGGCAGGAAATCGACCTGTGCCTGGATGAAACCGGCTTCGATGCGGGCGACCTCGAGCGCGTGCGTGCCCATCGGGCGGATGCCGTGATTCGCGCCCTTCTCGAACAGCGCGTCCCAGAGCGCGAGCGCCTGCGCCGGATCGATCCAGAGCTCGTACCCCAGGTCGCCGGTGAAGCCGGTGCGGGACAGCATGAGCTCGGTGCCGGCAAAGGGGAAATACGCGATGTCGAACGGCCTCATCTTATCGGCGCCGGTGCAGCCGATCGCCTTCAGTACCGCGCAGCTCGTCGGGCCCTGCAATGCGAGCGCGGCGACCTCGTGCGTGTCCTCGACGATCGAGACCTTGAAGCCGTGCGCGGAGCGCGTCAGCCAGTCGAGCTGCCGCTCCTGCGAGCAGAGGCGGTAGTCGCCTTCCCGGAGGTGAAACACGGTGCCGTCGTCGATGACGTGCCCGTTGTCGTCGCACCAGACGCAGTAACCGACCTTGCCCGGTTTGATCTTCGCGACATCGCGGGTGATCAGGCGATTCAGGAAGGGAAGCGCGTCGGGGCCGGTGATCCGGTGCTTGGTCATCGGCGTCAGGTCGAACACCGCGCAGGCATTGCGGATCGCCGCGTACTCGAGCGCCGCATCGAAGTAGGCATCCGCGGTCGAGTAATCCTTCCAGCGATGCCACTCGTTGAGGATATTGAGTGCCGAGGTGCGCGGATGGAACGGCGTCTCGTAGACCGCGGTCCGGAAATGTTCCTTGTGATTCATGTTCATGCGGCAGGCTCCGAGGCGAGGACAGCATTCGCCGCGTTGCGGCCTGCGGATCCCATGACACCCCCGCCGGGATGGCAGCCAGCGCCGCACAGGAACAGGCCGCCGACCGGCATCGCGTACTGGGCGGCGCCCGGTACCGGCCGCAGCATCAGGAACTGGTCGAGCGCCAGCTCGCCGTGGTGCCAGTGACCGCCGGTCAGGCGGAACTCGCGCTCGAGGTCGGCCGGCAACAGGAGTTCCGATGCGACGATGTGGCGGTGCAATCCCGGCGCGTAGCGCTCGAGCACGCCGAGTGTCCGGTTCAGCAGCTCCGAGCGTGCACTCGGGGTGCTCGCTCGCGGGTCGAATGGCGCGTACTGCACGACCGCCGACAGCACGTGCTTGCCGGCCGGGGCGAGGCTCCGGTCGTGGACGCTCGGGATCGTGATCTCGAGCGCGGGATCGGGCGAGCACTGCCCGTACTTGGCGTGGTCGAAGGCGCGCTCGATGTAGCCGGGATCGGGTGCGATCAGCAGCCGCTCGCCGGCGCGCTCGGCCGGCAGGCGCGCGAACGCCGGCAGCATGTCGAGCGCAAGGTGCAGCTTGGCCGCCATGCCCCTGGCGCGGAAATGCCGGATGCGATGGACGAAGCCGGTCTCGAGATGAGGGGCGCCCAGGAGCTGCAGCAGTGTCCTCGCCGGATCGGCGTTCGAGACCACGGTGCCCGCGGCGATCTTCTCGCCGTCTTCGAGCTCGACCCCGGATACCCGGTCGCCATCCAGCGTGATCTTCGCGACCGGGCTCTCGATGCGGATGGTCGCGCCGTGCGCGCGCGCGGCCGCCGCCAGCGCCTCGCTGATCGCGCCCATGCCGCCTTCCGGCAGCCAGGTTCCCTGCGTCGCCCCGGCCGCGATGCCGCTGATGCGATGCAGCAGCGTCAGCACCGAGTTGTTCGAGCGCGGGCCGAGATTGCTGCCGAGCACCGCGTCGAGCGCGATCGCGCCCTTCAGGAGCGGCGACTCGAAGGTCTCTTCGAGCACGTCGTAGATGTTGATGCCGGCGATGCGCAGGAATTCGCGCATCGATTCGCGCCCGAGCCGGCGGATGTCGAGACCGAGCATCGCCACGCCCGCGAAGTCGGCGCGCCCGCCGGCGGCGATGCGGGGCGGACGCCGGTTGTGCTGCTTTGCGAGCACGCCGGCGAACTTCAGCATTCGCGCGTGGAATCCGCTGAGTGCGCTGCGATCGTGGTCCGGCAGCGGGCCGGAGTCGACCTGGCCCTGGTCGAGCACCAGGTGCTCGCCGCCGGCGGCAAGCGCGATCGTGCGCAGGTTCGCGCGCGCAGCCTTGAGCCGATGCGAAGACAACTTCAGCTCATCGGCGATGCCACGGTCCAGTTGATAACAGACATGCGCGCAGGCCGAGACGCGGTATCCGGGCGAGAACTCGCGCGTGACCGCGGCGCCCCCGACCTGACCCGCGGCCTCGAGCACGACGACGTCGCGCCCGGCCTTGGCCAGGTATGCGGCGCAGACCAGGCCGTTGTGCCCGGCGCCGACGATGACGATGCGATCGCGGTCAGTCATCCTGCCACCCCTGCGGCACGATCGCCGGCCGGCGCAGGTCGATGAGGATCTCGCGCGCCGCGTTCGCGCCGGGCGCGGCCATCACGCCGCCGCCCGGATGGGTGCCGGAGCCGCACATGTAGAAGCCCTTCACCGGGCCGCGATACTGCGCATAGCCCGGGAATGGCCGATTGAACAGCAGCTGGTCCATGGTCAGCTCGCCCTGGAAGATGTTGCCCTCGGTGAGCCCGACCTCGTTTTCGAGCTCGCGCGGCGTGCGGCACTCGACGTGGCGGATCAGCGACTTGAAGTTCGGGCTGTAGCGGGCGATCTGGTCGAGCACCGTCTGCATGAAGCCATCGCGGTCCTCGTCGGTCCAGTCGCGGCCGCGGATCTTCGGCGGCACGTACTGGACGAACACCGACATGAAGTGCTTGCCTGGCGGCGCCATGGTCGGGTCGGTCATCGACGGGATCAGCAGGTCGAGGTAGGGCTCCTTCGACCAGGTGCCGTTCTTCCAGTCGTCGTAGGCGCGCTCCATCTTCTCGAGCGAATCGAGGAAGTGCATGTCGCCGAAGCGCAGCGGATTGTCGCGTCCGAGCGCCGGGAACTCGGGCAGTCCGTCGAGTGCGATGTTGAGCTTTCCCGATGAGCCGCGGATCTTCCAGTTGCGGGCCTTCTCGATGATCGCCGCCGGCAGGTCCTTCGGGTCGAAGATCCTGGTGTAGGTGCGCCTCGGGTCGAGGTTCGAGACCACGATGCGGGCCCGGTACTCGTTGCCGTTCGCCGTCGCGACGCCGGCGACGGCGCCGTTCCTGACGATCACCTGCGCGACCGGCGCATCGGTCACGATCTCGCCGCCGTACGACTTGTACGCCGAGGCGATGGCCTTCGAGACCGCGCCCATGCCGCCGCGCGCGAATCCCCAGGCGCCGATCGACCCGTCCACGTCGCCCATGTAGTGGTGCAGCAGCACATAGGCCGTGCCGGGCGAATAGACGCCCATCGCCGAGCCGATGATGCCGCTGCCGGACAGGTGGCACTTGATCAGGTCGGACTCGAAATACTCGTCGAGGAAGTCCGCGATGCTCATCGAGTAGAAGCGCATCGTGTCGTAGATGAACTCCTCGCCGTACTTCGCGAATTCCTTGCCCAGGAAGATCAGCTCGCGGATGTCGCGTGGCTTGAACGACGTCGGGTCGGGCGGCGTGCGCAGCAGCAGCGGGCGGATGAACTTGCACTGGCGCGTGACGTCCGTGGAATAGCGGTGGTAGGCATCGGCATCGCGCGGGTTGTGACGCGCGAACTCGCGCCGCTGCACGTCATCGTCGGTGTAGTTGCCGAGGATGTCGCCGCTCGAGGTGATCGTGACGCCGCCGCCGTAGGGCACGACCTGAAGTCCGTGGCGCGCCAGCTCAAGGTCGCGGAACAATTCCGGTCTGAGCAGGCTGCAGACATAGGAGCAGTTCGAGTAGATCCAGCCCTCCTGGATCTCGCGGCTGACTGCCGCGCCGCCGATCCAGGGATTGGCCTCGAGCACCAGCACCTTGAGGCCGGCGCGCGCCAGGTAGGCGGCATTCGTCAGGCCGTTATGGCCGGCGCCGACGACGATTGCATCATAGTCCGCCATCGATGACCTGCTAGGCGCCCTCTGCGGCGCCCGGGTGCGCGCCCTTGTTCACCACCCGGTCCACCGCGGTCTCGAAACGCTCGAGCGTCTCGGCGAGGCAGCGCTCGTCGTGCGCCTCGCAGATGAACCAGGGTTCGCGGGAATCCGGTTCGCACAGGACGCCGAGGTCGTGCAGCTCGGGCGCCAGTGCCTCGTAGAAAGTGTAGTCACTCGAAGCCCAGTCGCGATAGTCGTGCGGCGCCGCGTCGCTGAAGAACAGGCCGCTCATGGACGGGTGGCCGCTGAAGGAATGGCGGATGCCGCGCTGCCCGAGGATCTGGCTGATGCCGGCACGCAGCTTCGTCCCGTACTCGGCGATGGTCTGCAGGGCGCGCGTCTCGCCCAGGATTTCGAGCGTCTTTTCCGCCGCCGCGAGCGAGACCGAATGGGCGGTGAAGGTGCCGCCGTGGACCACGCCGTCTCCGATCCGGCGCATGATGGCCTCACGGCCGCACAGGACGGAGATCGGGTAGCCGTTCGCCATCGCCTTGGCGAAGGTGCAGAGATCGGCCTTGACGCCGAACAGCTCCTGCACGCCGCCGCGCGCGACCCGGAAGCCGGTCTTGACCTCGTCGATGATCATCAGGATGCCGTACTTGTCGCAGAGCGCGCGGGCGTCTTTCAGGTATTCGCGCGTCGCCGAGATCGAGCAGCAGTTGCCCATGATCGGCTCGATCAGGAATGCCGCGATGTCGCTGCCATAGGCCTTGAACACGCTCTCGAGACGGTTTGCGTCGTTCATCGGCACGCAGTGGATCAGCGCCCTGAGAACGCGCGGAACGCCGGCGCCGTAAGGCACGAGTTGCGGATCGCCGTCGCCGGGCTTCCAGCCGTCGATTGCCGTGGTCCAGAGGGCGGCGTCGAACACGCCGTGATAGCCGCCCTCGACCACCACGTAGGAGTCCTTGCCGGTGACCGCGCGTGCGAGGCGGAGCGCCGCCATGACCGCCTCAGTGCCCGAGTTCGAGAATCGCACCAGCTCGGCGGCCGGGACCATGCGGGAAATGCGCTCGGCGACCGTATACTCGCGCTCGGTCGACAGCGCGAACACCCCACCGACTTCCATGCCGGCCCGGGCAGCCGTGTCGACCCTGGGGTCGGCATAGCCGAGGATGCAGGGCCCATAGGCCATGCGGTAGTCGATGTACTCGTTGGCGTCGATGTCGGTGACCCGCGCGCCCTTCGCGGAGCGGACATACACGGTCTTGTCCTCGCCCCAGTAGCGGAAGTTCGAGGAGACCCCGAGCGGGAGCCTGGTGAGCGCCTTGCGGAAGTGCGCGTTGGACTTGGCCAAGCTGCGTGCCATGGCGGTGGGCCTCCTGCCGAGTCGGGGGAACGCGAGACCCAAATGGTCCCACACGCAGGGGTCCGCCGTCCATTTCATTGAATAGCCATTCATTCATTGCAATGCCCCGCGGACGCGCTAAACTGCGGGTTCCGGCAACGGTGGAACTCATCCAAATCTCTGATTTTGCTGGAATTATTGTGAAGGCCACGCGGCCGAGACCGGTCCGGTCGCGGCGTCGCACCGCGCCGCCCGCCAAGCGTCGCGAGCAACTGATCGACGCCACCATCCGCTCGATCGCGCGGCACGGCCTGGCGGATACGACCATCGCCACGGTGGCGCGCGCGGCGGGGCTCAGCCAGGGCATCGTCAACCTGCATTTCCGCAGCAAGGAACGGCTCTTGACCGAGACGCTCCGCTACCTAGCGGACGAGTACCGCAACGCCTGCCATCGTGCTGCGGCGGCCGCCGAGACATCGCCGGTCACCGGTCTCGAGGCGATGGTCGAGCTCGACTTCAGCCAGGCCATCTGCGACCGCGACAAGCTCGCCGTGTGGTTCGCGTTCTGGGGCGAGCGCAAGTTCCGCCCGACGTACCGGCGCATCTGCGCGGCGCGCGACCAGTCCTACGACGACATGGTGCGCGTGATGTGCGCGCGCCTGGTCGAGACCGGCGGCTATCCCGGGGTCGAGCCCGAACTGGTCGCCGACGGCCTTTCGGCGCTGACCGACGGGTTGTGGCTGGACCTGCTGGTGCGGCCTGAAACCATGGACCGCGACAAGGCACGCCGCATTACGCTCGCCTACCTGGCGGACGCCTTCCCGCGGCATTTCCGCCGGCCGGCGCCGGATCCGCGGAGCTGACAGCCATGCAGATCGAGCTGGACACGAAAGCGAAGGACTGGCGCGACCGCGCCGCCCGGTTCGCGACCGAGGAGTTGATCCCCTGGGAAGTGCACGCCGAAATGCACGACGGCGAGCTGCCGGCCGAGGTCGAGAAGCGCCACAAGAAACTCGCGATCGAGCAGGGCTTCAGCGCGATGGACGTGCCGGCGGAGCATGGCGGCCGCGCGGCGCGCATCGTCGACCAGGTTGCGGTCTGGGAACAGCTCGGCCGGGTCACGAACGCCCTGTGCTGGTGCTTCTCCGAGCCGCACCACTGGATGTTCGAGGCCTGCAGCGCGGAGCAGCTCGAGCGCTGGGTGCTGCCGCTGATGACCGGCAGGCGCAAGGAGTGCTACGCCATCACCGAGAGCGGCGCCGGCTCCGACGTCGGGTCGATTGACGCCAGCGCGCGCCGCGTGCCGGAGGGCTACCGGATCTCGGGCGAGAAGTGGTACGTCACCAGCGCCAACCACGCGGATTACTTCATCGTCCAGGCGCGGCTCGCCGACGGCGCGCATGCGGGCTCGCACGCGCTTTTCTTCGTCGACCAGGGGACGGAAGGAATCGAACTGGTGCGTACGCCGCCCTTCAGCCATACCTTCAGCGCGCACCACCCGGTCTACCGCTTCCACGACGTGCTCGTCCCTGCCAGCCAGCTGCTCGGCAGCGAAGGCGACGGCATGCAGTATTCGCATAGCTGGTTCCGCCGCGAGCGCCTGATGATCGCCGCGCGCTGCTGCGGCGCCGGAGCGCGCCTGATCGAAGAGGCGGCGGCGTTCGCGGGCACGCGGATGGTCGGTGGCGAGCCGCTGTCCGAGAAGCAGATGATCCAGGCGATGCTCGCCGACTGCGTGACCGAGTTGTGGGCGGCGCGACTCGTGACCTACGAGGCGGCGGCGGCGCACGACCGCGGAGATGAGCTGAAGTCGCTGCACGCACGCTGCTCGATCGCGAAGCTCCTGGCCTCCGAGACCGCCAACCGGATCGCGGATCGCGTGCTGCAGATCTTCGGCGGCCGCGGCTACATGCGCGAAGTCGCGGTCGAGCGCTTCTTCCGAGAGCTGCGCGTGGACCGGATCTGGGAAGGCACCAGCGAGATCCAGCGCCTGATCATCGCGCGCGCGCTCCTGAAGCGCGGCCTCGACGGGATGTAGCCGGTGAGGCTTGCCCGGAGCCTGCTCGCCCTGTGCTATGCCGCACTCGCGGGCAGCGCCGCGGGCGCGGAGGCGAAAGTCCTGAATGTCTTCACCTGGCCGGACTACATCGCTCCGGACACGATCCGGAACTTCGAGGCCGAGTACGGCATCAAGGTCAACTACGACACCTACGATTCCACCGAGATGGCGGAAGCGAGGCTGCTGGCCGGACGCACCGGCTACGACGTGGTGGCGCATGCGGAACGCTACTCGGCGCGCCTGATCCCGATCGGCGTCTATCAACCGCTGGACCGCAGCAGGCTGAGCAACTGGAAGAACCTCGACCCCTGGGTGCTCGACAAGGTCGACTACGCGGACCCCGGAAACCGCTATGGCGTGCCCTATCTCTGGGGCACGACCGGTTTCACCTACAACGTCCGGATGATCCGCGAGCGCATGCCCGATGCGCCGGTCGCGAGCGCCGACATGATCTTCAAGCCGGAAGTCGCGCGGCGCTTCGCCGACTGCGGCATCAGCTTCCTCGACGAGCCGACCGACGTCATTCCACTCGCCCTGATCTATCTCGGGCGCAACCCCAACAGCCTCGATCCCGCCGACCTGCAGGCGGTCGAGAAGCTCCTGAAAGGCGTGCGCCCGTATGTCCGCTATTTCAGCTCGGCCAAGATGCTCGTGGACCTGCCGAACGAGGAAGTCTGCATCGCGATGAGCTGGTCGGGCGACTATGCGCAGGCGATGCATCGCTCGAAGCAGGCGGGCCGGCCGGTCGATCTCGCCTACACGACGCCGAGCGAAGGCGCCCTGGGCTGGTTCGACCTGTGGTTCATTCCCGCGGACGCGCCGCACCCGGGCAACGCCCACCTGTTCCTGAACTACCTGCTGCGGCCCGAGGTGGCGGCGGCGATCAGCGACGAGACGCGTTATGCGACGCCGAATGTCCCGGCGCTGCCGCTGGTGGATCCGGAGGTGCGCGCCGACCCCGCGGTCTATCCGCCCCCGGCGGTGAAGCAGAACCTGCATCGGGGCGTGATCATGAATCCCATCACCGAGCGCAAGCGGACCCGGTTGTGGTCGCGGGTGAAGACGGGACTGTGAACGCCGTGACGACGCCGCTGGTGCAGATCCGCGAGCTGTCGAAGCAATTCGACGGCGTCGCCGCCGTCGACGGCGTCTCGCTCGACATCCAGCACAACGAGCTCTTTGCGATCCTCGGCAGCTCCGGCTGCGGCAAGTCGACGCTGCTCAGGATGCTCGCGGGATTCGAGCAGCCGAGCGCTGGCAGCATCCTGATCGACGGCACGGACATGACCGGCGTGCCGCCCTACGAGCGCCCGGTCAACCTGATGTTCCAGTCGTATGCGCTGTTCCCGCACATGACAGTCGAAGAGAATGTCGCCTACGGCCTGAAGAAGGAGCGGGTGCCGGCTCCGAAGATCCGCGAGCGGGTCGCGGAAATGCTGGCGATGGTCAAGCTTGGGCCGCTGGCCGCGCGCAAGCCCGACAAGCTCTCCGGCGGGGAGAAGCAGCGCGTGGCGCTCGCGCGCGCCCTGGTCAAGCGGCCCAGGCTCCTGCTGCTCGATGAGCCGCTGGCCGCGCTCGACAAGAAACTGCGCGAGCACACCCAGTTCGAGCTCGCGAACCTGCAATACCAGCTCGGGACGAGCTTCGTCGTCGTGACCCACGACCAGGACGAGGCGATGACGCTCGCCAGCCGGATCGCGGTGATGGCCGAGGGCCGAATCGCGCAGGTCGGCACGCCGGGCGAAGTATACGAGTACCCGGCCAACCGCTACGTCGCCGGATTCGTCGGCAACATCAACCAGTTCGAGGGGCGCGTGACCGGCGCCGGCGGCGGGCGGGCAAGGCTCCGGTGCGACGCGCTCGATGCAGAGCTCGCGGTCGCGACCGAGGAACCGCCCGCCACCGGCGAGCCGATCTGCGTCGCCGTGCGCCCCGAGAAGATCACGATCAGCCGCCAGCCGCCGGAGGGCAACGAGCGCAATGTGGTCAAGGGCATCGTCCGCGACCTCGGCTATTTCGGCGACCAGTCGCTGTACCGCGTGCGGCTGAAGAATGGCACCGTGCTGCAGGTCAGCGCGCAGAACCTGCGCCGCTCCGCGAAGCTGACGGTCGAGTGGGACGACGAGGTCTACCTGTCCTGGGAGGTCGGGAGCACGATCCTGCTGCGCGCATGAACGACGCGAAAACGGCAAGCGGCGAACACGCGCTGCACTGGCTGAGGCGGACGGTCACGCTGCCTTACGTCTGGCTGCTGCTGTTCTTCCTGGCGCCGTTCCTGATCATCCTCAAGATCTCCTTCGCCAATCCGGTCGTGGCGCAGCCGCCGTTCACGGCGCTGATCGAATGGGGAGCGGACGGCATTGCAGGGATCCAGGCGACATTCGAGAACTATGCCTTCCTGTTCCGCGACGCCTACTACGGGATCATTTACCTGTCGTCGCTGAAGATGGCGGCGATCGGCACGCTCCTGTGCCTGGCGCTCGGCTATCCGATGGCCTACTACCTGGTCCGGCAGCCGCCGCGACGCCGCCAGTTGCTGCTGCTCGCGGTGATCCTGCCGTTCTGGATCTCGTTCCTGCTGCGCGTGTATGCCTGGATCGGCCTGCTCGGCAACCGCGGCCTGTTCAACGAGTTCCTGCTCTGGACCGGCCTCATCGACCGGCCGCTGACGATGCTCTACAACGACTTCGCGGTTTACCTCGGCATCGTCTACTCCTACCTGCCATTCATGATCCTGCCGCTGTACGCCAACCTCGAGCGGCTGAATCTCGACCTGCTGGATGCCGCGGCGGATCTCGGCGCGCGCCGCTGGCAGGCATTCGTGGACGTGACCCTGCCGCTGTCCGTGCCGGGCATCATCGGTGGCTGCCTGCTGGTCTTCATTCCGGCGGTCGGCGAGTTCACCATCCCGGCCCTGCTCGGCGGCGCCGACACGCTGATGATCGGGCGCGTGCTCTGGGACGAGTTCTTCATCAACCGCGACTGGCCGGTCGCTTCGGCGGTTTCGGTCGTGCTGCTGCTGCTGCTGGTTGCGCCGATCCTGTGGTTCCAGCGGCTGCAGAGCCGCCAGCAGGAGGCGGGGCGATGAAGCGCCGCTCGCCGCTGCTGACCGCGATCGTCGTGTTCGGCTTCCTGCTGTTGTACGTGCCGATCGTTTCGGTCGTCGTCTACTCGTTCAACGACTCGCGGCTGGTGACGCTCTGGGGCGGGTTTTCACTCCGCTGGTATGCGGGCCTGCTGTCCGACCACCAGCTGCTCGGCGCGGCCTGGCTGAGTCTCCGGATCGCCGTCGTCAGCGCGAGCTTCGCGACCGCGCTCGGCGCGATCGTGGCGCTCGCCCTGCACCGCGTCAGCCGCCTGCGCGGGCGGCTCCTGCTCTCCGGCATGGTAACCGCGCCGCTGGTGATGCCCGAGATCATCACCGGCCTCTCGCTGCTGTTCCTGTTCATCTCGATGGCCGACCTGATCGGCTGGCCGATGTCGCGCGGCGTGACGACGATCACGATCGCGCACATCACGTTTTCGATGGCCTACGTGGTCGTGGTGGTGCGGTCGCGGCTGGCGGCCATGGACGATTCGCTCGAGGAGGCCGCCATGGACCTGGGCGCCCGGCCGGTCGCGGTGTTCTTCGACGTCACCGTGCCGATGCTGCTGCCGGCCCTGGTTTCCGGCTGGCTGCTGGCATTCACGCTGTCGCTCGACGACCTCGTCATCTCGAGCTTCGTCTCGGGCCCCGGCGCCACGACGCTGCCGATGCTGATCTTCGCGAAAGTGCGGCTCGGCGTGACGCCAGACATCAATGCGATCACCACCATCATCATCACGTTCGTGGCCGTGTCCGTGGCCATTGCCGCCGTCATGTCGAACCGTCGCGTATCGGCCTCCGTGCGCCGGCCCATGCCGGCGGGGTAAGATTGCATGACCATGGACCTCAAGCGGATCCTCGATACCTGGCAGCGTGGTCATGCACTGCCGCGCGCCGTTTATCACGAGCCGGAGATCTACGAGAGCGAGATCCGGCGCATTTTCCTGAAGTCCTGGCAATACGCCGGTCACGCGAGCGAGATCCCCGAGCGCGGCGACTACTTCCTGTTCGAGATTGCCGGCGAGTCCGTGATCCTGGTGCGCGGCGCCGATGGCGGCGTCAATGCGCTGCTGAACGTCTGCCGGCACCGCGGGTCGCGCATCTGCGACGCCCCCGCCGGGCACGAGAAGCGCTTCACCTGCAAGTACCACGGCTGGACCTACGCGCTCGACGGCTCGCTGCGCGCGGCCGGTTTTGCGCCCGAGGGTCTCGACAAATCACGGCTCGGGCTCAGGCGGCTGCACTCGAAGCTGTTCCAGAGCATGATCTTCATCAACTTCGACCCGGACCCGGTGCCCTTCGACGCGATCGAGAATGACCTCGGTCCGCTGCTCGCGCCCTGGCGCCTGGACCGGGCCAAGGTCGCGAAGCGCCTGAACTATCCGATCGCCAGCAACTGGAAGCTCGCGGTGGAGAACTACTGCGAGTGCTATCACTGCCTGCCGGCGCACCCGGAATACTCGGTGGGGCACAGCCGCGCGATTCCGCGCAAGGACTGCGAGGTCCAGCTCGAAGAGGTGCTCGGACGGGCCGAGTCCGTCGGCCTCACGCGCGGCGACACGCGCCACTCCTGGCTGGATGCGGGCGCGCTCGGCACCGACCGCGACTTCGAGCGCTATCCGCTGCTGCGCGGGCACCTGACCGGCAGCAAGGACGGCAGGCCCGTCGCGCCGCTGATGGGCTCGATCACGGGCTACGACGGCGGCGCGACCGACCTGCACATCGGCCCGATGACCTTCGGCCTCGCCTACTGCGATCACGTGGTGCTGTACCGCTTCACGCCCCGGGGCATGCGCCTGACCGACTGCGAAATCACCTGGCTGGTCGACTGCGCGGCCGTCGAGGGCAGGGACTACGACCTGGCCACGCTGACCTGGCTCTGGGACGTCACCACGATCGCCGACAAGCAGATCATCGAGCGCAATCAGCGGGGCGTGGAGTCCCGCTATTACGAGCCGGGTCCGCTGTCGCCGATGGAGGACTTCACGCACCGCTTCATGGAATGGTACGTCGCGACGATGCGCGGTCCGGCGGACAGCGCGCATCGGCGCGCGGGATGAACTAGTATCGGTCGAACGGCCGGGGGGAGAGGGTGACATGAGCACACCTGTTCGGCGTTTTTCGGGCGCTGGATCACCGGCGCTGACTGCCGCGGTATCCGCGGTCCTCTCCGTGGCCGGCACCGCGCAGGCGCAGGAGACGGTCGGACTCGAGGAGATCATCGTCACCGCGACCCGGCGCGCGGAGCGGTTGCAGGACGTCTCGGAATCGATCAGCGCATTCGACGCCGACTCGATCGCGATGCGCGGCCTGCAGCAGATGGACGACATCGTCAAGTACATCCCGGGCATGTCGGTGGCGCAGCGCGAGCCCGGCGGCACGACACTGGTGTTCCGCGGCGTCGCCAGCTCCGGCATCCAGTTCGGCGCGGTTTCCTCGTCGGCGCTCTACCTCGACGAACAGCCGATCACGCAAAGCGGGCGCAGTCCCGATCCGCGCCTGATCGACGTCGAGCGCGTGGAGGCGCTGCGCGGGCCGCAGGGAACGCTCTACGGCGCGAGCTCCCAGTCGGGCACGTTGCGCGTCATCACCGCGAAGCCCGATCCCAACGGTTTCGATGGCTGGGCGGAAGCGCAGGTCACGAGCGTCTCGGGTGGATCGGAGGGCTACGACGTCAGCGCCATGGTCAATCTGCCGCTCGCCGCTGATCGCCTGGCGTTGCGGCTCGTCGGCTTCGCCGCGGAGGACGCGGGTTACATCGACAACGTGCTGTCGGACAGCCAGGGTGGCAGCTTCGACAACGCGGACGTCGTCAAGAAGGACATCAACACCGTCGAGACGACGGGCGGGCGCGCGGCGCTCCGATTGGACGTCACGGAAAACGTGAATGCGACGCTCACCACGATCTTCCAGGACGTCGCCGCCGACGGCCATGGCGACGTCAACCCGGGCGCCGGCGACCTCAGGCAGGTCCGCTTCGAGGACGAGAGCCTCGACGACAAGTGGTACCAGCTCGGCTTCACGCTGAACGCGTCGACTTCGATCGGCGACCTGGTGCTCTCGGCCTCCTATTTCGACCGCGACTTTCATTACGAGGCGGACGCGACCGACTACGAGTTCGCGTTCAACGAGAGCGGTTATGTGATCTACGATTTCGGCGGCGATCCGCGCGGCTTCGCCACCAACGACGAGCAGACCGAAATCACGACCTTCGAGGCGCGGCTGCAGTCGAACAACGACGCCGAGAGCCGCTGGTCCTGGCTGGTCGGCGCCTTTTACAGCGAGGAGAAGGGCCACACCGAGTTTGACAGCTTCATACGCGACTACGCGGATACGCCCGCTTTCGCGTACTTCAGCTACTACGAGCAGAATCTGTCCGGCAATCCGCTGGCGCCGACTGACAACTGGTTTCTCGGCCGCTACGACACCGATCTCGAGCAGAGGGCCGTGTTCGGCGAGCTCGGATTCGAGCTGACCGAGAATTTCACGATCACCGCCGGCGGGCGCTGGTTCGAATACGACCGCCTGTTCGCCCTGCACCAGGAGTCTCCCGCGGGATTCAGCGGAGCGACGCTGACCGACGCGACGGCGGACACGGACGAAAGCGGCTCGGTCGTCAAGCTTAACGCGACGTATCGATTCGACGACGACCGCATGATGTATGCGACCTACTCGGAGGGATTCCGGGTCGGCGGCAGCAATCCGGTGCGGCCGGCATCGATCCTGCCCCGGGATTTCCGCTCCGACGAGCTCCAGAACATGGAGATCGGCGCCAAGACCGAGTGGCTGGGCAACCGCCTGCGCTTCAATGTCGCCGCGTATCTCATGGAGTGGGACGACTTCGCGGTCCAGATCGAGGATCCCCAGGAAGCCGTGTTCCAGCTCGGTTACGTCAACCTGCCGACCGCGGAGATCACGGGCATCGAGACGGAGCTGTCGTTCGCGGTCAGCGATGCCTGGCAGATCGACGCGACATTCGGATGGAATGAAGCCGAAGTTTCCGATGCGACGGTGCTTACCCTCACAGACGGCATCGACATTTTCGAGATCCCGGTCACCGAGGGTGCCCGGCTGCCGCTGACGCCCGACTGGAGCGCCTCGCTCGGCCTCGAATACCGCCCGCGCGGCCAGATGCTCAATGCGCAGCCATTCGCGCGTCTCGATCTCGCCTATGTCGGCGAGTCGGTCAACAACCTCGAGGGCATCGAATCGGTGGTCGGTGCGGGTGGCGTGCAGGTCCAGGATGCCTACCAGACCGGCGACTTCCGCATCGGGCTCGAGGCCGAGAATTGGACCGCGACACTGTTCGTGGACAATGTCTGGGACGAGCGGGCGGAGCTTTTCCTCAGCAACCGCTGGGCCGTGCAGCGCCAGGCGATCAACCGGCCGCGGACCGTGGGTTTGCAGTTCCGCTACGACTTCTAGGGCCGGCAGGATGGACATCGGCGTTCCGCTCAAGAGCTTCGGCCAGGTCGAAATGGCGGCGCTCGCCGAGGCGATCCTCGCCCAGGATGAACTCGCGTGGAACGAGAACGTCCAGCGCCAGAAGGACTACGAGGTCCACGAACAGACGCGCTCGATCGTCCTGCTGTTCGCCGAAGTGTCCGAATGGCCCGCGGTCGAGGTCAGCAAGCAGCCCGGCTGGGAGCGGCTCGCGCAGTCCGCCGTGCCGGTCATGCACGAGATCATCGGCAAGTGGTATCCGCCCGGCGGCACCATCATCCGCGCGATGGCGGCGAAGCTGCTCGCGGGTGGGCGTATCCTCCCGCACCGCGACTCGCACCCGTCTTTCGGCGCCGGTCACCGGATCCACGTGCCGATCGTGACGAACCCGCGCGTGCGCTTCATGATCGACGGGCGCCCGTTCAATCTCGAGGTCGGGCAGGCCTACGAGATCAACAACCAGAAGGTCCACAGCGTCATGAACAAGGGCGACGCGGACCGCATCAATTTCATCTTCGACTACGTCCCGCCCGGAACCCTGCCCGGCCGGGCATCCTCGCCTGCGCGGACGGCGTCACGGGCCTCGGGCTCGTAGCGGCGGTAACGCTCGCGGATCGGCGCGATCACGGCGACGAGCTCGCCGAGGTGACGCTCGTAGTTCAGCCAGTGCCCCACTGAACGGTCGTAGATCGGCTGGCGAACCTGCTCCGCCGACGGCGTGCGTACCGGGCGGTCACTCTCATAGAACCGCAGGCAGGCGTCCTCCCAGGCCAGTCCGCAGAAATCGAGCAGCCGGCGCGCCTGCGCTTCGAAGTCGCCGACGACCTCCTCGTACTGCACCGTCAGCACGCGGCCCGGCATGACTGCCGACCAGTGGTCCATCAGCCGCTGGTACTGCAGGTAGTACTCGCCGATCTCGGTGAGGTCGTAGGTGAAGTTCTGGCCCTTGGCGAATAGCTGCCGGTAGCACGACAGGCAGGCGTCGAGCGGGTGGCGCCGCGCGTCGATGATCTTCGCATTCGGGAGGATCGTCGCGATGAAGCCCGCATTCGGGAAGTTGTTCGGCATCTTGTCGATGAAGCGCGCCGCGCCGGTCCGGCGGTGCATCTGCGCGGAGGCGAGATACTCGTCGGCCAGCGCGCGGAGGTTGGCAGGGGCGAGCTCCCGCATGGCCTCGGGATAATTGAGGCCGTCCGCGCGGTTGCGGTTGAGGGAGGACGCGATCCGGCCGATGTACGGCAATTCGCCCGTGCCCTCGATCTGGCTGTGGCTCGCGAGGACCTGCTCGAGGAGCGTCGAGCCCGACCTCGGCAGGCCGACGATGAAGATCGGCGCCGGGTCCGGATTGCCGGCAGCCGCGCGAGCGGCCAGGAATTCCGCGGAGTACACGTCGACGAGCCGATCGTTCATGACCTCGGTCTGTACCGGATCGTAGGCGACCTCCGCACGCTGCTTCTCGTTGCCGCCCCGGTAGAAGCGCCATGCGCGCTCGAAGTCGCCGCGGTCCTCATGGGCCTTGCCCAGCGCGAACAGAAAGTTCACCGCCGACGTCGAGTCGCCGCCCGGTTCGCTCGCGCGCTGCTCCATCGCGGCGATCGACTCGTCGTCGAAGCGGTATGTCTTGAGGTTGGCGAGGCTCCAGTAGGTCTCCCCGGAGCCCGGAGCGTGCCGGATGCAGGCATCGTACGACGCCACGGCGCCTTCATAATCGCCGACGGCCTTGAGCACGTGACCGAGACCGAGCAGGGCGCCGACATGCGCGGGGCGCCGCTCGAGACAGGCGCGGTAGCCGTCGATCGCCTCGTGGGTGAACGACGCGCGGGCAAGCGTCGATGCACGCAGGAAATGCCCCTGCGGCTGCGACGGATCGAGCGCGATCGCGCGATCGAAGCAATCGAGCGCCTCCGAGAACCGGTCCTGTTCCTTGCGCAGCCGCCCGAGGTCGAGAAGGGCCGTCTGGAAACCCGGCGCGATCGCGAGCGCCCGCTCGAGGAGCATCTCCGCCTCGTCGGCGTGGTCGGTCCTGGCGGCGATCAGCGCAAGCAGGCGAAGCGCATCGACCTGTCGCGGATTCTCCCGAAGCACGCGACGGTAGAGCCGCTCGGCCTCCTCCTGCCGTCCCTCCCGCTGGTGTTCTGCGGCGAGCGCCATCAGGCGACGCTCCGGAGACAGCGAAAACGACCTTTCGAATGCCGCATCGGAGTCCGCGCCGCGGCCGAGAAGCGCGAGCGCCTTGCCGAGGCTGAACCAGGCCCGCTCGAGGCTCGGGTCGAGGCGGGTGGCGCGCTCGAGGAGCGGCAAGGCATCGGCGGGCCGTCCGGCCTGCAGCAGCAGGAAGCCGAGGTCCTCGTGCGGCTTCGCGAATGTCGGCGCCGCGGCGATCGCCTCGCGCAGCAGCGCCTCCGCCTCGCCCGGGCGCTCCATTTTGACCAGCAGCGCGCCGAGCAGCGCACGCATGTTGACGTCGCGCGGATAACGCTCGAGCGCGGCGCGGCAACGCGCCTCCGCACGGCCGAGATCTCCCGCATGGATCAGCGAGATGGTCTGGTCGAAGACAGTTTTGGGAGCGACGAGTGGCTGCATGGTGCGGCGCTAACGCGAGGCGCCGGCGGCTTCGGTCAGCGCGGCGAGCCGCCGGAGCAGAGCGGCGTGCGCCTCGACGCGGCGCTCGAGTGGAAGCGCCGCGGCCGGCGTCTCGAACACCAGCACCGTCGGCG
>JBOHZL010000045.1:0-22878 GCA_050738495.1 Steroidobacteraceae bacterium | reverse complement strand
GACGTGCAATGAAGGGAAGCGTCCCCTCTTCAGGTCAGCGGGATGTATTGCCGCGAGCGCTTGCGGTCGCGAAGTCCGCCGCCGCCGGCGGCGGCGCTTTCGCTTCCCTTCGCGCGCACGAACAGCTGGTGATGGCCCTGCTGCCAGGTCCTGCCGCCGTCGAAGCTCGTCTCCATGCAGGATTCGAAGCGGTCCGCCGTGACGCCGAAGCGGGTGAAGCGCAGGGTCATCGTGCGCCCGTCGGCGAGTGCCGTCGGCGCCGTGCTGCGGATATCGCCGCCGGCCGGGCCGGTCGTCACCCACAGGTTCCCGTCCGCGCCGACCGAGGCCATCTCGATCCTGGAACGACGCTCGTTCACGTAGAACAGGATCCCGGACGACTGCTGCCAGTCCGGCATGTCGGAGCGCCCGGCGAGCACGCGGTCGGGCACGATCCAGTCGAAGCGATAGGTGCCGTTGGCGACTCCGGCGACCGCGCCGTCCTCTCCGTACCGGGTGGTCGTGACGTTCCACAGGCCGACCGCCTGGCGCAGCTCCGCGACCGCCTCGGCGACCTGCGAGGGCGGGGACTCGCTCGCTTCCGCCAGTGGAAGGGCCAGCAATGAAAGGATTGCAGCCGAATGACGGCGCCAGCGGCCGAGCCAGGAGCCATGCGTATTCATCGATTCGTCTCCCTGGGGCCGGGCAGCTTGCCCGGCAGACCGATCTTAGATGCGGGCAGGCTCCGAAAAGTGCCGGCCGGCCTTGCGAATGCCTCGCTTCGGCGCGGCGCTTGTGTTCCCCGGCCGCGACCCGGCATTGTGAACGGTCTCTCCCGGGGGGCCCCATGACCAGTCGCTCGCTACAGCGCCGCCAGCTGAGCCGTACCAAGGTCGACCTGTTCATCGAATGCGCGCGCTGTCTCTACCTGGACGTGGCGCGCGGCATCCGCCGCCCGTCGGGCCCGCCGTTCACCCTGAACAATGCTGTGGACGCGCTCCTCAAGGTCGAATTCGACCGCTACCGGGCGGCGCGCGAGCCGCATCCCCTGTTCGCCGACGCCGGCGTCGATGCCGTGCCATTCGCGCATCCGGAACTCGATCGCTGGCGCCATAACTTCACCGGCGTGCGCTGGCTGGATGCGGAAACGGGCTGGACGCTGTTCGGCGCCATCGACGACCTGTGGCAGGCGAGGAGCGGCGAGCTGATCGTCGCGGACTACAAGGCGACTTCGCGCAACGAGATGCCGACGACCGCGGGACTCTATGCGTCCTATCGCCGTCAGATCGACGTTTACCAGTTCCTGGTGCGGCGTCAGGGCTTCGAGGTCAGCGACCGCGGCTGGTTCGTTTATGCGAACTGCGATGCGAAGGCCGGCGGCTTCGGCGACACGCTGAAGTTCCGGACCTGCATGCTGCCCTACGACGGCAATGACGCCTGGGTGCTGGACACATTCCGGCGCGCAGTCGCGACCGTGCAGGCGGGCGTCATTCCGCCGCCGGGCGAAAAATGCGAATACTGCCCTTACGTCAGCCAGGCGGCGATGGCCGTCTCCTGAGCGGAGCGCGGCCCCAGCCGAAGTCATGGATCTGAGTGGATTCCCCAGTGAAGTAGAACGGGAGGCGCTGCTTCTCAGCCTGTCCGTCGCCGGGCGCAGCGTCCTGTTCAGCCTGCCGTTCGCGGTCCTGGTCGCGTGGCTGCTCACGCGGCGCCGCTTCATCGGACGCACGGTGCTCGACGCCTTCGTCCACCTGCCGCTGGTGCTGCCGCCGGTGGTCGTCGGTTACATTCTGCTCCTGCTGTTCGGCACGCGCGGTCCGATCGGCGCATGGCTCGATCGTGAGTTCGACATCCAGTTGATCTTCTCGAGCGCCGGCGCCGCGCTCGCGACCGCCGTGATGTCGTTTCCATTGATGGTCCGCGCGATCCGCATCTCGCTCGAGGCCGTCGATCGCAGGCTCGAGGAAGCCGCACGCACGCTGGGCGCCGGGGCCGTGGACCGATTCTTCTCGGTCACCTTGCCGCTGATGCTGCCGGGCGTGCTGGCCGGCGCCGTCACGGCGTTCGCCGCCGGCCTCGGCGAGTTCGGCGCCGTCATCACCTTCGTCTCGAACATACCCGGCGAAACGCGCACGCTGCCGCTCGCCCTGTACACCGCGATCCAGTCGCCCGGCGGCGATGCGCTGGCCGCGCGGCTCGCGCTCATTTCATTCTCGCTCGGGCTCGGCGGCTTGCTGCTGGCCGAGTTGCTGGCGCGGCGCCTGCGTCGGGGGCTGGGGCACTGATGCTCGAAGTCGCGGTCCGCAAGCGGCGCGGCGAATTCCTGCTGGATGCAGGCTTCGAGATTCCCGGCGGCGGCGTGGTCGCGCTGTTCGGGCGTTCCGGCTGCGGCAAGACGACCCTCGTGGAGACGATCGCGGGACTCGTGAAGCCGGACGTCGGCACGATCCGGATGGACGACGTGGTGTTCGTCAATACGGCCGACCGGATCAACCTGGCGCCCGAGCGCAGGCGCGTGGGCTATGTGTTCCAGGAAGCGCGCCTGTTCCCGCACCTCAACGTGCTCGGCAATCTGCGCTATGGATTCAAGCGCGCCCGCCCGCCGCGGGGTATCGGCTTTGACGAAGTGGTGGGCCTGCTCGGCCTGGAGACCTTGCTTCGACGGCGCCCGAACCGATTGTCCGGCGGCGAACGGCAGCGGGTCGCGATCGGGCGCGCGTTGCTGGCACAGCCGCGGCTCCTGCTGCTCGACGAGCCGCTGGCCTCGCTCGATGCCGGCCGTCGGGACGAGGTGCTGCCCTACCTGGAAAAACTGCGCGACTCATTCACGCTGCCGATCGTCTATGTCAGCCACCAGTTCGACGAGGTGTTGCGCCTGGCGACCCATGTCGTGCTGCTGGAAGAGGGCAGGGTGCTGGCGAAGGGCGAGCTCGCCACCGTCTGCCTGGATCGCAAGCTGCGTTCGATTGCGGGGCCGGACGCGATCGGCGCGGTAGTGGACGGCGAGATCACGGGGCGTGAGCCCGACTCCGGCCTCGTGCTGCTGCGGTTCGGAGACAACACGCTGCGCATCGCAGCGGATCTGGCGGCGGGCAGCCGCGTGCGGGTCCGGCTGCCGGCGCGCGACCTGATCATCGCGCTCGAGGAACCGCGTGGGCTCAGCGTGCGAAACGCGTTGCGCGCGACCGTGACGGCGATCGAGGCGGACGACCGGCTGGCCGACCTGGTACGCCTCGACATGGGCGGCAAGCCGGTCGTCGCCCGCATCACCCGCGCCGCGACCAGGAGCCTGGAGCTGAAGCCGGGCCTGGCGGTGTGGGTGCTGGTCAAGTCGATTTCGCTGCGCGGACAATCATTCTCGATGCCGGAGTCCGGATCATGAAGCGAGCGAATCGCCACAAGTTCCTGCTGGCGATCCCTGCGCTCGCGGTCGCCTGCGCGGCGGCACAGGCAGCCTGGACTTACGAGCGCGTGCAGTCCCAGATCACGGTGTTCGCCGCGGCCTCACTGACCAACGTGCTGACCGTGATCGGCGATGCCTTCACGAAGGAGACCGGCATTTCGGTGCGCTACTCGTTCGCAGCGAGTTCCGCGCTCGCGCGCCAGATCGAGTCGGGCGCGCCGGCGGACGTCTTCGTCTCGGCCGACCTCGAATGGATGGACTACCTGGAGGAGCGCGAGCGGATCGACGCCGCTTCCAGACGCGTGGTCGCCGGCAACGAGCTGGTGCTGATCGCGCCGTCCGGCAGCAAGGTCGAGCTCAGCATCGCCCCGGGATTCGCGCTCGCCGAGGCGCTCGGCGACGGCCGCCTCGCAATTGCGGAGCCTGCCACGGTCCCGGCCGGCCGCTATGCGCGGGCCGCGCTGACGAGGCTCGGCGTCTGGCACCGGGTCGCAGACCGGCTGGTGCCGGCCGACAACGTGCGGGCCGCGCTCGCCTACGTCGACCGCGGCGAGGCGCCGCTCGGCATCGTCTACAGGAGCGACGCGCGGATCGACTCGAGAGTCCGGATCGTCGACACGTTTCCCGCGGACACGCACGCGCCGATCGCCTATCCGGCCGCCGCGACCGGGCGCGGTCTCGACATGGCGACGAAGTACCTCGATCACCTTGCGGGTCCCGCCGCCCGCAGGGTGTTCGAAAAACACGGATTCAGCGCGCCGCCCTGATTCAGTCGTCGATTTCCAGCAGGTAATCGAGCAGGCTGTCGATGAAGCCCACATTGCTCGTCAGCGAGTCGTGCTGCTCGCAATCGAAGGTGGCGCCCTGCAACTCATCGGCCGCAAGCTCCGGCTCGGGAGCCGTCGGATCGAGCGCCTGGGTTCCGAGCAGCGACGACTTCGTGACCCGACCGTCGCCCGGCTCGTACATCAGGGTCTCGTAGTCCAGGCGCGGAACCGGACGGGCGATCTGCTCGGGCCGCAGGCGCACTGCGGACTCGTCCCGCGTCCGCTCGAGCACCAGGAGCCTCGGCGTCGGCACGCAATTGCCGCCGAGCAGGAGCGGCTCGATCAAGGGCACATTGCCGGGCGGCACCATCAGCGACCAGGTGAAGCGGCGCGCCCGCTCGAGCCACTTCTCGAACCAGCGCTCGAACACCTGCGGCTTCGGCCAGATCTCGGGATCCTGCGCCATGCGCCGGCGCACGTTGCGATTGAAGATGGACCACTCGAAGTGCCGCCACACGTCCACGTCGAACAGGTCGTAGTCGAGCGGCTTGCCGCGCCGCGTGGCGATCCATTCGACCTCCGGGTGCGGGAAGAGCTGGTACATCGCCGGCATGGTCGCGACGCCTTCCGTCGGCAGGCGCGACAGCGCGACCCGATAGCCGTTCAGGAACGAGTGCACCGCGGTCACCGTGCCTTGGTTCGGGGTGCCGAGCAACACGATGCGACGGAGCTTCGCGACGCCTGCGCCGCTCACCGGGAACACATTGGCATCGAGCACGTCGTTCGTGCCGTAGCGCTCGTAGTAGCGCACGATCAGGCCGCCCATGCTGTGGGCGACGACGTCCACCTTGAGCGCGGGATCACCGTAATCGCGCCGGATCTGCTCGATCATCGCATCGAGCTTGCGCACCGTGACCAGGTTGTCCTGGCGCCAGTCGTAGGCGAACTCGTAGAACTGCGCCGCGCCGGAGGCGGGCTTTTCACCCGCCGTGCCGGGTCGGTAACCGCCGGCCTCCTGCAGCACGCCGACGATCCGGCGATAGAAATCCTGGCCGGCGGCGGCGTCAAACAGGCCGCTTGCGACGAGCCCGTCGTCAACCGGCTGGAGCGTCTCCGGATCGACGCGCAGGGCAAGCTCCAGATAGCCGCTCGTAAGCAGCTTGCGGGTCCGGCCGGGCCAGAGCTCCTCGCCGGTCTCGCGCTTCACCAGCCGCGAGCCGAGCACGCCTGGGATGATGATGACGGGAACCTGCGGACGCGCCTCGGGCGCCGCAGGATAAACCTGTGCGGGATCCGGCGCGCGCGGGGTCGCGCAGGCGGCCAGCATGACCGCGCACGACAGCATCGCGATCGACGATCGTCCGCGGCGCACGGGTCGACTCCTGGTTGCGGCACGACAGGTTAACATTGGCTGGCCCACACGGCGGACCGGGAGCGCATCGATGACGGGAGAAATCGACAGTCGCCTTGCGAACAGGATTCTGCTGGGGCTCCTGATCGGCGCGGTGGCGGGCGGGGCGACGCTGATGGCCGGGGGCATTTACCCGGACCTGCTGCCGGCGGCGCGCCAGTTCGCGACCGTGGTGCTCGATCCGCTCGGACAGGTGTTCCTGCGGATGCTGTTCTTCGTGGTCATTCCCCTGGTGTTCGCCTCGCTCGCAATGGGTATCGCCCAGCTCGAGCGGCTGGCGGAGCTCGGGCCGCTGGCGACCAGGACCTTCCTGCTGTTCTTCGTGAACATGTCGATCGCGGTCGCGCTCGGGCTCGTCATGATGAACGTGGTCGAGCCCGGATCGACGATGGATCCGGCGGCGAGGACGAGCCTGCTCGAGGAATACGGCGGTGCGGCCCAGCAGCACATCGAGAGACGTGCCGCGCAGCCCGAGATGAGCACGATGACGATCGTCGAGATGTTCATGCCGCGCAACCTGTTCGGCGCGTTTATCGGCAACAACCGCGACATGCTGGGCGACGTGCTGCCGCTGATCCTGTTCGCGATCCTCGTCGGTGCGGCGGCGTCGAGGCTCGCGGCCGAGGCGCGCGACCAGCTTCGATCGGGGCTCGCGCTGGTCAACGATCTGATGACGGGTATCGTGCACTTCGCGCTGTCGATTGCGCCGTACGCGGTGCCGGCGATGATCTACAGCGTGATCGTCAAGATCGGCTGGGACATCGTGATCGCGCTCGGCGTGTTCGTGGTCTCCTGCATCTTCGTGATGCTGCTGCACCTGTTCGGCACCATGTCCCTGTGGGTCAGTCTGCTGGCGCGGCGGCGACCGTTGGAGTTCTGGGGCCAGCTACGCCCGGTGCTCGTCACTGCGTTCTCGACCAGCTCCAGCGCCGCGACGCTGCCGACCTCGCTCACGGTGGCGCGGGAGCAGCTCAAGGTGCGGGCACCCATCGCGGGATTCGTACTGCCGCTCGGCGCGACGATGAACATGGCGGGCACCGCGCTGTACGAGGGCTGTGTCGTGCTGTTCGTGGCGCAGGTGTTCGGGATCGAGCTCAACATGGCGCAGCAGTTGACGCTGCTGCTGCTCGCGGTGCTGTCCGCGGTCGCAGTTGCGGCGATACCCGGCGGATCGTTGCCATTGATCGCCGGGCTGTTGGCGGCCTTCGGCATTCCGCCCGAGGGCATCGGCATCATCCTGGGAGTGGACCGGCTGCTGGACATGACGCGCACCATGGTCAATGTCTCGTCGGATCTCGTGACCGCGACCATCGTCGATCGCTACTCGAAGCCCGGTGCGGCGCCGGTGCCGCTTTGACTTCCACCGACGGCGCGCACCGCGGTCAGTGAGGCACGCGCTTGCCTGAAATTCAACGTGCAGATCCCGTCTTGCGGCGGCGCGCGCTCATCGCCGCGGTCGCGATCGCCGCCGTCGGCTGGGCCGCCTTCTTCGTGTTGCAAGCCTGGCTGGTGGACATCCGCGACGCCGATCTCGCCGATGCGCGCGAGAAACTCGAGCAAGGGCTCGTGTGGGGGAGCTGGGCGGTGGCGCTGCCCGTCGCGATGCTCGCCGTGTACCTGTGGCAGCTTGGAGCACGCGTGCTGCGCGCCGGGCGCTATCCACTGCCGGGAGCGAGCGTGATCCGCGACACGCCGGTCCTCGCGGGTCGCGAGGCACGGCGGCGCGGAATCGTGCTCCAGGCGCTAGCGGTCCTGCTGGGCTTGCTGATCGCGGTGATGCTGGTCTCCGTGCACCGGCTGGTGGCGCGCCTCGGTCAGGCGCGAACTTCGGCGGCGATCGGCCAGCCGATGATCACGATTGCGCGCGGCGAGTAGGGTCCAGGGTACTGCATCACTCAGTCGACGCAATTGCGGCGCCCGCCTGACAGGAAGGACTGGGTGTTCAGCGCGAGCTCGTCTATGCAACGCTGGCGCGCGTCGCGCGCGGCCCAGGCGACGTGCGGCGTCACGATCAGGTTCGGGATCGCCGGGTCGAGGAGCGGATGATCGGGCGGCGGTGGCTCGCGCTCGAGCACGTCGATGCCGGCGCCGCCCAGGCGGCCGGCTTTCAGCGCTTCCGCCAGCGCCTTCGCATCGACGAGCGCGCCGCGGGCGGTGTTCAGCAGGATCGCATCCGGCTTCATGCGCGCCAGGCGCCCGGCACCGATCATGCCGCGGTTCGCATCGGTGAGCGGGCAGTGCAGCGACAGCACGTCGAGCCGCGGCAGCATCTCGTCGAGGTCGCTGCGTCCGGGCACCGCGGCGGCGCCGGGACGAATCGCGACCTCGACTTTCAAGCCGAAGGCCTCGGCCGTCCTTGCGACGCCGCGGCCGAGCGTGCCGAGGCCTACGATGCCGAGCGTACGGCCGGCGAGCTCGCGGATCGGGTAGGGAAACATCGAGAACTGTTCGGCTTCCTGCCAGTGTCCGCCGCGCACCAGCGCCTGGTAGTCGGCAAGCCTGTGGGTCAACGCGAGCAGCATCGCGAACACGTGCTGCACGACCGAGGGCGTGCAGTAGTCGCGCAGATTGCACACCGCGACATTCGCCTCGCGCGCGGCCGCCAGGTCCACGTTGTCCACGCCGGTCGCGGTCAGGGCGACGAGACGGAGCCCGGGATTCGCCGCGATCGCTGCGTGGTCGATGACCGCCTTGTTGGCAAAAACGACGTCGAAGCCGGCGATGCGACTGGCCACCTCGGCGTTCGCCGTCTGCTGATGCAGCACCATGCCGGGCAGCAGGCGCTCGAGCGGCCCGGTATCGAGGTCGCCGCCGCTGACCGTGCCGAAGTCCAGGAACACCGCGCGCATCGGCTCAGCGAGGCTCGGCGAGCAGGCCGTCGACGAGCGCCGTCATCTCGCGCTTCTGTTCCTCGTAGTGCTCGCCGGTCGCGGGGCCGCTGAAGCCGGTGTGGGTCGCGCGCACGCGGCCTTCGCGGTCGATCGCCAGCAGGGTCGGGTAGGCCATGAATGCAGCGAGCTGCGGCAGCTTCTTCAGCACGTCATCGTCCGTCGTCGTGCCGGCGATCAGCACCGGATATTCGATGGAGAACTTTTCGACGAAATCGCGCGCCGCGGCCGCCGCGCTCTCGAAATCGGGCGTGTACTCGAACATGAGCTGGATGACCTCGAGGCCCTCGGCGCCGCGGGTTTCCAGCAGCTCGCGCAGGAACACGGCCTCGTCGTGGCAATTCGCGCACCAGCTTCCGCCGATCGTCACCAGCACGACCTTGCCCGAGTAGCGTTCGCCCGGATAGGCGTGCAGCTTGCCGTCGACGTCCGGAAACGAGAACTCGAGGCGCTCGATGCCGGGCTTCAGGCCGGTCATTCGCGCCGGATCCTCGAGCTTCGCATCCGGGTCGCGCCGGCCGGACCAGGCGTCGTGGCTGCCGCCCTGGCTGTAGAAGTCGCCGGACAGCCTGCCGTCGCTCCCGAGCCGCGCGAGATAGAGATAGGCACTGCCGCCGTCGAAGCGCGACAGGAACAGCGTATCGCCGCGCGCTTCGCCGGCGAGATAACGGTCGTCTCCGGACGGCCGCATCACCGTGCCCCAGACCTCGTGTCCGTTCTGCGTCAGCTCGGCGATGGCCGCACTCGTCTTGCCGTCATCGCTCTCGAACGTGATCGCCCAGCGCCCGGAGAAATCCGCGGGCTCGGCATCGGGCTTCGGGAAGAAGCGCCAGTCCTGGCCGGGCATGCCGACGAAGCGGACGTCCTTGATCACGCCGCGCGGTCGCAGGAAATGCACCGTGCCCTCGAAGCGCGCATCGACGAAGCGGGCCTCGAGCCGGTGCGGGTAGCCGGGCATCTTGATCTCGAGCTCGACGCCGTCAAGGCGGACCTCGCTCGCGCGTACGCGCTCAGGGCCGTTCACCAGGTAGGCGACGACTTCGCCGTCCTCTTCCGCGAGCTCCAGGCCGAATGGCAGGTCGCCTCCGTCGACGGAAAGCACGCCGCGATAGATGCCGAGCGGCGGTCCCTCGCGTTGGCCGCCGCAGGCGGCAAGCGCGCCCAGGCTGCAGAGCAGGGCGGTCAGCGAGCGGCGTAATTGGCCAGTCATATGAAGCACCGTTACAGGGTCGTGGCAGGCCGGGGGAAGCCGTCGGCGCCGGCCCGCCAGGGCTCCCAGGCGACGGCAATCCGGCCGATCGCGATGTCGGACTTGCGTGGCACGATGCGCAAGCGCGAAAGCTCGATGCTCGCCGGGTCGAGCGTCGCGGTCAACACCGCGGCTTCCTGCTCGACACGCCGCAGCAGCTCGTCGCGCTCGGCGGTCATCGTGTCGAGGCTCTCACCCGCGCGCGCCACGTCGCCGCGCTCGCTGAAAACGCGACCGGCCGAACGGGCCGCGGAACCCGCGCGCGTGGTGGCGGTGCTGCGACCGCCGAAGATCGCCCCGAGCACCGAGCTGCCGATCGAGATCGCCGTGTCGAGCCTGCGCTGCGTGTACTGCGACTTTTCGTGCTCGACGCGGTCGGCGGCGCGCCGCAGCCGGTCTTCGAGCGATCTGAGCCTGGCCGCATGCTTCTCGCGGAGCTTCGTCACCTCGCGGTCGCGGTGCTCGCGCAGGGCGAGCGCCAGGCGTGCACGGAAATCGCCTTCGCTTTCGCCCGGATTCGAGGTGAGCCTGAGGGACTTTGCGGAGAAGAGCTCGGCTGCGCCGTCCTGGTAGAGTTTCGCTGCCAGCGCGCGTCCCCATTTCTCGTAGTTCTTCGCGGACAAGGCGGCGGCCGGAAGCTCCGCAAATCGTGACTTGTCGACCGCGCCTGCCGCGGTCACCCTGTCGAGATCCGGGACGGCTACCGCGTCGTCCCAGGACGCTTCGCCGTCGCTGTCCGCGAGCGGCGCGAGCCAGGCGCTGCGTGTCCAGGCATCGATGCCGGCCCGCTTGTCGACGTAGTGAAGCTCGGCGGTCGCGACGATCCGCGGCCGGTACCTGAGCTCGCCGGGTCCGGGCGTGGCCGCGAGAAACACCTCCGCAATGCCGGCCGGCAAGGCCGGCCGTGCCGCCGCCGGCGCGGTCTGCGCGGCGGACGACGCGGGAATCGCCGCCGCCGCGGGCTTGGCGGGCGCAGCCGCCTTTTTCGTAGCCATCAAGCGCGCGATCTCCGGGAGCGTCAGCGGCCCGCGCAGCCAACTCATCGCCCAGCGCGTGCGAAACAGCAGCGGCGCATCGTCGTTGACATTGCGCATCAGGAACACGCGCGGCGCGATGCCGGCCATCAGCTTTTCGAGCGCCGCGCGGTCGAATCCCGCGCCCGCCTGCGCGCTCAGCAGGCCGTCGATGACGCGCGCCTGGTCGCGCTCGGTCTGGAGGCGCCCGATGAACCAGGTGCCGGCATTCGACAGGCCCTTGTAGTCGAGGTCGACCGGGTTCTGCGTGGCGAGCACGACTCCGAGGCCGAAGGCGCGCGCCTGCTTCATCAAGGTCAGCATCGGGAGCTTCGACGGCGGCATGGCGGTCGGCGGGAAGTAGCCGAAGATTTCGTCCATATAAAAGAGCGCGCGCAGCGCAGCGGTCCCAGGTTGCTGGCGCATCCAGGCCACCAGCTCGTTCGCGATCAGCGTCACGACGAACATGCGCTCGGGATCGGGCAGATGGGCGATGGACACGATCGAGATGCGTGGCTTTCCTTCCGCCGTGAACAACAGCCGCTGGATGTCGAGCGCCTCCCCTTCGAGCCAGATGCCGAAGCCTGGGGAGGCGAGCAGATTGTTGACCGCCATCGCGAGCTCGAGACGCTCCTTCGCCGGATAGAAGGTGTCCATGTCGAAGACGCCGACCTTGTCGAATGGCGGTTTCTGAATGGCGCCGATCAGTCCCGCGAGGTCGAGCGCGTGGCCCTTGCCCCAGGCGTCGTCGACGATCGCCGACAGTAGGATGTGCTCGCGGCTCTTCAGCGGGTCGGCCGCGATGCCGACCAGGCCGAGCAAGCCCGCAACCGCGGCCGAGATCCGTTCGCGCGTACCGGTGGCATCGCCGCCTGCCGGCGGCGCGAAGGAGCGCAGGATGGAAAGCGGCAGCCCGGCACTGCTTCCGGGCGTATAGATCGAGATGTCCACCGCGTCGCGGAAGCGGCGGATGCGCTCGCCGTCCTGACCCCACTCGGCCAGGCCATTCTTCCAGGACTCCGCAGTCTTCGCAGCGAGCTCGGCGGCTGACACGCCCTTGCGCGCGGCTTCGCCCGCGTCGACCCACGGCTCGAACTCCGCAGGCGACAGACCGGGGAACGCGAGCATCAGGTTCGCGATGTCGCCCTTCGGGTCGATGACCACCGCGGGAATGCCGTCGAGCGCCGCTTCCTCGAGCAGCGAGATGCAGAGGCCGGTCTTGCCGCTGCCGGTCATGCCGACGCAGACCGCATGCGTGGTCAGGTCGCGTGAGTCGTACATCAGGGGCTCGTCGGCAAGCGAATCCTGGCTCGCGTCGCAGCCGCGCCCGATGTAGAAGGCGCCCAGCTTCTCGAAGTCGCCCGATTTCATTCGCCGGATTATACGCACCGGGATTCCATGCTACTTTGGCCGCCCGCAACGGACAGCAGAAGTACCGAGGAGCCATGCAATACGGCAACCGGTTGATCGGCGGATTGATTGCGGCAGCAGCAATGCTGGCCACGGGAGCGCCGGCGGCTGCGGAGCAGGGAGCCCCCGACCCCAATGCCGCCGCGAAGGCGTTCTTCGAGCGTGCACTGGACGAAAGGCTCGAGCTCAATCCGACGCTCGCGACCTCCCTCGGCCTCAAGACGGGACAGGATCGCTGGCCCGACGCGACCGAGAAAGGCGACGCCCAGCGCCATGCGCTCGCGGAGCGTCAGCTCGCCGAGCTCAGGAAGACCATCGACCCGGCTGCCCTCGACGACGCGACGCGGCTTTCGTGGCAGGTCTTCGAGGACTCCGAGCAGCGGCGCATCGCCCGCTACCGCTGGCGCAACCACGGTTACCTGTTCGACAAGAATGGCGCGCACGTCTCGCTGCCCGCGTTCCTGATCAACACGCATCGCGTCGAGGCCGAGGCGGATGCGGCGGCGTACGTACGCCGCCTGGAGGGCATGCGTGCCCACATCGACCAGCAGCTCGAGCGGGCGACGCTGGCCGCGAAACAGGGCATCCTGCCGCCGCGGTTCGGGTACCCCTACGTGATCGAGGACGCTCGCAACATCATCACGGGCCAGCCATTCGACGACGGCCCGGCGGACAGCCCGCTGCTCGCCGACTTCAAGGGCAAGGTCGCGAAGCTCCCGATCGACGAGGCGCGGCGCGAGTCGCTGCTGGCGCAGGCGGAGCTCGCCCTGCTGTCGTCGGTGAAGCCGGCATTCGACGCGGTCATCGGCTGGGCCCGCGAAACGGAGAAATCGGCGACGACCGACGACGGCATCTGGAAGCTGCCGCAGGGCGCCGCCTATTACGACTTCCTGCTGGAGAATTTCACGACCACGAAGCTCTCCGCCGGCGAGATCCACGAGATCGGCCTGCGCGAGGTCGCGCGCCTGCACGGCGACATGCGCAAAGTCATGCAGCAGGTCGGCTTCAAGGGCGATCTCCAGGCGTTTTTCGAGTTCATGCGCACCGATCCGCGTTTCTACTACCCGGACACGGACGATGGCCGCGCCGCCTGGCTCGCCGAGGCGAACCAGCACATCTCGGCCATGCGCGCGAAGCTGCCGCAGCTCTTCCTGACCCTGCCGAAGGCGGAAGTGGTGGTGAAGGCGGTCGAGCCCTTCCGCGAGAAGTCGGCGGGCAAGGCTTTTTATCAGCGCCCATCCCTCGATGGCTCGAGGCCCGGCACTTTCTACGGCAACCTGTACCAGATGAAGGAGATGCCGAAGTACGAGATGGAGGCGCTCGTCTACCACGAGGCGATTCCCGGGCATCACATGCAGAACGCGGTTGCGCTCGAGGAGGATTCGCTGCCGCGCTTCCGGCGTCTGGGCGGCTATACGGCGTACTCCGAGGGCTGGGGTCTTTACAGCGAGCGACTCGGCAAGGAGCTGGGTTTCTACATGGATCCGTACTCGGAGTTCGGCCGGCTCGCGCTGGAACTGCACCGCGCAGTCAGGCTCGTGGTCGATACCGGCCTGCACGCCAGGCGCTGGACCCGCGAGCAGACCATCCGCTATCACGTCGAGAACAGCCCGACCGGCGACGAGGCCGCGATCCGCGCAACCGAGCGCTATGTCCTGAATCCCGGCCAGGCGACCGCCTACATGATCGGAATGCTGAAAATCGTCGAGTTGCGCGAGCAGGCGGCTGCGGCGCTTGGTCCGCGCTTCGACGTTCGCGAGTTCCACGATCTCGTGCTGCGCACCGGCGCGGTGCCGTTGACGGTGCTCGCGTCGGAAGTGAAACGCTGGGTCGACGGCCGCAAGGGCTGAGACAGCCGTGACCCTCGAGGTCCAGCCATTCCTGCACGCGTCGACTTCAAGCTGGAGCTACGTGCTGATCGATGGCGGCACACGGCATTCGGCAGTCGTCGATCCGGTGCTGGACTTTGATGCAAAGTCGGGCCGAATGTCGACCGAATCCGCGGATGCAATCGTGGCCTTCATCCGCGGACGATCGCTCGCCAACCAGTGGATTCTCGAAACGCACGCGCATGCGGACCACCTGAGTGCGGCGATGCACCTGAAGGCCGCGGTCGGCGGCCAGGTTGCGATCGGTGAGGGCATCCGCGAGGTGCAGCGGACCTTCAGCGGCATCCTGAACCTGGGCGCGGAGTTCGTCGCAGACGGCCGCCAGTTCGACCGGCTGCTGGCGGATGGCGAAGAGCTCGAGATCGGCTCGCTGTGCGCGCGCGCGATCGCGACACCCGGCCACACCAGCGACAGCCTGAGCTACCAGGTGGCGGATGCCGTGTTCGTCGGCGACGCGATCTTCATGCCTGACAGCGGCACCGGGCGCTGCGATTTTCCGGGCGGCGATGCCAGGGTTCTCTACGCTTCGATCCTCAGGCTTCATGAGTTGCCACCCTCGACCCGGGTGTTCGTCGGCCACGACTACGGTCCCGGCGGCCGCGCTGCATGCTGCGAAACCACGATCGCGGCGGAACGGGCTCACAACATCCATTTGCGGGATGGAGTGACCGAGCAGGAATTCGTCGAGATGCGCATGCGGAGGGACGCGGGGCTCGAGGCGCCGGCGCTGCTCTATCCCGCGGTGCAGTTCAACATCCGCGGAGGCAGGGTCCCGCCAGCCGAGTCGAATGACCGGCATTACCTCAAGTTGCCGCTGTCCGGGACGCTGACTTGACGCGTCAGCGGCCGGCGACGGATACTCGACCCAGGATGTACGCCGATCGGAAGTCTGCCGGTCTTCGCTGGTGGTGGCGCCGCTCTCCGGAGTGGGCGCTGGTCGCGTAATACCCGTCTAGTTTTCAAGGATCAACCAGGACCCATCTCCGGAATCACCGGCGGTGGGTTTTTTTGCGCCCATGACAATGGCATTCGACATCGCTGCGGACCTGGATACTCCGGTTTCGGCTTACCTGAAGCTGCGGCCCTTCCGTCCGCGCTTCCTGCTCGAAAGCGTGGAACAGGGCGTGCGGCTCGGCCGCTACTCGTTCATCGGCTTCGGCGACTGCTTCGAAGTGCAACTGGACCGGGATGGGCTTGCGATCGGCGGCGAACGCCGCAAGCGGCCGACCGACGGAGCGGAGCTGCTCGGCTGCCTGCGCGACGCGCTGTCGCGCGCGCCGCGACCGCAACCGGGACCGGATCGATTCCCGCTCGCGGGCGGACTGGTCGGATTCTCGGCATATGACCTCGTTCGCAGCTTCGAAGGGCTGCCGGCGTCCGGGCGCAACGAAGTGCACGTGCCCGACGCCTGCTATGTCGCCCCGCGCTCGCTGCTGGTATTCGATCACCTGACGCGCGGCGTGACTCTGCTGCACGACGGCACCGGAAGCGAACGGGAATCGCTCAAGCGTGAAATCGTCGCGGCACTCCGCGGGCCGTTACCGGGCACGAGATGCAAATCGCGACATTCGGAGGCTGCAGCGAGTTTCGACCGTGGCGAGTACGGCGACGCCGTGCTGCGTGCGGGCGAGCACATCCGGGCGGGAGACGTGTATCAGCTCGTGCTGTCGGTGCGACTCGATGGAGAATGCGAGCTCGAGCCGTTCGAGGTCTACCGCGCGCTGCGGCTGCTGAATCCATCGCCGTACATGTACTTCATCGAGGCCGCGGGGCTTTCCGTCGTCGGTTCCTCTCCGGAGGCGCTCGTCAGGCTGAATGGGCGTCATGCGGAGCTTAGGCCGATCGCGGGAACGCGGCCGCGCGGGTCGGACTCGCCGGAGGACAGCGCACTGGCGCGGAGCCTGCTTGCGGACGCCAAGGAAGGTGCGGAGCACGTGATGCTCGTGGACCTGGCGCGAAACGACCTGGGCCGGGTGGCCCGCGCAGGATCGATCCGCGTCGATCCGTACCGCTCGATCGAGCGCTACAGCCACGTCATGCACATCGCCAGCGGCGTGAATGGCGAGCTGGCTCCCGGTCGAGACGCCTTCGACCTGTTCGCGGCGGCATTTCCGGCCGGCACCCTGGTCGGTGCGCCGAAGCTGCGCGCGATGGAGCTGATCGACGAACTGGAGCCGGTGGGACGAGGGCTCTACGGCGGAACGGTCGGTTACTTCGGCAGCGGTGGCGACATGGACCAGGCGATCACGATCCGCACGCTGGTATTCGGCGCCGGTCGCTACAGCTTTCAGGCCGGTGCGGGCATCGTCGCCGACAGCGACCCCGACCGTGAGTACGACGAGGTCCTCGCGAAGAGTGCCGCAATGCGGCGCGCGCTGGAGCTCGCGGGAGACGGGCTGTGAGTCCACGCCTGCTGCTGATCGACAACTACGATTCCTTCACTTACAACCTGGTTCAGGCATTCATGGTCCTGGGCGCCGAGGTACTGGTCCACCGCAATGACCGGATCTCGGTCGATGAAGCCGGTGGACTCGAGCCGACACACCTTTGCATCTCGCCGGGTCCTGGCCAGCCTGCCGACGCCGGAGTGTCGATGCGCATGATCGAGCGCTTCGCCGGTGCAGTGCCGGTGCTCGGCGTCTGCCTGGGCCACCAGGCAATGGTGCAGGTGTTCGGTGGACGCATCGTTCGCGCCGGGCGCTTGATGCACGGCAAGACTTCGGCTGTTCAGCACGACGGTCGCGGGCTGTTCGCGGAGCTGCCGAATCCGTTCGAGGCGGGCCGCTATCACTCGCTGATCGCCGAGCGCGAAAGCGTGCCCGAATCGCTGGAAGTGACGGCCTGGACCGCGGAAGGGGAGATCATGGGCGTGCGCCACCGGTCGCTCGACATCGAAGGCGTGCAATTCCACCCGGAAAGCATCCTGACGCCGGAAGGCCCGCGGCTGATGGCCGCTTTTCTCGCGCGAGGAGCCGGCACGTGAACCGGCCCGGCGGCGACGCGCTCGACGTGCTGCTCGAACGCCGCGACCTGTCGGAGAGTGCGGCCTATGACCTGCTCATCACGCTGACCGACCCGGCCATGCCGCCGGCGATGACCGGCGCACTGTTGGCGGCGCTCCGCATCAAGGGTGCGACCGCCCCGGAAGTCAGGGGCTTTGCGCGCGCGATGCGCACGCTCGCGCGTCGGCCGCGAATTCCCGCGGACGTGCCGGTGGTGGACATCGTCGGCACCGGCGGCGACGGCTCGCACAGCCTGAATCTGTCGACCGGCGCGGCGCTTCTCGCCGCCGCCTGCGGCATGCGCGTCGCCAAGCATGGCAACCGCTCGGTATCGTCGCGGTCCGGCAGCGCCGATGTGCTGGAGGCACTCGGTCTGCAGCTCCCGCTCGACGAATTCGCCGCCGCGGCCTGCCTCGAGCGCACCGGCTTCACGTTCCTGTTCGCACCGCACTTTCACCCGGCGATGAAGGCGATTGCGCCGGTGCGTGCGGCGCTCGGGGTGCGCACGATTTTCAACCTTCTCGGTCCGCTCGCGAACCCGGCGCAGGCGCCGAACGCGCTGATCGGCGCCTGGAGCCTGGAGGTCGCGCGCCTGATGGCGGACACGCTGGCAGGCATGCCGATCGCGCGCATGTTCGTGGTTCACGGCGACTCCGGCTGGGACGAACCGACGCCGGCCGCGCCGTTCACGCTGTTCGACGTGCGCCAGGGGTCGGTGATGATGTCCCGTCGCTCCGCGGCGGATTTCGGACTGCCCGCCTGCGACGAGCAGGATCTCATCGGTGGCGACGCGGTGGAGAATGCTCGGCGGCTCGAGGCCGTGCTGCGCGGCAGCGAACGCGGCGGCCACCGCGATGCGCTCGTGATGGGCGCGGCGCTGGTCGCGGAAGTCACCGGCACCGTGAGGAGCCCTGTCGAGGGCGTTGTACTCGCCACCGCGGCGATCGAAGACGGTCGTGCCGCACGATTGCTGGACGGTATCGTTGCCGAATCCGGGCTTCGCGCGGGATGAGCGGGTTTCTCACGCAGGTGTCGGCGGCAAGCCACAGGCGCGCACGTGCCGCTGTCGGAAAGGAACCGCTCGCGCGCCTGCGAATGCGCGCGCTCAACACGGCGCCGGCACCGGCACTGCTGTGCGGCCATGCCTTCGAGCTGATCGCGGAGTACAAGCGGCGTTCCCCGGCCGCAGGTTCGTTGTCCTTTTCCGGCGACAGCCTGGCCGGCCGCGTGAGTGCCTATGCACGCGGCGGCGCTGCCGCGGTTTCGATACTGACCGAACCGGAACATTTCGGCGGCAGCCTCGAACAGCTTGCCGAGGCGGCAGCGATCCTCGCGCCGCTCGGCCTTCCGGTGCTGCGCAAGGACTTCCTGGTCGATCCTTATCAGCTCCACGAGGCGCGCGCGGCCGGCGCCGGCGGCGTGCTGCTGATCGTGCGCTTGCTGTCCGATGCACAACTGGAAGAGATGCTGGACTGCGCACGCCAATTGCAGATGTTCGTGCTGCTCGAAGCGTTCGACGCGGATGACGCCGGCCGGGCCGTGGCGACCGCGACGGTTGCGCGTGAACGCAAAGTGCCCGCGCTCGTCGGCGTCAACAGCCGGGATCTGCAGACACTCGAGGTCGTTCCAGGGAGGTTGGCGGAGCTCGCACCGCTGCTGCCGCCGGAGCTTCCGCGCGTGGCCGAGAGCGGCATCGCCACGCCGCAAGACTGTGGCGTTGTCGCCGGGGCCGGCTATTGCGTCGCCCTCGTCGGCGGCTCCCTGATGAAGTCAGCGGATCCGGCGGGCATGGTGCGCGCGATGCTGGCTGCCGGGCGCGCATCGGCGAAGGTCGCGGCGTGAACCTGCTGGTCAAGATCTGTGGCGTGACGACAGCCGAGGCAGTCGAGGCTGCCATCGCGGCCGGCGCGGACGCGATCGGCTTTGTATTCCACGATCCATCGCCACGCAATGTCGCTGCGCGGAGCGCGGAACGACTCGCGCGCGGGCTGCCGCGCAGCGTGCTGCGCGTCGCGGTCACGCGTCATCCACGGCGCGAGGATGTCGAACGCGTGCTGGAATGCTTTGTGCCGGACGCCTGGCAGTCCGAAGCCGAGGATCTCGCCGCGCTCGATCTGCCTGCCTGCATCGCGCGCTGGCCGGTGTTCAGGCGCACATCGGGCGACGAGACGCTGCCGCACCGCCTGGTATTCGATGCACCGACAAGTGGCTGCGGCCAACGTGCGGACTGGCGTGCGGCAGCGCAGCTCGCGCAGCGCAGCGAACTGGTGCTGGGCGGGGGTCTCGATGCGTCGAATGTGAGAGAAGCGATCAGTTCGGTGCGGCCATTCGGAGTCGACGTCTCCAGCGGCGTCGAGTGCTCGCCCGGCGTGAAGGACCGGGAAAGGATCCGCGACTTCATTGCGGCAGCCCGTCAGGGCGCGCGGGGGTTGCTGGCGTGAGCGCCGTGCTCGCCGTGGACGAAATCCGGCGGCTGACGGAGGCTGCGATCGGCGGATTGCTGCCCGATGCGCGCGGCCGTTTCGGCCCATTTGGCGGTCGCTACGTGCCTGAAACGCTAGTTCCGGCGCTCGATCGGCTGGAGCAAGGCGTCGCGCGATTCCTCCATGCCGGCGATTTTCAGCGTGAGCTTGCGCGCGAACTGGAAAGCTGGGCGGGACGGCCGACGCCGCTGACCCGGGCGGCGGCATTGAGCAGGGACTGGGGCGCCGAGATCTGGCTCAAGCGCGAGGACCTCGCACATACGGGCGCCCACAAGATCAACAACGCCCTGGGCCAGGCCATGCTCGCCAGGCGCCTCGGGGCGCGCCGGATCATCGCCGAGACCGGCGCCGGTCAGCATGGAGTCGCGACCGCAGCCGCCTGCGCGCGACTGGGCTTGCCCTGCGTCATCTACATGGGTGCCGTGGACATGGAACGCCAGGCACCGAACGTCGGCCGCATGCAGCTGCTCGGCGCGGAAATCGTCCCGGTGACGGGTGGCGACCGGACACTGCGCGCCGCGATCGACGAGGCACTGCGTGACTGGGTAGCGGACCCGGAGCACACGCACTACCTGCTCGGCTCCGCGGTCGGGCCGCACCCGTATCCGTACCTGGTGCGCGAACTTCAGTCGGTGATCGGGCGTGAGGCCCGCGCGCAGTTTCTGGCAGCGAACGGCGCGTTGCCCCACATGGCCGTTGCCTGCGTGGGCGGAGGCTCCAATGCGATCGGGCTGTTCCATCCGTTCCTGGGCGATGCGGGTGTGCGCCTGGTAGGCGTCGAGGCCGGCGGGCGCGGCGCAGGGCTCGGAGACAATTCGGCGACGCTCGCCCATGGTCGTCCGGGCGTGCTGCACGGCTGCTTCACGATGCTGCTGCAGGATGCGCACGGCCAGGTTCAGGAAACGCATTCGATCTCGGCGGGACTCGACTATTCGGCCGTCGGCCCGGAGCATGCGCTGCTTCAGGCGGTCGGGCGGGTGGAATACGGGGTCGCGGGCGACGACGAGGCGCTGGCCGCCGCAGCGGAATGCAGCGCGCTGGAAGGCATCTTTCCTGCGCTGGAGAGCGCGCATGCGCTCGCAGGTGCCCGCCGTCTCGCGAGCCGGAACCCGGGCAGCCGCATCCTGGTCGGCTTGTCCGGTCGCGGCGACAAAGACCTTGCCGCCTTCGCGGCGCGCCCTGCCTGATGCAACCGGGCGGCGCCATTGCGGAGGCACTTCTGCGCGCCGTCAACGGCGGCGTTCCGGCCCTCGTCGCATTCCTGACGGCCGGATTTCCGGACCGGGACTCATTCGCCCGGCTGTACGCCGCCGTCGCGTCCGCAGCGGACGTGGTCGAGGTCGGCGTGCCGTTCTCCGATCCGATGGCGGACGGCGCCACGATCCAGCGCGCAAGTCGCATCGCGCTCGAACAGGGAACGACGCTCGCCTGGATACTCGAGGAACTCGGCACGCTCGCGACGCGGTCGCAACCGCCCTGCCTGCTGATGAGCTATCTCAATCCGCTGCTTGCCTTCGGTCTGCATCGCCTGCCGCGTGCCGCCAGGGAGGCGGCTGTGTGCGGGTTCATCGTTCCTGACCTGCCCTGGGAGGAATCCGGCGAACTGCGCAATACTCTGGCACGTGAAGACATCGCGCTGGTGCAGATGGTCACGCCGCTGACGCCGCCGGCGCGGCTTGCGATCCTTGCACGCGTGTCCCGGGGATTCACCTATGCAGTCACGCGCACGGGAACGACCGGGCGCGACGCGGCGCTGCCCGATGACACGCTGCGCTACCTGAAACGCGTGCGCACCGAATCGACGGTCCCGGTCTGCGCCGGTTTTGGAATTCGCTCGGCTGCGCAAGTCTCGCGCCTCGCGGGACACGCGGACGGCGTGATCGTCGGTTCCGCGCTGGTCGAGGCTATCGATCGTGGCGATGAATTGGGCGGGTGGCTGCGGAGCCTGCGTCACTGATCGACGGGCAAGGCATCGAACGCATACGACACGGCATGTGGCAGGTTCACAAGATGCAGGTCGACTCTGGAGTCGAGCGCTGGCGCGTGCTCACCGGCATCGACATTGAGCTTTCCTTTTCCCAGGTATTCGAACATTGGAGGATCGACGAGGGCTTCAGGACGTTCTGGAATGCGAGCCTGCGTCAGGCGGCGTTCGAGTCCTACTGCTGGGAATGCCCGCCGGTAACCCTGCGGGATCATTCGCGCGCATTCGAATGCGTCCTGGTGTCGAGCCCGCTGCTGGCCGGCACGCAGCCAGATCCGGAACCGTTTGCGGAGCATTTCCGCCCGGATTGTGAAACCGTGATGTTCGAAAGCCTCGGCAAGGATGCATTGCTCGTGGCGCCATGTCCCGGCGGTCGAGGCGAGAACCTTGCTCACCTGGCGAGCTTCGTGGCGACTGCGTCAGAAGCTCGCGCGAGTGCCCTGTGGAAAGCCGTCGGCCACGCACTCGAACTACGGATCGGGGTGCAGCCGACCTGGCTGAGCACGGCGGGTCTCGGTGTGCCCTGGCTGCATGTGCGGCTGGACACTCGTCCCAAGTACTATCGTCACGCGCCGTATAAGCGCGCCGGATGAACGTATCGTCAGCGCTTGCGGTATAGATGCGTGAAGCGGTCGGTCTTTCCGCGCACGGCGGGATCGAACACCTGCTTGGACTTGTCGTCGTCAGAATGCCGATAGCCGTCCCAGGTCTTTTCGAGCCGGAACCCGTGGCCTTCGATGTCGGCCTGCGCGAACGACTCCTCGATCCGGTGCAGGTCGCCCGCCTTGGTCTTGCCGGTGCCCGCAGCCGCGGCATGATCGACGATCAACAGGATGCCGCCCGGCTTCAGCGCGGCGTGCAACTGGCCGAGGAACTGCGCCGCGTCGATGGCGGGCCAGCCGCCGGCTTCGTCGACGTAGTAGAGGTCGTGATAGGACATGAAGATCAGCACCAGGTCGTAGGCCGACTTGCCGAGCTTCAGGTCGCAGCTTTCGACCGTGCGGGGCCGGGCATTGATCAACCGGCCCTCGACGAAGCGCGTCTTCAGGTCGTCCTTCGCAAACTCGACATAGGGCGAATTGTTGACGAGCGTGACCCGGCCGTCCTTGCCGACGGAGCGCGCCATCAACTCGGTCCAGTAGCCGCCGCCGCCGAATATGTCGGCGACCGCCATGCCGGGATGGATGCCGGCGAATGTCAGCAGCTCCGCCGGCTTGTCCTTGGCGTCGCGCTCGCGATCCTTCTCGCTGCGCTGCGACGCGGCAATCGCGGCTGCGATGAAGTCCGGCGTCTCCGCCGCCAGGACCGGCGGTGCTGCAAACAGTGCGAGAGCGGCAAATGCGACTAGCTTCTTCATGACGACACCCGCTTGACGTGAAATCTGCGACGCTGCCGACTGT
>JBOHZL010000044.1:0-22912 GCA_050738495.1 Steroidobacteraceae bacterium | reverse complement strand
GCAGTCGACTGCCCGGCGCCCGCTTGTCCCGGACTTGCGCTTACGGCAGGCGCTTCAAGGTGGTGCGACCAAAGACCCTGAAATCGCCTTCCTTGGTCAGCACTTCGTCGGTCACGACGAGGACTTCGCGGCTGACCCGATAACTGCTGCGGCCGCGCTCCGTCGATTCGCCTCCCCAGTCGATCGTCAGCAGATTGTTCCCGTCGACCTTGCCCCTGAGCGGCAGGCTGATGCCGCGGGAATCGAACCAGTTTCCGGTGATCGACCCGTCGTCTCCGATCCGGTAGAACGCCTGTGCCTTGAAATGCCATTCCTTGCCGTCCGCTGCGGTCATCCGGTTGTCGAGCGTCAGCTGCTGGAACTGGCCGTCGAGTGCCGGTTCCCAGGTCATGCGCATGTCCGCGGCCATGCCGTTGACCGTGCCGGTCCCCTGCCAGCTCCCGGCCAGCTCGCCAAAGCAGCGCGCGGCCGGGGTCTCGGACGCATTCGACGCAAGAATGACGGCGATGCCGAGCAATGGAGCACCGAGAAACGTTCTCATGGCGCGGCTCCCCCCGGCTGATAAACGCTGAGTATGTGGCGGTCGGGATCGAGGAAATCGGCGGACAATCCGCCGTCCGGCGTTTCGCTGACCGGCATCACGATCTCGACGCCTTTTCCGGCCAGCGACTCGACCACGCCGTAGATGCCGGATGTCAGGCGGAACACGACGATCGGCGTGCGCCCGACCGGCTCGTCGCGCGGGATGAAGACGAGCTCGACAGCTCCGGCCGTCGCCAGCGCGAACGGCCCATCGTGGCCCTGGAGCGTGCGCGGCTCGAGACCGAGCGCATCGCGATACCAGGCGACCGTGCGGTCGAGATTGCGCACGAAGAACACCACTGCGCCGACGCTCGGATTGCGAAGCATGTCGAAGTCTCTGGTGGCCCTTGATCCAGTAGTTGCCGCGGGGTGCGGATTTGTGAGGTCAGCGGGAGCGGATGGCGAGCAGGTGGCCGTCCGGATCGTGGGTTCCGACGCCCTGCCGGCCGCGCAATTGATGAATCAGGGCGCGCCGGATCAGGCCGATATCGAGCCGCGACTCGCCTGCGCGCCGCGGCTGTGAATAGGCCAGTGCAAGCGCTTCGCTATGCAGGGGCTCCGGGAGCGCGCCCAGCGCGCGCCGAAGCGCCGTCAGGCGCTGGCGGAAAGCGGGCGGCTTGAGGCCGAGCACGTACTGGATCTCGTCCGTGTTCATCCCGCAGAGCGCGAGCACCGCGACCCGGCGCGTGCCATCCGTCAGACGTTTCAGGATCAGTTCGCGGGCATCGTCCGGCGCGATCGGCAATTCGTCCGTCTCCACCGCCGGCTCTTCCACGAAACGAGTCTCGCGCTGCCGGCGCCGGATCTCGCCGCGCGCTGTTTGAGCCGCGATATTGCGAAGCGTCCCGGCGAGCCAGGCGCGATCCGTGGCGGAAGCGAAATCGAGCCTGCCGGCCTGGACGCCGGCGAGTAGCGCCTCATGCAACAGGTCGGCTGCTTCACTCGCCGGGCGCGAGTAGCGCCGCGCCATCGTGAGGTATTGCCGGTATTCGGCGAGCGTCATGGATCCGGCGCGCGCTTCACGCCGGAAATGTGCGACGAGACGGCCTGCCATCTTCCGTTGCGCCTGATGAGCACGTTGATCGACTGGTAGGTCGAGATATAGCGGCCGTCCTTGTCAGCGCCCTTGACGGTGCCCTCGCCGGCGACGACCGCCGAGCCGTTCTCGAACACGTCCAGTCGCTTGACCTTGAATACCCGCAAGTCATAGGCCGGCACATTGCCGCGGATGTATTCGAGCTCGTCCTGCTCCGCATAAGCTTTCGGCCAGAGGATCTCCTTGAGTTGTCGTAGCGCCGCCTCGTCGGATTCGCCGTCGGCCGCAGCGGAAGGTATCGCGAGATCGAGTGCCAGGGCCAGGATGGCGGTGATGCGCCTGAAGGCAGTCATGCTGGTGCTCCGTATCATGGCTCAGGAATCCCCGTGTCCCCGTCGCCGCGGTCCAGTTCCTTTCTCGCGGCCGCGGCCAGCTTTTCATATCTGGCATGAAACGCATCGAGCTCGTCCTGGTCCAGCTCCTCGAGATCCATCAGCGCGTTGTGTGCGCCCTTTGTGCAGCGGATCAGCTCGTCGAGCTTGATGTGCATGGCCGCGGTGTCGCGGTTCTGGGTGTTCTGGATCAGGAACACCATCAGGAACGTGACGATTGTCGTGCCCGTGTTGATGAACAGTTGCCAGGTCTCGCTGAAGCCGAAGATCGGGCCGGTGGCGGCCCACGCGACGACCGCGCCGAGTGCCAGCCCGAAAACCGCGGGACGGCCGCTGACGTGGGAGGTGGTCTTGGCGAAACGCGTGAACAGAGAGCGCTTGGACATGACTTCGATTCCTTCTGACTAGGTGGCGGCCATGGCCTCGACTTCCAGTTTCCATCGTGGATCGAGCAGCCGGCAACAGATGACGGTCAATGCCGGCTCGTGCGTGCCGAGGTGCTTGACGCGCATTCGCACGTTCGCCTCGTCGTCCGCGGGATCGGCCAGGTAGAAGCGGAGCGAAACCAGGTTCGAGAGCTCCATGCCCGCGGAACGCAGGATCGTCTGCAGGTGCCTCCAGATCAGTTCCGCCTGCTCCTCGAACGAATCCGGCATGGTCTTGCCGTCGGCCAGGTAGCCATTGAGGCCGCTGATGACCAGGATCCGTGAATCGCCGCGAATCTCAGTGGCGTGGCTGTAGCAGCGGTACTGCGGGAACACGCCGGGCGGGTTGTGCTTGATGAAGGGCACTGGGCTCATCTCCCGGTCGTTCGGAGCCTTTCGGCAACTGCGGCCGAAAACTCCCCGAAGTCGAGCATCTCCCTGGCGTCGGCACTGGCGGACGCGTAGCTGTCGGATGCGACTCGGAATGCGCGCGCGGCATTGCCGGCATCGCGCGCAAGCAGATGTGCGTCTCCGAAGCTCAGGTATCCCTGCGATTCGCTGACTTCGTGATTCGGATTCCGCGGCTCGCTTCGGCGCAGCCGGCCCACGATATCCACGTACCGCCCGTAGATCGAGACCGCGTGCTCGCCATTTCGGCGGGCCAATGCGATGCCGCCGTTCAAACCGAGCAATTGCCCATAGGTACGCAATTCCGGCACCGTCAATTGCGACTTGGCGCCCCAGGACTGCTCAACGTACGCAAGCAGCCGGCCCGCAATATCCTGCCGGCGTGCGAGGGGCAGCTTTTCCAGCATGAATGCATACCGAGTCCAGTTGTCGATGTGGCGCTCGTCCGCTGGATTGGCGGCGGCATCGAGCAGGAAGCGGGCGCCCGTTTCAAAATGCGAAGCCGCTTTTTCACGGTTCGGCAAGGCGTCGAATCCCTTGTCCAGGTGGAGTTGCCCGGCCGCATACAGGACGGCGGACGGATGGGTGTCCGTCGCATGCTGGCCACGCGCCGCTTCCTCCATGAAAGCCAGGAACGCATCGCGCGCGGCCGATCGATCCCTGTCGCTGAATCTTTCGCCCGACAGGTCGTGATTGAAGATCGCGAGCTCGGAGTACAAGGCAGCACAACGGACGAAGCTGTTGTCGATGAACCGCTCGGCGAGCACGCGTCCACGATCCCGGCCGTCCAATACCGCGGTCAGTTGAGGGGCCGTCTCCTCAAGGCCGTCGATATCGAGCAGGAACAGTATTTCGGGAAGCAGGAGCAAGTAGGCCTCGACCTGGTGCGCCGTCACTTCCGTCGCGGGCAGCGACTGCAGCTTGTCGAGCAGTGCCCGCAATGGGTCGAACGATTCCATCGCTTTCATGGACTGATAAAGCGCCTGTGCAGCCGCGTCATCCGGCGGAGAGGCACGGCAGGGCGAATACGGCCTGACATAAGGATCCGGCCATTCGGGCGTCAGTACGACTGCTGGCTGGGCATGGGCCAGGATCGGCAGCAACAGGCCGAAGCAAAGCGAACCGAATCGACCGGGCGGTCGCACGCGCATCACCAGTATTTCGGATAGCGCGCGTCACGGGTGACGTTGTTGTAAATCAGCGCGACCGCCACGACGACCAGCGCGCCGACCAGCGTCGGGAACAGCAGGAAGTCCCAGCCGGGCTGCAACAGGAAAACGATCACCGGGTTGGAGCCTGCGGGAGGATGCACGGTGCGGGTCAGCATCATGAGCGAGATCGCCGTTCCCACGGCGATCGCGACCGTCCACCCGTGGGCGCCGAAGGCCGAGAAGAACGCGAGGCCGACCAGCGAGCTCAGGAAGTGGCCGACGATCACATTCCTCGGCTGCGCGAACGGCACGTCCGGGAAGCCGAACACCAGCACGCAGGAGGCGCCGAACGAGCCGAGCACCAGCGCGACGGAAAGATAATCCGTCAGCAGCGCGACCGCAGCGATGGCCAGGAATCCGCGCAGCCAGGCGAGTGCGACGGCACGGCTGGCCGGCCGCGGCGGCAGCGCCGCGCCATCGCCCCTGAGTTTGCTGATCAGCCGCAGCTGCGTCGAAGCTTCCTTGGGCGCAGTTCCCCTGTTCGATGCTTTCGCGGACTGCAACTTGTCAGCTCCCCTGAAGTAACCGCTTGAATATCAACGCCGCCGGCAAAAGTAAAGCCGGGATGGCCGCGGTCAGGTTGCCGCATGCGGCCGCGAGCGCGCCACTCCTTTATATGACGTCGGGTGACGGGTGGGCTCGCAGCGCAGTTCGGTTCTGACCGAATTGGCGATGAAGCAGGCTTCGTGCGCCTCGTGGTGCATGTCGGCAATGTCCTGCTTGCCGGGCCGCTTGTCGCCGGCGAATCGCACGTCCGGATGCAGCGTCACGCGGGTCATCGCGAGCCGGCCGGAGGCGTCCTTGGCCATCACGCCGGTCGCCTCGTCCGCGTAGCGGTCGATGAGGTAGCCGCGTCGCGCCGCGATCGACAGGAACCACAGCATGTGGCAGCTAGAAAGACTCGCGACGAACACCTCTTCCGGATCGACTGCTGCCTCGACCGAGAGCGGCAGTGGTACGACCTGCGGCGAGGACGAGGCGGGTACTTCCACGCCGCCGTCGAACCGCCAGCGATGGCCTCGGCTGTACTGATTGTCGGTGAAGCGCGCGCCGTCACGATTCCACTCGACCAGGATCTTGTACTCGGACATCGGAGGGCCTCCATATCGGTACAATCCTGCCCGATGCCCGTGTCCGTCGTCATCCTGGCCGCCGGCCAGGGCAAGCGCATGGCGAGCGACCTGCCGAAGGTCCTTCAGCCACTCGCGGGCCGGCCGCTCCTCGCGCACGTCGTCGATACCGCACGTTCGATCCGCCCGGCGTCGATCCACGTGGTCCATGGACACGGCGGCCCGCAGGTGCGCGCCGCGATCACGGGCGCCGACATCGACTGGGTGCTGCAATCGGAACAGAAGGGAACGGGACACGCCGTCGCGCAGGCCATGCCGCGCATCCCGGACGGGCACGTGGTGGTCGTGCTGTTCGGCGACGTGCCGCTCCTCGGCGCGACCACTCTCGCGGATCTCGCCGGCCGGGCCGGGCCGGAGACGCTCGTGCTCCTCTCCGCGGCGCTGGCGGATCCGTCCGGTTATGGTCGCGTGATCCGGGATGCCGCCGGCAAGGTGACGCGGATCGTCGAGCACAAGGATGCGAATCGCGAGGAGCTTGCCGTCGCGGAGATCAACACCGGACTGCTGGCCGCGCCGGCGGCGCGACTGCGCGGCTGGCTCGCGGCGCTTCGGCCCGACAACGCCCAGAGCGAGTATTATCTGACCGACTGCGTGGGCGCCGCTGTGCAGGATGGCTGCGCGGTCGAAGCCGTCATCGCGGACACGGCCGCGGAGGTCCTGGGCGTGAACGACAAGCTCCAGCTTGCCGAGGTCGAGGCGTCCCACCGCCAGGCGCGCGCGACGGAGTTGATGCGCGCTGGCGTCACGATCGTCGATCCCCTGCGGGTGGACATCCGGGGCGAAGTCTCCTGCGGCCGCGACGTATTGCTCGACGTCAATGTGATCCTCGAGGGCAGGGTGAAGCTGGCCGATCGCGTGAAGATCGGTCCCGGCTGCGTGCTGAAGGATTGCGAGATCGGCGCGGACAGCGAAGTGCGCGCGCACAGCCTGCTCGAGGGCGCGGTGACCGGGACGCGCTGCATCATCGGCCCGTTCGCCCGCCTGCGGCCGGGCACGCGCCTCGCGGACGCCGTGCACATCGGTAATTTCGTCGAAGTCAAGAACAGCGAGATCGGCGCCGGCAGCAAGGCGAATCACCTGAGCTATGTCGGAGACGCGACCGTGGGCGCGCAGGTGAATGTCGGCGCCGGCACGGTCACCTGCAACTACGACGGGGCGAACAAGCACCGCACGACGATCGGCGATGGAACGTTCATCGGCTCCGGGACGATGCTGGTCGCGCCGGTCTCGGTCGGCGCCGAGGCGACGATCGGCGCGGGCTCGACGATCACGAAACCCGCGCCGGCCGGCAAGCTTACAGTCGAGCGCGGCCGGCAGCAGACGGTCGAGAACTGGAAACGCCCGGAGAAGAAGCCGGAATAGGAGTCGCTATGGGTGCGGGAACGGGCACTGGCCGTCCGGTGACGGAATACACTCTGGAAGCGCGCGAAGGCTATCTGTACCTGCACCTTGCGCCAGGATTCGAGATGACTCCCGGCAGCATGGCGCGAATCTGGACCGCGATCAGTGAGGCCTGCCGGGAGCACGGCCTGAGGCGCGTGCTCGCCGAGGGCGACAATGTGCAGCGCAAGCTGACGCCTATGGAATCGTTCGATCATGCGGGCCTTGCCGCGCGCCTGTCGCCCGGGCTATCCGTCGCCTGCTGCTTCCGGGGATTCGCCCCCGACGAGCAGACCCAGTTCTTCCGCACCGCCGCGATGAACCGCGGCGTTCGGACCGAGTTCTTCCAGGACCTGAATTCGGCGCTGCGCTGGCTCGGCGCCGGCGCCTGAGCTTTGGAATAGAATGCACGGCTATGTGCGGCATTGTCGGCGCGGTCGCTGACCGCGATATCGTCCCGATCCTGATCGAGGGCCTGAGGCGGCTCGAATACCGCGGCTACGACTCGGCCGGCGTCGCCGTGCTGAACGGCAGCGACCGGGTGGCGCGGCTGCGCGCGGTCGGCAAGGTGGCGAAGCTTTCCGACGCGCTCAAGACCACGCCGACGGCCGGCCAGCTCGGCATCGCGCACACGCGCTGGGCGACGCACGGCGTGCCGAACGAGCGCAATGCCCACCCCCACGTCTCGCGCGACGGCGTGGCGATCGTGCACAACGGCATCATCGAGAATCACGAGGAACTCCGGGAGGAGCTCGAGCGCCTCGGCTACGAGTTCAGCTCCGAGACCGACACCGAGGTCATCGCGCACCGGATCCACCATCACCTCGCCGGCAGCCGGGATCTTTTCGACGCGGTGCGCAGGACAGTCGGCGAGCTGCGTGGCGCATACTCGCTCGCCGTCATGTGGGGCAAGGATCCGGACTGCATCGTGCTCGCGCGCGCCGGCTGCCCGGCCCTGATCGGCATCGGCAAGGACGAGAACTTCGTCGCCTCGGACATCGCGGCGCTCCTCCCGGTCACGCGCAAGTTCGTGATCCTCGAGGAGGGCGACGTCGCCTGCATCCGCCGCAAGAGCATCGAGATCGTCGACGCCTCCGGCAGCAAGATCGATCGCAGGCCCTACGTGTCCGAGCAGTCTGCGGAAGCCGCGGAACGCGGCGAGTACCCGCATTTCATGCTGAAGGAGATTCACGAGCAGCCGCGCGCCGTCGCGCAGACGCTCTCCGAGCGGGTCGCCGGCGGGCGCCTCCTGTCGCAGGCTTTCGGCCCCGCCGCGACCGAGGTGCTGAAGCGTACCGCCTCGGTGCACATTGTCGCCTGCGGCACCAGCTATCACGCGGGGATCGTCGCCCGCTACTTCATCGAGCAACTCTGCCGCGTGCCCTGCCGGGTCGAGATCGCGAGCGAGTTCCGCTATCGCGACCCGGTGGTCCCGGCAAACACCCTGTTCGTCTCGATTTCGCAGTCGGGCGAGACCGCGGACACGCTCGCCGCGCTCCGGCTCGCGCGCAAGGCCGGATTCCTGTCGACGCTCGCGATCTGCAACGTGCCGGAAAGCTCGCTGGTGCGCGAATCGGAGCTCGTGCTGCTGACCCGGGCCGGCCCCGAGATCGGGGTCGCCTCGACCAAGGCTTTCACCACCCAGCTCGCGGCGCTCGGCATGCTGGTGGTCGCGATCGGCAAGCATCACGGGCTTTCGCCGGAGCGCGAGAAGACGCTGGTGCAGCGCTTGCTGGAGTTGCCGTCGATGCTCGAGCAGACGCTCGCGCTCGACCCTGTCGTGATGGCGCTGGCGAAGAAGATCGAGCCCAAGCACCACGCGCTGTTCCTCGGCCGCGGCGCCATGTTCCCGATCGCGATGGAAGGCGCGCTCAAGCTCAAGGAGATCTCGTACATCCACGCCGAGGCCTATGCCGCGGGTGAGCTGAAGCATGGGCCGCTCGCGCTCGTGGATGCCGACATGCCGGTCATCGCGGTGGCGCCGAACAACGACCTGCTGGAAAAGGTCAAGTCGAACCTCCAGGAAGTGCGCGCGCGCGGCGGCATGCTCTATGTGTTCGCGGATCCCGAATCGGGCTTCGAGGAGTCCGACGGCGTGCAGGTCATCACGATGCCGCGGCACGTGAGCTACTTCCAGTCGCCCGCCGTCTACACCCTGCCGCTGCAGCTCCTCGCGTATCACACCGCGGTGCTGAAGGGCACCGACGTCGACCAGCCGCGCAACCTCGCCAAGAGCGTTACCGTCGAATAGTGTTCGACGTCGGTTTCTACCAGCGCTATTACGTCGATCCGCGCACCCGCGTCACGTCGCGCGCGGAGACCGTCCGTCTCGGGCGATTTGTCTGCGCATACACGGCCTACCTCGGCTTCACGGTCAGGCGTGTGCTCGATGCCGGCTGCGGCCTCGGTCACCTGCGCGTGGCGGTGCGCGAATTCTTCCCGCGCGCCCGTTACGTGGGACTCGAGAGCAGCGACTACCTGTGCCGGCGTCATGGCTGGGTGCGCGGCAGCATCGCCGATTACGCACCGGGGCAGCCGTTCGACCTGGTCTTCTGCCACGACGTCCTGCAGTACCTGGAAGACCGCGAGGCGCTGCGCGCGCTCGCCAATCTCGCCAGGCTCAGTCGCGGCGCCCTGTATTTCAGCGTCCTGACGCGGGAGGACTGGCGCCACAATGCAGACCGCAGCCGCACGGATTCGAGCGTGAGCCTGCGGCCGGCGGCCTGGTACAAGGCCCGGCTGGCGCGCGGCTTTCGCCCTTTGGGCGGGGGATTGCTGGTCCGGCATGGCTTCGATCCATTGTTGTGGGAACTCGAACGGCCCTGGATGGCGGCAAAATCCCGCCGGTCCCGTCGCGGACCGAATTGATCTAAAATCGGCGTTTCATTCAATGTCCCGAACCGGACCACCAATACGGGGGAAGTCGACGATGTCGATCCTGAAGCATTCGGGCCTGCGTGCCCTCGGTACCGCCTCGCTGGCGGCCTTCGCGGTCGCGGCCTGTGGCGGCGGCAGTTCCAATGACAAGTTGCCGCTGATCCGCGCGACGCTGTCGGTCAAGACGGTATCGCAGGGCGGCATCTGCGAATCGGTGCGCATCCGCATGACGCCGAAGGAGCTCAGCGGCCAGGCGAACAAGTACTCCAACAACAAGATGATGGTCGCCGAGGTCAACATGGTCGGCCCGACCGACGAGAGCGGCGCACCGATGTGCAATGGCACGGGCGAGACCCTGCCCATGGCGCCGGGCAACTGGGAGTTCAGCGTGCCGCTGGCCTCCGGCTCGACGACCTGCATCCGCAATATCCAGGCCGACGGCGACCTGGCGATCACGTTCATCGACGGCGTCGAAGGCTGCGGCGGCAATGACGCGGCTGCGGCGATGCCGACGGACGGCCTGCTGCCACCCGAAGGCGAAGTGCCCGCGGAGGGTGAAGTGCCTGCCGAAGGAGAAACGCCGCCGGCGCCGCCCGAAGGCTGAATCCGCGAAGCAGAACTGAAAGGGCCGGCACGGGCAACCGTGCCGGCTTTTTTATCCGTGCCAAACCGAATTCCTTTCTACATGCCGCCGCTGTTCGGGCTCCTGGGGCGCATCGCGCCGCAGGCCGCGGCGCGGCTGATGGCACGGCTGATCGCACGGCCGGGTGGCCGCAATCCGACGCAGGCCTGGGAGCTCGCGGCCGGCACGGCGGGACAGGCGCTCGAGTTGCGCACCGGGCTGCATGCGCAGAGCTGGGGTGAGCAGGGGCCGCTGGTGCTCGCACTGCACGGCTGGCGCGGCCGCAGCTCGCAGTTCCGGCCGCTGGCGGCCGAGCTGCTGGCGCGCGGCATGCGCACGCTGGCGGTGGAGTTGCCCGGTCACGGCATCTCGGTCGGCGACAGCGCGACGCCGCACCTGCTCGGCGAGCTGGTGATCGAGATCGAGCGGATCAGCGGCCCGGTGCACGCGGCGATCGGGCATTCCTTCGGCGGCGCGGCGCTCGGCGCCGCATTGCTCTACGGCTTCCGCCCCGCGCGGCTGGTGATCGTGTCGAGCCCGACTCGGGTGAGCCGGATGCCGGCCTTCATCGCAAAAGCCGCCGGTCTGCCGCCGCGCGCCATGCAGCATTTCGTGCAGCTGCTCGATGAGCACGCCGGCCGGCCCGCGGCCGAGCTGGACCTGGTCGCGACCGCGCCTTCGAGCGGCGTGCCCGGCCTGCTCGTGCACGACACCGCCGATGCGGTAATACCCTACAGCGAGGCCGAGGCGCTGGTGAAAGCCTGGCCGGGGTTGGAGTTCATGACGACCACCGGCAAGGGGCACCGCGACATCCTGTCGGCGCCGGAAGTCATCAGGGCGATTGCGGATTTTTTGGCGCCACGCTCGCGACCTGGTACTCCGGAACCACCATGATGCGAAGCCGTCCGTAGGGCGATGCGGGCAGCGCCGTTTCGCCGCGGCGCTCCATCCACGCGAGCGACGCCGGCGTCAGCAGGTCGCCTTCCCGCCGCTCGTCGGGCGGCGCTCCGAGCAGCGCCGCGGGCGTGAACACCACCAGGTACTTGCCCGGCTGCTCCGCCGGATCGATCGTCATCGAGACAGCGAGGCCCACTTCGCCGCCCACCGTCGCGAGCGCGGGCTCGACCCGCAGGTTGTCGAGGCTCGTGAGCTGCACGACGATGAAAGTATCGTCCAGCAGCGCGATGACCGGGTAGAACACGGAGCTCTCGCCGCCGCCCCTGGCATCGAACACGCTCTTGACGCGAATCCGGTAGGGCGTGCCCTGTGCCGGCAGCTCGAATGCGACGAACGGGCTCACGCCGCTGTGGAAATCGAACACCGGGCTCGCGGTATCGACGATCGTTTCCTTGAAGCCGCGACCGGGCAGCGCGTCGAAGCGGAACCCGGACGGATCGTCGCAGCAAGGCGTCGCTTTGGCGTAGAGCGCGAGACGCGCCTCGGTGGTCGCCGGATAGGATTGGGTCGGCGCCGTCGCGCAGCCTGCGACGCCAGCCGCCGTCGCCGCCGCAACCAGGAATCGAATTGACATTCGCATCGAAACTGCAGGCTAGCATGATTTCCGCCTCGATCGCCGTGATCGGCGCGGGACTTGCGAGGCTCGCCTGCGCGCGCCGCCTCGCTGAAGTGGGACTGCATCCGCAGGTGTTCGACGCGCAGCGCAGCCCGGGCGGGCGGCTCGCGACACGGCGCTTCGAATCCGCCGGCTTCGATCACGGCGCGCAATACCTGACGGTGTCGGACGCGCGCTTCCGCCGCGTCATCGAGGCCGCACATCTGGCGGGCGCCGCCGCGCGCAGGTCGCCGCGCTGGCAGGCCGACGATCGCGGCCGGGGCGAGCTCTGGGTCGGCGCGCCCGACGCCGCAATGTCCACCGACCCCATCCTGCCGCAATTCGCCCGCAATGGATCCAAGCCAGGCCGCGAAACGCCGCAGTCCTGGGTCCTGCACGCTTCGGCGGAATGGACGCGCGCTGCATTCGACCAGCCGGCGGCGCGCGTGCAGGCGGCTCTCTTCGAGCGCTTCTCCGAACTGCTCGGGCGGACGCTGGCGCAGCCGCGCCTCGCCGACAGCCACCGCTGGCGCCATGCCCGCGTCGAGCGCCGCTCGGCGAACCGTTCCTGCTCGACCTCGATGCGGGCATCGGTTTCTTCGGCGACTGGTGCCTCGACGCGCGCGCCGATGCTGCATTCCTTTCCGGCGACGCGCTGGGCGGGGCGCGCGCCGGAGCCCGGCGCGCCGTGAGGTCCGGTAAGATGCGCGAGAGCAGATGAATCACCGCCAGCATTTCATCTTCCCGATCGTTGCGGCCGCCCTGCTGCTGGGATCCTGTGCATCCGGCGCGCCGCCGAAGACGGAGCCAGTGAGCATGCCCAACTCCGAGCCGGTGCCGCCGATCGCCGACGTCCGGCCGCACCAGGTCGAATCGCCGAACGGCACGCGCGTGGACGAGTACTACTGGCTGCGCGACGACACCCGCTCGAGCAGGGAAGTGCTCGCCTATCTCGAGGCCGAGAACGCCTACAAGGCCGCGATGACGGCGCATACCAGGGCGCTCGAGGACCGCGTGTACGAGGAAATTGTCGCCCGCATCAAGCAGGACGATTCGACGGTTCCCTACCGCAAGCGCGGCTACTGGTACTACACGCGTTTCGAGACCGGCAAGGAATATCCGGTCCATGCGCGCAAGGCCGGAAGCCTGATCGCCGACGAGCAGGTCATGCTCGATGGCAACCGGCTTGCCGCCGGCCACGAGTTCTTCCAGATCGGGACAATGGCGATCGCGCCCGACGACCGGATGCTCGCCTGGGCCGAAGACACGGTCGGCAGGCGCCAGTACACGTTGCGCTTCAAGGACCTCGAGACCGGCGAAACGAAGGTCGAGCACGTCGAGAACGTCGAGGCCTCGATCGCCTGGACCGCGGACAGCAAGAGCGTGCTCTACGTCGAGAAGCACCCCGAAACGCTGCTCGGCTATCGCGTGCGCCGCCATGTGCTCGGCACCGATCCCGCAGACGATCCGCTGCTCTACGAGCAGGACGACGAGAGCTATTACACCGGGGTGGCGGCGACCAAGGACGAGAAGTACGTGCTGATCGTCGCGCAGAGCACGGTGGCGACCGAGTGGCGCTATGCGGACGCCGCCGACCCGGCGCTGAAGTTCAGGGTATTCCTGGCGCGCGAGCGCGACCACGAGTACTACGTCGATCACCTGGACGGGCGCTGGATCATCCGCAGCAACTGGCAGGGGCCGAACTTCCGCCTGCTGGAGGCGAAAGTGGGCGAGGAGGGCGATCGCGCGAACTGGCGCGAGCTGGTCGCGCACCGCGACGACGCCTTCATCCACGGCTTCGACGTGTTTCGGGACTTTCTCGCGATCGAGGAGCGCTCCGGCGCGCTCAGGAAGATCCGCATCCGGCCGTGGAGCGGGGACAAGGACTTCTTCATCGCGGCGGACGAGGCGGCGTACACGACCGCGCTCGGGCAGAACGCCGAGATCGATACGCACATCGTGCGCTACGAGTATTCCTCGCTGACCACCCCGGACACGGTGTACGACTACGACATCCGTACCGGCGAGCGCCAGCTGATGAAGCGCACGCCGGTGCTCGGCACCTTCGATCCGGCCGACTACCGCACCGAGCTCCTGTGGGCGCCCGCCCGGGGCGGCGAGAAGGTGCCGGTGTCGCTCGTGTACCGCGCCGGCTTCACGAAGGACGGCAGAGCGCCGCTCCTGCAGCACGGCTACGGCTCTTACGGCAGCTCGATCGACCCGGCATTCTCGATCTCGCGCCTGTCGCTGCTCGACCGTGGATTCGTATTCGCGCTCGCGCACGTGCGCGGCGGGCAGGAGATGGGGCGGCGCTGGTACGAGCAGGGCAGGCTCCTCAACAAGAAGAACAGCTTCACCGACTTCATCGACGTGACCCGCTTCCTGGTCAAGGAGGGCTATGCCGACCCGAAGCGCGTGTCCGCGATCGGCGGCAGCGCCGGCGGCCTGCTGATGGGTGCGGTCGCGAACATGGCGCCCGGCGACTATCGCGCGATCGTCGCGCAAGTGCCGTTCGTGGACGTGGTGACGACCATGCTGGACGAGAGCATCCCGCTCACCACCAACGAGTTCGACGAGTGGGGCAACCCGAAGCAGAAGCCGTACTATGACTACATGCTGTCCTATTCGCCCTATGACAACGTCAAGGCGCAGGACTACCCGGCGATGCTGGTGACCACCGGTCTCTGGGACAGCCAGGTCCAGTTCTACGAGCCGGCGAAGTGGGTCGCGCGTCTGCGCGCGCGCAAGACCGGCGACGAAGTGCTCCTGTACCGCACGACGATGGAGGCCGGGCACGGCGGCAAGTCCGGGCGCTTCCAGCGATTCCGCGAGATCGCCGAGGAATACGCCTTCATCCTCGACCAGTCCGGCATCTCGAAATAGAAATGAACCTCGGGCACATCGAGCAGATCGCAATCCCGGTGCGCGATCTGGCGCGCGCCACGGCGTTCTACCGCGACCTGCTCGGCATGAAGCTGCTGTTCGAGGTGCCGCCGCAACTGACGTTCTTCGACTGCGACGGCATCCGGCTCGCGCTCTCGACCGCCTCCGACCCGATGTACGACCCGCCGGGCTCGATCGTCTATTACCGCGTCGCCGAGATCGAGGCGGCGCAGGCCGAACTCGTGAGCCGCGGCGTCGAGTTCCTCCAGGGCCCGCACAAGGTCGCCGAGCTCGGCGACGTCGAGGTCTGGATGGCGTTCTTCGAGGACACCGAGGGCAATACGCTCGCGATCACGAGCGAGCGGCCGATCGGGCAGTCATGAGCGCGCCGGCGCAAGCGGGCCCGCTCGGCCGGCTGGTCAGCGCGAGACCCGGCGAGATGCCGGCGCTCGTCGCGGCATTCGTCTACAACTTCCTGCTGTTCACCGCCTACTACATCCTGCGGCCGCTGCGCGACAGCATGGGCGTCACCGGCGGGGTCGAGAACCTCGATGACCTGTTCGGCTGGACGCTCGCCGGCATGCTGCTCGCGGTACCGGTCTACGGCTGGATCAGCGGGCGATTCCGCCGCGCGCTGTTCCTGCCCTGGGTCTACCTGTTGTTCGTCGCGCAGCTGCTCGGGTTCTGGGCGTTGTTCGTGTCCCGCGCCGACGACGCGGCGGTCGCGCGCGTGTTCTTCGTCTGGGTGAGCGTGTTCAACCTGTTCGTCGTCTCGGTGTTCTGGAGCTTCATGGCCGACCTGTTCGACCGCGAGCAGGCGAAGCGGGTGTTTGCCTTCATCGCCGCGGGCGCGAGCACCGGCGGCATACTGGGATCGGGCATCCCGGCATTTTTCGCCGGGACGCTCGGCGACGTGAACCTGCTGCTGGTTTCCGCCGCGCTCCTCGCTGCGACTGTCGCGCCGATCCGTTACCTGCTGCGCTGGAGCAGGGATCATGTCAAGCAGGGAGAACGGATCGAGGAGCGGCCGATCGGCGGCAACCCCTTTGCCGGCTTCACCCGCGTCTTCACCTCCGGTTACCTGTCGGGCATCGCGCTCTTCATTTTCCTGATGGCGGCGGTCTCCACCTTCCTGTACCTGCAGCAGGCGGAACTGCTTGGCATCCACTTTCCGGACAGTTCGGCGCGCACGGCATTCCTCGGGCGCGTGGACATGGTCGTGAACGTGACGGTGGTGCTGACGCAGGTGCTCGCGGTCGGCCGACTGATCCGGCGCATCGGGCTGCCGCTCATGATCGTCTCCGTGCCGCTGGTGGTGGTCGCCGGCTTCCTGCTGATCGCGGCCACGCCGACGCTCGCGGTGCTGGTCGGCGTCTACATCCTGCGCCGGGTGGGCCAGTATGCGGTCGTGCGGCCCTGCCGCGAGATTCTCTATACCTCGGTGGACCGCGAGTCGAAGTACAAGGCCAAGAACGTCAACGACACGCTGGTCTATCGCACCAGCGACTTCGTCGTCGCCAAGGGACACGATGCGTTCCTTGCCGCGTTGGGCGCTAGCCTGGCCTGGGTCGCTTGGCTCGGCGCCGCGGTCGCGGCGCTCTGGGCGGCGGTCGCGTGGCTCCTCGGTCGCGCGCACGAGCGCGCGATCGGGACGCGGCAATCCGGCTGATTACTCCTCGAGCTTGAAGCGCACGCGCGTCTGGACGCGCTGGTCGACGGCCGTGCCGTTGACCATGCGCGGCTCATAGCGCCAGCGTCCGACCGCCTGGAGCGCGACACGGTCGAAGACGCCCGCCGGCTCCGCCGACTTGACGACGACGTCCTGCGTGACGCCATCCTTCGAAACGGTGAACTCGAGGTCCACCCAGCCTTCGGTTTCCCGCTCGCGCGCGCGCAGCGGGTACGCCGGCGCGGCGAAAAAGGTGCGGCGCAGCAGATTCTCGGGCAGCACCGTCGGTGCGGGCGGTCCCGCCACGGTGCTGGCAGCCGGCTTGACGACGCGCATGGCGGCGATCTGCCGGGTGACCGCCGAGACTTCCGCGGCAGGCGCGCCGGCATCGGTCGCGGCCCGCAGTAATGCCTCGGCGCGGTCCGCATTGCCCGCCGCCACGAATTCCCGCGACTGGCCGAGCGCGTTGTTCGCGAGCAGCACGGTCGTGTCCTTGAGGCCCCCGAAACGCGGGTCGGCCGCGCGCAGCAGATCGAGATAATGCCGCGCGGAATCGCCCTTCGGTTCGATCAGGCGGCCCTGGGCGATGCGCTGGTTGGCGAGCAGCAGGAGCTGGGTGTTGTCGGCGCGCGTGTTGCCGATGCGCGCGGCCTCGAGGTCGGCGCGCAGCGTCGCGATCTGAACCTGGTTGACGTCGAGCTCGACCGCGCTCTGCAGCCAGCGGCTCGCGTCGTCGAGGCGGTTCTCGCGGATCGCCTGCTCGGCGTTGCCCTGGAGCTGCGCGGCGAGCGTCGCGATGCCCTGCTGCACGCCGGGGTTGGCGGGATCGAGCTCGCGGGCCGCGATCAGGTAGGCGTGCGCGCTGTCCTTGCCGACGGTCAGCTTGTTGCTGCGCATGCGCTCGTTGGCCAGCAGCAGAAGGCCCTGGGCACGGCCGGCGAGGGATTGCGCGGCGCTCGCATCGAGCTGGCGCCCGGCGACCACGGAGACGGCCGGAAGCTGCGCATTGCCGCCCTGGCCCTGCAGCAGGCGCTCGCGCTCGAGCTGGCTGACGAAGAACTCGAGGCGCGGATGATCGGGTCGCGCGGAGCGCGCGGCATCCACCGCGCTCGCGAGCCGCGTGACGTCCTGCTCCATCAGCGCGCGTTCCGCCTGCACCAGGAGCTCGTCGGCGACGCTGTCGATGCCGCGCCGCGCGACGCCATTACCCGGGTCGCGCGCGAGCACCGCGCGATACAGCTCGAGCGCATTCTGCTCCGGCGGCTCGACCAGGTTGCCCTGCGCGAGCGCGAGCCCGGCGGCGTCGAGGAGCTTCGTCACCCGCGGGTCGTCGAGCGCGCCGGAGGGCGAGGTGGACGCCTGCTGCTGCTCGCCGGCGAGCTGGTTCCAGGGCTGCCACTCGGCGATCGCCCAGCCGATGAGGATGAGCGGAATCAGGAGCAGGCTGCGCCGCGACCAGCGGCGCAGCTTCGGATCGTCGAGGTTCAGCTTCGGCATCGCGATGACCGGCCGCTCGGCCGTCATCGAAGTGATGGTCGCGGCGTGCGCGGCCATCACGCGCGGCGAGATCGTGAGCTCGGTGCCATGCGCGCGGCGCTGCGTTGCCTCGACGAAGTTGCGGATGCGCTCGGCGGAGGCCGGCTTGTGCAGGAAGCGGAAGATGACGCCCGAGGAGACCAGCGGCGCGAGCTCGGCCTCGTCGTCGCGGCGGCCCGCGACGATGATCGCGAGGTCGGGAAACTGCTTGTGCACTTCGGTGACCAGGCCGCGCGTGTCGTGGTCGGCGAGCGACGAATCGACCAGCAGCACCGCGTTGCCGGCCGCGACCATCAGGTCCGCGGCGTGAGTCGCGTCGTCGGCGCGCCAGACGCGATGCGTGCCGGCGAGCGAATCGCGCAGCAGGTCGATCAGCGTCGGATCCGCGGAAAGCACGACGACATTGGCGCACGCATGGGTGCCGTGCGATGGCGTTGCGCCATCGCGTGGCAGGTCTTGCTCTGGATATTCGACGATCATTGTCAGCGTTGACTCGCGCAAATAAGCGTCGTCACGGGCTCACCAGCCCGCGACTGACAGGTACCGACAATCCTTGACAAAATCCGTCGTGGCGAACGAGACACAAGTCGCGTTTCCGGCGCCGCCCGCGTGACGCAGTTCGAATATCCCCATTGCCCCCGTCACTTGCGGACAGGACCTCGACTGGGCTCCAAACTGGCCTCCCTGGCGTTGCAGGCACGCCACAGCCGTGAGACCTTATTCCATATTTGCCGAATTATGTAAATCTCGACAAGCGTCCGATGGCCCAAGTAAGGTGACCGGAGCTTCGGGGCAGGGCTGCGGCCGGGAGTGGCGGGCATTACTCGACAGATTTCCTTCGTATCGAGCCTGCCGGCGGTGCACCAGCACCAGCTCGAGGCGCTCCTGTTCTTCAACGGCCGGCAGCACCGGGTCCGCAAGGGCATCGAAACCGCGATCGACCGCTACGGCCCCCCCGAGATCGTCGCCGATGGAAAGTCCTTGCGCGTTCGCGTCGCGGGACCGTCCGACACGCAATGCCTGTTCGCCGTGGAGCGCGTCGATCATGGCTCGCGGCCGGTCGGCGTGATCCTCTACGTGCGCGACAGCTTCGAACGCATCACCGTGCTGCACCTGGTCGTGGCCGAGGCCTATGCCGTCGGCGGTCCTCGCGCCAGCTACAACCTGCTGCTGCGCCTGGTGCAGGCGGTCAAGCGCGTGGCGCGCCGCACCAGTGGCATCCGTCACGTCGAGCTCGTCTATTCGCAGAATCGTCCGCGCGCGGCCTATGCCGTCTAGATCGCCGCACCCGAGACGCCGCCGGTCAGGACCAGGCGCATCGCGGTCTCGACCGGCAGGTCCAGCGTCACCACGCTGGTTCGCGGCAACAGCATCGTATAGCCGCCGATCTGGTAGCTCATCGGGAAGTACACGGCGATCAGGTCGTCGCTGGCATCGACGATGCCGAGCTCGGACGCGTCGTCGCGCGTCACGAAGCCGATGATCTGCGCCTCTCCGAAGCGCGCCATCACCACGCGCTTGAGCTCGCGACGCCTGCCGCCCACCGGCACCAGCTTGAGGAAGTCGCGGGTCGCACCATAGATGGTCTTCACGACCGGGACCCGGTCCACGTATTCCTCGCTGGCCTCCAGTGCGCGCCGCACGCGGCCGGTGTTGAACACCAGCCCGATCGCGATCAACAGCAGGACTGCCGCCAGGACGCCCATTCCGGGCCGGTAATGCTCGGCGGGAATCGCCAGCAACATCGTTTCCCTCAGCAGCGACTCGGTCGAGCTGCCGAGCCACCACAGGAGCCACACCGTGAGGCTCAACGGCAGCACCACGACGAACCCGCGCAACAGCGCCCTGCGTAGACTGCGGAACATGGAACTTCTCCGGGCGCGCCGGCTGCGCCATGCCTTCAAAGCTGCATGATAACGGCCCCGCATGCGGCGCCCGTAGCGCTATCATCCCCGGGGCGGGGGCGATCAACAGAAGCAACAAAGGAGCGGGCCATGACGGTCGCAAAAGTCAGTGAAATCACCTCGACATCCGACAAGAGCTTCGGCGATGCGATCCAGCGCGGCATCAAGCGCGCCGGCAAGACCCTCAAGAACATCACCAGCGCCTGGATCGCCGACCAGGAGGTGACGATCGAGAACGGCAAGGTGACCGGATACCGCGTCAGGATGCGGATCACCTTCGTGCTCGAGGCCTGAACCATGCGGCTCCCGCCGCTGATCGTGCTCGCACTTTCGGTCGCATTCGCCGCCCAGGCGGGCGGTGATGCGCCGATCGAGCCGCGGGCGCTCGGCGAGCGACTGGCCTGGGGCGACCGGTCGCTCGTCGTGCTCGACGTGCGCACGCCCGCCGAATACCAGGAAGGCCACCTGCCGGGGGCGATCAATATTCCGCACACCGAGATCGCGGCGCGCGTCGCGGAGCTCGCGGACGCGAAATCGAAGGACGTCGTGGTCTATTGCCGGAGTGGCAACCGCAGCCGGCAGGCGCTCGACACGCTGGGCGGGGCCGGATTCAGGCGACTGTTCCACCTGGAGGGCGACTACCAGCGCTGGAGCGGGGAGCACCGGCAGGTGATCCGCCCGCAGTGATTCACCGCCTCCTCGCGGACGCGGTCCTGGTCCTGCATCTCGCCTTCATCCTGTTCGTGGTGCTGGGCGGGTTGCTGGTGCTGCGCTGGCCGAAACTCGCCTGGCTGCATCTGCCGGCGGTGGCCTGGGGCGCCCTGATCGAGTTCGCGGGTTTCTTCTGCCCGTTGACGCCGCTCGAGAAATGGCTCCGGGTGAGCGGCGGCCAGGCCGGCTACGCCGGCGGCTTCATTGAGCACTACCTGACCTCGCTCATCTATCCCGGCGGCTTGACGCGCAGCCACCAGCTCCTGCTGGGCGCGCTGGTGATCGCGATCAACGTCGCGGTGTACCTGAGGCTCTGGCAGCGACGGCCGCGCGCCTAGGCCGGCCCGAGTTCCTGCACCGCGACGACGATGCAGCCCGGACCGCCGTGCACGCCGAGCGCCGTGCCGAGCGCAATGACCGGCAGCAGCTCGGCGCCTGCAAGTCCCGCGGTCATCGTCTCGCGCAGTTGTGAGGCGCCTTCCGGGACATTGGCGTGGGAAATGCCGATGCGCCAGCGCCGGCCGGGGTCGAGCCTCCGCCGCAGGTACCTGCCGAAGCGCCGATAGGGGCTGGCGCGGCCGAGGAGCGCGCCACCGAGGCCGAGGCTGCCGTTGCTGCGCACCGTCAAGATCGGCGTGATGGACAGGATATCCGCGACGGTCTTGATCCAGCGCGGTACCCGGCCGCCACGCACTGCGAACTCGAGCGTGACCAGGCAGCCCCAGGTACGCGTGTGCCCGCGCGCCTCGAGCGCTGCCTGGCGCACGGCCTCGGCGTCGCCGCCGGCGGCGGCGGCTTCCGCGGCGCGCATCGCGATGAGTCCCTGGCCGAGCGCCGCGTTGCCGGAATCGACGGTCAGGATCCGCGCATGGGTGCGCGCGCGGGCGGCCGCGGTCTCCGCGCTCTGGAAGGTACCGCTGACGCGCGCCATCAGGCCCACGTAGACCACCGCGCGGTAGTGCGAGCCGAGGAACTCGAATGCGCGCCGGAAATCCCCGGGCGGCGGCTGGGAAGTCTTCGGATGCTGCGGATTGGTCCCGAGCTCGCGGAAAAACTGTTCGGAGGACAGCCCGACCTTGTCGAGGTAGCTCCGGGTCCCGAAATGCACCCGTACCGGCACGACGTGGATGTCGAGCGCTTCCAGTACCGCATCCGGCAGGTCGGCGGCGGAGTCGGTGACGACTGCGACCTGCCGGCGCGACGCGTGGTGCGCCATGTCCTGCTGGCGCTGCATGTCGTCCGCCTTTTCACCCGCGACCGCGCCGAAGCGGGCGGCCAGCTCGAAGAGCTTCGCCGGTTCGTTGAGGTGCAGGTGCAGGCGGACTTTCTTCTGCGAGCCGGCGACGACCAGGCTCCCGCCGAGTGCGGAGGCCGCTTCGCGCAAGCGGCGATGGTCGATGGCGTCGGCCGTGACCGTGCACTCGGTGCAGTAGCGATGCTCGAGATCCATCTGCGAGCCGGCCGCGCTTTCGTCGTTGCGCAGGAGCTCGATGGCTGCATCCTCGGCGGGCGCCACGCCGGTCTCGAAGTAATCCGCCATGCCGGCGACCAGCTCGACGAAGCCGAGTGCGCCCGCGTCCACGACATTCGCGCGCCGGAGCACTTCGAGCTGGTCACGGGTCGCCGCTAGCGTGCGCTGTGACGCCGCCAGCGCCGCGCGGAACACCGTCGGGAAGTCCTGCGCACCCTGGGCGCGCACTGCCTGGTCGGCCGCCGCCGCGAACTCGCCCAGCACCGTCAGGATGGTACCCTCGCGCGGCTCGGCCAGCGACTGGTGCGCATAGGCGGCGCCGGCGGTGGCCGCGTCGGCGAATGCCTCGACGTCGAGCGCAGGCAGGTGGCCGGCGCGGTCGGCGAGTCCCTGCAGAAACTGCGCGAGGATCGCGCCGGAATTGCCGCGCGCACCGTCGAGCGCCGCATCCGCCACGCGCGTCAGGAGCTGCCCCGCATCGGGCCCGGGATTGCCGGAGAGCGCCGCCAGCACCGCCTGCAGCGTCAACGCGAGGTTGGTGCCGGTGTCGCCGTCCGGCACCGGGAACACGTTGATCTTGTTGATGATCTCTTCGCGGGAGATCAGGCGGTGGATGCCGGTGCGCAGGGCAACTGCGAGCTCGGCGCCGCGCACTACAACCGTGGCAAGAGGAATCGCTGACCGCGGTGATTGAGCACCGCGCCTTCCGGCGTGATCTCCTCGACCATCGGCCCTTCGAGAATGCGCTCGCCCTGGCTGTAACGGCGGCCATTGATGAACACGGCGCGCTTCGCCCCGTCGTCCGCAAAGATGTGCAGGTCCACCGTGAGGGGCGGCAGTCCGGCGGCAGCCTGCCGCGGCAGCGATTCGACGACCTGCGGTCCGGCGGAGTAGGTGACACCCGCGCCGGCCGGATCGGGCCCCGCGTCCGGCAGCAAGGTCGGATCGGGCGCATCCGGCGGCAGCGTCGCCGGTTCCTCGAAGGCCTGGCCGGGTAGGGCCGACAGGCCCGGGCCCGGATCGAAGGTGGCGGGCGGCACGCCCGGCGGCGTGCCGACGGGCGCCGGTGCGGCTGCAATCGGCGCCGGCGCCGCCACGGCGGCGGCCGCCACAGGGCCCGCTT
>JBOHZL010000043.1:0-23173 GCA_050738495.1 Steroidobacteraceae bacterium | reverse complement strand
CCTTGATCTCCTTGAACTGCCGGCGCACCTCGATCACGACCGACCCGGCCGCGCGCCCGACCGCCTCCATCGCCATCGCGCCGAACAGGTAGGGCACCAGGCCACCGATGAACAGGCCGATGATGACGGCCGGATCAGACAGGCTGAACGCTTCGAGCTCGCCCTGTTGGGTCATCGAACGGTTTGCCAGGCGGTCACGCGTCGTGTGGGTCTTCTTCAGAGACCGCTTGCCTGGCGGGCGGTCGCCGGAATGGCTGCAGCAGCAGCGGCCACAAGCCCAGCGCGCCCGGGTCGCGCCACTGCAGCAAGCCGATCGGCATGCTGACTTCTGGTTGCAGCGGTCGCGCGCGATAGCTGCCGAACACGCGGTCCCACAGTGAGAGATTGAAGCCGAAGTTGCTGTCGGTTTCTTCGCGCCGCGCTGAGTGGTGGATGCGGTGCATCGACGGGGTCACGATGCACCAGCGCAGCACGCGCTCGACCCGCGGCTGGAAGGCGAAATCGGCGTGAGTGAGCAGACTGGTCGCCGAGAGCAGCACCTCGAAAAGCACCACCGCCGCCGGGTGCGGGCCGATCACCACCACCAGCCCGAGCTTGATCGCCGCTGACAAGGCGATCTCAAACGGGTGGAAGCGCACGCCGGTGGTGACATCCAGCGCGGTATCACTGTGATGCACGCGATGCAGCGGCCAGAGCGGCGGGATGACGTGCAGCAGGCGGTGCTGCCAGTAGATCGCGAGGTCGAACAACAGCAGTGCGAGCAGGATTTCGAGCCACAGCGGCAGGTCGAATGCACCGAACAGTCCGCCGCCGCGCGCGGCGACCTGTGCTGCCAGCACCGTCGCGAGCAGTGGGAATGCAAGCCGCAGCACGGCGGTATCGATGACCACCAGCCCCAGGTTGGCCAACTGCCGCCGCGCCGGCCGGGCATCGTCGCGTGCGGGCCATGCGCGTTCGGCTATTGCAAGCGCGATCAGCACCACGGCGAAGCAGCCAGTCCGCAGTGCGGCCTCGTAATGGAGGATGGAATCGAATGCGTTCATGCGCTCGTTCGATTCAGCGCCTGCGCCAACGGAAGAAACGTTCCGCCCAGCGCAGCAGCGCCTGCGGCGCATGCGCGCGCTTCCAGTTGCCGGCGGCGTACTTGTTTGCCTCAGCCATCGTCGGATAGATGTGGATCGTTCCGAGCAGCTTGTTGAGGCCGATGCCGTGCTTCATCGCCAGCACGAACTCGGCCAGCAGGTCGCCGGCGTGCGTGCCGACGATGGTCGCGCCGAGAATCTTGTCCTCGCCCGGTGCGGTCAGCACCTTGACGAAGCCACGGTCGGCGCTGTCGGCGATCGCACGGTCGAGTTCGTCGAGGCCATAGCGCGTCACTTCGACTTCAATCTCCTTCTCTTTCGCCTCATCCTCGGACAGCCCCACGCGCGCGACTTCAGGCTCGGTGAACGTGGCCCAGGGAATCACGCGGTAGTCGACATCGAACGACCAGAATGGCGCCAGCAATGCATTGACCGCGGCGTACCAGGCCTGGTGCGCGGCGACATGGGTGAACTGGAATGGACCGGTGGCGTCACCGCAGACGTGAATGTTGGGAAAGTTGGTGCACAGCAGGGCATCGGCTTCAATGGTCTGTCTTTCGGTCAGCCGCACGCCGAGTTCCTGCAGGCCGAACCCCTCGATATTCGCCGACCGGCCCAGCGCCAGCAGCAGCGCATCGAAGTCAAAGACAACCTCGTCGCCACCGTGCTCACAGATCAAGGACCCACCCGTGCCATTCGCCTCGACCCGCAGCGCCTTGTGCGCGACGGCGACGTGTACGCCTTCCTCGCGCAGACAGGCGGCGACGGCATCGGCCGCATCGACGTCCTCGCGCGGCAGCAGTCGCAGCGCCATCTCCACCTGGGTGACGGCGCTGCCGAAGCGCGCGAACGCCTGGGTCAATTCGCAGCCGACCGGGCCGCCGCCTAGCACGACCAGCCGTTTCGGCAAAGTGTGCAGGTTCCAGACGGTATCACTGGTCAGATAGTCGACCGTGGCCAGACCCGCAATGTCCGGCACCAGTGGACGCGCGCCGGTGGCGAGGATCAGGCTGCGTGCGCTGATGCGACGGCCTTCCAACTCGACTTCCCATGGCGATACGATCCGCGCCTCGTCTTGCAGTACGTTCACGCCGAGGCCGGTGTAGCGCTCGACCGAATCATGCGGCTCGATCCTGGCGATTACCTCGCGCACCCGCTGCATCGCATCATTGAAATCGAACTGCGCGGTCATGCTCTCAATGCCGTAACGCCGGCTGTCACGGGCTTCAGCCAGCAGTCGCGCGGTCCGCAGCAGGGCCTTGGACGGCACGCAGCCTGTGTTGAGGCAGTCGCCGCCCATCCGGTGCTTCTCGATCAGGGCAACTTTGGCCTTGACCGCCGCGCCGATGTACGCCGAGACCAATCCGGCGGAACCTGCGCCGATCACGATCAGGTTGTAATCGAATTTCGCCGGCTTCTTGTACCCCTTGTAGATCCGCCGCGCCGCCAGGGCGCGGGCGAACCGGCGCGCCAGCAGAGGCAGCACGCCCAGCAGCACGAACGCGCCGATCAGTCCGGGCGACAGCACGTCGCGCAGCGACTCGATCTGCCCGAGCTGCGTGCCCGCGTACACGTAAACCAGCGTGCCGGCCAGCATGCCGAGCTGGCTGACCCAGTAGAACGTGCGCAACTTGATCGTCGTCAGCCCCGCCAGCAGGTTGACCAGGAAGAACGGGAATACCGGCACCAGTCGCAGCGTGAACAGATAAAAAGCGCCATCGCGCGCGATGCCGGCATCGACCTTCTTCAGGCGCTCGCCATAGCGCTTGCGCAGGCCGTCACGCAGCACGAAGCGCGCGGTGAGAAACGCGAGGCAGGCGCCGATCGTGCTGGCGAAAGACACCAGGATCGTGCCTTCGAGCAGGCCGAACAGCGCGCCCGCAGCCAGCGTCATCACCGCCGCGCCCGGAATCGAGGCAGCGGTGACTGCGACGTAGGCGAGGAAGAACAGCCCGGCTGCGTGCCAGGGGTTGGTGGCGACCCAGGTACTCAACTCAGCCTGTCGGGCTTTCAGGTTTGCAAGTGTCAGCGCATCGGTTGCCCCCGATTGCACCGCCCACACCACGCCCACGCCAAGCGCCAGCAGCAGCGCCCAGCGCCACCACGTCGTTGCCTGCCTGCTGCCGGCCATACGGCCTCCTGAACTGGGTGATGCCCTCAGGCATGAATACTGAAGGCAAACATGGGGCAAAAGCATGCATTGACCGGAAACATTTTTCTCTCCACCTGGGTCTACTCTGTGCACTGCGTCGGCCTGAAGCCCGACCGCATCTGGAGAACAGGCATGAACCTCCGCACCCTGTTGCAAAGTCTGACCACCCTGGCCGCGCTGCCGCTCATGCCCGCCTGCTCGCGCGCGAGTGACGTTCCTGTCGAGTCCGGCACCGCCTCCGGCGCCAGCAGCGCCGTGATGCGGCTCGATCGCCCAAAAGCGTTCTGGCGCGACAAGGTCAGTCCCGCGGCCTTTCAAGTGCTGTTCGAGGAGGACACCGAGCGCGCCTTCAGCAGTCCGCTCGACAAGGAAAAACGCGCCGGCACTTTCGTCTGCGCTGCCTGTTACCTGCCACTGTTCGACAGCGTACACAAGTACGACAGCGGCACCGGCTGGCCGAGTTTCACGCAGGCGATCGCAGGCCACGTTGGCACCCAGCGGGATTTCCTGTTGTTCTTGCCGCGCACCGAGTACCACTGCGGCCGCTGCGGCGGCCACCAGGGCCATATCTTCGACGACGGCCCGTCGCCAATGGGTAAGCGCTGGTGCAACAATGGTCTGGCGCTGCGCTTCGTGCGGAAGAACGAATCATTGCCGACACTGAGGGGATGACCATGCGCGATCTCTCCCGAGCGCTGTCCGGCCTGTTGCTGATGCTGACCGCGATGGCCACGCCTGCCGATACGACGGACACCGCGGTGGCGGTGTTCGGCGGCGGCTGCTTCTGGTGCATGGAGCCTCCTTACGACAAGCTGCCCGGGGTGATCTCGACCATCTCCGGGTATATCGGCGGCCGCGTCGCCAATCCGACCTACGAACAGGTGTCCGCCGGCGGCAGCGGTCACGTCGAGGTCGTACAGGTGAAGTACGATCCGCACAAGGTCAGCTACGAGAAGTTGCTCGAGGTGTTCTGGCGCAACATCGATCCGTTCGCCGTCGATCGCCAGTTTTGCGACGCCGGTCGTCAGTACCGCAGCGCGATCTTCGTGGCTAACGCGCAGGAACGGCGCCTGGCAGAGGCCAGCAAGCGCACATTGCAGGGCCGCTTCGAGCAGCCGATCGCAACCGAGATCCTGACCGCCGCCACGTTCTACCCGGCCGAGGACTACCATCAGGATTACTACACGAAGAATCCGGTGCGTTACAAGTTCTACCGCTTCAACTGCGGCCGCGACCAGCGGTTGAAGGAAATCTGGGGTGAGCGGCGCTGAGCCGCGAGCTTCGGCAAGGTCTGTAATTGGGAATGGAAAATCCAACGGCCTTTTTTGTGGCCGGGACGCTGCCGGTCACGGGGGCTGAGAAGACGCCCCTGATCGACGTCAACGGGCTGCGGCAGGCTTCGTCACGGGCAGCGCGGCTGCAGATTCGTGGGCGATCGGCAGACCAAATTCGATGCTGGTGCCGATTCCCGGAGTGCTACGCAGGGAGACGCTCTCTCCGTGCAGCTCGACGATTCGCCTGACGATCGCGAGCCCGAGCCCGGTTCCTTCCCGTCGCGTATCACCGCGGAAGTAGCGTTCGAAAACGTGCGGGAGATCTTCGATCGCGACTCCGGTGCCGGTGTCGCTGACAGTCACGTGTACGTGTGCTGGGCCTGGCTGCATTTCCAGACTCACGCGCCCGCCGGTCGACGTGTGGTGCAGGGAGTTGTCCAGCAGGTTCTCAAGAATCCTCTCCACCAGGGCGATGTCGCCGCGAACCCTCGGTGCTGCGGCATCGATGCGGGTGACGAGATCGACACCGAGCTGATTTGCGCGCAGGCGGAAGCGCAGGGCGACATCCTGGAGCAGCTCGCTGAGCGAGAAGGTCTCGAAGTTGGGCACGATCGCGCCGGATTCGAGCTTGGACAGTTCGAACAATGCGGCAATCCTGCGCTCGAGACGCCGTGCATGCTGGCAGGCGACTTCAAGGTATTCACGGCGCGTTGCCGCCGGCAGTGCTTCACCTTTCATGAGCACTGTCTCCACGTAGCCGTGCAGCGAGGCGAGTGGCGTGCGCAGGTCGTGTGACACGTTGGTGATGAGTTCGTGCCGCAGCGCTTCCCGGCTCTCGATTTCCCGTAGCTGGCGCTCGATGCGATCCGCCATGTGGTCGAACTGGCGATGCAGCAGGAGGATCTCGTTGTCCGAGCGGTGCGCGGTCAGCGCATGCTGCGCTCCCTCGCCCTCAGTTGCCGTCCACTCAGCCATACGCCGTGCAAGCCGGCGCAGCGGCAGTGTAATGCGCACGAACAGCGCGACGCCCAGCGCAAACCCGGCTAGCAGCACGCATGCGGCGGCAATCAGACCGAGTTGCAGCGAGTAATTGCCACGCACGGCGGCGACAACCGATTCGAAGCGCTGACTGCCGAGCACGACGTACAGATAACCTGCGAGGCGGTCCTCGAACATCACGGGCGCCGCGGAGAACACTTCGTGTCGACTCGGGTGGGACGGGTCCTCGCCGTACAGCGGTCGTTCATGCGGTTCGGACAGGAAACGACGAACCGGCGCGAGATCGACAAGAGCTCGCGCGACATGCTGCCGGGGCTGCAACGCCTGCAGGACGCGGCCGTCGGGCGACAGCAAATACACCTCGGCGGACGGGTTTACCGTCATCACGCGGCGCGCGAGTTCCCGAAACGCCGAATTGTTCACGCCGCGGGCATCGAGTAGCGACAGCTCATCAGTCACGTACATCGCGATGCCGGCATTGAGCCGTTGCGACACCTCCGCGTGGTATCGTTCCGCGACGTGGGTGATCGCGACGGCCAGTGCAAGGCCGAGCACGATGAGCAATGCGGCGAAGCCGACCGCGAAACGGGTATGCAGTCGTCCGGGCATTCGTTCAGTCCCCGGCAAGGCGATATCCGACACCCCAGACAGTCAGCAGGTAACTGGGCGCCGCCGGATCCGGCTCGATCTTCGCACGCAGGCGGTTGATGTGCGAGCTAACCGTGTGTTCGTAGGCATCGTGACGCAGACCCCAGACCTGGTCGAGGAGCTGCGTGCGGGTGAACACCCTGCCGCGGTGATGGGCCAGATGCGCCAGCAAGTCGAATTCCCGTGCCGTCAGGTCGAGGACCCGGTCCGCGCGGCGCGCCTCGCGTTTGTCCAGGTCTATCTGCAGATCCGCTACGCGAAGCAGCCGAGCAGCGCCTGGCAATTGCAACCCGGAATGTCGAACGCGCCGCAGAATTGCCTTGACGCGAGCGATGAACTCCACGATCCCGAAGGGTTTGGTCAGATAGTCATCGGCACCCATGTCGAGTCCGAAAACGCGGTCGGCTTCCGTGGTGCGCGCAGTCAGCATGAGAATGGGCAGGTAGACCCCCCGGAGGCGGACGCGGCGGCAGATTTCGATGCCGTCCATCCCGGGCAGTGACAGGTCGAGCACCATCAGATCCCATCGCCCGCCAAGCGCCCTCTCCAGGCCCTGCACTCCATCCCCACAGCTCGAGACCTCGAAGCCCAGATCCTGAAGGTGCAGGGTCACGAGCGCGGCGATGTCGCGTTCGTCTTCGATGACCAGAATGCGATGCGCCATGACAGTTTCGCGGCTGATGGAGGGCACAACGATAAGACCGGCCGAGTCGCAATTTCATTACACCGCGGAAAGAATCGCCCATGCTGATCCACGCGCGCTGAGACCGAAGTCCACCGCCTTGGTGAACAGATTCCGCGGCGCTTTCGCCGCCACCGCGCACCTTCTCGGACACCCTGACTCACTGCACCCGGCGGATCGTGATCCGGGCAACCGGATTACGCCAGTCACGCTGCGCTGCCTTGATGTCGCCGACACCATGGATTCCCGCGTGCACGTGAACGTAGCCCTCTTCGTCCCCGGCCGGCGCAGCGCCCCCGCCAGGGCCGCCGCATTCGATGAAGAACGGTCCTGGGATGCTGGTGCACAACTCGTCGTTGCGCTCGGAGCCGGAGTCGTAGGCCACCGAGGTCAAAACCTGAGGCTGATACTGGTCGTGCGGCACGCGCGCCCCGTTGACGGCGAAGAACGTATCGTTGGTCGGAATCAGCATGGCCGCGACGCTCACTCGATTGAAACGATCATGCGCCCGCACCCTGATCTTCACCGACGCGCCGGGATCGAGCAACGCTCCCGAATTAGTCACGTCAAGAACACCGGGCATCGCCAGCAATTCCGCGGTCAGCGGCGCGACGTCGCCTTCTTCGGCGACTATCTGTAGTCCAGGGCTCGCGGGCTGGCCCAGCTCGAACAGCCGCACGCCCGCCCGATGGCTCGCCACCAGGATCGGGGTGAATTGCTGCCCGCGCGTCAGGTTGGTGACCGTGATCTCCAAGAAACCAGCGGACGCACGTTCCTCATCATCGTCTGCCCAGGCACTTGCCGTCAGCGTCAACGCTCCGGTGACGATGACACTGATGGCGATCCGTCGGAAGTAGTTGTGCAACATGGCGCCTCCTCGAAACCAGACGTTGGACGCAGCGGCTGTACGGCAGCCGCGACGATCTCAGACCCTAACCCCCAAAGGTCACGAAAGAATCACGGCGACTCATCCACTACGGATATTCGCCGGAGGCGCTTTTCTGGGGTCGTGCCTGCTGACCGGTGGAACTCGCCATAGCGAACAGAGCCTCGGGCGATTTGGAGTGAATGCATCGCTTGTGACGCTAGCATCCATCGGCATGCTGACTCGCGCGCGGCAGAGACTGGGGTGCCCGCCTTGTTCGTCAGCTGTCCGGCAGGGCATTTCCCTCGGATCAAAGCAGATATCCAGCCCGAGCGCACGGTGCTGTCCAGCAGCACCTGGAAAGCTGGCTGGCCGAGAGCCGGGAGGGTGATCCCGAGGGCACGCCGGTCCCGGCGTACATCGAGCGCGAGATGCGCCGTTTTCTTTCGTGAGGGATCCTGGATCGCCTTCGCAGATACCGCTCTGGAAGAAGAACGACCTTTCGCCCCGCGTTTCCTCTTCTTTGTGTGCCGTCGTTGAATTCCGCGAATCACTTTTCTGCTTTCCTCACGCGCGACGATCCCGTTTTCTTCAACGCCTTCTTTGCGAGAATAGTCAGGTACACCGTCACTGCCGCCGTGGCGATCAGCCCGATTCCCAGCAGAACCCACTCCTGCGTCGCATATTGTTTGTCACCACCACCGGCCAGCGTCGCTTTGCCGACGTGTCCCAGGTAAACATAGAGAATGCTGCCAGGCGCCATGCCGGTGAAACTGGCGAGCACGTAAGGCCAGAATTCCACCTGCGTCAGGCCAAAGAAATAGTTGGCGAGGTTGAACGGCACCAATGGACTGAGCCGCAGCAACCCTACGATCTTCCAGCCGTTCTCACCGACCGCCTCGTCGATGGCCGCAAACCTTTCGTACTTTTTCGCCCGCTTCTCGATGGCTCCGCGCGCCAGGTAGCGAGCCACCAGGAACGCCAGCGCGGCGCCGACTGTCGCGCTGCCCAAGGCCACGGGAATCCCCCACAAGCCGAAAGCGACGCCCGCCGCCAGCGTGAGCAGCAAGCCGGGAAAGAACAGCAGAACGCCTAGAACGTAGCCGCCGACGAACAGCGCCACGCCGAGCGCGCCTTTTTGTTCGATCCATCCGGTGAACTGTTCGATCCATTCGCCAAACGGGAGTAAGCGTGACGCGAAAAACAACCCAACGACGCCAACCCCGAGCGCCGCCCATTTCCACACCGCATTGCTTTTTCTGGCGGATTTCTTACTCACGTAACTTTGTTCCTTCGGGCTTTTTCACATCGCTCCCAGCGTCCTGATTCAATCCGAGATCTTCCTGCAAGCGCGGTGAGGAACCTTCCGGCGCTTTGCCCAGCTTCATTTGCAGTTCGCGCCATTTCAGTTTGGCGTCGGCCCAGCGATGGGCGGGGGCCTCGTAGCCGAACGCGCGAAATTGGCCGGGAGGTACTTTGCCTTTGGCGCGCACAAACCGAATAAAGCTCGAAACCCAATCGTCAAATGGACCGAAGACGTTTTCCTGGGCCATGTCTTCGGCCTGGTTGTCGCTGTACTTCTTGCCTCGGCCGAACTCCAGGTAGCGCCAGAGAGAATCGGGGACTTCCACGCCCCCGTAGCGGCACTGCCATACCAGAGGCGCGTAGGCATCGCGGTTATCGGCAAACGGTTCGGCCGGAGGATCGAAATAGCTCTTGTGGCGCAGGATCTCCGGACGGCCGGATCCATCGAATTCATCACCGCCGCCATCGCCGTAGCAGAAGAAAGCGGCGGTACGGCCTTCCAGGTGATTCTGACTCAGGGCTTCCCATTCCGGGGAATGTTCCAGTTTCATGGCCAGCTCGGGATTCTTGTGATCTATCAACTCTTCGCGCGGATTGCCGCCGTTCATGCAGACCATGCGGTCGAATAGCAGTTTGAGATTGCTGGTGGGCGCATACCAGTTGATCGGCGCGATGATCGCCCAGGCGTCAGCCAGATCCAGGCGTGCGTACAGATCGAGATCCCACATCAGGTCCGGTTCGGCGGAATTGTTGGGCTCGTAACAATTGCAGGGCCAGACGCAAAGGGCCATCGAGGTCGAGACGCAGGCGTTGCAACTCTGAATGCGAGCGCGGCCGAACAGGTTGCCCAGGTCTTCATAGTCGATCTCCCATTCCTGCGGGAGACGCTCGGCCATGCGGAGCATGAGAGCGCGAGACTTGGAATCGACGCCGGGGCAGTTGTACTGGCGGCGACCGGAACCGGAGAGAATGAGGATGCGAAACGGGCGAAGTCCGGGCGCAAGGTTTCCGTTGTCGTCGTTGGGTTTCATGAAATGAGTTTCTCTCCGGCGCGACCTCTGGAACTCAAGCTGACGCCGAACAACGCGACATCGTGTGCATTCGCAATGATGACACGCAGTTCTCCGACATTGACCCAAGTTTTGCGCATTCTCGTTCGGCTGGTATGCTGCGTACCCCGGCACACAGCTGGTCGGGTAGCGCGAATCAGAAGGTGTGATCTTTCCGCCCGAAGCCCGGTCTACAATGGACGATTACACATCGCGCGACTCGGAGGTTTGACATGCCGATGACCCCACGCGCCTGGTTCCTCGCCTGCCTGATTGCCGTTGTGACGATCAGCCCGGCGGCCGCGGCCGGCGTACCGGGGGATGCGAAACTGGTGAAACCCCGGGCCATCGGCGCAGCCGCACCATCCTTCGTCGTGCGGCGCGAGGACGGTTTGGCTTATGCGTTCGAGCCGGCGAAGCTCGCGAAACCGACTGTGCTGATTTTCTATCGTGGTGGCTGGTGCCCCTACTGCAACTCGAACCTTGCGGAACTGCGCAAGGCAGAGAGCGAACTCGAGCGGACCGGCTTCGACATGTTGTTCCTCAGCGGTGACAATCCCGAGGTGCTGCGTTCGAGCCTGAAGGATCCGAAAGTGACCTACACGCTGCTGTCTGACAGCCGCATGGCGGCCGCCCGCGCCTTCGGCGTTGCATTCCAATTGGACGACGCGACGTACGAGCAATACAAGGAGTACGGGATCGATCTCGAAGAAGCCTCCGGCGAGACTCACCATCAACTGCCGGTGCCAGCCGTGTTCATTGTCGACAAGAGCGGCACGATCCGGTTTGTCTACGCCAATCCGGATTACAAGGAGCGGCTCAAGTCCGCGGACCTGCTGGCTGCGGCACGCAAACTCAACTGAGCCCATCGACGGCAGCCCGGCGCAGTTCAACCGAATCGACGCCGGGCGCTAGCGATCCGTTGAAACACCGTCACGACGCAGAGCACGGCGTACCCATAGGCGATCTGCGGGAACCACTGCGGCCACAGGCACGCCAGCACGAAAACCGTGATGGTTTCGGTGCCTTCGCATATGCCCCCCTGGAAGAAGAACGATTTTTCGCCCTGCGCCCGCGTGCTGAGCCCGCGCTTGGCGGCGATGATCGCGTAAGCGAGAAAGCTGGTGCCCGCGCCCAGAAACGCCGCCAGCAGGCTGGCGGCTGGGAGCAGATTTCGCGCATCGGCGAGGCCGAAGCCGAGCGGGACGGCGGCGTAGAAGACGAAATCGCAGACGATGTCGAGGTAACCGCCGAAGTCCGTGCTGCCGCCGCGCACGCGCGCCAGCGGGCCGTCAAGCCCGTCCAGAAGCCGATTCAGCAGGATCAGCAGGAGCGCGACGCCGTAACGGCCCGTGGCAAGTGCGGCGGCGGCGGCGAGAGCCGCTACAACGCCGGCGACCGTGAGCACATCCGCGCTGACGCCACCGCGCGCAAGCCACCGCGCCGCACGATTCAGCGGCGGATCGATCAGTGGCCGCAGAATACTGTCGAGCATCCCGTTCTCAGGACGGCGTGACGAGGCCGATCACGGCGCCGACCATGCAAGTCACCAGATTGCCGGCAATCCAGGACTTGAAGCCGAGCGAGAGAATCTCGGTGCGGCGCGCAGGCGCGAGCGTCGTCAGCGTCGAGACCAGGAGACCAATGCTCGCAAGATTGGCAAAACCGCACAGCGCATAAGTGACGATCAGCGTGGACCGCGCCGACAGCCGTCCCGCGTATTCCGTCGCGAGCTGCTGGTACGCCACGTACTCGTTGAGTATCGCCTTGGTGCCCATCAGCGCGCCGGCGTCACCGGCCTCCGCCCAGGGCACGCCGAGTGTCCACATCAGCGGCGCGAACACCCAGCCGAAGATACGCTTGAGTGTCAGTGCCGAGCCGCCGACGTCGGGCAGCACGCCGAGCATGTGATCCGCGAGCGCAACCATCGAGAACACCACGATCAGCACGGCGATCACGGCCAGAAACAGCGTAAGCCCGTCCATCGTGCCGCGCACCACGGCGTCGATCGCGCTTTCGAACCGCAGTGAAGCCTCGAGGTCGGCGCCAATCACGCTCGCGCCCGGCACCATCAGTCGCGCAAGCAGGATCGAGGCCGGCAGCGAGATCAGCGAGGCAGTGATGATGTGACCAAAGGAATTGTCGACCACCTGCGCGAGAGTCTGACTGTAGAGCACCAGCACGACGCCGGATACCGTCGACATGCCGAGCGTCATGATCATGAACAGCTCGGCCCGGCTCATTGACATCAGGTACGCACGCACGACGAGCGGCGCTTCGACCACGCCGAGAAAGATGTTGGCTCCGGCATTGAGGCCGACCGCGCCGCCGATTCCGAGCGTCCTGCGCAAAGCCCAGGACAGCGCGCGCACGATCAGCTGCAGCACGCCCCAGTGCCACAGCAGGGCGGCCAGGGCCGAGATGAAGATGACGATGGGCAGAATCTGGAACGCAATGTTGACCGGCGCCGTCACCCCCGGTTTCAACTCGAACGGCAACTCTGCCCCGCCCAGATAGCCGAACATGTACGATGAGCCCGCGAGACTCGCTGACTGCAGCACGGTGACGGCCGTATTGGCGATGCGCAGCGCCTCCCAGATGAGCGGCACGCGCAGCACGATGAGCGCGATCGCCACCTGCAACAGCACAGCGCCCGCGATCCAGCGCCAGGACGGTCGCGTGCGACGGTTTTCGCTCAAGGACCAGGCGATCAGCAGGATTACGCCGATGCCAAGCAGGCTCTGCAACGAGGTGAAGTAGCTCATTGCCGGGCTCTCTAGAATCGGCCGGTGACTCCGAACTGGAACTGCCGTGGCGGACCGGCATTGCGCTGCACGAACGGCGCGCCACCGCCGAACTGTATCTGATTGGACGTGGTCGCGGAATTGGCAAAGCCCGAGCTGTTGTTTTCGTTGAAGACATTGAATACGTCGGCGCTGATCTCGAGTTCCGTCCTGGCAAGACGGAAACGATAGCGCGCGCCGAGGTCCACCGTCTTCGACCAGGACAGCCGTCCGGCATTTCGCCTCTCCCCGGGGTAGCGGTCGGAGTTGCCGATGAAATTCTCGCCGAAGGAAGCGCCATCGCCATTCAGGTCCTGGGTGCCAAAAACGCTCGCGTCCGGAACCCTGTTCACCGGCTGGCCGGACTGGAACAGACCGGCGGCTGTGAGCGCGAAATTCTCGCCAATGTAGTAGGAACCAAACAGCGAGATCACGTGGCGCCGGTCATTCGCCGACGGTCCGGCATCGGCGGCAAAGTCATTCGCATTTGAGGCCCGGAAGTTGATGTCGTCGGTGTCGTTCGTAAGCTTCGAGAGCGTGTACGACAACCGCGCGGCCCAGGCATCGGCACCCCTGGCCTTGGCGAGCGCCAGGTTCAACGCGCGGTAAGTTGCGTTTCCTGCCGTTTCCGAGACCGTAATCTGCCGCGCACCGCCCGGCACCAGGGCCACCGGTCGGCTCGCGTCGGCGTCGGCCTGGGAGCGCACTAGCCCGAGTTCCTGCGCACGCGCCAGCCGCGCGGCGTTGTCCGGCAGCGCCCGCAGTTCCGCGATGACGGCGTCAGTCAGTGCGGCGGCATCCGGCGAGAACGGAAGCGGAGCATTGAGATCGCGCAACCGGACCAGATCGTGCGAGCGGTTGTAGATCAGGTCGACCGAACCGCTCCAGCCCTCATCGATCTGGCGTTGCCAGCCCAGCGCAAACTGCGACGCATAGGGGCTGTCGTAACCCCGCGGACTCAGGATGCGCGCCTCATTGATCACCGCGGTATCGCGCAGCGTCTGGACTTCCGACGATGGCGGACAGGCGGAAACCGTCGTACACGCCGGGTTCACCGTGAGGTTGCCGTCGAAAGTCACGCGATCGAGGTTCGTGTCGGCCGGCAGCGCGCCGTCGTCGATGAGTTGCTGAAGTTGCGTCAGGAAAGCGCCGCTCGTGGTGTTGCGTTGCAGGGCATCGGAAATGACGGCGTAGGTCAGCTTGTCGTAGAAGATACCGGCGCCAAAACGCAGCGCGTTGCGCTCATCGGGTCGAAAATTGAGCGAGAATCGCGGGCCGAAATTGTCGAGATCATCGCTGCTACCGCCCTCGCCCGTGAGCGAATCGTAGTCCCAGCGCAGACCCAGCGTGGCAGTGAGCCTGGCGCCAATCTGCCATTCGTCCTCAAAGTAGAGCGCGGCGAGCCGCTGTGGACGGCCGAACGATGCAGGGCGAAGCTCAACGCCGTAACTCGATACGGCAGGATCGAGCCTGAGTATGTCGTCCGCGCCCAGCGCGCTGCCGAGATTCAGCTCGCGCAGATCCGCGATCTGCGAATCCGTCAGATCCACGACGAAATTCCCGTCCGGATTGCCGCCGCCTTGCAGGTCGAAGTCAGCCTGAAGCAGATCCGTGCCGAATGCGAGGCGATGCGCACCGCGCGCGAACTCCACCTTGTGCTGCGTCTGGATCGTTTGCTCGCGGCTGTCAAACACGAAGCCGGGATGACCGACGATGGCGACCGCCAGCCCGGTCGAATCACGGGCGACGACCTGTGGACCGGTCTGCCTCGGCTCGCCATAGTCCCAGTCGAAGGCGCTCCACAACAGGCTGGCCTGGTAGTTCCAGGTATCTGCGGCATAGGCGAGGGATGCCGCGACGATCGCCGAATCGCGATCCTGATCGGAGCCGGCGCTTGGAAACTGCACGCTGCCGCCGCCGAGGCTGCCGCCGGGACGCTCGATGCTCACGCGACCGAGATTGCCACGCAACGTGCCGATCCAGCGGTCGTGGAAGTGATGGTCCAAGCGCGACGACGCCAGGAGGAAACGATTGCGGCCTACGAGACTGTCGACGGCGCCGACCGACGGCGCATCGAGCACGGTCCGGTTCGTTTCCTCGGTATACTCCACATTCCCGAACAGGAAGCTGCGGTCCCGCACCAGTGGCCCGCCGATCGAATATCCGCCCTGCAGCCGTTCGAAATCGCTGCCGACGGGATTCCCGGACAGATCGCGCTGAGCGAATGCGGAACGCGAATCGAATGGCTGTCCGGGCCGCAACAGCGTGAAGAACTCCGATTCGAATTCGTTGCCGCCGCCGCGCGACGTCACGTTCACGATGCCGGTGGCGCTGCGCCCGAACTCCGCGGGAAAATTGTTCGCGAGCACGGTGACGTCGCGTGCCGCGCCGAGCGGCACGGGGAACTTCTGGCCACCGAGAAAATTCTCGTTACTGTCGAGCCCGTCGATCAGGTAGCTGACGGTCAGACCGTTTGCACCATTGATGGATATCGGCGGCGCTTCCGGAAAGAACCCGGTCGAGGGCACGACATTCGGCAGACGTGCCAGTGCGCGCAGCAGGTCGCGCCCCTCGATTGGAAGCTCGGCGAGCTCGCGCTGGTCCAGCGTGGCGGAGACTTCCGCGTTGATCTGGTTGAGCGAGGAAACATTGCGCGCGCCTTCGACTACGACCGTATCGAGCCTGGCCGGCGGCGCAATCAGCGTGACTGCACGCACGAAGTTGTTGCGCAACTCCAGCGGCGTGGAGCGCACCGCCGTCTCGCCGTCATCCGCGAGGAGCGCCACGGTGTATTCACCTGAGCTCGGCAATCCAGCCAGTCGCGCCTGTCCGAGGAGGCCGGTCCGCAGATCCTGTCGCAGCCCGATCGAGACGTTCTCAACGACGATGCGCGCTTCGGATACCGGCTCGCCATCGGCGCCACTGACGACGCTGATCGCGAGACCCGCTTGTTGCGCCTGAGCGGTGGTCGCCCCGATCAGCATGATCAGTCCAGACAGTCCGACATAGATCCGTCGCAGCCGACTGAGCTCGACTGCGAGTCGACGGGTCGATTCAGACATGACGGTGTCCTTCGAGGATCACTGCAAGATTATCGTTAGTTGACCGTCGTGCCGGCTCCATTATTACGCGCGCCGCAATATCACCGGCACTGGCGCGGTCTCATTGTAAACTCCGGCACTTCGGCTGGCCGGCCGGCGTCACGACAAGGAGATTTTCCCGGCTGGTGGCTCGGTTGGACACGCTCATGAAACCAGATTCACGATGCCTCCGGACGCTGATCCTTTTTGCCGGTCTGGTGCTCGGGCACTCGGCCGGAATCGGGGCGGAGCGGGCCGGTTTCGATCACGATCACCAGGCATTCGAGTCCTTGCTCGCGCGGCACCTGCGCGACGGGCGCGTGGACTATGGCGGACTGAAGCAGGATCGCGCCGAGCTTGCGTCCTATGCACGGGCGCTCGCCATGGTGGACGAACAGGCACTCGCGCGTTTCACGCGCAATGAACAACTCGCCTACTGGCTGAATGCCTACAACGCCTTCGTGCTCGTCACGATCGTGGATATGACTCCAGCGGGCGAGGTCGGCGGCGACCTCGCGGGTGAGTGAGTCATTGCGCACGGCGGTATGCAGCACGCGGCTGAGCAGCACCGGGTCACGGAGCAGGAAGTAGCGCAATTAGTTCGGAAACGTCACCACCCGCTGACGCACCGGCACCTGCGGGAAGGCGTGCTCGACGAGGAAGGCGGCGGTCTCGCCCTCCTGCGTGCGCGCGAGCCAAGTCTCAAGGTGCTGTTGTACGAGCCGATAGAGCGCGGTGCGCTCGGGGCGGCGGGCCGATATACGCGTGTCGCGGCGGTGCGGATCGCGGAGCTGAGATACGCGGGGAGGGCCGAGATCCGTGTCCGGCCATGAGCAGCAGGTCAGCCGAGAGTGGCCGTCGTCCGGCCCGCAGACCGCTCGGCAATCGAGGCTGTCAAATCACAGCAGCGGCACCAGCAGCAGCGCCACGATGTTGATGATCTTGATCAGCGGATTGATCGCCGGCCCGGCGGTGTCCTTGTAGGGATCGCCGACGGTGTCGCCGGTCACCGCCGCCTTGTGCGTCTCCGAGCCCTTGCCGCCGAAATGGCCTTCCTCGACGTACTTCTTGGCGTTGTCCCAGGCGCCGCCGCCGGTGCACATCGAGATCGCGACGAACAGGCCGGTCACGATGGTGCCGATCAGCACGCCGCCGAGCGCGCGGATGCCCGCCCCGGGGCCGAGCAGGAAGTTCATGCCGAAACCGACCACGACCGGGATCAGGATCGGCAGCAGCGACGGCACGATCATTTCGCGGATCGCCGCGCGGGTCAGCAGGTCCACGGCGCGGGAATAGTCGGGCTTCCCCGTGCCCTCCATGATGCCCTTGATCTCCTTGAACTGCCGGCGCACCTCGATCACGACCGACCCGGCCGCGCGCCCGACCGCCTCCATCGCCATCGCGCCGAACAGGTAGGGCACCAGGCCACCGATGAACAGGCCGATGATGACCGCGGGGTCGGAAAGGCTGAAAGCCTCCAGCTTGCCGGCGATCGCCAGGTTGTGCGTGTAGTCGGCGAACAGCACGAGCGCCGCGAGCCCTGCCGAGCCGATCGCATACCCCTTGGTCACCGCCTTGGTCGTGTTGCCGACCGCATCGAGCGCGTCGGTGATCTTGCGCACCTCCTTGGGCAGCCCGCTCATTTCGGCGATGCCGCCGCCGTTGTCGGTGATCGGACCGTACGCGTCGAGCGCGACGACCATGCCGGTCATCGACAGCATCGCCGTCGCGGCGATCGCGATGCCGTACAGGCCCTGGAGCGAGTAGGCGCCCCAGATCGCGGCGCAGATCGCGAGCACGGGAAGCGCGGTCGACTTCATCGACACCGCGAGACCCGCGATCACGTTGGTGCCATGCCCGGTCCTCGACGCCTCGGCGATGTAGCGCACCGGCTTGAACTCGGTCGCCGTGTAGTACTCGGTGATCCAGATCATCGCCGCGGTCAGGCCGAGTCCGATCAGCGCGCAGCCGTACAGCGGCATGGCGGCGTCGCCCAGCATGGTGCGCGTGATCGGGTAATAGGCGATGGCCGCGATGACGCCCGAGACGATCACGCCGCGATACAGCGCCCCCATGATCTTGCCGCCGTCCGTGGTCTTGACGAAGAAGGTGCCGACGATCGAGGCGACGATCGACACGGCGCCGAGCATCAGCGGGTAGAGCACCGCCGCCTCGCCGAGATCCTGCATCATGAGGCCGGCGAGCAGCATGGTCGCGACCACGGTGACCGCGTAGGTCTCGAACAGGTCGGCGGCCATGCCGGCGCAGTCGCCGACGTTGTCGCCGACGTTGTCGGCGATCACGGCGGGGTTGCGCGGGTCGTCCTCGGGAATGCCGGCCTCGACCTTGCCGACGAGATCGGCCCCCACGTCGGCCCCCTTGGTGAAGATGCCGCCACCGAGCCGCGCGAAGATCGAGATCAGCGAGCCGCCGAAGGCGAGCCCGACCAGCGCATGCAGCGCGTGATCGCTGTCGCCGGTCAGGCGCATCATGATCGAGTAGTACGCGGCTACGCCCAGCAGGCCGAGTCCGACGACCAGCAGGCCCGTGATTGCGCCGCCGCGGAACGCGACCTGCAGGGCCGGGTTCAGGCCGATGCTGGCCGCGTGCGCCGTGCGCACGTTGGCGCGCACCGAGACGTTCATGCCGATGTAGCCCGCCAGGCCGGAGAGCAGGGCGCCGAGCGCGAAGCCGATTCCGGTGTACCAGTCGAGCGCGAGGCCGAGCACCACGAACAGCACCACGCCGACGATCGCGATCGTGCTGTACTGGCGGTTCAGGTAGGCCTTGGCGCCCGCCTGGATCGCGGCGGCGATCTCCTGCATGCGCGCGCTCCCGGCCGGCTGCGCGAGGATCCAGCGCGCCATGAAGATTCCGTAAACGATCGCGATCACACCGGCCAGCATCGCAAGCCAGAGCGCGTCTTGCATTGACATCCACTTACTCCCTGGAAACGAAAATCATACCATGAAGGTCGTCGCGAGCCGGCGCCGCACGCGGACGGTCTTCAGCGTCGCGTATGCGGGAATGCCGTTCCGGTACGGCGGATAGTCCTCGCCGGCGATCAGCGGCTCGAGATAGCGGCGGCCGGCCGCGGTGATCCCGAAGCCGTCCGGCGTGATGAAATTCCGCGGCACCATTTTCTCGCGATTCGCAACCGCCTCGATCGCGACCGAGCCGATGTCCCAGCGATACGGCTTCGAGGACTTGCGGCGGATCACGGGCATCACGGCGTTCCTGCCCGCGAGCGCGAGTTCCACCGCCGCGCGGCCGACGGCATAGGCCTGCTCGACGTCGACGCGCGATGCGACGTGGCGTGCCGAGCGCTGCAGGTAGTCGGCGAGCGCCCAGTGAAACTTGTAGCCGTGCGCTTCCTTGACCATAGCGGCGAGCGTCGGCGCGACGCCGCCGAGCTGCACGTGTCCGAAGGCGTCGCGCGTGCCCATGTCGGCGAGGAACTTGCCCTCCGCGTCGCGCGTGCCTTCGGAAGCCACGATGACGCAGTAGCCTTTCTGCCCGACGGTCTCCTTGACCCGCGCCAGGAAGCGATCGCGCTCGAACGGGATCTCGGGGAACAGGATCAGGTGCGGCGGGTCGCCGGCCTTGCGCGCGGCGAGTCCGCCGGCCGCGGCGATCCAGCCGGCGTGCCGGCCCATGACCTCGAGGATGAACACGCGCGTCGAGGTGCGCGCCATCGAGGCGACGTCGAGCGAGGCCTCGAGCGTCGACACCGCGACGTACTTCGCGACCGAGCCGAAGCCCGGGCAGCAGTCGGTCACCGGCAGGTCGTTGTCCACGGTCTTCGGGATGCCGATGCAGGCGATCGTATATCCCGCCTGCGCGCCGAGTTCGGACAGCTTGAGCGCCGTGTCCATCGAATCATTGCCGCCGTTGTAGAAGAAGTAACCGATGTCATGGGCGCGGAACACCTCGATCAGCCGCTCGTACTTCGCCCTGTCGCGCTCCAGATCCTTGAGCTTGTAGCGCGCCGAACCGAATGCGCCGGCCGGCGTGTAGCGCAATGCGCGCAGCGTCGCCGCATTCTCGCGGCCGATGTCGATCAGGTCCTCGGTCAGGGCGCCGACGATACCGTCGCGGCCTGCGTAGAGCTTGCCGACGCGTTTGCGGTTCCTGCGCCAGGCCTCGATCACGCCGCAGGCCGTCACGTTGATGACGGCGGTGACGCCGCCGGATTGCGCGTAGAGCGCGTTGCGGCGCGCGGGATGCTTGCTGTTGCGTCCGGCCATCTTCGAGATCCATCTTGCGGGCGGCGGCGCCGCCCCGTGGGGGGCGAAGCATAGCCGATTCGCGGCGGTTTGACGCCACCTGTAGCCGCGGGCACGATGGGCGCCCCGCGGAGGGCGCCGGGCGTGGGGAGTTTGACGGAATGAGACTCGTCTTGCTGGGCGCGCCCGGATCGGGCAAGGGCACGCAGGCGCAGCGCATGCAGGCTCGTCACGGCGTGCCGCAGGTGTCGACCGGCGATCTGCTGCGCGAGGCCGTGGCGGCGGATACCGGGCTCGGCCGCGCCGCGAAACAGGTCATGGACCAGGGCGGGCTCGTCGCCGACGACATCATGCTCGGCATCATCCGCGAGCGGCTTGCCCGGCCCGATGCCGCGCGCGGTTTCATCCTCGACGGCTTTCCGCGCACCATCGTCCAGGCCGACGGGCTCGCTGCGCTGCTGTCGGATCTCGGCACGCCGATCGACGCGGTCGTGCTGCTGGAGATCGCTTCCGGCGTCCTGCAGAAGCGCCTCGCGGGGCGGCGCAGCTGCCGGCGTTGCGGCCGCGTTTTCCACGTCGAATCCAATCCGCCGCGGCCCGGCGACAAATGCCTCGACGGCGGGGCGCACGACCTGTTTCAGCGTCCCGACGACAACGACGATACCGTGCGCCAGCGGCTCGCCGTCTATTGCGAACGCACCCAGCCCTTGATCGACTACTACGAGCGCAAGGGACTGCTGCGCAGGATCGATGCGGACGGCAGCCTCGAGCAGGTCGACGCGCGGCTCGAAACAGCGATTGCCTAGCGGCAAGCTGCCAAGAAGAAGAGGGGACAGTCCCCTTTAAAGAGGAACTTTAAAGGGGACAGTCCCCGAGCAGAGGCTCGCCGGCGATCTCGCGCCGCCAGCCCGCGAGCACCGGCACATCGCGCGCGCCACGCGCAAGCGCCGCCAGCTCGCGTCGCGTCGCCAGCACCTCGGGCTGGATGCCGAGCCCGTCCGCGATCGTCTTCAATCGCTGTTGCAGCGACTTCTGCAATCGCAGTTCATCGGGCCCCGGGCGCCCGAAATCCTCCACGCTCGCGGCCGGATCCGCCCCGGCGCCGGCGATCACCGCGAGGATCTCGTCCGCCGCGCGCGTGGCGGTGCCGCGCGGCACCGCGTCGATGCGCGCGAGCTCGCCGGCATTGCGCGGCCGGATGCGGGCTAGCTCGTGGATCGCGACATCGGGCAGCACCCAGCCGCGCGGGAGGTCGCGATGCATGGCGCGCTGCTCGCGCCAGCGCGCGAGTGCGCGCGCGACGTCGAAGGACGCGGCGTCGAGCCGCTCCAGTCCCTTGAGGCGGCGCCAGGCGTCCGCGGGCTCGACTCGATACAAGGAGATGTCGCCGAGCGCGGCCGATTCCTCTTCCATCCAGGCGCTGCGGCCTGCCGCCGCGAGCCGCTCCGCGAGCGTGGCCGCGAGCTCCGGCAGGTAGCGCACGTCGTCGGCCGCGTAGGCGAGTTGTGCCGGCGACAGCGGCCGCCGCGACCAGTCGGTACGCGCATGTCCCTTGGCAAGCTCGACGCCGAGCAGCTCCCGCACCAGGTCCGCATAGCCGATCTGCGCCGCGAATCCGAGCAGCGCGGCGGCGAGCTGCGTGTCGAACACCGGCGCGAGCGGCGCGCGCGTCAGCGGCAGCAGGGCCTCGATGTCCTGGCGCGCGGCGTGCAGCAGCTTGGGGCGGCGCGGATCGACGAGAGGTTCCAGCAGCGCGCCGCCGTCCGGAATCGCGAGCACGTCGATCAGCGCCAGCTCGCCCGGCAGCGCAGCCTGGATCAGGCAGAGCTTCGGATAGTAAGTGCGCTCGCGCACGAATTCCGTGTCGAGCGCAAGCATGGCTGCTGCGGGCCACGCGCCGACGCGCCCGGTCAGTACGGCCCGGTCCTGGATCGGTGATTCGGCGTCCGCCGCGGGCGCCTGTGTGGATACAATCGACATCGCCACCTTATTATGCGCATGCCGCCGCGCGCGCGTAACGCGCCTCATGCGAGGGCACTTCAGGGGTTCCGGCGCATGAGCCAATTGCTGAGTTCGCTGTTCCGGATCGTGCTGCTGCGCAGCAATCCGGGCATCCTGCCGGCGTCGGGTCTGCTGGTGACGCTGATGGCGATCGTCTATGCCGCCACCAGCGCGCTGCAATCCTGGATCATCCATGGCGGTGACCGGATCGTCGCGCGCACGGCCGTGGACCTGGGCCTCGCGTTCGCGCTGTTCTGGGTGCTGCTGACGGCAACCCGGAGCCGTCACCGTTATCTGCAGACGATCAGCGCGGTGCTCGGCATCTCGGTGGTGATCGCTCCGATCGTGATCATGCTGCTCCTGCTCATGCGCGGGCCGGCGACGACCAACTACCCGGTTTGGTTGCTGACCAACACCGGCTCGATCGCGGTGACAGCCTGGTTCCTGCTGGCGGTCGGGCACATCGTGAAATGCGCGCTCGAGACCGGCTATGTCACCGGCGTGGCGGTTGCGCTGACCTGGCTGATCGCGAGCAAGGTGATCACGCAGAAGCTGTTCCCGGTGGGCGCCTGATGCACCTGCACATCATCGGCGTCTGCGGCACGTTCATGGGCGGCATCGCGGCGCTCGCCCGCGCGGCCGGCCATCGGGTCACCGGCTCGGACGCCAACGTCTATCCGCCGATGAGCACGCAGCTCGAGTCGCTCGGCATCGCGCTGATCGATGGCTACGATCCCGCCCAGCTCGATCTCAGGCCGGACAGGGTGCTGGTCGGCAACGTGATGAGCCGCGGCAACCCGCTGATCGAGCGGCTGCTCGACAGCGGCCTGCCGTTCACGTCCGGCCCGCAGTGGCTGGCGGAAAACGTGCTGCGCGGGCGCGAGGTCGCGGCGGTGGCCGGCACCCACGGCAAGACCACCACCGCGAGCATGCTGGCCTGGATCCTCGACCAGTCGGGCCGCGATCCGGGATTCCTGATCGGCGGCATCCCGGCGAACTTCGCACGGTCGGCGCGCCGCGGCAGCGG
>JBOHZL010000042.1:0-23754 GCA_050738495.1 Steroidobacteraceae bacterium | reverse complement strand
GACACCTGGCCGACCCGGCGACCGCATCGGCGCCCGGCCCGTCCGTTCCTTAACCCACCCTGGTGGCCGTCCCATACAACACCTCCATTGACGAGATGTTGCGACGACCGCTGGAAATCACCCTGTACACGACCGTCACCGATCTAGGGCGTTTCCTCAGCGCCCTGTTCGCCGGCGGGCGAGGCCTGAAGGGGCCGCTGCTCCGGAGCGCCACGCTCGAGCAGATGTGGACGGCGCAGTTCGATGCGCCGGCAGGCAAGCCGCAGTATGGCATCGGATTCCTTTTGAGCGAACTCGACGGCCACCGCAGCGTCGGGCACAACGGCGCCATCCACGGATTCGCGACGAGCCTTCAGGCACTGCCCGATGACAAGCTGGGCGTGGTGGTCGTGACGACCATGGACGGAGCGAACGCAGTAACGGACCGTGTCGCCCGATACGCCTTGCAGGCCATGCTGGCCGTTCGGCAGAACCGGGCCATGCCGTTGCCGGAAATCACGTCGGCGGTGCCGTCGCAGACCGCGAAAATGATCGCCGGGCGTTATGCGAAAGGAACCAGGAGCATCGAGGTGACCGATAGCGCTGGCCGGCTCTCCATGTGCTGCACTAAAGGGGGCGAGCAGGTGCGGCTGCGGTCTCTGGGCGATGTACTGATCGTGGACGATCGGCTCTCGTACGGCGAAAGAATCCGCTTGCGCGACAACGCGATCATCCTCGGAGAGGAAACACTTGAGCGGGTCAGCGTTCCCAGGCCGCCGCCAGCACCCGCTTCGTTTCGCGGGTTGATCGGCGAATACGGATGGGATCACGAGATCCTCTATATCTTCGAGCGGAACGGCCAGCTCTGGGCTCTGATCGAGTGGTTCGAGTTTGATCTGTTGGAGCCGGTATCGAAAGACGCCTTCAAGTTCCCCGACCGCGGGCTATATGCCGGCGAGCGGCTCGTCTTCACCCGCGACACAAGCGGGCAGGCGATCCTGGTCGAGGCTGCCGGCATCCAATTCAAACGCCGCCGCGTGGGCCCTGCGTCTGGCACTGCCCAGCTTCGCATCCGGCCGCTGCGGCCAGTAAGGGAGCTGCTGCGAGAAGCGCTGGCCGCACGACCGCCAGAGGAACGCGGCGAGTTTCGCGAACCTGACCTGGTCGAGCCGACACAGCTTGATCCGACGATCAAGCTCGACGTCCGTTACGCCGGAACGAACAACTTTCTGGGGAGTGTGTTCTATCCTGAAGCACGTGCCTTTCTGCAACGCCCTGCGGCAGAGGCGCTGGTGCGCGCGCATCGCGCCCTGAAAGAAAGAGGGTATGGCGTTCTGATCCACGACGCTTATCGGCCGTGGTTTGTGACCAAGGTGTTCTGGGATGCAACGCCCGACGACTTGAAGAAGTTCGTTGCCGACCCGTCTCAAGGTTCGCTCCACAACCGGGGCGTGGCGGTGGATCTCACTCTGTACGACTCGAAGACAGGTCAACCTGTCGACATGGTGGGTGCTTACGACGAGCTTAGCGACCGCTCTTATCCGGACTATCCCGGCGGCACTTCGCTGCAGCGCTGGCATCGCGAACTGCTTCGCAACGCGATGGAAGCGGAAGGGTTCAACGTCTACCCGATCGAATGGTGGCACTACGACTACGCGGATTGGCGCAAGTATCCCATCGGCAACGCGCCGTTCGATCGCCTGCAGTGACCTCTCCCTCCGTGCCAGGCCGCCGCACTTGCCGCTGTGGCGCCGGGCGGCGGCGCGATCAGTAGTTCACGGAAAAGTTGATCAGTTTGAAGACGACCGCCACCCATAGCAGCGTAAGCGCCGCCACGAGCAACACCACGCTCCACACCTTTGACGTCCAGCGCCGCTGACCTGCCCACACGACCCACGCGTGCCAGCCCGCGACCGCCGTGCCGCCGACGAACACCACGAAACTCACGAAGTGCAGGAAGAGCAGGAAGAGCAGCCAGCCGTCGAGCGCCGGCGACAGCACCTTGGAATCGGCGAGCGCGGCGCTGAAGAGCACGGCCCAGGCGACGAGCGTGGCGAGCGTCGCCACGGCTGCGATGCGGATCAGACGGTATGAGCGCGCGTCGCGCCCGGTGAACGGAAACGTGGCGCGATAGTGACGCCGCGCGAACGCCTGCGCCGGCCAGGCGAGCGTGGTGAGCAGCAGCGCGAGGATCGCTGCCACCGTGAGCGGCATGAGCCACGCGGCCGACTCCCACCACGGCGTCGGCTCGAACACCATGAAGGGCGAAATCTCATCCACGCTGAAGCGCACGACGCGGCCGTCCTGCACGGTCGCCGCGAGGCGTTCCTTTCCGCCGACCTCGACCCACACGAAGGGCGCGATCTCCTGCCACTTCTTCGGCGCACCGTTGAGGCCCAGCATCGAGGGCACCATGATCGTGCCGTCGCCCGTCGCGACCACCTTGGTCTGGCCGACGAGATTCAGCAGCGAGAGGAAACTCGACTCCCAGCGCCGCGAGTTGTCGTAGCGGCCCGCCATCATCTGCGCGTGCAGCGCGGCCGCCGCGGGCACGATGGTGCCTCGCGCCAGTTGGTCGCGCTCCTCTCGGTCGGAGAGATACCGATCGGCGAACTGCTCGAAGAGGGCGCTGCGGATCGGCCCGGCGGCGCCTTCCTTGCCGAGGCTGTTCATCGAGATGTAGAGGCCGACACCGTCGTCGACGAACAGGTTGAGCTCGGTATGGAAGTAGAACGTGTCACCGCCGTGCGTGATCACGCGGCGGCCGTTGATGTTGTGCTCGTAGAAGCCGAGCAGCATCCGGTTGAGCGGCGGCAGGGTGGTGAGCGCAGTGCCGTGCATGAGCTGCGCCGTTTCGGGCTTTAGGATCTGCGCGTCGCCGAAGCGGCCATCCTGCAGGTGCGCGATCATGAAGCGCGCCAGATCGGCGCCGGTCGCCGACATGCTTCCTGCAGGCGGCAGGCCGACGTTCTCGAACGGCTGCGGCGGCTCGGACGCGACGTCGTAGCCCTTCGACATGCCCACCTCGATATCCTTCGGCAGCGGCTGGCGGAACGTGGAGCGCCGCATGCCGAGCGGCTGGAAGATGTGCTGTTCGACATAGTCGTCGAACGACTTGCCCGAGACACGTTCCACGATGTAGCCCGCGAGCGCGGTGCCGTAGTTCGAGTACGCCGGCATGCCGGGCGGGAAGATCCGCTCGGGCGTCCAGTGCTTCAGTGCCTCGCCGAGCGTTTCCGTGGGTGCCTCGTTCCTGAACAGGCCCTTGCCGAACTCCTCGAGGCCGGGGGTGTGGGTGAGGAGATTGCGAAGCGTGATCGCGCCTTCTTCCCGCGGCTCGATGCGGAAGTCGAGGTACTCGTTGATGTCGCGATCGAGATCGAGCCTGCCCTGCTCGACGAGCTGCATCACCGCGGTCCACGTGAAGAGCTTCGACACCGACCCCGGACGGAACAGCGTCTGCTCAGGATCCACCGGCGTGCGCTTTTCGAGATCCGCGAAGCCATAACCTTTCTGCAACAGCACCTCACCGTCCTTCACGATGACTACGACCGCTCCTGCGACGTCGCCGCGTTGCAGGGCATACGGCAGGAAGCCGTCGAGCCACGCTTCGAGGTCGGTTCGCGTCAGGCTCTGCGCCGTCGGTACCGGCGGACCGATCGGCGTCTGCACCTCCTCGCGCACGGGCGTCAGCGGCATCTGCGGTGTCTGCTGGGCGAATGGGGCAGCGATGCCGCCTGCCATCATGAGCACTAGTGGAACGAGCTTCACGAGACGCATGACGACAGCTCCCCCAAGAAGTTCAGCGGCACCCGGCGCCATGCCGTGCTGCGCGGCGTTGGCGGCTGTGTGCATGCACCGGAGCACTCATGCCTGGGCGCTACTTGAGTTTAGTGGCTGATCAGCGGGTAGCTCGCGGATCTTCCAGATCCCGACAGTCAAGACCGGCACTACCAGCACGGCGATGAAGGCCCAGGTCAGCAGGCCATAACCTTTCGCGATGAGCTCGACCAGCCCGATGGCGGATGCCGCGAACACGGAAACAGCCATGATTGCCACCGCCAATGCAGGACGAAGGAGCGGGGGCATGTGAAGACGTCGCACTGCAAAGTGTTTCGCCGTCCGCTCGTTGATCGCATGCAGCATCGCTACACCTCTATCCACGAGCGTCAGACGAACTGCAAGCTGGAACGCCCACTCGAACCACGGCGCTTGCAGCTTGGTGAGCAGGAATGCCGAGGGCAGGGCTACGGCGCCAATCTCCTCGTAGTAGCCCATCATGGCGATGTAGAACGCCACACTGGAAGCATGCCCAGCGGACCGGCCAGCAGACCGGATACGACAGCCTCTCGCGGACGGCGCAGGTGGCGGATGCAGAAAAGAACCGCGGGAATGGTCGCAACGTTGTAGCCCGCATAGGTCGCCCCGGCGATGAACCAACGCTCGCCGACAGGCTCAGCTGCAAAGCTGGCTTCGATGCGGTCCCCGAACGCCGCCATGCTCCAGAGCACCAATACAATGTAGACGAGATAGAGGTAAGCCGCGGAGAGAGCCAGAAATTTCTCGATTCCCGCGTTGCTGTAGAAGAGAATCAAGCCCACGCTGGCGATCATGGTCAGCGAGCCTATGAGTTTCGGCACGGCGAACAAGCTATGGACGATTTCTCCCGCCGCTGCGCCCAGCACGGCGAGTACGATGACAAGCAGCAGGAAGTAAGCGATCTCGAACAGGACCCAGTCGCGTCCGAGCAGCAGCTTGAAGAAGGAGCGATAATCGTAGGCGCGCGCCCGACGCGCCAGCTCGAAACTGACAGCCAGTACCGCGCTCCACACGAGCATACTTACTGCCATTCCGAGAAGACCGCCCCAAGGGCCGGCTGGCAGAAAGAACTCCACCAACTCGCGCCCCGTCGCATAGCCGCCGCCGATCACCGCAGCTTCGAACACAAAGCCGGGTAACAGGTACCGCCGAAAGAAATCCCTCATTGCTCGGCGCGCCTGCGCTCAGAGCTTGCGCTTGAGCACACTGCTGGAGCCCGGCATATGCAGAACGGCTTCGTTGATCGCAGCATCCGCTCCGGGCTTGAACTCCAGGCTCCAGCCGGCGCGATCCTTGATGCGGAACGTCGTACCGCGCATCGGTGCCAGCTCCAAGGTCTGGCCGTTCGGCTGCGCCAACAGGAGCTGCCCATCGACGCGAAGCACAACCTCGAGGACCGTATTCCCGAGCGCGTACTTGCCTGCGAGCGAGCTGAGGAAGGCCGGTTCGCGCATGAGCGGATCGGCGACGCGATTGAAAACGATAGGCGCCACCAGCGGTTCCATCGGCACCGTGACGCTCGCGATCTCTCCGTCTCCGTCGGTATCGAAGCGCAGCCGCAACTTGCTCTGCGACACCGGTTCGGTAACGAACTCGAAGCTGTCGTAGTGAAAGTGAGCGAGCCCCGTATCCAGGGAACCGTAGCTCACTTTCAGCTGCTCGCCCGCCTGCACGATCCTGACCGTGCCATAAGCGGGATGCTCGTAGTGACCCGGGTAGTCGGCCAGCGCGTGCGATGGCCGGGTACCCCTCTTCCGCGGGCTATACCCCTTCCTCTCGGCTTCACGCTCTGCGGCCTTCGCAGTTTGTTCGTCACTCAAATACCGCTGACTCCAGTGGGCGGCGGGCAGACCGAGAACCCGGTCCAGGAGCTCGTGACTGATAGCACCGACGAAGTTGCTGCCGCCGAGATTCGCCAAAGCGACGACGCCGATCTTGTCCTCTGGCAGGAAAACGAGGTGCGCGCGAAAACCATCGATTGCGCCGCCATGATGCACCATGCGCCTCCCGCGATAGCTGGTCACGGACAACCCGAGCCCATAGGCGGTATCACCCAGCTCGGGATAGCGCGGATCGGCAGGACCAACCGGCATCTGCGCCGTCGTCATTCTCTGCACGTCGGTCTTGGCCAGGACCTGCCGGCCCTGGTAGCGCCCCTCGTTCATCAGCATGGTGAGATAGCGGCTCATCTCCTGCGCGTTGGAATTGATCAGCCCCGCGGGCGCCATACTGCCGAATGCGTCAACTGGTGCTTTGTGTATCGCATCCTGCTTGTCCTTCAGGTATGACGAGGCGTGATCCCGGTTCTTCTGCATCTCTTCGAGCGAAATCGTGGTCGCCGTCATGGAAAGCGGCTCGAAGATCAACTCGCGGACCGCCTCCTCCCAGTTTGTGCCGAGCACGCGGCCGGTCAGATAGCCCGCAGCTAGGAACATGAAGTTGTTGTACTGGAATCCCTCGCGCAGATCCTTGCTCGGCTGCATGTAGCGCAGCCGGCTCATCAGCTCTTCGCGCGACCAGTCGCGGTTGTAGTACCAGATGGCGTCGTGGCGGGGCAGGCCGGTGCGGTGCGAGAGCAGATCCACCGGCGTCACGCGCGCCGTGAGGTCGTCCTCATACAAGCGAAAGTCCGGCAGGACCTCTCGCACCGGGTTGTTCCACTCGAGCTTTCCCTGCGTCGCAAGTGCCGCGACACCCGCGGCCGTAAAGGACTTCGTGACCGAACCTATCCGGAACAGCGTCCGCTCCGTCACCGGCTGCTTCCCTTCCAGATCGCGGTATCCGAAGCCCTTGACGAGCAGCGGCTCATCACCGCGCACGATCGCGATAGCGGTGCCTGGAACCTTCCACTCCTGCCTCATCTTCTCGATTACGGCTTCCAGTTCGGCACTGCCGGGCGGCGGTCGCGTTTGCGCGTCAGCGTAGGACGCCACCGCGATGAGCACAAGACCGAGCACTTGCCGTAAACGCATCGGACTTCTCCTTGAGGCGTGCGACTTACCGATCATCTATTCGTGGTCAGCCTGTAACCGGGTCCGCGGACGACGCGCCCCGGCTTGGCTCCGGTGTGCTCGCCATCCATGAGGACAAGCGTGCCGTTGACGAGCACATGTCGCGTCCCGGTCGCGTACTGGTGAGGCGTCGCAAAAGTCGCCGTGTCGCTGATCGTCCGCGGATCGAAGATCGTCACGTCCGCATGGCAGCCGACCTTCAGACAGCCGCGCTCCTTCAGCTTGAAGTTCTGCGCGGGCAGGCTGGTTATCCGCCGAATCGCATCGGGGAGCGTGGTGACTTTCTCGTCCCGCACGTACTTGCCCAGAAAGCGCGCGAAAGTGCCGTAGGCGCGGGGGTGCGGATTGCTCTTGAGGAAGACGCCTTCGGGCGCCATCGCCTCGGCGTCCGAACCCAGGCTGACCCAAGGTTGTGACAGGCCGAGTTTCACGTTGTCCTCGGACATCTGGAAGAACACCGTGGCGACGCGAGAATGATCCTCGATCACCAGGTCGACGACAGTCTCAGCCGGCGACGTCCCGCGCATTTTCGCCACTTCCGCGAGCGATTTGCCGGTCAATGGTTTCAGCTTCTCTTCCTTGAAACCGACCAGCACGATGTTCTCGGGAGCGCCCGAGTTGTAGCAGATGTTCTCCCAGGTTTTCGGCTTGCGGAACATGACTTCCACGACGGCCTTGCGCACTTGCGGGTTTCTCAGGCGCTCCACCCAGGCGTCCGTGCCGCCCTCTTTCACGGCCGGGTCCATGCACGCATCCAGGCCGGTCGCGCCCGCCGGATAGGGATACATGTCGGCAGACACGGCGAGCCCGGCCGCGCGCGCCCGTTCGATCTTGCCAATGGCCTCACCCATCTTGTGCCAGTTATCGCGCCCGGCCGCTTTCAGGTGATAGACCTCGGCGTGCGCGCCGGTAGCGCGCGCGATCTCGAGCAGCTCATCGAGCGCTTCCATGAACTGATCGCCTTCGTTGCGGATGTGCGAGATGTACCCGCCGCCGTAAGCCGCTGCAGTGCTGACCAGCGCCTTGAGCTCATCGGTTTTTGCGTAGAACGCCGGTGCGTAGATCAGGGAGCTGCCCACGCCCAGTGCGCCTTCCTCCATTGCCTGGCGCACGAGCGCCTGCATGCGTGCCAGCTCTGCAGCGGTCGGCGCCCGGTTGGCGTGGCCGAGCTCGTGCATGCGCACCGTAGCTGCGCCGACGAAGGAAGCGACGTTCACCGACACGCCGCGCTTTTCAAGGTGCTCGAGGTATTCGCCCAGCGTGGTCCAGGCGATGTCGTAGCGGATATCGCCCTGCTCCTTCTGCAAATCCTCTTTCATTGCGGAGTTGAGAGGCCCCATGGACCACCCCTCACCCATGACTTCCAGTGTGACGCCTTGTTTCACATCGGATAGAGCGCGCCCGTCCTCAATCAAGGACTCCGTCGCCCAGGACAGCACGTTGATGAACCCGGGTGTCACCGCGAGTCCGGCTGCATCAATCATGATGTCGGCCCGGGCCGCGGACAGGTCGCCCATCCCGGCCACTCGATCTCCGTGGATACCGACGTCGGTTCGTACGCCCGGAGCTCCGGTGCCGTCATAAACGGTACCGTTGCGGATCAGCACATCGTAGTGTTCGACTTCCGGCGATCGCAGCGCGTAGCCAACTAACACGAGGGCTGCTGCGCCAACGATTACGAGGCTCTTCATGACACTCCTTATTCTTGCGTACCTGCCTAAATGCACCCAACGAGTACTGGCATCAGCCCCACAGCTCGCGCGGCGGAACGGACATGATGCCGCGCTCGTACTTGATCGGCGGCACGTAGTCACCCGCCTGCAGCATTGGGCCGTCCAGATCGACGAAGCGACAGAGTTGCGCGATCACTGCGGCCGGTGCCATGCCCAATGAAGAGCCGAGCATGCAGCCCACCATCAGCCCGAAGCCGCGCGTGCGTGCCTCGAACGCGAGCGCCAGGCCTTCCGTAAGGCCACCGCACTTGTCGAGCTTGATGTTGATGAATTGGTACTTGCCCTCGAGTCGCCAGAGTGATCCGCGGTCGGTGCACGATTCATCGGCAGCGATCGGAACGGGCGATCGGTAGTCACGGAGCGCGTTGTCCGCATCCCGGGGCAGAGGCTGCTCGATCAGCACCGTGCCGTGATCGGCAAGGCGCGGCGCAAGCTCCTCGAGCAGCTCGATCGTCCACGCCTGATTGGCATCGACGATCAGCTGCGAGGCCGGACAGATACGACGCACTGTTTCGACGATCTGCACGTGCCGGTCAGCGTCGGCCTTGAGTTTGAGAAGCCGGTGATCGCGGACCGCTTCGGCCTTGGCCGCGACTTCATCCAGTGGTCCTATGCCGATGGTGTAGGCCGTCGGCACCGGCTCGATCGTCGCAAGCCCTGCCGCCTGCCAGGCGGGAATGCCGGAGCGCTTGGTTTCGAGGTCCCACAGCGCGCAATCGAGTGCGTTGCGCGCCCCGCCCGCTGGAAGGAGGTGGAACAGACTCTGGCGGTCGATGCCCGATTCGATTCGTGGTCGAACACTCTCGACTTGCGCGAGCATCGATTGCGGCGTCTCGCCTTCGTAGTCGACGCCCGCCGCTTCGCCGCGCCCGCGTATCCCGTTGCGATCCTCGATCTCCACTACGATGACCTGGACAGAGGATATCGTTCCACGCGAGATGCGAAACGGTGAGAGCAGCGGCCAGGTGTCGATCCGCCCGGTAAGCATCATCAGAAGAGCGTCTCCAGAACTCCCACCACTTCGCCCGCGCCGTCGCGCATCGGGTCGAAGACCGGCAGGTCGAGGCGAGCTCTCACCTCGCGAACCATGCGCGCGCGGCCGTCATCGTCGAGCTTCGAGGTGTTGAGACTGATACCGACGCAACGGATTGCCTGGTTGGTGAGACGGCCGTTCCTCAAATACAGATCGATGGCATCGTGCAGGTCAGGGAGCGTGTAGTTGGGCCACCCCATGACCGTGCGCCGCGTCGGCTCGTGACAGAGCACGATCGCGTCCGGCTGCGAGCCGTGCAGCAATCCGAGCGTGACCGCGGCGTAGGCGGGATGAAATAGCGACCCCTGGCCCTCGATGATGTCCCAATGGTCGGCGTCGTTCTCCGGGGAGAGCCATTCGGCGGCGCCAGAGATGAAATCGGCAACCACCGCATCGATTGCAAGCCCACTCCCGGCGATCATAACGCCCGTCTGCCCGGTCGCGCGAAATGTTGCCTTGCGCCCTCGGCGCTGCAGCTCCAGTGCGATCGCGAGCGCGGTGTACTTCTTGCCAAGCGCACAGTCAGTGCCGACGGTCAGCAATCGTTTTCCAGCCCGCTTGACCCCTGTTCCCGGCTGGAATGGCCGGTCCGTATGACGCACGTCGAACAGCCGGCGGCCAGTCCGTTCGGCCGCAGCCCTCACGTCGGGAATCGACGCGAGCCGAGTATGCATACCGCTGACCAGATCAAGGCCTGCTTCGAGCGCGGCGATCATCACCGGGATCCAATGCGGCGGGATCGCACCACCGACTGGCGCGACGCCGAGGAGCATCGCACGCACCCCTTGCTGCGCGGCCTGCGCCGGAGTCAGATCGGGCAACCCGGTCGTGACCGTACAGCCGGGCAGCCGTAACTGCCCGATCGCCGCATTCGGCATCCAGTCCCGAAGCCCGAAAGCTGTCTTGGCATACGATTCGCCGTGCACGTCGCCGAGGAATAGCAGATAAGGCTCAGGTAGATTCATCGAGGTGCTCTGCGCCATCTCAAGCTATTTTGCCTGTCGTTTGGCGGATTGATTTTCAGGCCGCCGTAGGGAAACTGGGTTCAGGCAGTGGGCCTAAGTTTCCCGCTTCGCCCCTCGCTACAGGTACGCGGGGCGCGTGTATGGCGATCGTGCACGTTTGACTATTAATAGCGGTAGCGCAGCTCGATCCCCAACTCCCGCGGACGGATGATGACTTGATCGGCACCGAGCGCCGGGTTCGCGATAAAGACGACGGCGCGCTCGTCGGTCACGTTGCGGCCGAAGAATTCCAGGGCGAGATTATTTCTCGAGAAGCCCAATCGCACGTTGCCGGTGCCATAAGCGTCCTGCGTGAAGTTACGTGGCTGCGCCCCGAGGAATATCCGTTCGATGTCGCCGACGTACTGATAGTCCGCACGTGCAAAGCCTGACCACTCACTCCCCAAATTGAAGTCATATTGCACGCCTGCGCTCGCGTTCATCTCGGGCGAGTCCGGTACGGTCTCGCCGTCGATGTAGCCGGTGGCCGCCTCCACGTCGGTGAACTTCGTTTCGTTGTAGGAAGCTGCCAGATTGAAGCGCCAAGCGTTGGACGCTTGCGCCGTGAGCTCGAGCTCCACTCCTTGCGTGGTCGCATCGCCGGCGTTGAGAACACCGACGAAGCCGCACGTCAGACCTGCCGCGAGCTGGATGCCTTCCCAGTCCCCATGGTAAACAGCAGCGTTGAGACTCAGCCGCCCGTCCGCCAAGAAGGACTTCAAGCCGAGCTCGTAATTCCAGAGCGTGTCCGGATCCGAGATCAGTTTCAGCCCTATAGCCTCGGCTTGGGCTTGGCACTGCGGCGGGAACTGCTGGTTCGGTTGGCCGCTGCGAAAGCCCCTGGCAGCTTGCGCATACAGAGCCAGGTCATCCGACGGCCGGAAACGCAGGTGAGCCGCGGGATTGAACTCGTCGGCCGAACCTTCGGTATTAGTGTCCGGCTGGCCGCCCAGGAGGCCTTCAAGATCGCTTATGCGAAGCTGGATATCCTCCTCCAGCCACCGCGCGCCGACGCTGGCTGTCCAACGAGGCGAGAAGTCATAGGACACCTCGCCGAACACCGCCCGCTGCTCTGCGCCGGAATCTACGTGACCGCGCAACAAAACGTCCTCTTGCGCAAGCACAACGGAAATACAGGCGGGACAAGAGAGATCCAGGAACTCCTGATCAGTACCGCGGTCGCGATCCAGGTAGAACACGCCGAATAGCCATTGGAACGCTCCATCGCCGCGCGACTGCAACCGCAGCTCCTGTGTGAGTACCTCGCTCTCAGCCACGGTGCGCAGTTCCCCGGGAATCGGCACGCCAAAAGCCCCGGCCACGAGTTCAGAGAAGTCGGCGAACTGGCGCGTACCGAAATTCTGCAAGGCGCTGGCGGAAACGAACGATACAGCGTCCCAGTCATAACGCACGGTCAGGCTCGTGATGTCAATCTCCTCTGTGGACTCGGCCTGCGAAAACGCATCCATACTCCTGGTGTGCGCGTACTCGCCAACCGATGGCGTGACGTGCGGCTCGCTTTCGAGCGTGCTCTCCTGGGTGACATAATCGAACTCAAACCTCAACCGCTCCGTCGCCTGCCAGGCGGCGGCGGCTCGTGCGCCCACGGTGTCCTCACGGTTGATGTCCGTCCGGTTGAACGGAGCAATTGCCGGGATGACAAGGGTGCCGGGCGGAGCCCCTACCGCGGCGGACCAGTCGAGCGCCGGCTGGCCGGCGGGGAACAGGTTTTCGATGTAGCCTGCCATGTCGTGCTTGTAGCCGACCAGACGCAAAGCGAACTGATCCTTCGCGAGCGGCAAGTTGACGACACCCTCGATCTGATAGCCCGGGTCGTCGGAGTGGGCGGTCGAGAGCCCACGCGCGGTCAGATTCAATTGATAGCTCTCGAGATCCGGCTGCGCAGGAAGGATGCGCAGGACGCCGGCGAGGGCATTGGCGCCGAACAGCGTCCCTTGCGGTCCGCGCAGCACCTCGACGTGTTCGATGTCGACGAGTCGCAGGTTCTGATAGGTTCCGTCCGCGCTCGTCGGCGTCTCACCGAAGTAGGTCCCGACCAGGCTTGATGTACCTCCTTCACCTGCACTCACTCCGCGGATGCGAATCACGGAACGGCCAGGTCCGGCATCGAAGAAGTAGACGCCTGGCAGGCTGTTCAGGTAGTCGCCGTATTCCGAGAACCCTCGCGCGACGATGTCCTCCGCGGTGAGCACCGACACGGCAACTGGCACGTCCAGCAACGGAACCGGGCGCCTGGTGGCCGTGACCACGATCTCCTCGAGGCCCACCAATTTGTCCTGCGCCGACTGCGCCGCCCCTGGCGCCATCAGCATTGCAGCGGACAAGACTCGCCCCCAGTGTGCCGTGGCAATAGCAAGGTTTGCACGATAGCGGTCGCACATCTGATACCCCTTACTTTTTTCTGATCGTCGTCTGCGCACAACAACTGCCCTGCGCCAAACAGTAAGGTGCGTTCAACCGACCTGTCAAGCATTTGTTGCTATAATCGTCTATGCGCAACATTCCTTGCGATGCTGGGCTGGCACCGTCTACCGTGAACGTCAACGCTACTCGACAAGTGGGCTCACCGTGAGACAGAAGGGTCGTGTACAACGAGGAGCGGCCTCAGGACAGTCTCGGCTGTGTACCGCCCCTCACCTTCATGCCGAGGGAAAAGAGACCGGAAAGTCTAGTTTTGAACTGCGCGCTTGTCAGGGAAGCCTACGAGGCTACTTTCTCGTCCAGCCGCGCACTTTGCTGGCGTCGGTGACGGTAGAGTTTTGAGCTTACTAGGGGAGGATAAACGTGCAAAAGCTGAAACGGGTCGCAGCGCCGGTCCTGCTATGTGTCTGCGCGAGCTGCGCGCAGGCGTCGCCAGCAGTAGTGGCTTCCGAGCAGGCTGCCGAGCCGGCGGCGGCCACCGCCCCGTTTGCCGCGCCTGAGGGACCCTTCGCGGTCGGCACTCATGAATACCTGTGGGTGGACCCAAACCGCGGCGAGCCCTTTACCAAGGATCCCAATGACAAGCGCCACCTGCTGGCGCGCATCTGGTATCCCGCCGAGAAAACCGGCGCGGCGCCGGCGCACTACGTGCTGGACGCCAATGAATTTCCGCATGGCAGCGTTTTCCGGCAGGCCGCCAGCGTGAAAACCAACGCCGTGACCGATGCGCCGATCGCCAGGGGAACGGAGCGTTTCCCGGTGCTCGTGTATCAGCCTGGCGCCGGCATGGCGCGATTCGTCGGCACATTCGTGGCCGAGCAGCTCGCCAGCCACGGCTACGTCGTGCTCGCGGCCGATCACCCCAGCCCCGCGCTCTACGGAGCCCCACCCGGCGCCGAACTGTTCCCCGACGGCTACCGCTTCAAGGCCGATACGCTGACTCCGCCCCAGCTGGGGGATGACCTGCGCCAGTTCGCGTTCGCGCAATGGGACTGGCTTGACGAGCAACTACTTCCGGAATGGCAGCGCGACGCGGTTTACACGCTGGACAAGATCGAGGAACTGGAGCGCAGCGCCGGGCAGATGTTTCACCAACGGCTGGACACCTCGCGGATCGGCATAGTGGGCTGGTCGTTCGGCGGTTCGTTGAGCGTGCAGATGAGCCGCGATGATCCGCGCGTCAAGGCGGCGGTATATCAGGACGGAATGCTGTTCGGCGACGTGCGCGACAAGGGCACGACGCGGCCATTCATGCTGATGCTGAACAACACGCCGCCCCCGCCGCCCAAGCCGGACGATCCCGACCAGCAGGCCCTCCAGCGTGAGTTGCTGGCGACGATCCAAGGCTGGCACGAGGCCTTGATGCAAAAATCAACCGGCGACGGTTACACCCTTACCATCGCCGGCACCGATCACCTCAACTTCTCGGACCTCCCGCTGCTCCTGCCGGCTAACCCGAAGCTGATCGAGCCGCGGCGCGCGCATCAGATAATCACCGCCTACACGCTGGCGTTCTTCGACAAATACCTGCGCGGCAAGGAAAGCGAGCTGCTCAAGGGGCCATCTAGCGCGTATCCCGAGGTCACCTTCGTCAAGAAAGAATAGAGTCGCCGCAGGACTATCGCTTTGCCGGGAGGATGAGGGTGGAATTCAGAAAATTGGCGGCAACAGCACCGCTTCTGGCGCTCGTGTCGTGCACGGTCGCGGAAGTGGCGCGAGCCGAGACCGGAAGCGAGTTGTTCGATCGCAGCCCGTACTACCAGGGCAAGCCAATCACCACGGACGACGTGCAACGCGTGCCTGTGGCGGCGGGCTCCAACGAGCCCAAGGGCGCGTTCGTGCTGGTCGGCGACCGCGTGTTTGACAGCACCGGCGCGGAGCCGCGTGCTGCGACCGTCATCGTCGAGGGCAAGAGTATCACGGCGATACTAGCGCCCGGCGCCACGGGCTGGCCGAAAGACGCCAAAGCGTACGACGTATCCGGCAAGACCGTCATGCCCGGGCTCATAGACCTGCATACGCATCTGGCCTATGTCGAGGAGTTCGGGCGCCCGGCGGCGACTTCAGCGGAAAGCGTGGCCGACGCCACGCTGCGCGGCGTCAACCGCATGCGCATCTTCGCGTTGTCGGGCATCACCAGCGTGCGCGATGTCGCCTCGGAAGGTGAGGTGCCGTTTACGCTCAAGCGCTGGCAGCGCGAGGGCCGCATTGCCGGGCCGCGCGTCTTCCCAGCCGGGCAGCTAATCGTCGGCCGCGGCGGCCACGGCACCGAGGGCTTCCTGCTGACCACCGCGCCGGGCTTCGCGCAGGCTCTGCTGCGCGAGGCGTCGGGGCCGGACGAGATGGCGCGATGCTGTACGGTTGCAGTTCAAGCAAGGCGCGGACCTGATCAAGCTCGCCGGCCACTACTCGCAGGAGGAGATCAACGCGGCCGTCGAGGAGGCACACGCGCTCGGCATCCCGGTGACCGTGGACGCGGAGACCCAGTACATAGACATGGCGATCCAGGCCGGCGTGGATTGCATCGAACATCCGCTGCCGCGCAGCGATCGCGCCATCGAGCTCATGGCGAAGCGCGGCATCGCCTCGGTGCCGACGCTGGTGCCCTACCGGTACATCATCCGGCTCGGCAGCGGCTATTTCGGCTCAACCTCGAGACGCTTCACGCTCACGGAGGACAGCATTCTTGAGATGCTCAGAAAAATGAAGCAGCGCGGCGTCAAGCTGGGCGTCGGCACGGATCTGATCGTTGACTGGGTCAAGTACCTGCCTCATGCCTACATCGACGAACTCAAAAGCCTGGTCGCCGTGGGCTACAGCAACCGCGAGGCCCTGGTCGCCGCGACGCGCACCAACGCCGAAATCCTGCGCATGGCCGACCGCCTCGGCACGCCGGAGCCCGGCAAGCTCGCCGACATCATCGTCGTGGATGGTAGGCCGGACGAGAATCTCGACGACATGGCGAAAATCACCCGCGTATTCATCAACGGCCGGCTCACGGTTGAGGATAGCCAGCTCCAGTCGGAGCCCCACGCGCCGCAACCGCCACCCCCGGAGAAGAAGCCGCCGTCCAGCTAGCCTTCAAAAAAACACTCGATAACGACGTCGGCAAGCGCATGTCGCTCAAGGTTACGCGTGCGCTGCTCAACGCGGCGCTCACCGGCATCCGTGGCACGGCCGCTCGGTGTTTGTTGGTCTTTGGGGCCGTCACCAAGGGCGAGCAGGCGGTCTAACGCTGCGCGCTCGAGCAAGCCGATGTTGCCCGTCCGCTTGAGGTGCCGCAACGGATGTTCGATGCCGCTGCATGCTGCCACATTGTGCTCGTTGCAACGCCGAACGTTCGTGTGGAGGCGTTGCGCGAACTTGATCGATTGCTTTCAGCCGTAGGCGCTGCCGAACGCGGCCGCGTGCTCCAAAGGGAGGTTCTTGTGCGACACGGATGAGCTTTCCGCTGGAGACCCGCGAACAGACGCTACGGCTTCTTACACGGTTACTGAGGCATCACCGCCGTGCACAGCTGGTGCAGCAGCGCGCCGACCGGGGGCACGGCGATGAGTGAGAAGATCCAGTCGCAGCGTGCAGCTTCAAATGCCCCAACGCGGCTAACGGGGCACAAGTTCGTTGAGCACCTCGATCACCGTGCGATCGCGCTCCATGCGCGATCTCAGCCTTCGATAGCATGTGTCCGCGATAACCTTGCCACCCTGCAAGCCCTGCCGATGGATAGCCCTTGTTCCTTCACGAGGATCTCGGCCTCCTGTCGCTTCGCGAACGGCTCTACAATCAATGAGATGGTCCGCCTCGCTCCTTCACCGCATACTTGCGCGACCACTTTCGGCATCGGGAGGACCACAATGAAGAGTGTCCTCGTCGATCAATGGAGTTGCTGGAGCCCGATCCTGGAGGTGGTTCAAGGCACGTCGGGCGTGGCGGTTGCAGCAGCGCTCGATCGGGCAATCGCCAGCCATGGCAAGCCCAACACGATCACCGTCGATCACGGAACCGAATCCAGCTCGCGTGCGCTCGACGACTCGGCGTATCGTCGCGGTGTCACGCTCGCCTTCATCCGACCTCGAAGGCCTTCGGAAAATGGATTCATCGAGTCGTTCAACGGCAAGCTGCGGGATGAATGTCTGAACGCAAACCAGCTCCTGTCGAACCAGCACCCGCCACACAGCGCGCTCGGGCACGTTGCCTACCGTTTCGAGCCCTGCGCAGATCAAGTCGACATCACGCGATTCGCGCGTCCGAGTGTTCCATGATCGGCCAGTCGAGCGCATCGGGCCGCACAGGCAATCATTCTGACGTCTTCCCATGTCAGGAGTTTCAAGCGATGCAACCCTCGAGTCGCAAAGTAATCGCCGTCACTCGCGTCCTCTTAATCGGTCTTTCGGTCCTATGGGTTCCGGCTCACAGCCAAGCGTCGGCGGCTATCGATCTGGTAACTCACAACGTCGTGCAGATTCGGGCGACGCCGGCGCAGATCTGGCCACATATCGTGCATTCCAACGATTGGAAAGCGGGTGCGGACCTGATCTCGATCGGCGGCAAGCCGGGCGGTCGCGGCGAGCAGTTCAAAGCCGTGCTGGCGGAAGAGCCCGACATTATCCTCTTCCACGTCGAGAACGTTGAGATGATTTTGGAACGTCGACGCACAATCCGGCTCAATGCGCAAGACGGCCAGCTCATCGGCTATGCAAGCTGGGAGATCATTCCGCAGGGCGATGTGACCCTGGTGGAATATCACGTCTACAGCCAGCTCGTCCTGCGTCCTGAGCCGGGGGCATCTTTGACAGCCGAGGCGCTGGAGGCCGCCGAGGCCGACAACCATTGGAGCAATCATCGGCGTTTCGCTGCGGAGCTGGAAACGCTCAAGCGACACGTGGAGGATCGTGAGCGCTAAGAAGGAGCCCATGCCTCTGCCGCATTGAGGACTTGTCGTCCGCCACTTACCGCCGGGACATTGGCTCTGAGGGATTGCAGGGTGTCGCTCATTTTCGTGTTGAGCGTACCAGAGAGCGCATGTTGACCTTCGGCTCGGTCATGACCGAAGGAGACAAAATCACACAGGCGTCGTTGCGGGTCGGTCTGCAAGCCGACAGGTGGGGTGCGTATGTGTTCGCGGACAATCTCTTCAATGAGGATGGTCAGCTCAGCGGACCCCGCATGAGCCCCAGTCCCGTTTTCAGTGACGTGGCCAAGCGCCTTGGTCCGCGCACCATCGGACTGAATGTTCAATTTGAACTCTGATATAAGAAGGAATTGAACATGATCCGCATTCGAGCGTTGCATTGCTGTTTCGCGCTGGCCGCGAGTCTCGCGCTGTCAAGTACTGCGGTCAGCGAGCTGCACGCTGAACCCTCGGCGCAGGACGAGGCCATCTATCAGAGCTATCTCGACTTCGGGCGGCTGGTGGAGGGTGGACGGGTCGTGCCGCATTGGCTGCCGGACGGCTCGAGCTTCTGGTACGCGGAAGGGGGGCCGAACGATCGCAAGATCATTAAAGTGGATGCGGCGACTGATACCTCGGTACCCTTTTTCGATGCGGCACAACTCCGTTCCGTGCTGACGGAAACACTGGGACATGAGCCAGCCGGCAATGGCATTCCATTCGAGAATTTCCAGTTCGATGGGCAGCATTCTGTCAACTTCTCTCTGGAAGGCAGCGAATACGCGCTCGATCTCGATCAGTACGAGCTGACGCGGCAGATTCCCCCTTCGAGCAGTTCCAATGCACTGGTGATCAGTGAAGCCGAGCGGGCGGTCCCGGGTACCTTCATGCGGGAGAAATTCGTGGGAATTGGACGCTTGCCTTCGCCGGAAAGCATGTCGCCAGACGGCCGCTGGATTGCGGGCATCGAGGACCACGATGTGGTAATGCGCGCGACGGTAGACGGCCAGAAGGTCAGCTTTACCGACGACGATACGCGGGACGCCTTCTGGGACGTGGAAGCAACGCTCTGGAATCCCTGGTCGCCGGACAGCCAGAAGCTCGCGGTGTTCAAGCAGCACACCAAAGGCTTGGCTCGTATTCCCTCCATCAAATGGCTGATACCCCTCGCGCAAGCCATGGAGGTCGTCACGGTTCCTGCGGGAGGCGCGCTTTACCGCTCTGAGCTGTATCTCGTTGACATGTTCCGTCGCGAACCGCTTCCTGTCGATCTCGGGGACATGACGAACCAGTATCTGCGCATTCTGACCTGGTTGCCGGATGGCTCCGAACTCATTATCGCGCGCTACAACCGGGTGATGAGCCGCGTCCGGATTCAGGCGGTGAACGCCGCCACGCGCGTGGTTCGTACGATCCTGACGGAGGAATCCGACACTTTTCTCACCAATCAACACGAAGCTATCTGGGCCACGGAAACCGGCTTCACCCTCCTGCCGGACGGCTCGGGCTTCATCTGGAACTCCGAACGCAGCGGCTGGGACCATCTCTATCGTTACGACATGAACGGCAAGCTCATGGGCCAACTCACCCGCGGCGAGTGGCCGGTCAAGGACGTCATGAAGGTGGATCAGCAAGGTGGCTGGGTATATTTCACAGGACACGGGGATCAATCACGACCTTACGACACACATCTCTATCGTGTCGGCCTCAATGGCAAGAGAATGATGCAACTCACCGAAGGCAAAGGTCAGCACGCCGCCAATATCGCTCCGTCGGCGGCGTATTTTGTCGATACGTACTCCGCCGTGGATGTCCCGCCGAAGACGGTACTTCGAAAAACCGACGGCACGCTCATTCGCACCCTGGGCGAGGCCGACATCAGTCGTCTCAAGGAGGTCGGGTGGACGCCCCCGCAGGAATGCGTGGTTAAGGCAACCGACGGAGAAACCGATCTTTGGGCGACGCTGTACTTCCCATACGACTTCGACCCCGAAAGCAAGTATCCGGTGGTCGAATACATCTACGCCGGACCGCAGATCGCCGTACGACCGATGGATTTCGGTGACGACGCGCAGCGGGGACAGGCGAACTTCAACCGGGCCCTCTCCAACCTCGGATTCATAGTCGTGTCGCTCGATGCGAGAGGCACGCCGGAACGTTCCAAGGCGTTCCATGACATGGTCTACATGAACTGGGGGCAGTTCGAGATCGACGACCATGCCGGCGCCCTGAGGCAGCTCGGGGAGCGGCTGGGTTTTCTCGATCTCGACCGTGTGGGCATCTGGGGTCTCTCCTGGGGCGGGCACTTCGCGTTTCGGGCCCTGACGCAGGCGCCCGATCTCTACAAGGTCGGCATCAGTGAAGTGCCGGGCTTCGATCCGCGCAGCTTCATACTCTACGAACCGTATCTCGGCATGCCTCAAGCGAATAAAGCTACCTACGATGCCGCCGACCCGTTTGCGTTGGCTCGGCAACTGAAGGGTGAGCTACTCCTTATCGGCGGAATCAACGACACCGCCACGCAGGCCGACGTTTTCAAGATGAGCGAGACACTGATCCGGCTCGGCAAGCAGCACCGGACGATGATCTACCCGAACTCCGGTCACGGTGCGGTGGGCAAGACCGGCGAGTACGACCTGGAACTGAAAAAGCGCTTCTTCGTGGAACACCTGCAACCTGATCAGGGCCAAGCTGGCTCTGCCGCGCGACGCCGCGACACGGAGTGAAACTCCACTTGGCGTGTGTGGTGGACTGCTCGCCGCGTCATTAGGCGTCAGGAGTGTGAAGTGGAGGCTGACTCCAGCATATGAATACACCTCACCGTTTTGCTCGTGCTGCCATCGTGCGTCTCAGCTTTCTGCTGCTTGCCGGCTGCGCGCGTGAATCATCGTCTGCCGCGGAAGCCTTCGAAGCAATGAAGCGGTCGGGCGCAGTCGGCCAGGTCAATGCTGTGGCGGACTTCATCGCGCACGATCGGCTGCAAGCTGCTGCGGACGAGGGGTGCTAACAGAAGCAGCTTCGCATGAAGGTGAAGATTTGCAGTGACCGCTTCGTTCCCCGCCTTGGCCGCGAGCAGCATGTCTCGCCAGAAGCAGTCGTCCTCATCGCAACGCACCTGAATTCCCCCACTCCTTCGCAAGGCGATGTCGCGCACCTGGCCGGGCGTGAGCGCACCGATCATCTCTGCCGCGGACGACCGCGTGGCGAATAGAACTTGTGTTGCGGTTCGATCAGTACGAGCCATTTGCCAGGCGAACATGAGAGTCTCATGCGCCAAGCGTTCGCTCAGCTCACGCTGAAGTCGATTGGTCGAATCCAGCTCATGCAAATGCATGTCTGAAGTCGATTCGTCGATTGCTGGCCGCCACCAAGCTTCATCGGCGAAATGCAGGTCCAAGATGACAAACGGCAGTCATGCCATCCGTTTCCGTGCCTCGGAATCCAATTCGGCCCAGAGTTCACGATGGGCGGACACGAATGGACAATCCAAGCTTTCGTCCGCGGCTGCTCCATCGGCAATCGACTCAAAGCAGTGCGCGTTTAGCTGGTACACGAGCTCGAGCGATTGGCTTCGTTTCCGGCGCGGCGCCGTCGCCGTCGTCCCGCACGAGACTTCTATTTTGTTGCTCATCGGCGCATTGCAATTCAAGAGAGCAGGGCGACATTCTCATGCGGTCATCTCGAGATTGCTCTCGTGAGTATGTGGGCTTTTCACCTGAAAACCCCTCCATTGCAGTCCAGGCGAATGTTGCGCTACAGGAGAATGAATGGACGTTGATGTCGCCAACGATCACATGAGCCGTTACATCCGCCGCATTCAACTCGGTCTGCGATTTCTGGGTCATGGCGCCCGTGCGCACACCACTTGGCGATGGACCGGTCTGACGCCTGACCAGTTGGTGACGGTGCGCCGTCGATCGAGATTCAACTCCAATGAGCGGCTTCGTGGCCCCTCACCGAGTTCCTTCGCCGTCTTTTTCCGTTCGAACCGCAACAGCAGCCAGGCGGCACTCTTTGTCTCCATTTGCAGGATCGTGGGCGCCAGTCGGCCCACGCGGACCATCGAGAACGGCGAAAGACTCTGCGAGGCCTTACGGACGTTCGGGATCGGCTGCATGGTCCGTTCCCAGCTTCCAGGCATGCTCCCAGTCGCCGCCCAAAAGCCGCGCGAAGCGAGTGCGTGAATCGGGGACATGATTGCCACTATTACCGATTATTAGTTTCTTCGCGTGCCGACAAAATGACCGCCACCCGACGATAAGCCTCCCGAAACGGTACGCCCTCGCGAACCACAAGTTCATTGGCCTGGGCGGTTGCATGGATCGTCGGATCCAGCCGAATGTTCTCCGGACGGAAACTCAAGCCTTCCAACACCGCTGGCAGCACGCCGAGCACTTGCCTGCAGGCGTCGATGCCCCTAAAGAGGGGTGCTTTGATGATCTGGACGTCGCGGTTGTAGCCGGACGGCAGCTTGGAGCAGACGCTGAGTGCCTCGACGAGGCAGGCGAGCGCGGTCGTGGATCGCCCGCGGATCAGCTCGAGCACGTCGGGATTGCGCTTCTGCGGCATGATCGAGGAACCCGTCGTGATTGACTCGGGCAGTTCCACGTAAGCGAATTCCCTCGTATAGAACAGCAGAAGGTCCGTGGCGAGCCGGCCGAGGTCCTGCAGGAGCAATGTGATCTCGAAGAGGACCTGGGCCTCCGCCTTGCCGCGCGAGAGCTGCACGGCGGTGACCGGTTCATGAATCGCCGCAAAGCCGAGCCTGGCGCGCGTCGCCTCGCGCGAAATCGGCAGTCCCGGCGTGCCGAATCCGGCGGCTGAGCCCAGCGGATTGAGATTGATGCGCCGCAGTGTCGACTGCAAGCCCGTCGCATCGTCGCGTACTTCGGCGGCGTAGCCACCTGCCCACAGCGCGACACTGCTCGGCATCGCCTGTTGCATGTGCGTGTAACCCGGGAGCGATATCGTGCCCTGTCGCGCGGCCAGCGCATCGAGTGCAGCCGCCACGGTTTCCGCGCGCGCGGCGAGGGCCGCGACCGCATCGCGCAAATACAGCCGCAAGGCCGCCAGCACCTGGTCGTTCCGCGAGCGGCCGAGGTGAATGCGCGCCCCGGCAGGGCCGATGAGCGCGGTCAGGCGCACCTCCAGTGCCGTCTGGCCATCTTCCTCGTCCAGCCGCACCTTCCATTCGCCGCAGGCATGCGCCGCCGCGACTTCTGAAAGTCCCTTGCGAATCGCATCGAATTCCTTTCCCGTCAGCAGTCTCGCCTCGGCCAACACTGCGGCATGCGCCATCGACGCGAGGGCGTCGTAGGCGACCAGCCGGTCATCGAGCGCATGATCCTCGCCGGCGGTGAATTCGAGCACGCGCGCATCGAGCGGCGCGCCCTTGTCCCAGAGCCGCGTCACGACGCCACCGGCAAGGGTTGCAGCTCAGCCGGCGTCAGAGCTTTCACGTCCGCCACGATGAGCGTGCCGCCGCCCTCGTTGGTGAAGATCTCGATCAGGATGCTGTCCGGTGCATCCTGCGAGATGACGTGCACGCGCTTGACGCCGCCCTTGAGCGCCGCGCGGATTGCCGCCACAGACGACATGGCTTGGCCCTCCAGCGCGCCCGCGCGCTCGAGTCGATGCAGGCCCTCGAGATCGAGGTAGGAAACGAGCGATCGTGGGTCGTCCGATCGCTCGAAGATGCCGGCGGCCCGGCCGCAGAAAAGCAGCTTTTCCGCCATGAGCTTTCCCGCGATTGTCGCGGCGAACGCATCCGCGTCGGCGCCCGGCAACGGGTCGAGCACCGGCACGCTGCCGGCCTTGAGCTGGGCGCGAAGTTCCTCAAGTC
>JBOHZL010000041.1:0-23908 GCA_050738495.1 Steroidobacteraceae bacterium | reverse complement strand
CCAGACGAAGTACCAGACCAGCGGGCCGGTCATGACGACCAGCACGAGCAGGATGCCGAGTCCGCGGAACAGGAACGGCCAGCGGCCGATGTCCTTGAAGTCGAGCTGCTGCAGCTGTTCGAGGAATTTCATTTCCGCGCCTCCGAAACGCGCGTGGCGCGTTTGCCGGCGGCCGGCGCCGCATCCTCCTGCTCACCGGCGACTGCCCGCTGCGACGCAAACAGCGTGAACTGGGCGCCCGGGCCGGCGTCACGGCCGGTCTGGATCACCTTCAGGTCCGGCGTGGACAGCGACTCGGACGAGTCGATGTTGCGCATGAACGCGGAGACGCGCGTGCTCGACTGCGCGACGCCGTTGAACTCGATCTTCTTGCCGCTCTGCTTGACCGAGGTCAGGTACACGCCCTCGGGCAGCGTCGAGACCATCTGGTCGAACAGCTTGACGACTTCCGGGCGGCTCGACTGGAGCGTGTCGATGACCTGCATGCGCGAGATCATCCGCGCCTTCTGGTCCTCGAGCGCGAGGATCTGTTCGATCGCCTTGTCGAGCTCCGCGATCTCCGCGGTCAAGAGCTCGTTGCGGCGCTTCTGCTCGTCGATCATCGAGCTGACCGTCAGGTGCGTCAGCAGGGTGATGAGCGCGGCGAAGCCCACCGCGGCCCCCAGGCCGATCAGGAATTCTTTCCGACGCCGCTGGCGGAGCTCTTGCCGCCAGGGCAACAGGTTAATACTTGGCATCTTCGTCGAAACTCCGCAGTGCCAGGCCACAGGCGAGCAGCAACGCGGTCGAGTCCCTCGTCACCCCCAGTGCCTTTGCTTTCGAGGAAATCTTCATCTGCCCGAGCGGGTCGCCGCGCTCGGCCGGAATACCGACACGGCTCGCGATCACTTCCGCGACGCCCGGGATGTTGGCGCAGCCGCCGCAGATGAGGATCTGCTCGGGCTGGCTGCGGCCGCTGCCGGATGCGAGGTAGAACTGCAGCGAGCGGCTGACCTGCTGGGTCATGTCGTCGATGAACGGGTCGAGCACCTCGGGCTGGTAATTCGACGGCAGGCCGCCTTCCTTCTTGGCGCGGCCGGCTTCCTCCATCGAGAGCCCGTAGGTGCGCATGATCTCTTCGGTCAGCGACTGGCCGCCGAAGGCGAAGTCGCGGGTGTACACCACGACCAGGTTCCTGAGCACGCTGAAGGTCGTCGTGCTGGCGCCGAAATCCACGACCGCGATGGTGCGGTCGATGCCGCCGTCCGGCATCTGGTGCGTCAGCAGCCGGCAGGCGTTCTCGAGCGCGAAGGCCTCGACGTCCACCAGCTTGGCGATCAGCCCGGAGGCATTCACCGCCGCGACGCGCTGCTCGACGTTCTCCGATCGCGAGGCGACCAGCAGCACGTCGCGCATGTCCGGATCCTTCTCCGAAGGCCCGAGCACCTGGAAGTCGTAGCTGACCTCTTCCATCGGGAAGGGGATGTACTGGTCGGCCTGCATCTCGATCTGCTGCTCGAGGTCCGCATCGGACAGGTTGCGCGGCATCTGCACGGCCTTGGTGATCGCCGCATCGCCCGAGATCGCGACCGCGCACTCCTTGGAGCGCACGCCGGAACGCTTGACCGCGCGGCGGATGGCGTCGCCGACCGCGGCCGCGTCCACGATCGCCTTCTCGTTGATGGCGTTGTGCGGTGTCGGCTCGGCGGCATAGGCCTCGACGCGGTACTGCCCGCCCGACTGCGCCAGCTCGATCAGCTTGATCGAGGAGGTCGTGATGTCGAGGCCGATCAGCGGTCGGTAACGCGGTCCCAGCGATATCTTGGGCAGCTTCAGCACAGAATTTTCCTTTTCACGTCAGGCTATTACGAGGCCAATCGCTGCGCCGGGTCAGGTTTGCGGCCAACTATATAGCAAGCAACTGTTAAATTGAACGTGACCCGACTCGCAATTCCCTCGCGCCGTGGGCGACCCACAGGCCTCCGCCGGGGGTCCGCCCGGGGCTTGCCCCGGCCAGGCCGCCCTGGCTCCAGCGGCATTCGCGCCCACGGGCCTCCCCCGCCGGATCCGCCGACGATGCTGCATGTGATCGGGAAGCCGCACCGTGTCTGGCGTCACGGTCTATGCGTCGCGGCGCCGCGACCCCCGGCGCCGACAGTGCCTCACATTACTATGCATAATCGGGGCCGGTGATTACGCGACTGAACAGGCGGCTCCGAATCGCCGCGACCGTCATCGTGTCGTTGGCCGGCCTGATCCTGCTGGCCTTCCTGTCCACCTATTACTACCTGAAGCCGACGCTGCCGGACGTCGCGCAGCTGCGCGACGTGCGCCTCGCCATGCCGCTGCGCGTCTACAGCCGCGACGGGCGCCTGCTGGCGCAGATCGGCGAGCAGCGGCGCGTGCCGGTCACCTGGGACCAGATTCCGGCGGTGGTGGTGCAGGCGGTGCTGGCCGCCGAGGACGACCGCTTCTTCGAGCATCCCGGCGTCGACTGGCAGGGCGTGCTGCGCGCGCTCGTGGTCGCGGCCACGACCATGGATGTCTCGCAGGGCGGCAGCACGCTGACGCAGCAGCTGGTGCGGACCACGCTCATCACGAAGGAGAAGCAGCTCCGCCGCAAGCTCCGGGAGATGTTCCTCGCGCTGTCGCTCGAGAACGAGCTCACCAAGCGCGAAATCTTCACGCTGTTCGTCAACACGCAGTTCCTCGGACAGCGTTCCTACGGTTTCGCTGCGGCGTCGGAAACCTACTTCGGCAAGCCGCTCGGCGCGGTCGACGCGAGCGAGGCCGCGATGCTCGCCGGCATTCTGCAGGCGCCGTCGCGGCTCAATCCCGCGGCGAGCCACGAGAGCGCAACCGAGCGCCGTTCCTATGTGCTGCGCCGGATGCACGAGCTCGGCTACCTCGACGACGCGGCCTGGCGCGCCGCGAACGAGGCGCCGCTGTCCCGGGAGCTGCACGGCCCGCGGGTGCAGGTCGACGCGCCGTATGTCGGCGAGATGGTCAGGCTCGCGCTGTTCGAGCGTTATGGCGACCGCATCTATTCGGACGGCTTCAAGGTCGTCACGACAGTCGACAGCCGGCTGCAGCGCGCGGCCGACGTGGCGCTGCGAAGCGCCGTGCTCGAGTACGACCGGCGCCACGGCTGGCGCGGCCGTACCGACACGCTCGCGCTCGACGGCAAGACCGACGACACGCTGGCGCAGGCACTCGCGCAGCATCCGGTGGTCGGCGGGCTGCTGCCGGCCGTCGTGGTCGCGGTCGGCACCGACGATGCGACCGTCGTCGCCAGGAATCGCCAGCGTTATCGTCTGCCGATGGAGGGCATGCGCTGGGCGAAGAAGGAAGGCGCCGCCGCCCCGAAATCGCCGCGCCAGGTCGTGGCCGCAGGCGACGTGGTCCGCGTGCTGCCGACCGCGGGAGACGAAGCCCTGCTCGCGCAGCTGCCCGACGTGCAGGGCGCCTTCGTCGCGCTCGACCCGCGGGACGGCGCGGTCGTCGCCATGTCCGGCGGCTTCGACTACGACGCCTCCAAGTTCAATCGCGTTTTCCAGGCGCGCCGCCAGCCCGGTTCCTCGTTCAAGCCCTTCATCTACTCGGCCGCGCTCGAGGCCGGGCTCACGCCGGCCTCCGTCGTGCTCGACGCGCCGGTGGTCTACGAAGCACCGGCACCGGAAGTCGGGATCGGCGTGCGCGAGGGCGCGCTCGAAGGCGAGGCGCCGCAGGAGGAGGACTGGCGCCCGGTCAACGATACCCGGCGCTTCTACGGACCGACGCGGCTTCGTGACGCGCTCGCACGGTCGCGCAACCTCGTCACGATCCGGATCATGCGCCAGATCGGAGTCGGCTTTACCCGCGAGTACGTGCAGCGCTTCGGCCTGCCTGCGGAGCACATTCCGGCCGACCTGACGTCGGCGCTCGGCACCGCGCAACTCACGCCGCTCGAGATGGCGAAGGGCTTCAGCGTGTTCGCGAACGGCGGCATGCTGGTCCAGCCCTACCTGATCCAGACCCTCATCGCGGCCGACGGCGCGGTGCTGATGCAGGCCGATCCGAAGATCGCCTGCGGCAACTGCGACGAAGTGCCGAGCGAGATGATCGGGGCGCCGCCGTCGTCGCTGGAGAACGGCGCCACCGGGCTGGTGCGGATTTCGGACGTCGGCGGCGGCATGCCGCGGCCCGCCGCCGAACAGCGCGCGCCGCGCGTGATCTCGGCGGGGAATGCCTGGATCATCACCGACCTGCTGCGCGACGTGGTGCGCCGCGGCACCGGGCAGCGCGCCCGCGCGCTGGGTCGCTCCGACATCGCGGGCAAGACCGGCACCACCAACGACGGCCGCGATGCCTGGTTCTCCGGCTTCAACCCCGACCTGGTCGCGACCGCCTGGGTCGGGTTCGACCAGGAGCGGCCGCTCGGCGCCAACGAGGAAGGCGCGCACACCGCGCTGCCGATGTGGATCTACTTCATGCGCGAGGCGCTCGCCGGGGTGCGGGAGCGGTTGCTCCCGATGCCGGACGGGGTGGTGACCGCGCGGATCCCCTCCGCCGGCCCGCAGTTCGAGGAAGACAGCGACCCTGCGGCCGAATTCGAGTACTTCCTCGCCGATCACCTGCCACCCGGCATCGCCGGCAGCGCGGACAGCGAAGGTCAGCCCGTGCAGCCGCCGCAGCGTTACGAAGAACCGATCTTCTGAGGAGCCACTGATGGCACGCCGATCCGTGCGCGCGGACATGATGCGCCAGGCCATCGCGCGCGAGGCCGCGCGGCTCATGATCGAGCACGGCCACGAGGACTACGGCTTCGCCAAGCGCAAGGCCGCGGAGCGCTTCGGCGTTACCGACCTCGCGGTGCTGCCGAAGAACACCGAGATCGAGGAAGCCATCGCCGAGCATCAGCGCCTGTTCGTGCCGGAAAGCCACGCGAGCGAGCTCTCCGCGATGCGCAGCACCGCACTGGAAGCGATGCGGCTGCTCGCCGAGTTCGAGCCGCGCCTGGTCGGGCCGCTCCTGAATGGCACCGCGACGGCGCACAACGACATCACGCTGCACCTCTTCGCCGACACGCCCGAAACCGTCGCGGTGAAGCTCATCGACCGCGGCATCCGGCACGAGATCGCCGAGCGCCGGTTCCGCACCCAGGACGACGGCTTCGAAGCCTATCCGGCGGTGCGTTTCACGGCGGGAGGCCACGAAGTGGATGCGACGATCTTCCCGGTCGACGGGATCCGCCAGGCGCCGCCCGGACCGGTCGATGGCCGGCCAATGCGGCGCGCGTCCCTCGCGGAAGTCGAAGGGATGCTCGGTCAGGCCGAGCCGATCAGCGCTTCTTGAGCGGCAGGTAGTCGCGCCGCACCGACCCCGTATAGAGCTGGCGCGGGCGCGCGATCTTCATGTCGGGGTCCGAGATCATCTCCTGCCAGTGCGCGACCCAGCCGGCGGTGCGCGCGATCGCGAACATCACGGTGAACATCGAGCGCGGGATGCCGAGCGCGCGGTAGATGATGCCGGAATAGAAATCCACGTTCGGATAGAGCTTGCGGCTGATGAAGTAGTCGTCCTTCAGCGCGACTTCCTCGAGCCGCAGCGCGAGGTCGAACAGCGGACTGTCCACCTGCCCGAGCTTCGCCAGCACCTGGTGGCACATCTCGCGGATGATGGTCGCGCGCGGGTCGAAATTCTTGTAGACGCGATGGCCGAAGCCCATCAGCCGCACGCCGTCCTTCTTGTCCTTCACACGCGCGAGGAACTCGTCGACGTGGTCCGCGTCGCCGATCTTCTCGAGCATGTCCACGACCGCCTCGTTCGCCCCGCCGTGCGCCGGGCCCCACAGCGCCGACACGCCCGCGGACATCGCGGTGTACGGATTGCAGCCCGTGCTGCCGGCGAGCCGCACGGTCGAGGTGCTCGCATTCTGCTCATGGTCCGCGTGCAGGATGAACAGGAGGTCGAGGGCCTTCGCGTGCAGCGCGTCGAGCTGATAATCCTCGCAGGGCACGGCGAAGAACATGTGCAGCATGTTCGCCGTGTAGTCGAGGTCATTGCGCGGGTAGATGAACGGCTGGCCGAGCGCGTGCTTGTAGGCGGCCGCGGCGATGGTCGGCAGCTTCGCGATCATCCGGTGCGTGAAGATCTCGCGATGACGGTCGTCGGTGATGTCGGTGGTGTCGTGGTAGAACGCGGCGAGCGAGGCGACGATGGTCGCGACCATCGCCATCGGGTGGGCATTGTGATGGAAGCCGCGATACAGCCGCAGCAGCCACTCGTTCAGCATCGTGTGGCGCGAGATCGAGTGCGTGAAGGCGGCGAGCTCCTTCGCGCTCGGCAGCTCGCCTTTCTGCAGCAGGTAGGAGACCTCGAGGAAGCTGCTCTGCTTGGCGAGCTGCTCGATCGGGTAGCCGCGATAGAGCAGCACGCCCGCGTCGCCGTCGATGTAGGTGATGGCGCTCGCGGTCGAGGCAGTCGCCATGAAGCCCGGGTCGTAGGTGAAGAGGCCGTGGTCCCTGGGCAGCGTGCTGATGTCGAGACAGGCCGGCCCGACCGTTCCCGGCAGCGCTTCGAGCTCGCTCGAGCGGCCGGTCGCGACATCCGTCAACTGGAATTTCTTGCTGGTCATTGCGCTTCCGGCGCGCAGACTGTCATGCTGCACTGCAAGAATCAAGGCTGCCTGGGCCGCTTGACCTGGAATGTGCGAATGAGTGCGCAGATCGCGATCTACGTGCACCTGCCATGGTGCGTGCAGAAGTGCCCGTACTGCGATTTCAATTCGCATGCGCAGCCCGACCGCCTGCCGGAAGACGAGTACGTCGCCGCCCTGCTCGCGGATCTCGATGCCGACCGCGATCTCGCCGGCGGACGCAGCGTCAGCAGCGTGTTCCTCGGCGGCGGAACACCATCGTTGTTCAGCACCGGCGCGATCGCGACGCTCCTCGACGGCATCGCCGCGCGCCTGGCCGTGGAGACGGATGCCGAAATCACCCTGGAAGCGAATCCCGGCACGGTCGAGCACGGTCGCTTCGCCGGCTACCGGGCCGCGGGCGTCAATCGCGTGTCGCTCGGCGCGCAGTCCTTCGATGCGCGCGCGCTGCGCGCGCTCGGGCGTATCCACGGTCCCGGCGAGATCGGCGCCGCGGTTGCGGAGCTCGATGCGGCCGGGATCGCGAACTTCAACCTCGACCTCATGTACGCACTGCCGGAGCAGACGCGCGAAGGCGCGCTCGCGGACCTCGCCGCGGCGATCGCACTCGCGCCCGCGCATCTGTCGCACTACCAGTTGACGCTGGAGCCCGGCACCGCCTTCTACCACCGCCCTCCGCCGCTTCCCGACGACGACCTGGCGTACGAGATGCAGCTCGACTGCCAGCGCGCGCTCGCCGCGGCTGGCTTCGGGCAGTACGAGGTCTCGGCCTGGGCGCTGCCGGGTCGGCAGTGCCGGCACAACCTCAACTACTGGCGCTTCGGCGATTACCTCGGCATCGGCGCCGGCGCCCACGGCAAGGCGACGGTCGACGGCGCCGTGATCCGCACCGAGAAACCCCGGTCGCCGCGCGAATACCTGCGGGGCGGCGGCACGGCCGGCGCCGTTCGCAAACCCGTGCCGCGGGCCGAGCTGCCATTCGAGTACATGTTGAATGCCCTGCGGCTCAACGAGGGCTTCACGCTCGCGGAGTTCAACTCTGCGACGGGCCTTGCGGCCCCCGTCGTGCAGCAGAAGCTCGAGGAGCTTGGTTTGCGTGGCCTCATGGACGGATCGGCCGGCCGCCATTGCCCGTCCGCCATGGGATTTCGCTTCCTGAACGACCTCCAGGCAGCGTTCCTGCCGGACGCTTCCGTCGGGGACGGCCGCCGGGAGTTGTACACAGCAGCCTCCCGGTTCGTACCGGAGAGGGACTTTCGACACATTGTTAGCGAGACGCCTTAACTCTGACCCGGTAAGCCATTGTTCCGATTTGGGAAAATGGCATGGTCAAAACTTAATCAATGGGTCATAAATGCGCGATTGCGCGATTGGGCGAGCCGAAGCGACCCATCGGTCCACAGAGTTATCCACAATTTTTGTGGATAAGAGAAAAACCCCTGTAGATTCGCTGACTTAGCAATTGAGGCCCGCGGCCCCGGGGGGCCGCCTTGCCTGCTCCGGGATCACTCGCTAGACTGCGCGCCCCCTGCGAGCACTGCGACGGGACTGGCACCGATGAAAGACGGCATTCATCCGAAATACAGCGAAATTACCGTGACCTGCAGCTGCGGGAACACGTTCCAGACGCGCTCCACGCTCGGCAGCAACCTGGACGTCGAAGTCTGCTCGAACTGCCACCCGTTCTATACCGGCAAGCAGAAGATCGTCGACTCCGGCGGTCGCGTCGACCGCTTCCGCAAGAAGTACGGCCTGAAGTAAGCCGCCGGACGTCCGGCCGGCCGTCAACTTTCCTGGATTCCCCGCGTCTAATCGCGGACCGGTACGCTTGGGGCCGGCAGTTGGAGGCGTCCATGCGAAATCCGCCAGGGAAGTTCTTGAGCCTGGTCCTGGCCGCGGCCCTAGCCGCAGGCACGGTCCTGCCCGTCTTCGGCGCGGAAGAGGACGAGGAGCCGATCGAGAAGCCTAAGAAGGAAAGCAAGGAGGTCCGGACCGCCAAGCAGCTGCACGTCCAGTTCACGTCGCAGATGGGCGTGCACGACGACCTCGAATTGCAGGAATACGTCCAGCGCGTCGGCGAGAAGCTCGCCGCCGTCAGCGAACGGCCCGAGCTGGAGTGGAAGTTCACGATCATCGACACCGACGACGTGAACGCCTTCGCGACCATGGGCGGATACGTCTACATCTCGCGCGGCATCCTGCCTTACTTCCAGAACGAGGCCGAACTGGCCGCCGTGCTCGGTCACGAGATCGGCCATATCACCGCGGAGCACCTCAAGTCCCGCCAGCGCAAGGGCATGTTGTCGGGAATTGCAAGCGCCGCCACCGCCATTTTCACCGGCATGCCGGCGCTCGCAGACCTGACCAACCTCGCCGGCCAGGCCATCATCAGCGGCTATGGCCGCGAGGCCGAGCTCGAGGCCGACCGCCTCGGGGCGAACTATCTCGCGAAGTCGGGCTACGACCCCAATGCGATGATCGAGGTCATCTCGACACTCAAGGACCAGGACACCTTCGAGCGCGAGCGCGCCCGCATCGAGAAGCGCGACCCGCGCCTGTATCACGGCGTGTTCGCCTCGCATCCGGACAACGACACGCGCCTGCAGCAGGCGATCGCGACGGCCGGCAAAGGCAAGGCGGAGGCGGCCGGCGAAACGGACAACGCCGTGGGTTTCCTCCAGGCGGTCGAGGGTCTGCCGGTCGGCTCCAGCCGGCGCCAGGGCATGGTGCGCGACAACCGCTTTTATCACTCGGACATGCAGTTCACGCTGGCATTTCCGCGCGGCTGGCAGGTCGTCAACGCGCCGCAGCAGTTGCTCGCCATCGCGCCGAACAAGGAACACTACCTGGAGGTGCGGACCCAGGCACCGCCGGCCGACCTCACCAACCCGCGCGACTTCGCGATGCGGGGCCTGTCGAGCCGAAGGCTAGACCGCGCCGAAGTCCTCGACATCAACGGCCTGGAAGGCTGGACTGCCATCGTGCGCGGCGATCCGTCGCCATTCGGCCAGTCCACCAATGTGCGCTATGTCATCGTCTACTACGGCAACCTGATGTGGGTGTTCAAGGGCGCGAGCCGCTCGGGCACGGTCGCACCATCGGGCGATCCGTTCTTCCTCTCGACCGCGAAGACCTTCCGCCGCCTGCGCCAGACCGAGTTCCAGCTCGCGGAGCCGAATCGCCTGCACGTGCTGCGCGCGAGCGCGGATACGACCATCGAGGCGCTCGCCGAGAAAGCCGCGCTCCAGAAGTACCCGGTGCAGCAACTGCGCCTGTTCAACAATCTCTATCCGGACGGCGAGCCGAAGCAGGGCGACCTGATCAAGACTGTCCGGTAGAGGGTAGAGGGACGCTTCCCTTCGCGTAGGGACGCGTCCCCTCTACCCCCTACCAGCCGGCCGCGCACATGCGCACGGTGAGCGCGGCCAGCGCCTGCCCGCGGTGGCTCACCCGGTTCTTTGCGTCCTCCGCCATCTCGGCCGCCGTGAGGTCGCCGTCGCCGACCAGGAACAGCGGGTCGTAGCCGAAGCCGCCGGACCCGCGCCGCTCGAACCCAATGCGACCGCACCAGGCTCCTTCGCCCACGATCGGCGACGGATCCAGGGCTTCGCGCAGGAACACCACGACCGAGCGGTAGCGCGCGCCGCGCAATTCCAGCGGAACACCGGCAAGCTCGACGAGCAACAGGTCGTTGTTGGCACGATCGTCCGCCTGCGGGCCGGCGTAACGCGCCGTGTGCAGGCCCGGCCGGCCGCCGAGCGCGTCCACCTCGATGCCGGAGTCGTCGGCGATCGCGGGCAGACCCGCGAGAGCCGCCGCATGCCGCGCCTTGATCAGCGCGTTCGCGAGATAACTGTCGCCGTCCTCGACCGGCGGCGCGATGCCGAGCTCGGCCTGGGCGACGATCTCGAGTCCTTGACCGGCGAGGATCGCGCGCATCTCGCGGAGCTTGCCGCCATTGCCGGTCGCGAGCACGACACGGCGCATCGCCGGCCTCAGCCGCCGCGCGCCTCGAGCTCCAGCCCGAACAGCCGCGCGGTGCCGGTCGCCGCGAGATTCAGCATCGCGTCCAGCTCCTCGCGCCGGAATGCATGGCCCTCCGCGGTCCCCTGTACCTCGATGAACGCGCCGCCCGAATTCATCACCACATTCATGTCGGTCTCCGCCTCGACATCTTCCGAATAGTCGAGGTCGACGAGCGGCTCGCCCTTGACGATGCCGACCGAGACTGCAGCGATCTGGCCGTGCAGCGGGTTGCTCGCGAGCACGCGCCGCTCCAGCAGCGTATCGATCGCGTCCGCGAGCGCGACGTAGCCGCCGGTGATCGCGGCGGTGCGGGTGCCGCCGTCCGCCTGGAGGACGTCGCAGTCGATCGTCACGGTGCGCTCGCCGATCGAGCCGAGATCGACGCAGGCGCGCAACGACCGGCCGATCAGCCGCTGGATCTCATGGGTGCGGCCGGCCTGCTTGCCGCGCGCCGCCTCGCGCGCGCTCCGGGTATGGGTCGCGCGCGGCAGCATGCCGTATTCGGCGGTGAGCCAGCCCTTGCCGCTGTTTCTCAGGAAAGGCGGCACGCCGTTCTCGACGCTCGCCGTGCACAGCACGCGCGTGTAGCCGAATTCGCAGAGCACCGAGCCCTCGGCATGGGAGGTGAAGCGGCGCGTGAACCGCACCGGCCGCAGTTGATCGGCTGCGCGTCCGCCCTTTCGCATGGATGGCACCTGTCGCGGTCAGTGACGCCAGACCAGGCTGGCGGCGGAGGCATTGTCGCTGTGCGGCGTGGAGGCGGCCACTGCGCGCTCGGCGAGCGCCTCGAGCGCCGGGCCGCAGCCGCCATTGCCCGTCCGCCAGAATCCGGCGATGTCCGAGTCTTTCAGGTTGGACCAGATGCCGTCGGTGCAGACCAGCAGCACGTCACCGTCGCTGAGCGGCTGCCGGCGCGATAAGGTCATCTCGGGCAGCGCCGCCTCGCCACCGAGGCAGCATTCGACGAAATTCCGCATCGGATGACCCGGCACCTCGTCTTCGCGGATCGAGCCCTCCCGCAGCAGCTGCTCGACATGGCTGTGATCGCGGGTGCGGGACTTCACGCTGCCGCCTCGCAGGTGATAGACGCGGCTGTCGCCGACATGGGCCCAGAATGCCTCGCGGCGCTGCACCAGGCAGACCGCGCAGGTCGCGCGCGGGCGAAGATCCACGGCGAGCTTGCTGCCGAGGGCCACGACCGCCGTGTGCGCGCGGCCGAGTGCCAGGTGCAGGAAGCCGAGCGGATCGAACAGCGGTTTCGGCGCCGCGCGGAACATGTCCAGCATCACCTTGCAGCCGGTCTCGGCAGCCCGCGCGCCGTAGGCATGGCCGCCCATGCCGTCCATCACCACGAGCAACGCAGCGCCATCGCCGGCCGCGACTGCGGCGCGATCCTGGTTGTCCTCGCGATCGCCGGTCAGGCTGACCTCGGCGAACTCGATTTCCACGGCTGCTCCTGCGGCCCTGCGCCGCCGCCCCCTGCTAAACTGGCCGAGAGCTTACAACACCAGCCAGCGCCTTATCCCGGAGTCGAAAATCGAATGCTGAGGAGCATGACAGGCTTCGCGCGTTGCGAGCGGGCGACGCCCGCCGGGCTGCTCGCCTGGGAAATCCGCAGCGTCAATCATCGCTACCTCGAGGTCAGCCTGCGCCTGCCGGAGGAGCTGCGCGCCACCGAGGCGGAAATCCGCCGCGCCATCGCGGCCGTTGCGCGCCGCGGCAAGGTGGATGCGACGCTTTATCTGCGCCCCACCGGTACGGCCGCGCGGGAGCTGCAGTTCGATGACAAGCTGCTCGACCGGCTGATCGAGGGCGCGCAGGCGGTGCAGCGGCGGCTCGGCGCCGCCGGCCGGATCGATTCCGTGGATCTGCTGCGCTGGCCCGGCGTGGTACGCGAGGCCGAGCGCGACACGACCTCGCTCACCGCCGATGCACAGGCCTTGCTGACCGAAGCGCTAGCGGCTTTTACCGTTTCCCGCGTGGGCGAAGGCGAGCGGATCGCCGAAATGCTGGCATCCCGCGGCCGCCAGGTCGCGAAGATCGTGGAAGAAGTCGCGGCACGGCTTCCGGAAGTGCAGTCCCGCATCCGCGCCAAGCTCGGGGAGCGCCTTGCGGTGCTCGGCACCGAAGTCAACGCGGAGCGCTTCGAGCAGGAGGTCGCGATCCTGGTGCAGCGCATGGACATCGCCGAGGAGCTAGACCGGTTGAAGAGCCATGTACAGGAGCTGTCGGACACCATCGCCTCGGGCGAGGCGGTCGGCCGCAAGCTCGATTTCCTGATGCAGGAATTCAACCGCGAGGCGAATACGCTGTCGTCGAAGTCCCAGGACACCGAGACCACGCGCTCGGCGGTCGAGCTGAAGGTCCTGATCGAGCAGATGCGCGAGCAGATCCAGAACGTCGAATAGCTTCCGGCGACATCCGCAGACTTCCATGCAAAACGTCCTAACTTGCTGAGTTTCTGGCTGTTTTGACCAGAATCGTCCACTGGCGTCCAACCCCGTCTGAGTTAATCTTGTAGCTCGATCTGTAGCTGGTTTGTAGCTAGATCCGTAGCTGGGATTCGACGAGCAAGGCAGGGCGAGGATGGGACGCGCGAAGCTTACGGCACTCGCGGTCGAGCAGGCTCACCGCTCTGGCAAGCCAGTGTTGCTCAGCGATGGCGACGGGCTGTACCTGCGCAAGCAGACCCGCGACGGCGCCTCGTGGACGCTGCGCTACCGGTTCGCCGGCAGGGAGCACTGGCTCACGCTCGGCAACTACCCCGACATGTCGCTCTCCCAGGCGCGGGTAGAAGCCCGTCAAGCTCGCGTCTTGCTCGACAGGCAGCAGAATCCCCTGAGCGTCCGGCGTGCGGCGCTGGCCGAGGAACGTCAGAAGGGATCGTTCAAGGCACTATGCGAGGACTGGTATCGCGCCGAGGTCCAGGGGCGCGGCATCAAGCACCCGGCCGTGCCGCGCCGGTATCTCGACAGGTATCTGCTACCCAAGTTCGGCCGACTGCCGGCCAGCGACATCACGCCTTCGGACATCGCCCGCCTGCTGGACGAGCTCAAGGACCGTGCCCCGACTGCGGCGAACGATCTGCTGCGCTTCACGCGGCGGATCTTCGCCTTCGGCGTGCGCCGTCGCTTCGTGCTAAGCAACCCGGCTGCTGACTTCTCGCCGCGCCTCGATGCCGGTGGCATCGAGCGACCGCGCAGCCGGGCGCTGAGCATTGACGAACTCACGCAGTTGTTCGAGAAAATTTGCGGGACACCGAACTTCGGTCAGGACAACCTGCTCGCGATCAAGCTGCTGCTGGCGCTGTGCGTGCGCAAGGGCGAGCTGCTCGGCGCCCGATGGATAGAATTTGACCTCGACGGCACGACTCAGGCCGGTGCGGTCTGGCACTTGCCGGCTTCACGCACCAAGACGGGCGAGAGTCTCGATATTCCCCTGGCGCCGACCGTGGTCGAGTGGTTCAACAGCCTGCGCGTTCTCGCTGCAGGCAGCGACTACGTCTTTCCAAAGCGCCGCCGCGATCCGCGGGAGCGCGTACCCCACATGGGTATCGATACGCTGAATGTCGCCCTGCAGCGCGTGAAGCACGGCATGGCGCACTTCACCCTGCATGACCTCCGGCGTACGGCGCGCACACACCTCGCGGCGCTTGGCATACGGCGCGAGGTGGCCGAACGCTGCCTGGGTCACAGGCTGCGCGGGGTGGAGAGCACGTACGATCGCCATGACTACTTCAAGGAACGCCGCCTGGCGCTCGCGCAATGGACACAGCACTTGCTCGACGCCGAGCGCGGCGTCAGCAATGTCATCGCGATCAGCGCCGACGCCGCTTCGCGCCCTTGAATTCTCGATTGAGCCGGTTCAGGTCGAAGCCCTTGGGGTCGAACACGCCGCCGATCCATTGCACCATGTCCTCGTGCTGCTCGTGTTTCCGATCGCCGAGGATCTCCAGAAACAGCGCATAGCCACGCGGGCCGCCCACATCCTCGGGCGGACAGGCGTTTTCGCCGGCCAGGCATATCGGGAGAGGCAGATCGTCCGCTGCCCCAAGGGGCGGCGGGGATTCAATGACGATCCGATGTCGCCAGCCATCACCCATGTCGTAGCGGTACTCAGCTTCGCCGCCCACACCCAGCTCCGCGGCCACGACCGCCACCGACACACGCCGCTCGTCGCGGTAGTTGGCGATGTCCGAATCCAGACCGACTTCGTGAATCCACCAGTCCGGTGCCACCACGCTCGCGCCAACCTGGAACTCGTGCGCGTGCGAATCCGTCCATCCCATGACCCACTGCAGATAGGAATGCAGACTCGCGAGCGTCGATTGATTGGAAACCAGCACGCGCCGCCAGACGAGCGGCGCCACGTCCAGCAGTTCGATACGCAATGCCACTGGTTGTGGCCGTGGGGGCGTCGGCAAGGCAGATCCTCGGGGGTAACCTCGGCAATGAGAACATGAGGGTGCGCCTGATTGCGAGTGGGCGTGAGCGCTCTTTCCGCCCAGGACGCCTAGTCTTCACGGGCCCGGCGAATCATGTCCGGCCTGCCAGTTGCGCAAGTTCGCCAGCAGCGTCGCCTTGAAATGGTCTCACAACCCGGTGCAGACCCGAAGCATGGCCACCACATCCTCACGCTGCGGACCGGATGCGGATCCACCACGCTGCACCGTGTGGGCGATCTGATTCAGATTGCGACCGATGGCCCCAAGCTCCGAGATCGACCGCCTGAATCCAACCAGCTCGTCCTTGGGAAGCGGTGTCAAGTGCCGCGGATGCGCGCGCACCAGAACCGAAACGTAGGTCACGGCCGCCATATCTCGTGCAGCGGCCCGCTCCGCCATCAGTAGCTGGTCGTCGGGCCGCAGGCGGAGATACAGGCGGGCGGCGCGCGCAACCCTACGAGCCCCGCAAGGGTTGCCGAGTTTCGGATCTGCGGCGCCATCGAGCGTCAGCTCGAGCAGGCGTATCAGCGCCGACTCGCTGAGCTGGCGCTGTTCGGCCAGCGTCTTGAGACGAGCCTTCGTCTCCGGTGACACGCGAGCGGCGATGAAGTGACTGGCGACCATAGTCACGATTGTTCAACAACAGCGGCCAGCGGCCTATCCTGCATCTCGCGGCAAAAGATGCCGAAACCCACATCTGTTGCGGCAGCCGCTTGCGTGGTCGACAGGTATTGGCGAGTTTTGCCCCCAGTCCCGGCCTCGTGATCGTCCATCCGCGAAAGGTAGTCTTGATACCCGTAACAACTTGCCGACGCGCAACTGGAATCACATTACGAGATCGCGTTCATGCCTGTTCAATCCCCAGCATCCGTACCGGCCGTGCAGATTCTGCGCCTGCCGCAAGTCTGCAAAGTCACCGGCCTCGGACGTTCGATGATCTACCAGCTCGAAGCCGAACGCCGGTTCCCGACCCGGGTGCGCATAGGATTGCGCGCCGTTGGCTGGATGGAATCCGAAGTGCAGCACTCGCGAGCCGCATTGAGCATCATCGCGCCGGCGTGACTTGATTCCACTGTCAACGACTTTGCCATCGACATCGAGACCTGCCGACGCTGCGGCGGCAAGCTTTACGTCAGCGCGAGTATCACGGAGCCCGCCGTCATCGAGCGGATTCTCGCGTAGCGATCGAGCGATTCGCTAAACCTCGCCGTCAGCGGGGTTAGAAATGGACAGTAATGCCATCTGGCAAGCGCATGACCTGTAGGCGACCTGTCGGCCCATACTTCGCTCGCTTGCTGAACCAGCGCAGGAACTTCGGGAACGTCTTGGCGTGCACTACCGAATCGACTGGAATCTTGTGGAACGCGCCATAGCGGGCAGAGTAGAGCGCGATATTGCGGATCACCGGCTTTGGTCGTATGTCGCAATCAAGTCCACCGATCTTGGACAGGGCGTAGTAGCCCAACAACTGATGAAAAGTGTCCAAATCAAATTCCAACTTCTTCCGCACTTTGAGTTCAATCAGGGTGTCGTCAACAAGCAGATCCGCGTCCCCTCCGCCGACCAAAGCAGAGGCTTCACCGAAGCCTGGATTCAGGACGCAGACTTTGGACGCTACGAAGTTCTTGGACGGTCGACCACGCAGGATTGCTAGCAGGTTTCGAAGGTCAGCGATATCCAGTTCGTTCGTCTTACCGAATTCGCGGCTCAGCAAGCTACAGCGGTAGAACTGGTCTAGCTGACCAAGCAGAAGCGCGCTTGCCAACATGCGGTCTGAGACTTCGCGCGCCAAAATGCAGCGCTCGAATTCCTCGCGCCCTTCCCGAGCGATGGTGCGGGCCCGCTTCAGCAGTCCGCGCGTCGAGCGCTTGATCTCAGGCGCGAATACCGGGCGACCGGAGGCGATGGCTCTTTCGAGATTATGCACAGCAGTCTCCGCAACCCAGCTATCGGTTGAGACGCTTCGATTGATGATTGAAACATGCAGGCGCGCAAGGTAGTCGAATGCCGTGCCGATTAGCGCGCACCGTTTGGGTGCAGACGGTGGGGCGAACGTATCGCCCGCGCTAAGTGTGATCTTTGGCTTGACGAACTCGGTCTTGAATCGTTCCTTGATGTCGCGCTGCTTCAACAGGCTGGTGAGTGACATGTAATGCTCCGTGACCTTAACTTCAGGGAGTCACCGTAGTGTGTCGAGTCTGAACGCCAATTGAACGACAGGTCGTTACGTTAAGTCCGGCACTTGAAAGTGCGATGGATTTCGCGCATGTCAGGCTAAGTAGTGTTGGGGTAACCGTGGCTCCTGCTTTTCGTATCTCTGAACCGCTCAGTTTCATTTGGCTGAGGGTTGTCCGATACTCGGAGCTCGGCGTGGAGTTGACCCTCCTTTTGTGAACATGATGTGTCCACAAAAGCGGGGGCGGCAACTCCAGCGCGTCGATCGGGCGAGACCAACGTGCCAACTGATAGTGAGCACGTTTGAGTGCCCCTGGAGAGAATTTCAGAGCGATTTCCAGAGATTGAAGCCTCCTCCACGAAAGCCCACGCTGAACCCCGGGGTTCCCCGGCCTTGTGCAGCTTGCCTACCAACCTTTTGATGCGAGTTCGACGACTCCGTATGCTCCAGGGCATCGGCAATGAAAGGCGGGGGGTCCGTCTAACGCACAAGGTCGATGCCTTCAGGCCACAGCGGTCTCCCCGGGGAATGTCAGTCTAGCCCGGTGCTCCGCGCACTCGGCACTGACGGTCGGAACTACAAATGCAAGGCGCTATAGTATCGGGCGCACAAGGAAAGCGAAGCCGAGCCGCGCACTGTACTGGTGCTCCATGCGAGCGCACAGTTCGAGTTCACTGGGAAGGGGGTTCCGGCAGTGTCTAGTGTCCTTTCGTCCGTAGCCAAAGCGCTCCAGGCGCCGCAGGTGGAGGCGGCCATGCGTCCGGCGGCCGAGGCGCTCGGGTCCCTGGTGGACTCGGCGGCCTACATTGGAGAGGTGTTCTCGCTCGCGTATAGCGAGGCGCTCGTGCAGATCCACGACTATCACCGCAAGCAGGTGGGCGGAGTGCCGGCGCTGTCGTTTCTGATTGCGACGCGCATTCTGCCGGATACACCGTTCGATCCGAAGGAAGAGGACTCGTCGGTCATTCTGCTGCGGGTCATCGACCAGGCGGACTTGCCGAACGCGCAGGAGGCGCTGCGGGTGCGCGTCGAGAACGCGCAGCGGGTGTCGGGTGAGATCGACAAGACGTGGGACCACAAGGACGTCATGGATCCGACGACGCATCAGCTGCTCGGCTTCGCAGGGGTGCGGTGCCGCGTGCTGGGAACGTACTACGTGACGGACATCGGTGAGCCGGGGAATCCTTCGTACCGGCTGGCGTTCGGGTCGGATCTGAGTAACTACTATCCGAACCGCGGGCTGAAGGTGTTCAAGCCGAAGGCGGCGGTGCTGAGGGCACTCGTGAACTTTCGTGATCCACGCAGCACGGCTGCGGAGGACGTGCGGGTGCCGATCGGAGAGGTGCGCTATGCCTCGAGCAACCGGCCGTTTCAGCAGATCGGCGGGGTGCAGGTGGAGATGTCGCCGATCGATTTGCTCGGACAGAAGACCGCCCTCTTCGGCATGACGCGCACGGGTAAGTCGAATACGACGAAGATCATCCTGAAGTCGATCTTCGCGCTGCGGTGGGAAAGTGCCTCGAAGCAACGGATCGGGCAGGTAGTGTTCGATCCGAATGGCGAGTACGCGAACGAAAACGCGCAGGATGCGACGGGGAACAACCCGACGGCGATCAAGAATGTGTGGGCGTGTGGGCCGAAGGCGGAAGCGGCTGCGCTGAAGAAGGAGATCGTGACCTACGGGATCACGCCGCACCCGAATGATCCGGACCGCAGGCTGATGCTGCTGAACTTCTTCGTAGACGCCAACCTGCAGATCGGCAAGGAGATCATCGATGCGGCGCTGAGCGAGGAGACAGCGAAGTACGTGCGGAATTTCCGCGACGTGTCGCTCGAGGCTCCGGAGGCGGCCGATCAGTCGGGCAGCATCCGCTACCGGAGACGGGTGCTGTGCTATCGGGCGCTGCTCTCGCAGGCCGGGCTCGCGGCACCGGCGAATCTGGGCCTGGTGGCGAAGGGGCTGTTCTCGCAGGAGCTGCTGGAGGCGATGCGGAATTCCGAGGCCGACGACGCGAACGACTACCGGGTCGCGGCCGCTACCCTCGCCGCGCCGAAGAGCTGGGGGCAGCTCGCGGCGGCCTGCCGCACGCTGTATGCATTCATCTGCGACGACAAGAGCGGCTACAAGGAGTTCGATCGCGCACAGATGGATCGGAAGGAGAAGGAGAACAAGGAGCCGACGGCGTGGGCGGACGAGGACTTGAAGAAGATCCTAGGGATGTGGGAGTACGCGAACGGGCCGCGGCTGGTGGGCCGGATCGCCGCGCAGCACACACCGAGCACGGGCTCCGACTACGCGGACGATATCTATGATCAGCTGTCGAAGTGCAAGCTCGTGATCGTGGACCAGTCGAGCGGTAGTCCGGAGCTGAACAAATCGTCGGCGGATCGGGTGATGCGACGCATTTTCGAACGCAATCAGCAGCTGTTCCGGGAAGCGAAAATGCCGCCCGACATCCTGGTATACGTCGAGGAGGCGCACAATATCCTGCCGGCGGCGTCGGATCTCGATACGTCGGAGGTATGGGTGCGCACCGCCAAGGAGGGCGCGAAGTACCGGATCGGTCTGGTGTACGCGACGCAGGAGGTCAGCTCGATCCAGGTGAACATCCTGCGCAATACGGCGAACTGGTTCATCGGGCACTTGAACAACACGGATGAGACTCGCGAGCTGCGCAAGTTCTACGACTTCGCGGATTTCGAGCAGAGCATCCTGCGGGCGCAGGACAAGGGCTTCGTGCGCGTAAAGACGCTGTCGAATCCGTACGTGGTGCCGGTGCAGGTCGAACGCTTCTCGATTCCGGCGGCCTAGCGGTGCCGTACGAAGGCGAGTTTGCAGCGTACCGGTCGCTGAATCGAATCGCGCAGACGGACCGGGTTCGCAAGCTGCTGACGAAGGCTCGCGTCCTCTCGCCCGATGCGCAGATCACGGTCCCGCAGCCGGCGCTGGCGCCCGCGCCTTCCGGCGAGCGGCCAGCCTTCGTGGTGGCGATCGACGGCAGCTATGCCGAGGTGCCCGTGAAGAACGGGTATCCGGGTGCGCACGTGGGCTATGTCACCGTCGCCAGCGTCCTGCTGAATCTATTCGAGCTCGATCGGCTGGATGAGCAGCGGCCGATCGATCCGGCGGAGTTCCGCAAGACGGAGCAGGCGGCGACGGTGGATGAAGCGCTGCCGGGCAGCAATGTCGTGACGCGGGAGCATCGCAACGCGCGGAATGCCTTCCGGGAGGCGGCTTTTGAGGTGTTTCACGATGCGGTGATCGACGAGGACGATCCGACGACGCTGCTGGATACGTTCGACCATTTGCTCGGGTATAAGCCGACGTCGAATCCGCAGAAGTGCCCGCAAGCGGGCTGCGACCAAGAGTTCGCCATTTCGCCCGAGACGAACACGTGCGGCTGCGAACGGCAGTGCCGGATCTACTCTACGGATGCGCTGCGCATTCACGAGCGCTTCAACTCCGTGGGCAGCAACGGCGAGGCGTTCGGACTGGTGATGCAGGTCTGGGAGCGGATGCTGCTCGTGCACCTGCTGCGGTGCTTCGAACGGCAAGACTGGCTCGAGGGCTTAGGAAAGTTGGTGTTCTTCGTCGACGGTCCGCTGGCGGTTTTTGGCCCGCCGGCGTGGCTGAGCGCGGCTATCAGTCAGGAGCTGAAACGACTGAACGCGCGGTTTCGGAAGAGAGTCGGTACGGACCTGCTGATCGTCGGCGTAGAGAAGACGGGCGCCTTCGTTTCGCACTTCGATGAGCTCGATCAGTCGGAGACGGCCGGGGCGGTGCGCTTCGCGCCGCGCTCGTACCTGCTGCTGACGGATCGGTACATCAAACAGCGGATCGCGCTGTCGGACAGCGACCGGCGCTATGGCCGGGATACGTACTTCGGACGGAAGTTTTTCTACAAGTCGGCCTCCGGGGCGCGGGTCGTGGCGAGTATTGCGTTTCTGACGGAGGAGCAGGACACGTTAGACAGCGAGGACATCTCGCTGTACCCGCAGTTTGCGAACGTGTGCTCTACGCTCGACAGGCTCGTCTCATCGCGCTTCCCGAATGCTTTGTCACCGATCGTCTCGGCGCACGCGCACGCGGCGATACCGCTGCACCTGGGGGCGAAGGTGTTGCAGCAGCTTGCGCGCGCACTGATGGATCGAAGCCGCTGATGGAGGCACGAGCCGGAAGGTTCGCGAGTGCGGAGGCGCGCTGGGCCGGTGTGGGGCCCTACTACGCGATGTTCCCTGCGGAGTTTGCGGATCGAGTGATCGCGCAGCACACGGAACGTGGCGACACGATCGTGGATCCGTTTGCGGGCCGCGGGACGTCGTTGTTCAGCGCTGCGACGGCGGGACGCCATGCGCTGGGGGTTGAGATCAATCCGGTAGGCTGGGTCTTCGCTGCGACAAAGCTGGCGCCCGCGCAATCGTGGAGTGTGCTCGAGCGTATTGATGAGCTGGGGCGAAAGGCGGCGCGGTTTCGAAACTCCGCCAAAGCGACGCCGAAATTCTTCCGGCGCTGCTTCCACAGCGACGTGCTGCAGTACCTTCTCGCCGCACGCTCGCACCTCGACTGGCGCGCGAGCGTCGTCGACCGCACCCTCATGGCGATCCTCCTGATCGACCTTCACGGCAAGCGCGACTTCGCCCTCTCCAATCAGATGCGCCAAACGAAGTCGATGTCGCCCGACTACGCCATCCGGTGGTGGAAGGCGGAGAAGTCTTCACCGCCGAAGCTGGACCCCGTAGAGTTCCTGCAGAAAAAAGTCGAGTGGCGCTACAAACAAGGCGTCCCGGAGACCTGCGAGAGCCGCGTCTATCTCGCCGACAGCACGCACCGTCTCGCGGGTCTGCGCGCTACCGCCGATCGCCTCGCGCCCAAGGGCGCCCGCCTCCTCTTCACTTCCCCGCCTTACTACAAGGTCACGAACTACCACTACGACCAGTGGCTTCGCCTGTGGCTCCTTGGCGGGCCGACGTTCCCTCGCAGCTACCGCAGCAAGCATCGCGGCAAATTCGACAACCGCTCCGCCTACCGCGCGCTGCTGCTCGCAGCGTTCACGCATGCCCGCGAGGTGCTGGCCAAGGATGCGACGATTTACGTGCGGACGCATCGGCGGAAGGAGACCGCTCGGATGACGCGAGACGTGCTGAAGGCGGTGTTTCCGAAGCACGAGATCGCGCGACGACTGCGTCCACTGAACGGGCTGACGCAGACGCGATTGTTCGGGCACAAGGTGCAGGAGGATGGGGAGGTGGATTTGGTGCTGATGCGGGGATGATCGGAGCAATACGTACCGGATAACTTTCAGAGGTTCGCCGGCCGTGTCTTGCCCGCCAACGCTTTACCGACGTGACGTGGCGTGCCGGACTGCCAGGAATAAAAGAATTTCCTATCCCTTAAACACTTTGCGCCTGCGTGGTTTCCGCTCGAGGCCATTGGTGAAAAACGTCACCGTACCGTTGGACTCGAACAGGCACGGTAGCGGGCGTCGATGCGCGGGCAGGTTGTCCGGCAGCCCTGCGGCGTACTTGGCCGACTGCGCCTCGACGCCGGTAAGCGTGCCGGCGGCCTTCGCCTCCACTGCGCCGACGGCCTTGCGGTCGAGGTAGAGCAGGTAGCCCGCGAAACCGAAGCCCGACTTCATGGGGAACTCGCGCGCGGCGATATCGCGGCCGGCGGTCAGGTCCAGTTCATTCCGATCCTGCACGAGCCAGCCGGAAGCCATGAACTTCGGTCGATGTTTTGTCATGATTTCTGCTCTGGCGTGTCGGGCATGGTCAGCACCACGTCGTCGGGCGAGAGAGAACGAATCCGTCCCGTTTCGCCAGGTTGTCCGGCAGCTGACTGGCACGCAGCTTGTCTTAGCCGATCGAAAGATAGCCGCTTGCGCAGCGCTTGAGCTCGCCGGACTGTCGACGCGGCGGAAAGACTACAATTACCCGTTTCCTGGGGAAGCGATGACGGACGCGGCGAATTGGTGTCGTCAGGTCGCTGTCTCCGGAGATGACCAGCGCCACGTCGAATACATCGTCGACGGCATCACCAAGCAGCTGGATGGAGATATTGACGTCTGTCATCTTCTCTTCGTAGTCTATCCACGTGGAATGGCATCGTCGGCACTCTCGGGACTTTTCTAGATAGTGGCCGAACTGACATTGCGCGCCCTGCAATGCGAGCGCCTCCAGGTACGCGCCTTGTCGCTTCCGATCGGCAAAGTTCCGGCCATTGTCGCGAATGCGGGCCGTGAAGTAGTGGGTCGCCACCAGCCGTTGTTCGGGCTTGAGCAGCGTACGGGACAGGGCAACCACGTCCAGCCAGTAGAAACGCTTGAATCCCGCTTCCTTCAATCCGAAATAGAGGTTGAACCCATCTACGTAGGCTGCGACGCGCATCACATGTAGTCCCCGTTGCGCACATTGTGGCCTGAACGTATAGTGGCAATCCTAACCCCGCCGGAGATAGCATCTCTGGCCCGACGCCTCCCTCGCGGAGGCGTCTCTTTTTCCGGGGTCCGTAACCTGGAACTGGTCAAGTCTTTTCTTTGCTGTAAATTCTCGGACGGGATGCGGATGACACGACCGCTGCCGTGCGTTGCTTGAACTCGCTGTCGATCTCGATTCTCAGTTCGTCGAGCTGTTTCAATTCGAACTC
>JBOHZL010000040.1:0-24099 GCA_050738495.1 Steroidobacteraceae bacterium | reverse complement strand
CGCTTCCCTTCGCTGCCGTGCAGCGAAGGGAAGCGTCCCCTCCATGCTCAATCCTCGCCGAGCGACAGCAGCGTGGCATTGCCGCCGACCGCGGACGTGTTGATCGTGACGGTCTGTTCGGTGGCGAAGCGCGGCAGGTAGTGCGGGCCGCCGGCCTTCGGGCCGGTGCCTGACAGTCCGCATCCGCCGAATGGCTGCACGCCGACCACCGCGCCGATCATGTTGCGGTTGACATAGATGTTGCCGACCCGCGCCCGCGCGGCGACGCGCCGCGCGACGCTGTCGATGCGGGTGTGCACGCCGAGGGTGAGCCCGAACCCGCTGTCATTGATCGAGTCGACCACCGCGTCGAGCCGCGATCCGGCGAAGCGGACCACATGCAGGATCGGGCCGAACACTTCACGCTCGAGCCGCGCGATGCCGTCGATCTCGACCGCGAGCGGCGCGAAGTAATGCCCCTCGGGCAGGCCCGGCGGGAGCGTCGCGCGGTGATGCCAGGCGCTGCCTGCGACAATCGCCTGCGCATGTTCCTCGAGCGTCGCGAGCGAGCCCGGGTCGATGACCGGCCCGACATCGGTGGTCAGCAGGGCCGGATCGCCGATCGCGAGCGTGTCCATGCTGCCTGCCAGCAATTCGAGCACGCGTGGCGCGATCTCCTCCTGGACAAACAGCACGCGCAAGGCCGAGCAGCGCTGGCCCGCCGAGTTGAAGGCCGACATCACGGCGTCGGTTACGACCTGCTCGGGCAGCGCCGAACTGTCCACGAGCATCGCATTCTGGCCGCCGGTCTCCGCGATCAGTACCGGCAGCGGGCCATCGTGTTCCGCCAGCTTGCGGTTGATCATGCGCGCCGTCTCGGTCGAGCCGGTCAAGGCGACGCCCGCCACGCGCGGGTCGCCAGTCAGCGCGGAGCCGATCTTCGAGCCGCGACCGGGCAGGAAGTGGAAGACATCGCCCGGCACGCCGCAGGCGTGCAGCACTCGCACCATCGCGGCCGCGACCAGCGGGGTCTGCTCCGCCGGCTTTGCCACCACGCAGTTGCCGGCCGCGAGCGCGGCCGTCACCTGCCCGGTGAAGATCGCCAGCGGGAAGTTCCACGGGCTGATGCAGGCGAATACGCCGCGGCCGCGCAGCCCCAGGCGGTTGGACTCGCCGGTCGGCCCCGGCAAGGACTGCGGCCGGCCGAAGCCCTCCTCCGCCCGCGCCGCGTAGTAACGGAGAAAATCCACCGCCTCGCGGACTTCCGAGATCGAATCGGGCACCGTCTTCCCGGCCTCGGCGACGCAGAGCGCGATGAAGCGCGCGGCGTCGCGCTCGAGCCGGTCAGCCGCGTCCCGCAGCATGCCGGCGCGTGCCGTGGCGGGAACCAGATTCCATTCCGGTTGGGCCGCCGCGGCGAGCCCGATCGCGCGCGACACGAGAGCCGGATCGGCTTCCGTCACCGTTCCGACGATGCGGGCCGTAGCCGCCGGCGACGTCACCGGGCGGCTCGGGCCGCTCTGCTCTTCGCCGCCGACAATCGGCGCGGCCGTCGCGGGCCGCGCCAGCGCCGCGCGGCAGGCCTCGGCCAAAGCCTTCTGTTCGCGGCCATTCGCCAGATTGATGCCGGCCGAATTGACGCGCTCGGCGCCATACAGGGCCCGCGGCAGCGGTATGCGCGGGTGCGGACCGGGACCGAGACGCTCGACCTCCGCGATCGGATCGCCGACCACTTCCTCGACCGAAAGCGCTTCATCGACGATGCGGTTGACGAACGAGGTGTTGGCGCCGTTCTCCAGCAGCCTGCGCACCAGGTACGGCAGCAATTCCTCGTGCGAGCCGACCGGTGCGTAGACGCGGCATGGCAGTGCGCGTCCGGCCGGATCGGAGAGCTCCGCGTGGAGTTCTTCGCCCATTCCGTACAGGCGCTGGAACTCGAACGCGCGCCCGCTCGCGGAAGCGAGGTGGATGATGCAGGCCGCGGTGTGCGCATTGTGCGTCGCGAACTGCGGATGGATCCTGCGGCTGCCCTCGAACAGGATCCGCGCGCAGGCAATGTAGGCGACGTCGGTGCTGGACTTGCGGGTATAGACCGGGTAACCGGGCAGTCCGCGCTCCTGTGCGCGCTTGATCTCGCTGTCCCAGTAGGCGCCCTTGACCAGGCGCACGTTGAGCACGCGCCCGCTTTCGTCCGCCCGCCGGCCCAGGTAACGGAGCACCTCCGGCGCGCGCTTCGAATAGCCCTGCACGGCGAGCCCGAGCCCGTCCCAGCCGGCGAGCGCCGGAAGTCCGAGCAGGCGATCCAGCAATTGCAGCGACAATTCGAGCCGGTCCGCTTCTTCGGCGTCGACCGTGAGTGCGATGCCGGCCTGCTTCGCCTGCCGCGCGAGCATTTCGAGCCGGGCGCCGAGCTCGGCCAGCACCTGTCGCTGCCGGGTGAATTCGTAGCGCGGGTGCAACGCCGACAGCTTGACCGATATGCTCGGCCAGGCCGCCGGCTCGCCGCCACGGCGCACCGACGCGCCGACCGCGGCGATCGCCCCGGCATAGGACTCGAGATAGCGCGCGGCGTCCGGCTCGGTCAGGGCGGACTCGCCAAGCATGTCGAAACTGTAGCGGAAGCGCGCGGCGTCGCCGTCTGCGGCTTGCGCAAGCGCCTTGCCGATGTCGCGGCCCATCACGAACTGGTGGCCCATGATGCGCATCGCCTGGCGGAATGCGGCGCGCACGACCGGTTCGCCGAGGCGCGCCACCAGCCGCCGCAGGAACGAGCCGGGATCCCGTGTCTCGACGTCGGACGGACGCACCAGCCGCCCGGTCAGCATCAGTCCCCAGGTCGAAGCGTTGACGAACAGGGAATCGGCCTCGCCCAGGTAATCCGACCACTGGCCGATCGAGATCTTGTCCGCGATCAGCGCATCGGCCGTATCGGAGTCCGGAATTCTGAGCAGCGCCTCGGCGAGGCACATCAGCACGATACCCTCCTGCGACGCGAGGTCGTACTGCTGGAGAAAAGTCTCGATGCCGCTGCGGCCCTGGCGCCGTTCGCGCGCGGCAGCCACCAGTTGCCGCGCCTCGCGCAGGATCGCCGAGCGGCCGGCCGCGGGCAGTCGCGCGAGCTCCAGCACTTCCGCGACCGCTTCGGTTTCGTCGGCCAGGAAGCGGTCGTTGATCGCAGCGCCCGCGGCCGATTCGAATTCACGCTCGTCGGCGCGCAGGAATGCGGGTGTGGAGGCGTTTTTCATCGCTGCGATTCTAGCCGCGGCCGCGTCCCGCGGCGTGTCTCCAGTCCAGGTAATCGCGCAGGATCCGGTCGTGGTCGAATGCGAGCTGCGGCGCCGAGTCCGGATCGGTCACCAGGATTGCAGCGGCGTCGTCGCCCGCGACCGGCGTGCCGCGCGCGGTCGCCGCATAGACGATGCTGACCGTGTGCCCGCGCGGATCGCGTGCCGGATCCGAGTAGACGCCGATCAGCTCGCCGAGCCGGATGTCGAGGCCGGTCTCCTCCCGTGCCTCGCGTCGCGCGGCCTGTTCCACGGTCTCGCCGATGTCGACGAACCCGCCCGGCAGGGCATGGCCGGCAGGCGCGTGATGACGCTCGATCAACACGATCGGCCGTCCGGGCCGGTCCTCGAGCTCGATCACGACATCGACCGCGATCTCCGGTGTCCGCGGGCGCGGCATCAGGCGTGAGCCCCGGCGGGCGCGAGATAGCCGCGGATCAGCCGTCTCGAGAGGTACAGCAGCGGTATCAGCGCGATCGCCATCGACATCTTGTACAGGTAATTGACGGTCCCGACCGCGAGGAAAAGCGGGATCGGCCAGTGCTGCGGGCCGAGCACGAAGGCGATATAGAGCACGATGAAGCTGTCGACGAGCTGCGATACCGCCGTCGAGCCGGTGGCACGCAGCCACACCAGGCGCTCGCCGGTCGCGCGGCGGATACGCTGGAACAGCGCGACGTCCACGAGCTGGCCGACCAGGAAGGCGGTGACCGAGCCGCTGATCGTCCACAGTCCCTGGCCGAAGACCGCGGCGAATGCGGCCTGCATGTCCGGCACGCCGCGCCCGGCGCCGATCGTGACCCACCATCCCGCCGGCGCGAGCCGGATCGCCAGGTAGGCGAACAGGAATGCGTAAACGATGAAGCCGACCGCGAGCCAGGAGATCAGCCGCACGCCGCGGATGCCGTAGTGCTCGTTGATGACGTCGGTCATGATGAAGACGATCGGCCACAGCATCACGCCGGCGGTGAACGACAGCGAGCCGCTCTGCCCGAACAGGCGCCAGTCGAATGGCGGGAGGCCGAGCGTTTCCTCCAGCGCGAAGATCTTGACGCCGACGAATTCGGCGATCAGCGCATTGGTCACGAACAGGCCAGTGAGCGCGATGAACAGCCGCGCAGGCCGCGCCGCCACGACCGCTGCGGGAACATCGGTGAGAGCGCCGCCCATCATTCGCCTCCGTCCCCGCATCGGGATCGCTCGTGGATTCTCACCGGTCCTTCCCGCGGCGGATTATACGAGGCGCGGCGCGGGCGGCCGGTATAATCCGCGTCTGGCAACGATCGGCGGAGCTGCATGGACCAGGCGCTGCTCAAGCGGCTCGAGACCCAGCTGGCGGAGCTCGAGCGCGACGGATTGTTCAAGCGCGAGCGCGTCATCGCCTCGAGCCAGGATCCGGTGGTGCGCCTGGCGGACGGCCGCGAGGTCCTCAATCTCTGCGCCAACAATTACCTGGGCCTCGCCAATCACCCGGCCCTGCGGCGGGCCGCGCACGAGGCGCTCGACCGCTATGGCTACGGCATGGCCTCGGTGCGCTTCATCTGCGGCACGCAGACCGTGCACCGCGAGCTCGAGCGGCGGCTGTCGAAGTTCCTCGGCACCGAGGAGACGATCCTGTACTCGTCCTGCTTCGATGCGAATGGCGGGCTGTTCGAGACGCTGACCGGCGAGGAGGACGCCATCATCTCCGATGCGCTCAACCATGCCAGCATCATCGACGGCATCCGCCTGTCGAAAGCGCGACGTCTCCGCTACGACAACTGCGACCTCGGCCAGCTCGAGGAGCGGCTCGCCGAATCCCGCGACGCGCGCACCCGCCTGGTGGTGACCGACGGAGTGTTCTCGATGGACGGCACGATCGCGCGGCTCGGCGGGATCTGCGACCTCGCCGAACGCTACCAGGCGACCGTCGTCGTGGACGACTCGCACGCGACCGGGTTCATGGGTGCGGCGGGTCGGGGCACGCATGAACACTGCGGCGTCATGGGGCGCGTCGACATCCTGACCGGCACGCTCGGCAAGGCGCTCGGCGGCGCGAGCGGCGGCTACGTCTCCGGCCCCGCCCGGGTGATCGACTGGCTGAGGCAGCGCTCGCGGCCATATCTCTTCTCGAACACGATCGCGCCGGTGGTCGCAGCGACGACGCTCGCGGTGCTCGACCTGCTCGAATCGACCCCCGACCTGCGGCGCCGGCTCGCGGAGAACGCGGCCTGGTTCCGTGAGCGCCTCGCTGCGCTCGGATTCAGCCTGGTGCCGGGCGAGCACCCGATCATCCCGGTCATGATCGGCGACGCCGCCCTGGCCGTGCGCATGGCCGACCGGCTGCTCGAGCTCGGCATCTACGCGATCGGCTTCTCGTATCCGGTGGTGCCGCTCGGCAAGGCGCGGATCCGCACGCAGATGTGCGCCGGCCACACGCGCGAAATGCTGGAATCCGCGATCGCGGCGTTCGCGCAGGCGGGACGCGAGCTCGGCATCACCGGCAAGTGAGGCGAACATGAGAGCGTTGATCAAGTCGCGGGCGGAGCCGGGCATCTGGCTCGGCGAGCTGCCGCGGCCGGAGCCGGGCCACAACGACGTGCTGATCCGCATGCGCAAGACCGCGATCTGCGGGACCGACATCCACATCTACCAGTGGGATGCGTGGGCGCAGCGCACGATCCCCGTGCCGATGCAGGTCGGCCACGAATATTGCGGCGAGATCGTCGGACTCGGCAGCGAGGTCCGCGGCCTTGCGGTCGGCGACCGCATTTCCGGCGAAGGCCATATCACCTGCGGGCACTGCCGGAACTGCCGCGCCGGGCGCCGTCACCTGTGCCGCAATACCCAGGGCGTGGGCGTCAACCGTCCCGGCTGTTTCGCGGAATACATGGTGCTGCCCGCGGCGAACGTGTTCCGGCTGCCGGACGCGATCACCGACGACATCGCCGCTATCCTCGACCCGCTCGGCAATGCGACCCATGCGGCACTCTCGTTCAACATGGTCGGCGAGGACGTGCTGATCACCGGCGCCGGGCCGATCGGCATCATGGCGGTCGCCATCGCGCGCTTCATCGGCGCGCGTCACATCGTGATCACCGACGTCAATGACTACCGGCTCGACCTCGCGCGCCGCATGGGCGCGACCCGGGTCCTCAACGTGACTCGCGAAAAGCTCGACGATGCGATGCGCGACCTCGGCATGGAGGAAGGCTTCGACGTCGGCCTCGAGATGTCCGGCAACGCGTCGGCGTTCCGTGAATTGCTGCGCGTGATGCACCATGGCGGCAGCGTGGCGCTGCTCGGCATCCCGCCGGCCGAGATGGCGATTGACTGGAACCACGTGATCTTCAAGGGGCTCGTCATCAAGGGCATCTATGGCCGCGAGATGTTCGAGACCTGGTACAAGATGTCGGCGATGCTGCAGAGCGGCCTCGACGTCAGCCCGGTGATCACGCACCGCTATCCCGCGGTCGAGTACCAGAAAGCCTTCGAGACGATGAGCGGCGGCCAGTCCGGAAAAGTGATCCTGGACTGGGCAGCCTGAAGAACCCGGCTATTCCACGCGGCAGCGACAGAGGTAGACGGGGCGCCCTTGCGCGGCGAGCGCCATCAAGGCGCGTGCCTGCGCGACGGCGGCGCCGATGCCGGGGAGCGGCAGACGCCGCGGCGCGACTGCGTCGATGAGCCCCGCGGCCGCCATACGAAGCTCGAGTGCCAGCGTTTCGCGCCAGGACAACTGCTGCTCGATCCACTCGACCGCGTAGTCGTCCTCCAGGCCGGCGAGACCGGCTGCTTCCGAGATCGCCTCGTCCACGCCACCCAGCTCGTCCACGATGCCGGCGGCGCGCGCGTCGGCGCCCGTCCACACCCTGCCCTGGGCCAGGCTTTCGATCTCTTCGGGACGACGATTCCGGGACCGCGCGACGTTCTCGACGAAGCTGCGGTAGGCGTGCTCGACCGACGCCTGCAGGATCTGGCGCGCCTCGGGGCCCAGCTCGCGGTCGAGTTCCGCCTGGCCGGCGAGCTTCGTGGTGCCGAATCCGTCATTGGTGATGCCGATCTTGTCGAGCGTGCGCTGGAACGTCGGGATCACGGCATAGACGCCGATCGATCCGGTGATGGTGGTCGGCGCCGCGATGATGCGGTCCGCACCCATCGCGATGTAGTAGCCGCCGGACGCCGCGACCGTGCCCATCGAGGCGACCACCGGCTTGCCGGCCGCGCGCAGCGCGACGACCTCGCGGCGAATGACCTCCGACGCCAGCATGCTGCCGCCCGGGCTGTCGATGCGAAGCACCACGGCGGAGATGTCGTCGTCGTTCCTGGCGTCGCGCAGCAGCTCGGCCAGGGTGTCGCCGCCGACCAGGCCGGGTGATTGCTCGCCGTCCAGAATCTCACCCGATGCGACGATCACGCCGACGGTGCCGTCCGAGCCGCCGGACATGGATTCCCCGGTGCGCACCAGCGACAGGTAGCCATCCCAGTCCACCGCTTCGAATCCGCCGGTGTCCTCGTCCTCGCCGGCGATTCCGGCGACGATCTGCTCGAATTCGTCGCGGGTCTTGAGCCCGTCGACCAGCCCGCGCGCCAGTGCGTACTGCGCGAGGTCGCCGCCGGTCGAGAGCACGCCCGCGGCGGCCTCGTCCGCGTACGCCTGTATCAACGCAGGCTCCAGTTCGCGCGCGGCCGCGACATCGGCCTTGTAGCCGTCCCAGAGCGAGCCGACCCAGAGCTTCGCGCTCTCCCGGTCCTCGGCCGACATGTCGGTCCGCGTCCAGTCCTCGGGCGCAGTCTTGTGGCTGCCGACCTTGAACAGGTTGACGTCGATCTCGAGCTTGTCGAGGGCGCCGCGGAAATAGGTGCGGTAATACGAGTAGCCGTCCAGCATCACGTAGCCCATCGGGTCGAGATAGACCTCGTCCGCCTGCGCTGCGAGAAAGTACTGGCGCTGCGTGTAGCCCTGGCCATAGGCGAAGACTTTCTTGCCGGACTCGCGGAACCAGCGGATCGAGCGCGCGAGGTCCTGGAGCATCGGCAATCCGGCGCCGTCCAGCCCGCCGAGATCGAGGACGAGAGCGCGGATGCGCTCGTCGTCGCGCGCTTCATCGATGACGTCGATCAGGTCCCGGAGCCGCGTCTCGTGCCGGCCGTCGCCCGCTGCCCGCAACAGCGCGCGCTCGACCGGATCGCCGCTCAATTGCTCGACCAGGTAGCCTTGGGGCGCGAGCACCAGCGCGGCGCTGTCGGGAACGAACAGGTTCTCCGACTGGCTCGCCACCAGCAGCAGGCCGAACAGCACCAGGAGCAGCAGCAGGTGCAGCACCTTGCGCAGGCCGTCGAGCGCGATCCACACGCCTTTCAGCACCGCCCAGATTGCATGCAGCACGGGCATCGCCGTTCCCTCAGTTGCCGAGCTTTTCCTCGATGCGGGCCGACTTGCCCGAGCGATCGCGCAGGTAGTACAGCTTGGCGCGGCGCACCTTGCCGCGGCGCTTGACCTCGATGTCGGCGATCGAGGGGCTGTGCGTCTGGAACACGCGCTCCACGCCCTCGCCGTGCGACACCTTGCGCACCGTGAACGAGCTGTTGAGGCCGCGGTTGCGGCAGGCGATCACGACGCCCTCGTAGGCCTGCACGCGCTCGCGATCGCCTTCGCGCACCTTGACCTGCACGACCACCGTGTCGCCCGGCCCGAAATCGGGCAGCTTGCGCTTCAAGGAGCGCGATTCCAGTTCCTGCATGATCTTGTTCATTGCGGCATTCCCGATTGTCGTCTGACCCTGTCCCCTGAATCTCAGCTCGGCGGATCGATTCCCGCCGCGGCACAATATTCCTCGAGCAGCTTTCGCTCGTCCGCCGTCACGCGACGACCCGCCAGCAGGTCCGGTCGCAGTTGCCAGGTCCGGCCCAGGGCCTGCATCAGCCGCCAGCGCCGGATCGCGGCGTGATTGCCACCCAACAGCACTGCCGGCACCGCCCTTTCCTCCCAGACCTCCGGTCGCGTGTACTGCGGCCAGTCCAGCAGGCCGTCGCCATGCGACTCCTGACCGGCGGAGTCCTCGTTGCCGAGCACGCCCGGCAGGAGCCTCGCGACCGCGTCGATCACGACCAGCGCCGGGAACTCGCCACCCGACAGCACATAGTCGCCGATCGACAACTCCTCGTCGATCAGCGCCCCGATCACGCGCTGGTCGATGCCCTCGTAGCGCCCTGCGACCAGCGCGAAGCCCGGCGATTCCGCCAGCCGCCGGACGGTCTGCTGGTCCAGCCGCCGGCCCTGGGCCGACAGATTGATCACTGGCGCCCCGGCGGGCAGGCGCTCGCTCGCGGCGCGAATGGCCGCCGAAAGCGGTTCCGCCTTCAGCACCATCCCGGGCCCGCCGCCGAACGGGCGATCGTCCACGCTGCGATGCGGGTCGCTCGCATGGCGGCGCGGGTTTTCGACACCGACCTCGAGCCGGCCCGACGCCAGCGCGCGCCCCACGATCCCGGCGGCCAATCCCGCATCGATCAGCTGCGGGAACAACGTGACCACCTCGATACGCATGCAGCCGTTCCCTAGAACTCCGGGTCCCAGTCCACCGTGATCCGCCCGCGCCCGAGGTCCACCCGGAACAACTGTTGCGGCCCGAGCGGCAGCCAGTGCTCGCGTTCGCCCACGACGACCATCACGGCATTCGCCGGCAGATCGAGGAAGTGCTCCACGCGGCCGAGCCGCTGCCCGCCGACATTCACCACCTCGAACCCGACCAGGTCTGCCCGGTAGTACTCGCCGTCCTTCAGCGCCGGCATCTCCCGGCGCTCGATCCACAGTTCCGGCCGCGCCAGCGCTTCGGCCGCCGTGCGGTCCCCGATGCCCTCGAGCCGCACCACCAGGCCCTTGCCATGCCGGCGGCTTTCGACGTGCCGCAACTCCTGCCCGGAAATCCCCGCGAGGTCGGCGCGCCAGAGCGGGTAGTCCAGGATCTGCTCGAGGGGATCGGTGAACGAGATGACCTTGACCCAGCCACGCACGCCGAACGGACCCGCAATGCGACCCAGCACGATCCGCTCCTGTCCGCCTCCGGCGTCCCGCGTCGGCGCCACCGGATCCGCGCGATGCCCGGACGCCGTCAGGCCGCCGCTTGCTTGCGGGCCGCGGTGACCAGCGCGCGGACGCGATCCGACATCGTCGCCCCGGTGCCGGTCCAGTAATCGATCCTGGGCAGGTCGAGTTCGATGCGGCGATCCTTGCCGCGCGGGACCGGGTTGAAGAATCCGACCTGCTCGAGCACGGTGCCGCCCTGCCGCTTGCGGCTGTCGGTGACCACGACGTGATAGAAAGGCGAGTTCTTGCCCCCACGGCGCGTCAGTCGGATCGTGACCATCGAATGAATCCTTCGCAGCCTCGCTGCGTCAGTCCGGGGCCGCCGGGCCCCGTCAAAGAGCCGCGCATTCTACTCAAATCCTCCCGCTGAATAAAGGCTTGCGCGAGCGTAGGGCCGGCGGTCGTCAACGCGGGCCCCCGCCCCCGGGAAAGCGCCCGGCCATCCCCCGGAGGAGCTTCCGGAGGCCGCCGCCCCGCATCTGCTTCATGACTTTCTCCATCTGCAGGAACTGCTTCAGGAGACGATTGACCTCCTGCACCTGCACGCCGGCGCCCGCGGCTATCCGGCGCTTGCGCGAGGCGGCGATCAGCGCCGGACGACGCCGCTCGACCGGCGTCATGGAGTCGATGATGCCGATCTGGCGCCGGATCGACCGGTCGTCGACCTGGGCGAGCGCACCCGGCGGCAGGGCCTGCGACGGCAACTTCCCGGCGAGCGCAGCGACGCCGCCCATGCGGTTGATCTCGGCGAGCTGTTCGCGCAGGTCGGCGAAATCGAAGCCCCGGCCCCTGGCCAGCTTATCCGCCAGTTGCTGTGCCTGCCTGTGCTCGACATTCGATTGGACCTGCTCGATCAGCGTCAGCACGTCGCCCATGCCGAGAATGCGCGCTGCGACCCGTTCAGGATGGAAGACTTCGAGCGCATCGGTTTTCTCGCCGACGCCGAGGAACAGGATCGGCTTGCCCGTCACCTGCCGCACGGAGAGCGCCGCTCCGCCGCGCGCGTCGCCATCGGCCTTGGTGAGGAACACGCCCGTCAATGCGAGCGCGGCATCGAAGGCCCGCGCGGCATTGACGGCGTCCTGGCCGGCCATGCTGTCCACGACGAACAGCCGCTCGTTCGCGCCGACCGCGCGATCGATCGCCTGCACCTCGTCCATCATCGCCTGGTCCACGTGCAGTCGGCCCGCGGTATCGACGATGAGCACGTCGTGCATGTGCCGGCGCGCGTGGTCGACCGCGGCGACCGCGATGTCGACCGGTGCCGCGCCTTCCGCCGGCTTGAAATAGTCGACCTCGACCTGTCCGGCAAGCCGCTCGAGCTGCGTCATGGCGGCCGGACGATAGACGTCGGTGCTGGCGAGCAGCGACTTCCGCCGATGCTGCGTCGCCAGGTGACGCGCAAGCTTCGCCGCCGTCGTGGTCTTGCCGGCGCCCTGCAGGCCGGCGAGCAGCACGACGACCGGTGGCGTCGCGCGCAGGTTGAGGCCGCGGCCCGGTTCACCCATCACCCGCGTCAGCTCCTCGTGGATGATGCGGACGAAGGCCTGGCCCGGCGTCAGGCTGCGCATGACTTCGGTGCCGATCGCGCGCACCCGCGCAGCATCGGTGAACGACTTGACGACGCCGACCGCGACGTCGGCCTCGAGCAGCGCCATGCGCACCTGGCGCAAGGTGTCCGAGATGTTCTCCTCGGTCAGGCGGCCGCGCCCCCGCAGGTTGTCCACGGCCTTGCCGAGCCGTTCGCTGAGCACATCGAACATCAATTGAATCCCGGGCGGCGGCGCCGCAAACCCGTGCCGGCCGGGATTATATAAAAGCGCCCGGCTCGCGCCTTGCCGCATGCCTTGTACAATGCCCCGGCCGGTCTCCGGAGCCAGCGTTCATTGCGCGGATTTCTCGTCATCATCCTGTACCTGGCCGCCGCCGCGGCGGCGTTCCATTCGGCCAGGCGCGGCAGTTCGCGCTCGGTGCTCAAGGAGCCGGCGGGCTACCTGGCGCTCGCCGCGCTGATCGCGCATGCGAGCTGGCTCGCAGCCGTGCTGACACCGTTCGGCGCGGAAACGCTCGGCCTCGCGGACAGCGCTTCGCTGATGGGTCTCGCGATCGGCGCCGGCGGCCTGCTCGCCCTGTTCGCGCCGCGCTTTCGCGGCGTCGCCGCAGTCGTGCTGGGGCTCGCCGCGCTGCTCGCGGCCGGCACCGGCAGCCTGCCGCAGCCCCGGGAAATCGCGACGCCCGGCTGGCCGTTCGCCGTGCACGTCGTGCTGGCGATGGGCTCGGCCGGCATGTTCGCGATCGCCGCCGTGTTCGTCGTGATGCTCGCGCTGCAGGACTCCGAGCTGCGCAGCAAGCGCCCATCGGGCTGGCTCGCCGCACTGCCGCCGGTCGAAAGCCTGGAGCGCGCCTTGTTCTCGTTGATCGCGACCGGCATGGCGGCGCTGACGGTCGCGATCCTCGCCGGGCTGTTGTTCGTCACCGACCTGTTTGCGCAGCACCTGGTGCACAAGACCGTGCTGGCGCTGGTGGCCTGGGCGATCTTCGCCCTGCTGCTGATCGGGCGCTGGCGCTTCGGCTGGCGCGGACGCATCGCGGCGCGCTACACCATCGCCGGCTTCGTCGTGCTCGCGGTCGCCTACTTCGGCAGCAAGTTCGTGCTGGAGGTCCTGCTGGGCCGCCACTGGGGCTGAGGCATTGAGCGCACTTCAGACCCCGGCCTGGATCGCAGTCGGCGTGGTGCTCGCATTGGCCCTGCTGCTTGCCCTGCTCGAGGCGGCAATGCCCGCGCTCCGCGCGCGCCAGCGCGCCGCCGCAATCGTGGCCACCGGCCCGGCCGCGCGTTTGCGTCGCCGCATGGCGGCGGAACCGCGCAACACGCGCCGTGCCGCCGCCCTGCTCCGGATCGTCGCGCTCGCCGTGCTGCTCGCCAGCATCTGGCTTGCGCCGCCGGAAGCGCGCGCGCCGATCGCGACGGTCGCGGCCATCGCGCTCGCATCGCTGCTGTTCCTGATCGGCAGCGGCTGGCTGCGCCGCCCGGGCGGATCGAGCATGCGGGCGGCCCGCATCGTGTTCTGGCTGCTCGCGCCGTTCTTCGTGGCGTGCCGGCCCGCGCCGGGCGCGCGACCGCCGCCTCCGCGCGATGCCGCGGAAACGATCGCGGACATCGCCGATGCGCTCGCAACGGAATCGACCGAGCGCCAGCGCATGGTCGAGGCCCTGCTCGGGCTCGAGCAGCGCACGGTCGAGGACGTCATGGTCCCGAGGAGCGAGATCGACGGACTCGACATCCGCGCCGACTGGGACGAGATCGCCGCCCGCCTCTGCCAGACGCCGCATACCCGCCTGCCGCTGTTCGACGGCGACCTCGATCGCGTACAGGGCATCGTCCACATGCGCCTGGTCGCCAACGAGCTCGCGAGCGGGCGCCTGACCAGGGAGCGACTCTCGGAGATCGCCGTGCGCCGCGAAGCGCTGTTCGCGCCGGAGGGCACGACCCTCTACGACCAGTTGCTGCTGTTCCGCCGACTGCGCAGGCGCATCGCCTTCGTCGTCGACGAATATGGCGACCTGCAGGGGCTGGTCACGCTCGAGGACATCCTCGAAGAGGTCGTCGGCGAGTTCACGACCCAGATCGCGCCGCCGCTCGCGCGCATCAGCGCCCGCGGCGACGGCAGCTATGTCGTGCCCGGTGCCTTGACGATCCGCGAGATCAACCGCGCGCTCGGCTGGGAGCTGCCGGTCAGCGGTCCGCGCACGCTCTCCGGGCTGATCGTCGAGCGGCTCGAAGCCATCCCCGGGCCCGGCACCAGCCTGCTGGTCGGCCGTCACGCGATCGAGGTGCTCCAGGTCGCCGACAACGCGGTGCGCACCGCGCGGGTCTGGCTGGCGCCTGACAGCGGCTGATCTCAGCCGAGCGCGGCGAGCGCCTCGGCGAGTCGCGCAACCGCGACGACTTCGAGCCCTTCCGGCGCCTGCCGCGGCGCATTGGCGCGCGGCACGAGCGCCCGTCGGAACCCGTGCTTGGCCGCCTCGCGCAGGCGTTCCTCGCCGTACGGAACCGGCCGGATCTCGCCGGTCAGGCCGATCTCGCCGAACACGACCAGATCCTGCGGCAAGGGGCGCCCGTTCCGGCTCGAATCGAGCGCCGCGATGATCGCGAGATCGGCCGCCGTTTCCGCGAGCCGCACGCCGCCGACCACGTTGACGAACACGTCGTGAGCCGCGAGCGCGACGCCTGCGTGGCGATGCAGCACCGCGAGCAGCAGCGACACCCGGTTCGATTCGAAGCCGACCGCGACGCGGCGCGGATTCGCAAGCTGGCTCGGATCGACGAGTGCCTGCACTTCGATGAGCATCTGCCGCGTCCCTTCGCGGGCGACCGTGACCACCGAGCCGGACACAGGCTCGGTGCCGCGCGACAGGAAGATGGCCGAGGGATTGCGCACCTCACGCAGTCCGCGTTCTTCCATCGCGAACACGCCGATTTCGTTGACCGCGCCGAAGCGGTTCTTGACGGCCCGCACGACGCGAAAACGGCTGCCGGAATCGCTCTCGAAATAGAGCACGGTATCCACCATGTGTTCGAGTACCCGCGGGCCGGCGATCACGCCTTCGCGGGTCACGTGCCCGATCAGCAGGACCGAGGTGCCGCTTGCCTTGGCATGACGCACCAGGCTCGCCGTGGACTCGCGCAACTGGGTCACCGCGCCCGGCGTGGCGTCGAGGCCCGCGACCGACATGGTCTGGATCGAGTCGATCACCAGAACGCGCGCCTTCGATCCTTCGGCGAGCTCCAGAATCCGTTCGACCGAGGTCTCGGCCACGAGCTCGAGGGCGGCGGCATCGAGCGCCAGGCGGCGCGCGCGTTCCGCGACCTGCCGCACCGATTCCTCCCCGGTCGCGTACAGCACCGGATTCTGCGTGGACAACGATGCCGCGCATTGCAGCAGGAGCGTCGACTTGCCGATGCCCGGGTCGCCGCCGATCAGCGTCACCGAACCCGGCACCAATCCGCCGCCGAGCACGCGGTCGAATTCGGCGACGCCCGTCGGCAATCGGGCTTCTTCGCCGGCGACGAGCCGCGCGATCGGTTCGGCGCGGCTCCCGGCGCCTGGTCTCGCACGGGCGACGGCGCCGGTGCGCGTCTCCAGGAACGGCGCGAGCGTGTTCCACTCGCCGCAGGACGCGCATTGGCCGGCCCAGCGCGGCGCGTCGGCGCCACAGGCCGAGCAGACGAACACGGTGCGAGGCTTGGCCATCGGTGCAGACTCTGATTCACGGGTCCGGATCGCGGGAGCGGCGATGCTAGCATGCGATCCCGAGCAGCGATCCGCTTCGCGGACTGCGGCCCAGGTCGCGGTTTGAGGCATAAGCATTTGAGAATCCGGCTCCCGGCAGTACCGGCCGGCTGCATGCCCGTTTATGATCCGTCGATCGGGGTGATAACGGGTCGGTCGGCGCATGCCTGACGAATCGAGCCGCGGCGGATGGCTGCGTAACCTATCCGGCGCTGCTGGCAGGAAAGCCGGCGATCCGGATCGCAAGGTCGGCAAGCCACTCGACGTGGCGGTTTCCGAAAAACCGCCCGTGAGCGGCTCGCAGCCTGGCGCACGCCAGGGGCGTGGCTACCTGTTTCGCCCCGGCCAGCTGTTTCATTATTTCCGGCTCCAGCAACAGCTCGGGCGAGGCGCGACCGCGACGGTCTTTCGCGCGGTCGACGAGCGCAATGGCAATGTCATCGCACTCAAGCTGCTGGCACTCGCCGACGACTGGCCGGACGACCTGCTCGACGAGGCGAAGCTCCGGCTGCTGCGCGAGGCCGAGGCCGCGGGCTCGCTCGCGCATCCCGACATCGTCGAGATCCGTGAGGCGGGCGAGCACGATGGCCAGGTGTACATGGCGATGGAGTACGTCGAAGGCGTGAATCTCGGCATGCACGCGACCGAGGGCCGCCTGCTGCCGCCACGCCTGGTGACCGAAATGTGCGCCCGGGTCGCCGATGCACTTTACTTCGCGCACCAGCGCGGCGTCATTCACCGCGACATCAAGCCGGCGAACATCGTCTTCGACCAGAAGAACCGCCGCGTGCGGGTCATGGACTTCGGCGTGGCACGGCTCGAGAACAGCCGCGCGACCCGCACCGGCGTCATCCTGGGCTCGCCGTCCTACATGGCGCCGGAACAGCTCGATGCGCGGCCCGTGACCGCCCAGTCAGACCTGTTCTCGCTGGGTGTCACCTACTTCCAGCTGCTGACGGGCATGCTGCCGTTCCGTTCCGACTCGATACCGGGCCTGATGCAGAAGATCTCGGCGGAGCCGCATCCGCCGTTGCGTGTGGTGCGGCCCGATTTTCCGGCGGCCGTATCCGCGATCATCGACCGCGCGCTCGAGAAGGATCCCGAGATGCGCTATCGCAACGGCGCCGAGATGGCGCAGTCGCTGCGCGACTGCGCGCGCGACATCGACCCGGCGCTGCGTTGATGGGCCGTTACGTTTCGCTCCGCAATCGCGTGCAGGCGGTCGGCTTGACCGACACCGGCAAGGTGCGCGAGCACAACGAGGACTCGATCGCGCTCGACGGGGACATCGGCCTGTACGTGCTTGCCGACGGGATGGGCGGCTACAACGCCGGCGAGGTTGCGAGCGGCATCGCCGTCAAGACCATCACCAACCTGGTGCGCGAGGCGTTCCTGGGCCAGGAACTCGACGGCAACGACAAGTCGACCGGCTTGCACCGGCCGAGCATCATCCTCCGGGACGCGATCGCCAGGGCCAACAAGATCATCCACCAGACGTCCAAGTCGCAGACCCAGTGCGAGGGCATGGGCACGACGGTGGTGGCCGCCCTGCTGCACAACAACCGGATCACGGTCGCGCACGTCGGCGATTCGCGCATGTACCGGCTGCGCAAGGATGCGTTCGAGCAGCTCACGATGGATCACTCGCTGCTCCAGGAGCTCGTGGACCGCGGTTTCTATTCGGCCGAGGAAGCGCAGCGCGCCACCAACAAGAACTATGTGACGCGGGCGCTCGGCGTCGAGGCGACTGTGGATGTCGAAGTGCACGAAGTGCCGGTCGAGCCCGGCGACTGGCTGGTGCTTTGCTCGGATGGCCTGACCGACATGGTCGAGGACGAGGACATTCACTTAACAATCAGTACATTCGGCGGTAATCTTGATACAGTCGCTAGACAATTGGTCCAGTTGGCCAATGATAGCGGCGGCAGGGACAACATCTCGGTCGTGCTGGCGCAGGTGGTCGAACTTTTCCCCGCGCGGCGCGGCATACTTGACAGAATACTGGCCTGGTTCGGATAACTGACTGCGAGGGAGACGATGGCGCGGCTTATCTTGAGTCTCGACGGTGCGGTGCTGGCCGAATACAACATGACCAAGGAACGTTACACGGTAGGTCGTCTGCCGGACAACGACGTGCGCATCGACAATGCGGCGGTCAGCGGCCATCACGGGCTGATCATCAACATCCTGAACGACTCCTTCCTCGAGGACCTCAACAGCACGAATGGAACCTACGTCAACGGCAAGCTGATCAAGAAGCACGCCCTGACGCATGGCGACGTCATCACGATCGGTCATCACCACTTGCGCTTCGTCGACAGCCAGGTCGAAAGTTCCGAGCAGGACGAGTTCGAGCGCACGCTGGTGATCCAGCCCGGGCAGGTCAACGAGGCGCGGCTCAAGGCTGCGACCGACGGCATCGCTCCGGCCCCGGCCGCCGCGCCGGCACCCGCCCCGGCGCCTCAGCCGCGAGCGGTGCAGGCGCAGCCATCCGACAAAGGCGCGCCGGCGCGCCCCGCCAAGCTGCAAGTGCTCTCCGGCCAGTTTGCCGGACGCGAGCTGGAACTCGCGAAGACGCTGACCACGCTCGGGCGGCCCGGTGTCCAGGTGGCCGCGATCAGCCGCCGCGCCGACGGCTACTACGTCGTCCACGTCGAAAGCAGCAAGCCAGGCGACTTTCCGCTGGTGAATGGCCAGCCGATCGGCCCACAGGCGCGCCGCCTGCACGACAACGACGTCGTCACTCTCGCGGGCGTGAAGATGGGCTTCTTCGAAGCCTGATCAGGCCGCGCCTGCCAGGCCGGCTACGCCGAACGCCAGGATGCCCACCGCCGCCGCGAACCCGAGCTGCACCAGAAGGCTGCCCGCGAACAACGCGAATGCGAGGGCTGTCACCGCCGTCACCGTACCCGCGACCGGAAGCTGCGGGACGAAACCGGCGAATATCACCAGCGTCAATGGGTTGAGGAGCGTCAGAGCGCGTACACCAGGTCCGCGAGCGCCGCGCCGAGGCCGGCGAAGCATCCGGCCGCAAGACCGCGACGCGCAGCCGTGCCGAAGATCAGGAGCGCGATCGGCCCGATGGAACCGGCGACGACCACGCCGAAGAGCAGCGCTTTCCAGAATGCAGCGCCCATGATGCGGACCGGTCTTCCGAGCCGCGAACCCGGGGCAGGATCAGGCGGCCGCCGGAGCAGCGCCGTTTTCGACCAGACGCAGGCCGAGCACGACCCAGTAGGCGAGCAGCAGCAGCCAGGAGATCGCGAAGGCGCGGAACCGCCAGAGCACCTTGTTCGGGCCCAGGTGAATCACGCTGTGCACGACGCGGGCCGCCACGTAGGCCCATGCGAGGCCGACCAGCAAGGCTCCGGCGATACCGGCCGCCAACGCGATGGCGGTGCCCGCATAGAAAAGCGTCGGTGACTCGGTGAGGTTGTTGAGGTGGCGCGCGGTGACGGCAGCTTCCTCGGTTTCGCCCGCGCCGCGAAAACTCTTGTAAAAGCGTGGATCGACCTGGCCGGCCGCGACGCCCGCGAACCGGAGCCGCGCGAGGCGGACCACGGTGAAGGCCGTCAGCGCGACGAGCGCGAATGCGGGCCAGACGATCGCCATGGCGTCAGTCCTTGGGGTCGCGCGCCGCCTCTGCCTGGGCGATCGGCGCGGTGGTGAACAGGTAGTCCTTCAGTTCCTTGTCGAATCGCGGGTCGTGCCGGCGGATCCATTCCAGCACCATCGCGGCGTGTTCCTTCTCTTCGTCGCGGTTGTGCGCGAGGATCGCCCGCAGTTCCGCATCCTTGCAGGCGCCGACCCGCTGGTTGTACCAGTCTATCGCCTCGAGTTCCTCCATCAACGAAACGATCGCGCGATGCAGGTCCCGCGTCTGGTCCGAGAGCTCCTCGACCGGCTCGTGATAACCGACACTCGACATCTTCATCCTCCCTCGGGCGGCCGGTCAGGGCGCCGGACGCCGGAACAACGACGCGAAGTCGTGGACCGGCCGGTAGCCGAGCCCCGCCATCGCCCTGTCAACAACATAAACTCGGTCGATGGACCGTGGCAACAACCAGCCGCGGCGGGCGAACTCCGCCTGGACCCAGGGGTAGCGCTCGAGCAGGACCGCCCGCGCATCGGTGAAGAGCCGCGGACAGTCCGCAGCGCTGAATGGCGGCGGCGCGGAGACATTGTAGATCTCGAATGCCGCCGGAGCCGCGGCAAGCGCCAGTTCGTGCGCCTGGGCCACATCCTCGGCATCGACGCCGCGGTACGCGCGGTATATCGCGACCAGGCGCGGCTCCTCGTCGAAGCAGCGCGACATGCGCAGGCTCACGCAGGAAAGACCCGCGAGCGCTGCCTCGACACAGGCCGCCTCCGCCGCCAGCTTGGTTTCGTCGTAAATGTCCCGCGGCTGCGGCGCGAGTGATTCCGTGACCCAGACCGCCGCCCCAGCTTCCGGAACCAGCGCGTCACCGTACAGCGAAGTCGTGCTGGTGTAGACGAAGCGTCGCACGCGGGCTTCGCCGCAGGCCTCGAGCAGCCGCCGCGTCGCGGCGACATTGACGTCGCGAAACTCCGCGGCCGATCGCGCAGCCAGGTCCGGCACATGCAGCGCAGCCGTGTGCAGGACCGCATCGACGCCGGCGCAGAGCCGCGCGAGCATCGTCGTGTCGCGCACGTCGCCGATCGCGGTCGTCAGCGGCCCGGGGCGGAGATCGAAGCCGCTGACGTGGTGCCGCAATGAAAGTCGCGCCGCAATCGCGCCGCCGATGCGGCCCGAGCTCCCGGTGACCAGTACCTTCATGACCCGCGCAGGTGGAAGGGCACGCGCCGGCTGACGCGGCAGGTCAGCTCGTAGGCGATCGTGCCGGCAGCGGCCGCCACGCGCTCGACCGGCACCGACTCGCCCCAGAGTTCGACGCGGTCGCCGGGCGCGACATCGGGGAGCCCGCTCACGTCGATCGTCATCATGTCCATCGACACCTGGCCGGCGAGCCTTGCGGGCTGGCCATTGACCCAGACCGGCGCGCCACTGGCGGTGCTCCGCGGATAACCGTCGCCATAGCCCGCGGCGGCGACCGCGATGCGCGACGGCTGCGCGGCGGTCCAGTTGCCGCCATAGCCGACGCGGTCACCCGGCGCCAGGTCCTTCACGGCGATCACCCGCGTCTCAAAGGTCATCGCCGGACGCAGACCCAGGTCGGCGCCGGTACGGTCGGGAAATGGCGAGATGCCGTAGAGCATGATGCCCGGCCGGACCCAGCCCGAGCGCGCGCCGGGCCAGCCGATGAGCCCGGCGGAGTTTCCGATGCTGGTCTCGCCGGGGAGGCCGGCGGTGGCGCGCGCAAAGCGCTCGATCTGCGCGCCGGTTTCGGCGCTGCCCGGTTTTTCCGCCTCGGAAAGGTGGGTGGCGAGATTCGGCGGCGCCGCCAGGCAACGGCAGGCGCCCAGTCTCGCCGCCACCGCGCGGGCGTCCGCCGGGCGGAATCCGAGACGGCCCATGCCGCTGTCGATTTTCAGCCAGACGCGGAACAAATGCGCGCCGGCCCAGTCCTCGAGCAGCGCGACCTGGACGGGCATGTGAACGAACGGCTCGAGCTCGTGGGCTGCCGCCAGCTCGAGCTCGGCCGCGTCCTGGACGCCTTCCAGCAGCACGATGCGCGCGCGGCAGCCCGCGTCGCGCAACCGCACTGCCTCCTCGAGCCGCGCGACGGCGAAGCCGTCGGCCGCCGCAAGCGCCTCGGCCGCGATGACGCTGCCGTGGCCATAGGCATTGGCCTTGATGACGGCGAGCACGCGGCAGCCGGGGGCGAGCTCGCGGACGCGGGAGAGATTGTGCTTGAGGGCCGCCGGATCGATGACGGCGCGCAGGGTCGCGCTCAGAACGCGCCCTCGCCATAGGATTCGGCGACCAGGTTCTCGAAGCGCGTGTATTCGCCGAGGAAAGTGAGCTGGACCTCGCCGATGGGGCCGTTGCGCTGCTTCGCGATGATGATGTCGGCGACGCCGCGGCGGGTGGTGTTCGGGTCGTACACCTCGTCGCGATAGATGAGGAGTATCAGGTCGCTGTCCTGCTCGATCGCGCCGGATTCACGCAGGTCCGACATCACCGGCTTCTTGTCGGTGCGCTGCTCGACCGCGCGATTGAGCTGGGACAGCGCGACCACCGGAACCTGCAGCTCCTTTGCCAGCGCCTTGAGGCTCCGCGAGATCTCCGAGATCTCGGTCGCGCGATTCTCCTTGGTGCCGCTCACCTGCATGAGCTGCAGGTAGTCCACGACGATCAGCCCGAGGCCGCGCTCGCGCTTCAGCCGGCGCGCGCGGGCGCGCACCTCGGTCGGCGTCAGCGCCGGCGTCTCGTCCACGTACAGCGGCGCGCCGGAGAGCTGCGCCATCGCGCCCTGGATGCGCGACCAGTCCTCCTCGGAGAAATTGCCGGTGCGCAGGTGGGTCTGGTTGACCCGGCCGAGCGACGAGATCAGCCTGAGCGTGAGCTGCTCGGCTGACATTTCCATCGAGAAGATCGCCGACGGCACGCCCTTGGCGATCGCGGCGTTCTCGGCGATGTTCACTGCGAGCGTGGTCTTGCCCATCGACGGGCGGCCGGCGATCACCACCAGGTCGCCGGCCTGCAGCCCGGTGGTCTTGCGATCGAGCTGCGTGAAGCCGGTCGGCACGCCGCGGATCTCGCCGGGCGACTGGTGCAACAGGTCGAGCCGGTCGATGGTCCGCGGCAGCACGTCGCGGATCGCGATGAAGCCCGACTTGCCGTGGCTGCCGCGCTCGGCGATCTGGAATACGCGCCGCTCCGCCTCGTCGACCAGTTCGCTCGCCGGACGCCCGCGGCTGTCGGTGGCGGCTGCGGCGATCTCGCCACCGGCGGCGACCAGTTGCCGGAGGATCGAGCGCTCGCGGATGATCTCGGCATAGGCGCGCACGTTGGCGGCGGAGGGCGTATCGCGCGCGATCGCGCCCAGGTAGGCGAGCCCGCCGATCTCCTCCAAGCGGCCCTTGCGCTCCAGGTGCTCGGACACGGTGACCGCGTCGCAGGAGCCGCGGCTTTCCGCCACCTCGGCGATGGATTCGAATATCAGGCGGTGATCGCGACGGTAGAAATCCGCGGCCGCGACCAGGTCAGCGACCGCATCCCAGGCATTCGAGTCGAGCATCAGCCCGCCGAGCACGGCCTGTTCCGCTTCGACGGAATGCGGCGGCGTGCGAAGCTCGTCCTGGCGGATCATCGCGACCATCTGTAACCCCCGGCTCCCGCCGCCAGCATACTCGCAGGCGGAGCTCTTACTCCTCCGCGATCACCGTGAGCGGCACCGCGATGTCGATGTCGCTGTGCAGATGCAGCGTGATGACGTGGTCGCCGACCATCCTGATGGGCCCGCCCGGCAGGCGCACCTCGGCCCGCTCGATGGGCTGGCCGGCCTGCAGGCAGGCCTCGGCGATGTCGCTGGTGCCGATCGAGCCGAACAGCTTGCCCTCGCTGCCCGCTTTCGCGGTGATGCTGAGCTTGAAGCCTTCGAGCGCCGCCGCGCGGCTGCGCGCGGTCGCAAGCTCGGACGCGGCCTGGGCCTCGAGCTCGGCGCGCCGGCTTTCGAACCTGGCGATGTTCGCGGGCGTCGCGAGCGTCGCCTTGCCGCCCGGCAGCAGGTAATTGCGGCCGAAGCCCGGCTTGACCTTCACGCGGTCGCCGATGTCCCCGAGATTGGCGATCTTCTGCAACAGGATTACTTCCATGACCTCACCTTTTCGCGAATCTATCCCGAAAGCGGAACCAGGTGTCCGCAAAACCGATGCCCACCAGCGCCATCGGCACCAGCACCACGGCCACGTAGGCCAGCACCACCGGCACCAGGCCGATGACATTGAGTTCGCGCAGGCCGTGCACCACCGCGAGCGCCTGCACCAGGAAGGCCGCCGCCAGCACAAACAGGACGTCGTCCACCGCCTGCCAGCCATGGCCGGCAAGTTGCTGCGAAGCCAGGCTCGCGGCGAATGCGCCGACCAGCAGCCAGGCGACGAAGCGGCCGAGTTTCAGGCTGCGGAACTCGCGGCCAAACAGCCCGGGTTCGCGCGCGCGCCCGAAGGCCCACAGCCCCGCGCATTGCGCCACCAGGGCGTGCAGCAACACCATCCAGCCGAGCGTCGCCCAGGCCCTGCGCACGGTCGCCGCGCCGATCTCCGCCGGCGTGCTCTCGATGCCGAACTCCGAAAGCGTCTCGGCGGTGCGTACCAGCATCGGCTCCAGTTGCGCGATCAAAGGCGTCAGCACGCCCTGCGGCTCACCGAGCAGGCCGTGGATCGCAAGCACCAGCAGGCAAGTGGCGATGGTCAGGGCCTGGAATGTGAAACTCAAGCTCCGCGACCGGGCGAGCGCGGCAGCCGCGAGGAACGAGGGCAGCAGCACCGCCATCGCAATGACCAGCGCGGGGCCGGCGCCGAAGAGCGGGGCGAAGGCCCAGACGAGCAC
>JBOHZL010000039.1:0-25594 GCA_050738495.1 Steroidobacteraceae bacterium | reverse complement strand
CGCGCGAACTGCCGGAGCTCAAGCTGCTCGACGATCCGCCGGCACGCGAAAAGACCTATTCCGCCGAGGCTCTCGACGCGATTTCCCGGCTGGTCGAGATCAAGCTCAAGGATTTCGGCATCGATGTCGAGGTCGTCGCGGTGCAGCCAGGGCCCGTCATCACCCGCTTCGAGCTGAAACCTGCGCCGGGCGTCAAGGTGAGCCAGATCAGCGCGCTCGCGAAGGACCTGGCACGGGCGCTTTCCGCGATCAGCGTGCGGGTGGTCGAGGTGATCCCGGGCAAGTCGGTGGTCGGCCTCGAGATCCCGAACGAAACGCGCGAACTGGTGACGCTCGGCGAGATCGTCCGCTCGCGGGCCTATGACGAGCTGGCTTCGCCGCTCGCACTCGCGCTCGGCAAGGACATCGGCGGCGCGCCGGTGGTCGCCGACCTCGCGCGGATGCCGCACCTGCTGATAGCGGGCACCACGGGCTCCGGCAAGTCCGTTGCGATCAACGCGATGGTGCTGTCGCTCCTCTACAAGAGCAGCGCCGAGCAGGTCCGGCTGATCATGATCGATCCGAAGATGCTGGAGCTCTCGGTCTACGAGGGCATCCCGCACCTGCTCGCCCCGGTCGTGACCGACATGAAGCAGGCGACCAATGCGCTGCGCTGGTGCGTCGCCGAGATGGAGCGGCGCTATCACCTGATGAAGGAACTCGGCGTCCGCAATCTCGGCGGCTTCAACCGGAAGGTTCGGGACGCGCAGCAGGCCGGCCAGTCGATCCCGGATCCGCTGGTCGCGCAGCTGGTGGCGACGGGCAAGTACACCGGCGAGGTGCCTGCGCTCCAGCCGCTGCCTTATGTCGTGGTCGTGATCGACGAACTTGCCGACCTGATGATGATCGTCGGCAAGAAGGTCGAAGAGCTGATCGCGCGCCTCGCGCAGAAGGCGCGCGCCTCCGGCATCCATCTCGTGCTGGCGACGCAGCGGCCGTCGGTCGACGTGATCACGGGCCTCATCAAGGCCAACATTCCCGCGAGGATCGCGTTCCAGGTCTCGGCCAAGGTCGATTCGCGAACCATCCTCGACCAGAACGGCGCGGAATCGCTGCTGAGCCACGGCGACATGCTCTACCTGCCGCCCGGCACCGCGACCCCGGATCGCGTGCACGGCGCGTTCGTCTCGGACCAGGAAGTTCACCGCGTGGTGGCCTCGCTGCAGACCGGTGTCGCGCCCGCGTACGTGGAAGAGGTCCTTACCGGACCGCAGGGCACGATTCCGGGCATGCCGGACGACGGCGCGGAGGGCGGCGAGTCCGATGCGAACGGCGAGCAGGATCCGCTCTACGACGAGGCGGTCCGCATCGTGACCGAGTCGCGACGCGCCTCCGTTTCCGGCGTGCAGCGGCGACTCAAGATCGGCTACAACCGCGCCGCGCGCCTGGTCGAGTCGATGGAAGCCGCAGGCCTCGTGGGCCCGCTGCAGTCGAATGGCATGCGCGAAGTGCTGGCCCCACCGCCGCCCGAGAATTGATGCCCCGGGCACTGGCAATACTGTGGCTGGCGGCGCTGCCGCTGACATTGCTGGCCGACCCTGACGCCGATGCGGCAGCCGCCAGGCGCGTGCAGGAGGTCCTTGGCGGACTCTCGAGCCTGCGCGCAGAGTTCCGGCAAACCGTTATCGATGTCGAAGGCCGCGTGATCGAGACGGCCGAAGGCACGATGGCGCTCGCGCGCCCCGGCCGGTTTCGCTGGGACTACCGGACGCCTGAACAATTGATCGTCTCCGATGGCGACACCGTCTGGTTCTACGACGTGGGGCTAGAGCAGGTCACGATCCGCGGGGCCGCCGAAACCCTGCAGGGCACGCCGGCCATGCTGCTCGCGGGACAGGGCGACCTGGCCGCCGAGTTCAGCATCGCCGATGCCGGCAGCACTGGCGGGGTTTCCTGGAGCGTGCTGAAGCCGCGCCAGGAAGACGCCGATTTCCGCGAGCTGCGGCTGGGACTTGCCGCCGGCGAGCTCGAGCGCATGGTCCTGCTGGACCGCCTCGGACAGACGACCGAACTTGCATTCGACCGGATCGAACGCAACCCGCGACTCGCGGATTCGCAGTTCACGTTCACGCCGCCGGCCGGCGTGGACGTCGTCGGACGCGCAGCGAACGGCCAGAATTGACCTCGGCGCGCCTCCGGCATCTCTGGATCGCGGCCATCGTCGTGCTGGTTGCCGCCATCGTCGCGGGCAGCCTGCTGCCGGTGCCGGACGTTCCGGCCGCTCTCGGTTCGGACAAGTACCGGCACTACTTCGCCTACCTCCTGCTGGCGCTTTTCGGTTCCGGCATCGTGACGCCGGACCGGCTCTGGCGCGTGATGATCCGCTGTTTCCTGCTGGGCCTTGCGCTGGAGCTGGCACAGGCGGTATTGACCGACACCCGGCTCGCGGAATGGACCGACTTGCTCGCCAATGCCGCCGGCGTCGTGACGGCCTGGATCGTCGCCGCAGGCGGCGGTGCCGGATGGGCGTACCGTGTCGCGGCCCGTCACCTCGAGTTGCGCTGAACATCGCGTACGCCGTTAGCGGCTAGAATCCGCGCTGCATGCGCAATCAGGCGGACTTGCCCATCGACGCGCCGCAGTCAGCCGGCTACCGGCCGCTCGCCGACCGGATGCGGCCGCGCGAACTCGCGGAGTTCGTCGGCCAGGCGCACCTGCTCGCGCCAGGCCGGCCGCTGCACCGCCTGCTGACCGACGGCATCGCGCACTCGATGGTCTTGTGGGGACCGCCGGGCAGCGGCAAGACCACGCTCGCGCGTCTGGCCGCCAGGGCCTGCAAGGCACGCTTCATCGGCCTGTCGGCGGTGGTGGCGGGCGTGAAAGACATCCGCGACGCGGTGGATCTGGCGCGCGCAGCGCGCAGCGCCGGCGGTCCGGCGACCGTGCTGTTTCTCGATGAGGTGCACCGGTTCAACAAGGCCCAGCAGGACACCTTCCTGCCGTTCGTCGAGGACGGCACGCTGGTGTTCATCGGCGCGACCACGGAGAACCCGTCCTTCGAGCTCAATTCGGCACTGCTGTCGCGGGCCCGTGTCTACCTGCTGAAGCCGCTGGCGGCCGACGAATTGACCGGCCTGTTGCAGCGGGCGCTGGCCGATCCGCAGCGCGGCCTCGGCACGGCTGGTCTCGGGGCCACGCCGGATGCCCTTGATCTCCTTGCCGACGCGGCGGACGGGGACGCGCGGCGTGCCCTCAACCTGCTCGAAGTGGCTGCGGACCTCGCGACGGACGACCGCAGGCTCACGATCGAGATCGCGCGCCAAGCGTCTGCCGGGGGCCATCGCCGGTTCGACAAGCGCGGTGAGCTCTTCTACGACCAGATATCGGCGCTTCACAAGTCGGTGCGCGACAGCGATCCCGATGCGGCGCTTTACTGGCTGTGCCGGATGCTCGACGGCGGCTGCGATCCCGGCTTTCTCGCGCGCCGGCTGGTTCGCATGGCCAGCGAGGAAATCGGCAATGCGGATCCGCGAGCGCTGACGCTTTCGCTCGCGGCCTGGGACAGTTATGACCGGCTCGGCAGTCCGGAGGGAGAGCTGGCGCTGGCGCAAGCCTGCCTATTCATGGCCTGCGCACCGAAGAGCAATGCAGTCTACAAGGCCTATGGCGCCGCAATGGACGATGCGAAGTCGCTGGGCACGTTCGAGGTGCCGCTGCACCTGCGCAATGCGCCGACGCGGTTGATGAAGGACCTGGGCTACGGTCGCGGCTATCGCTACGCGCACGACGAACCGGATGCACTGGCCCCGGGCCAGCGGCACTTCCCGGACGCCATGAAGCCCCGCGACTACTACGACCCCGCGCCACGCGGGCTCGAGCTGCGCCTGCGCGAGACGCTCGAGCGACGGCGCCACGATTCGCGCGCTGCCAGCGATGTGGATGTGACGCAGAAGCCGGGTGACGACCATGCTTGACATCCGCATGCTCCGCACCGATCCGCAAGGCGTCGCGGCCAACCTGGCGCGCCGCGGTTTCAAGCTCGAGCTCGACCAGTTCACCGTGCTCGAAGCGCGCCGCAAGGAGGCGCAGGTCGCGGTCGATGCCCTGCGCAACGAGCGCAACACCCGCTCGAAGGCGATCGGCCTCGCCAAGTCGCAGGGCCAGGATGTCGCGCCGCTGCTGGCGGCAGTCGAGTCCGTCGGTGTCCGGCTCGCACAGGGCGAGCAGGGCCTGACGGCGTTGCAGGCGGAGCTCGACCGGCTGCTGCTGGACCTGCCCAACCTGCTGCACGAAAGCGTGCCGGCCGGCCGGGACGCCGGCGCCAATGTCGAGATCCGCCGGCATGGGGAACCGCCGAAGTTCGATTTCGAGGCAGCCGATCATGTCGCCATCGCCGAGGGCCTCGGCGGATACGATCCGGTTGCGGCGAGCCGCCTGTCAGGCGCGCGATTTGCGGTGCTGACCGGGCCGGTGGCGAGCCTGCATCGTGCACTCGCGCAGTTCATGCTGGACCTGCACCAGCGCGAGCACGGCTATCGCGAGGCCTGGGTGCCGTACCTGGTATCGCGGCAGACCTTGACCGGCACGGGCCAGTTGCCGAAATTCGAGCAGGACCTGTTCAAGCTCCAGCGCGCGGACAGCGAGAACGAGCTGTTCCTGATCCCGACCGCGGAAGTGCCGCTTACCAACCTCGCCGCCGATCGCGTCCTCGACGGCGGCGAGCTGCCGCTGCGGCTCGTCGCGCACACGCCCTGTTTCCGGTCCGAGGCGGGCTCCTATGGCAAGGACACGCGCGGGCTGATCCGGCAGCACCAGTTCGACAAGGTCGAGCTGGTGCAAGTGGTGCGCCCGCAGGACTCCTATCGGTCACTCGAAGAATTGACCGGTCACGCGGCGCGCGTGCTGGAACTCCTCCAGCTGCCGTATCGCGTGGTCGAGCTGTGCGCCGGCGACGTCGGCTTTGCGAGCGCCAAGACCTATGACCTCGAGGTGTGGCTGCCAGGGCAGGGCGCCTATCGCGAGATTTCGTCCTGCAGCAACTGCGAGGCCTTCCAGGCGCGGAGGATGCAGGCGCGCTGGCGCAATCCGGAAACCGGCAAGCCCGAGCCGGTGCATACGCTGAATGGATCGGGCGTCGCAGTCGGGCGTGCGCTGGTCGCGGTGCTCGAAAACGGCCAGAAAGAAGACGGCACCGTCAGCGTGCCGCAGGTGCTCAGGCCCTACATGGGCGGTATCGAGCGCCTCGATCCGGCCTGATCACTCGTCGCTGGCGAAGCCCAGCAGGTGCAGCAGGCTCGAGAACAGGTTGAAGATGCTGACGTAGAGCGTGACGGTCGCGAGGATGTAATTCGTCTCGCCGCCATGGATGATCTCGCCGGTCTGATACAGGATCAGGCCGGTCATCAGCAGTACGAACATGCCGGACACCGCGAGCGACAGCATCGGCATCGAGAAGAAGATCGAGATCAGGCCCAGGATGAAGGCCGTCAGGATGCCGACCGCGAGGAAGCCGCCCATGAATGAGAAACGGCGTCCGCTCTTGATGGCGTAAGCCGACAGGCCGACGAATGCGGCGGCGGTGATGCCGAAGGCATTCATCACGACCGCATGGCCATTCGGGATTGCCTGCAGGTAATAGCCGATGATCGGCCCGAGCGTGTAGCCCATGAAGCCGGTCAGTGCGAACACGAAGACGAGGCCCATGGCGCTGTTCGCGGTCTTGTGCACGGCGAACAGCAGGCCGAAGTAGCCGATCAACGTCAACATCAGGCCCGGGTGGGGCAGGTTGAAGGCGAGGGCGACACCCGACATGAGCGCGCTGAAGGCGAGCGTCGCTGACAGCAGGAGATAGGTGTTGCGCAGCACCTTGTTGGTGGTGAGCGCGGACTCGCGAGCAACGGTCTCGCGCTGCAGGGCAATCGGGTTTCTTTCCATGGTCCGGGCCTCCAGGCACTGCTTCCGGCAGCTAAGACAAAGTATAGCCGATCCTGGTTCCGCGGCCCCATCGGCCGGTCGCTTGCGGGCGGCGATCGCGGGGCCGAAACTACGCCCGCGGCGCATACCACCGGAGAGGTGGCAGAGCGGTTGAATGCACCGGTCTTGAAAACCGGCAGCCCTTTACGGGGCTCGTGAGTTCGAATCTCACCCTCTCCGCCATTTCACCTCACCGGAGTATTCCTCCAGCGATGAGCGAACTGCCGCCGGCAGACCCTGCCGGCCTCACCCTGACGCCGGAAAGCATGCGCCGCCTCGCCGATGCGGCGACACGAGCGATCCTCGCGCGGCTGGAGGACCTGCGCGACGAAGCGCCGTGGCGCGGCGCCACGCGTGCCGCGCTCGAGCCGCTGTTGCGCGAATCCGCGCCCGAGCAGGGTTGCGACCCGGTCGCCGTGCTGGAGCGCGCGGTGCGGGACGTGCTGCCGGTTGCGGCCCGGGTCGATCACCCGCGCTTCTTCGCGTTCGTGCCCTCGGCGCCGACCTGGCCGGGCGTCGTCGCCGATTTCCTGGCAGCCGGCTACAACACCTTCCAGGGCACCTGGCTCGGATCCGGCGGCCCGAGTCAGCTCGAGCTCGTGGTCATCGACTGGTTCCGTCAGTGGCTCGGCTACCCCGAGTCCGCGGGCGGGCTGTTCACCTCGGGTGGCTCCGCGGCGATCCTCGACGCGCTGGTGGCGGCACGCGAACACCACGGCGCACCGGAACGGCCGGCAGTCTTCCTGAGCGACCAGAGCCATTCGGCGCTCGAACGCGCAGCTCGCATCATCGGCGTGCGCCCGGGAGGCATCTTCAAGGTCGCCGCCGATGCGGATTTCCGCTTGCCGGTCGCCGCGCTGTCCGATGCCGTGTCGCGGGCCCGTGCGGACGGGTTCACGCCGATCGCCGTTTGCGCCAGTGCCGGCACCACCAACACCGGAGCGATCGATCCGCTGCCGGAGATCGGCCGCTACTGCGCGAGCGAGCGGATCTGGCTGCATGTCGATGCAGCCTATGGCGGCTTCGCCGTGCTCTGCGAGCGCGGGCGGGCATTGCTGGAAGGTCTGGCGCAGGCAGATTCGATCAGTCTCGATGCGCACAAGTGGCTGTTCCAGCCATTCGAGGCAGGATGTGTGATGGTGCGCGACGTCACGACGCTCGAGCGGGCGTTCAGCGTGCACCCGGAGTACCTCCAGGACACGCGTCTCGGCACGCAGCAGGTCAACTTCGCCGATCGGGGCTACCAGCTCACCCGCTCGTTTCGCGCGCTCAAGGTCTGGATGTCGATCCAGACTTTCGGGCTGGCGCGATTCCGCGCTGCCATCGCGCAGGGCATCGAGCTGGCCGACCGCGCCGGCCGGCATGTCGAGCAGTCGGATTGCCTGGAATTGTTGAGCCGGCCGTCACTCGGGATCCTGTGCTTTCGGTTCCGGCCGCCCGGCGGTGCCTGGCCGCAGGATCGTCTGGATCGCCTCAACGAGGCGATTCAGTCGCGGGTCATCGAGTCGGGGATCGCCATGCTGTCGTCCACTCGGCTCTCCGGTGCGTACTCACTGCGGCTCTGCATCATGTCGCACCAGAGCACCTGGGACGACGTGCGCGACACGCTGGATTGCATCGTGACGGCCGGGCGGGAACTCGCGACCGGCACCCCCTGAGATCAGCGGACGTACTGCGCCGTCTCCAGGGTACGGTCGCGCCGCGCCATCGCCATGCGCTTGCCATTCTCGATCGACGAGGCATAGACGAACTTGCGTTCCTCGATCGACCACGGTCGCAGCGTGTCCGGCTCGGTCACGAGGCGATAGCGCACGTCGAACTCGTAGCTGATCGCGTGCAGCGCCTTTTCCGTCTCGGCCTTGCTCGCGGCAGGCATCACGCGCATCACGAAGTCGGTGACGGCACGGGCCATCGCTTGCGGCTCCGGGACGATGCGCACCAGAAGCTCGACGCATTCGGGCCTGCCACCGGCGGTGCAGGGCAGCCAGCGCGACACCTTGAGCGTCATGGTCTTGGATACCGGCTGATCCGAGAATCCCGGCAGCGCCTCCTCGAAGCTCAGGCTGTACCAGTCCCCGTGATCGAACTCCGTGCCGATCCAGGCGCCGACGGCGATATCCCATTGGCCCGCCGCCATCGACGTCAGCAGCTCCGGGCTGAAAGTGGCATCAGGCGAGGACTCGGCGACCAGGCGTCGCAGCTTGTCCAGGATCTCCAGCCGGTACTTGTCGAGGTTGCGCAGTTCCTAGAATGTGCCGTCGGCACCGACCACCAGCTCCGGCGGCGCTGCCGCCAGGATCGCGATCACGTCGTGCAATGGCTCGACTTCGGGCGCGCTGGTCGCTGCACCGGTCGCTTCGAAAGTCGGCTTGTCCTCCAGGGTCGTCGCCAAAATCCAGTCGTCCTCGTCCCGGCGCACGTCGACATGACTCCGGTAGCGGGTCGAGACCCGGCCGAATGCGCCATTCCTCAGGCTCGTCCGGTCGACTTCCGTTGCCCAGCGCGTCTGGCACGGCTTCCAGGCGAATTCGAAGCGCGCCCTGGTCCGATTGAAGGACTTCACGAAGCGATCGACGTCGGCCGGATCGGGATCCTCGCCACCGGCGTGCCAGCGCAGCAGGGTTGCGTAATCGGTTGCGTGCTCGTCGTGCAATCCGAAATCCCGGTCCCAATCGAGCACCTGCTCGAGATCGCGCATGGCACCATCGACGTCGCCGAGCTCGCGCCGCGCGAATGCGACGTTGAATTGCGCGATCGCCATGTCCTCGAAATTCCAGTTGTCGCGCAGCACGGAGATTGCGCGCTCGCCGGTGGCGATGGCGGAGGCAAATGCCGCACGCGAGCCGGCCTCGTCCGCGGCGCATTGCCCACGTGCATTCTGAATGGTCTGCGGCAGTGTCAGGGCGTCGCCAAGCCCGTCCGGCCAGGCAAGCAGCAGGTCGGGATCGGCCGACAGCCAGAAGATGCGCGCATGGCTCGAGCCGATTACGTTCAATGGCCCCCGATCGAGTGCGGATCAAGATATCACGGCGGCTGCCGCGATTCGGGCCAGATCCTCGGGCCAATCTATGTCCAATGCCGCGCCGGGAATTTCGAGCTCGACGACGCGACGGCGCGCGTCGGACAGCAGTCGCTTCGCACCGGTATCGCCGCGCAGACGGCGCAGCTCCGCAAACAATCGGCGCGGGAAGATCGTGGGCGGGCGGCGCAATGCGTCGGCTCGCGCCGTCACGATAGCGCGCGGCGCGCGACGCGAGGCGGCGATCAGCAATTCGAGATCGGCGGGCCCGATGGCGGCCTGGTCGGCCAGCAACACCAGCGCCGACGCTGCGGATGGGGGCAGCGCGGCGAGTCCGGCGCGCAACGAACCGGCGAGGCCGCTGCGCCAGCGTCGATTGAAAACCGGGTTGACCGGCAGGTCGCGCAATTCACGGCGCAGGCGGGTCGCATTCGCACCGAGCACCACGACGCAGCCCGCGGGCCGGCAGCCGAGCGCGACACGTGCGGCACGGTGAAGCAGCGTTTCACCGCCAAGCCGCGCGAGCTGCTTGGGTCCGCCGAAGCGGCGTGACGCGCCCGCGGCAAGCAGGATCACCCAGGGCCGGGGTATCATCGTGCGCATGCGCAAAGAATACGCGAGCCTGCGTCGGCGCCCCCTGCTGGCCCCGGTCTGGCTCGCTGCGCTTGCCGGGATCGTCGCCATCGGGCTCGCGATCTGGCTGCTGAGCGCGGCTTCGACGACCACGGTCTTCGTGATGCGACACGCAGAGAAGGCCGCGACGCCGGGAGAAGACCCGCCGTTATCACCCGTCGGCGAGGCACGCGCCCTTGCGCTCGCCGAGCACTTCGGCCGCGCTCCAAAGGGAATCGGAATCGACAGCGTGATCGTCAGCGAGTTCAGGCGCACGCAGGAGACCGTACGCCCGCTCGCCAACAGGCTCGGCGTGCCGGTGATCGTCGTGCCGGCGAAGGAGCCGGCGCGGGCGGTTCGGCGGGCGCTCGACGAAAACCGCGGCGGGCGGGTATTGATCGTCGGGCATTCGAATACGGTGCCGGCGATCGTCGAGGAACTGAGCGGCGAGAAGGTTCCGGAGATGAGCGAAGCCGAGTACGGGATCGTCTACGTAGTCGCGGTGCCCCGATTCAGCCGCGCCGGCGTCACGCGCTTCGATTTTCCCTGACGTCGATCGCGCGCTGCACGAATTCCTGATGCCTGCCGATCCGCAGGTCGGCGAGCACGGCGTCCGCGATGCGCCGGTCGCGATCGATCAGGAACGTGGCGCGCCGCGCGCCGATGCCGAGCGGACCGTCGACGTCGTAGGCCCTGATCGCGGTCTTTGCTTCATCCGACAGCAGCGTGAACGGGAGAGCGTGCTGTTCCCGGAAGCGGCGATGGCTGTCCGGAGACTGCGGGCTGACACCGACGACGCGCAGTCCCGCGGAAAGGATCAGGCCGTGCAGGTCGCGCAGATCGCAGGCTTCCCGCGTACAGCCCGGCGTGAAGTCCGCCGGATAGAAGTAGAGGATCAGCGGGCCGCCGCCGAGAAGTTCCGCGAGGCTGCGCGCGCGGCTGTCCTGGTCGGGGAGTTCGAAATCCGGTGCGCGTTCGCCGCTGCGCAGCAAGCAGGTTCTCCTCAGGAGCGGGATTCGGGGCCGCGGAAAACCGTTTCCATGACGCCGTAGTTCGAGCGATGCATGCCGAGCCGCGCGTAGACCTGCTGCGCGCGCTCATTGCCCCGATCGACGTACAGGCGGATGCCGCAGATTCGTCCGTCGGCCTGCGCGATGTCCGCGAGATGCGCGAACAAGGCGCGGAATACTCCGGTGCCGCGGTACTCCGGCAGCACGTACACGGACTGGATCCACAGGAACAGCCCGTTGCGCCAGTCGCTCCACTCGTAGGTCGTCATGAGCTGGCCGACCGACAGGCCGTCGATGTCCGCCAGGTAATAGCGGCCGAGTGCCGGGTCCGCCAGGGCGGCCTCGACGCCGGGCCGAAGGAGGGCCGGGTCCAGCCGCTGGTCCTCCGATTCCGCGGCCAGTGCCTCATTGGCGCTGGCGATGAAATCCAGGTCAGCCGGGGTGGCGTCACGGATTCTCATGAAGGCCGCACGGTACACCAACCGGTGACCGGCGTCGCCGCCCCCCGAGGCCTTGCTTGCTGCAGCGGCACCGGCTCTTTACAATCCCGCCCCTCATTCGTGGGGCGGTAGCTCAGCTGGGAGAGCGCTGCGTTCGCAATGCAGAGGTCGAGGGTTCGATCCCCTTCCGCTCCACCATTTCCACGGGCGTACTCTCGCGCTGATGACGCGCGTCCTGATCGTCGCCGACCATGATGTCAACCTCGACCTGCTGCGCAGCGTGCTGCAGGGCCGTGGTTTCAAGGTGGTGCAGGCCCGGGACGGCGCCGAGGCACTGGAGCGGGCCGCGCAGGCCCCGCCAGACCTGGTGATCTCCGATCTGCTGATGCCGGTCAGGGACGGCTATACGCTCCTGCGGGAATGGCGGGCGGACAGCCATTTCGCGTCGATTCCCTTCATCGTCTACAGCGAATCCCAGGACCAGAAACTCGCGCTGGAGGTCCTGGCGAGCAAGCGGCGCAACCCCAACCCGGAGCCACGGTCGAAACCGGCGAGCAACGAGGGTTCGCAGCTCCAGGAATACAGCCAGGTGCTGATTCACAAGCTCGAGGAGAAGTCGATGCAGCTTCGCGAGAGCAATCGTGAGCTCGAGCAGGCGAATGCGCGCCTGCAGCAACTGTCCCAGCGCCTGCTCGCGGTCCAGAAGGAAGAGCGCGCCGCCATCGCCCGCGAGCTCCACGACGAAACTGGAGGATTGCATTGCGCTCGCCGACTGCGCGCTTTCCCAGGTCTGCCGCCTCGCGCTGGAATTGCGGCCGCCGCAGCTGGACCAGCTCGATCTGACCGCTGCGCTTCGCGACCTCACCAAAAGAATCGCCGCCTGCGCCGGGTTTGCGATTCGCTTCGTCGCCGATGCCGAGGAGGTCGCGCCTGGCTATGCGCAGGCGACTGCCGCTTTTCGCGTCACGCAGGAGGCCCTGACCAATGTCGCGCACCATGCCGCGGCAAGCCAGGTGACGGTCGAATTGTGCCGCAAGGACGGGGAACTGACCGTCTGCATCCGTGACGACGGCCGCGCCTTCGACCTGCAGGCGGCCCGCAGCCGGGCAATCAAGGGCGGCAGCATGGGCCTTATCGGGATGCAGGAGCGGGTGAACCTCGCCGGCGGCTGGCTCAGGATCGAATCGACACTCGGGACAGGCACGCAGATCGAGGCTGGATTCCCCATCGATCGCTCCGGCGGGAGCCGGGACTGATGCGCGCCGTGCTGGTGGACGATCACACGCTGGTACGGGCAGGGCTTCGCGCTCTGCTGGACGAGTTCCCGGACATCGAGGTCGTCGCCGAGGCCGGCGATGGCGACTCGGGCCTGGACGCCATCCGCCGGCACCGGCCGGACCTGCTCATCACCGACCTGACGATGGAGGGCATGAACGGAATCGAGCTGACCGAATGCGCGAGGCGCGAGTTGCCGGGGCTTCGGGTGATCGTTCTGTCGATGTTCTCGAGCAAGGAGCATGTGCTGCGCGCGCTCGCCGCGGGTGCCTCCGCCTACCTCCTGAAGGATTCCGCCGAAGCCGAACTGGCGCAAGCCCTGGCCGCCGTGGCCAGGGGAGAGTCCTACCTGTCGCAGGGCGCGTCGCAACGCATGGCCGAGCTGGTAGGAGACGATGCCGACACCGACCCGCTTGCCCTCCTGACCGCCCGGCAGCGCGAGGTACTGACGCTGATTGCAGAAGGGGTGACGACCAAGCAGATCGCGCACCAGCTGTCGGCTTCGCCCAAAACGGTCGAGGCGCACCGGACGACGCTGATGACCCGGCTCGGCATCCGCGATGTCGCGGGCCTGGTGCGCTTTGCGGTGCGAGCGCGGCTCGTGCCGCTCGATCGCTAGCATTGACAGCGCAGTCGTGCGGACCTAGTTTGCATATTCGCGTCGCAGTCTGCGGCGCTGGGTGGGCGTCGGCACATTCGGGAGAAGTCAGATGGCAGCAAGGAAGAAGTCGAGGAAGACCGCGAGGCGCCGCTCGATGCAGAGCAAGCGTCGCCCGGCGGCACGGCGGAAGGTCGCGCGCAAAGTCGCGAAAGTGCGCAAGACCGCGCGCAAGACGGCGCGCAAGGCGTCGAGCAAGTCTGCGCGCGGCTCGGGCAAGCGCCTGCGCAAGGCGACGACGGCGACCCGCAAGATCGTGAAGTCGGCGAAGCGCAAGAGCCTGTCGGCGATCAGGACCACGGCCAGAACCGTTCGCGCGGGTACGCGCACGGTCGAAAAGACCGCGGGCCAGGTCGTCAACCCGGCGGCGGCCAAGGTCGAGCAGGCGGTGGTCGCGGTCGACCGGCCATTCGCCGAGCCGGTCCCGCCGGCTCCGTCAATGCCGGCGCCGGTGATCGGCGTTCCAGCGCACACCGCCTGAACCGGCGGACCGCACCGGTCGAGCAACCGTGAACCGGCCCATGGGGGCCGGTCCTCGGTTAACATTTCGCTGCCCCAGCCCCGGTAGCTCAGTGGATAGAGCGGCCGCCTCCTAAGCGGCAGGTCGTCGGTTCAACTCCGGCCCGGGGCGCCACATCCGCCCGTCCGGCGCAGGCCTATACTCGCCCGGGGAGCACGGGGCGCAATGGCCAAAGACAGCCGGAAAATCGCCGCCATCCTGGCGGCAGACGTCGTCGAGTATGCCCGCCTGATGGGTGCCGACGAGGCGGGCACGCTTGCGGCGCTCAAGACCCGTCGCGCCCTGTTCGACGACCGCGTGAGCGAGTTCGATGGCCGCGGGTTCGGCAGCGTCGGCGACAGCCTGATGGCCGAGTTTCCGAGCGCGGTGAACGCGGTCCAGTGCGCGCTGGAGATCCAGCAGCGCATCGCGGGCTTGAACGCCGGCGTCCCGCCGGCCGAGCGGATGCAGCTGCGAATCGGCGTGAACCTCGGCGACGTGATCGAGGAGGCCGGAACCGTCTTCGGCGACACCGTCAACATCGCCGCGCGATTGCAGGCGCTCGCGAAGCCCGGCGGCGTGCTGATCTCGGGCCCAGTCCACGAACAGGTGCAGCGCAAGGTTGCGGCACGGTTCATCGCCACCGGCGTGCGCCAGATCAAGAACGTCGAGCAGCCGGTCAGGACTTTCGAAGTGCTACCTGCCGAAGTGCCTGGCATCGGCGGGCGCATCGCGGGCTGGTTCAGGCGCGTGACTTCGAGGCGCGTGCGCCGTGCGCTGGCCGCCGCCGGTGCACTCGGCTTCGCGGTGGCGCTCGGCCTGTTCTGGCGCGATATCCCGGTCTCGTTCACTGGCGAGCGACTCGGCGAGTTGATCGACCCCGGGCGAGTGCCATCCGTCCCCAACTCGATCGCAGTCCTGCCGTTCGTGAATCTGAGCGGCGACCCCGGCAACGACTATCTCGGCGAGGGTCTTGCCGAGGAATTGTCGAGCCGGCTGTCGAGAATCTCCAGCCTGCGGGTAGCGGCACGGACATCCACGTTCGCATTCAAGGGGAAGGACCTGAGCGTGCAGGAAATTGCCGACCGGCTCGGCGTGAACTACGTGGTGGAAGGCAGCGTCAAGCGCGACACCGGACGGGTGCGCGTCAACGCCACGCTGGTCGAGCGGGCGAGTGGCGCGAGCCGCTGGGCCAATACTTATGAATCGTCCGCAGCCGATTTTTTCCAGATCGAGGATCACATCGGGACGCAGGTCATCACGGCACTCAAACTGGTACTCGGCACGCGACTCGCGCAGGCTGCCGGGCCGCGATCGCAGGATCATGAGATGGCGTACGACCTCTATCTTCGGGGTCGCGCACATCTGCGCAAGCCGAAGAGCGTCAAGTCTCTCGAGGCCGCCGAGCAGCTCTTTGGCCGCGCGCTCGCGGAGCAACCCGATTTTGCGCGAGCGCAGGCGGGGCTCTGCGAGACGCAGGTCGAGTTCTATGCGATCGCGCGTCTGCCGCGGCATGTCACCGCTGCCGAGGAGGCCTGCGCGAAGGCGGCGGCGCTCGACAGCAGCGCGCAGGAAGTGCATGCGGCAGTCGGGCGCCTGCGGCTCGAGACAGGCGACGCGGCGCAGGCGGAGCAGGCTTACCGCGAGGCCCTCGTGCTGGTGCCCCAATCCCCGGACCTGTTGATCGGCCTCGCCAAGGCGCTCGCCGCCGGCGGCAAGGCGGAAGACGCGGAAGGCATCTACCGGCGTGCGATCGCCGCGCAACCGAGCTATTCGTTTGCCCATCTCTCTCTCGGCAATTTCCTGTTCACGCAAGGCCGGCCGGCGGATGCCGTGCTGCCCTACGAGCGCGCCACGCAACTTGGGCCTGATGATCCCAATGCGTTCAACAATCTGGGCAGCGCCTACCTGCATCTCGGGAATTTCGAGGACGCGGAACAGGCATTCACTCGCTCGCTGGCGATCGAGCCACGGCGTGCCAGCTACTCCAACATCGGCACGGTCCTCTACTACATGGGACGCCACGGCGAGGCGGCTGAGATGTTCCGCAAGGCCATCGAACTCGCGCCCGCCGATCACCGGCTGTGGGGGAACCTGGCCGATGCGCTGTACTTCGACTCGCGCGCGGAGGAGGCGATGAAGGCCTATCGGCGTGCGATGGAACTGGTCGAAGGCGAACTCGCGATCAATGCGAAACATGCGATCAACCAGGCGCAGGCGGCGTATTATTCGACCCGGCTCGGCGACGCGGCGCGAGCCCAGCGCTGCATCGCGGCGGCTTTGGCCGAGGGGGAATCCAGCAACTACGTGCATTACTACGTCGCGCTCGCCGAGCTCGCCCTGGGCAACCGGCAAAGCGCCGTAGCACACATCCGGCGCGCGAAGGAACTGGGTTACCCGGAAAGGATGCTGCAGGCCGCGCCGGAACTGGACGAAATCCGAACCACAATCTAGAAACGGGGGGATACGTCGATGGCCAGGCTGACAATTCGCGTAACTGTTGAAGATGGGCAGACCGTGTCCAAATTCAGGACAACTCGATACAACAACATTGTTTTTCACAATGATGGTGCCGAAGAGTTACAAGTCGTCATCAAGGGCGCAACCGACCAGGACAGCCCACTCTGCAAAGGTGGAAACCCGGTTCCCTCTTTCAAAGTACCTGCAGGGGACAAAGACAAGTTTGCGGTTTGCGGGGACAAGAAAAAGTGGACCGAATTCAAGTACTCAGCTCAGATCGGTCAAGAGGGAATCGAGGATCCCATCGTAATCATCGAGCGCTTCAAGTTCTTCGAACATCCCGCAGCCCAGGTGGGACTGGGGGTCGTGGCCGGCGCATTGCTCACGGTGGCCGTCATGAAAATGCGAGGCAACCGCAGCCGGCCGACGGGCTGAAACTACTTCCCCTGCGACGCGGTCCTGATCGCGCCTTCATCCCGCACGGTGATCGCGCCGCGTCCGAGGTCTACCCAGCCACGCCCTTTCCAGGTCTGCAGGTACTGATTCACGACCTGGCGTGACACGCCGAGGAAGCTGGCGAGGTCTTCCTGCGAGATCTGCAGCCTCACCGAGTTGCCGGCCCGCTTGCCGTGCAGCTCGGCGAGGCTCAGCAGGCGCTTGGCGAGTCGCGCCGGGGCATCGAGCAGCCACGTGTCCTCGACCTGGCCGCTGGTCCAGCGCAGCCGCTCGCCGCAGAGTCGCAGCAACTCGAGCGCGACGCCCGGCTCGCGCGCGAGCAAGGCGGTGAAATGTTCGCGGCGGATCGACAGCAGCTCGGTCGGTGCGGTCGCAGTCGCGGATGCAGTCCGCGCCCCGCCATCCAGCAGCGCGATCTCGCCGAAGCTGTCGCCGGGTTCCATGATGTTGAGGAACAACTCCTTGCCATCAGCCGCGCCGGCGCTGATGCGGATCCGGCCGCTGACAATTGCATAGAGCGCATCCCCGGGATCGCCCTGGGAGAACACGACCGCGCCGCTGCGGAAGCTTCGTTGCACCGCGAGGGAGGCGACCCGCTCGAGGGAATCGGGCGACAGGCCGCGAAACAGCGGGCAGCGCTGGAGCATGATCTTGCCGGCGAGCGTCGTCATCGGGGTTCGCTGTGGTGCGCGTGGCGGGAAAGGATAATGATACCCGTGGTGAATCGGTTGCGCTGTCTGCTCCTTTTCCTGCTGTGCGCAATGCCGGCTGCCCCGGCGGACGCGGACCAGTCTACCTATCGTTTCGGAAGTGTGGAGCGGGTGGTCGCCTTCGCCGACGTGCACGGCGCCTATGACGAGCTGGTCGCACTGCTCCGCGAAACTGCCGTCATCGACGCGGCGTCGCACTGGCGTGGGGGCAAGACTCACCTGGTCAGCCTCGGCGATCTGGTCGATCGAGGCCCGGAGTCGCGCAAGGTACTCGATCTGCTGATGCGGCTGGAAACGGAAGCGCGCGAGGCGGGTGGGGCCGTGCACGTGCTGCTGGGAAACCACGAAGTCATGAACATCGTCGGCGACCTGCGCTATGTCAGCGCGGCCGAATATGCTGCGTTTGCGGGCGGCGAAGACGCGGTGCACCGCGAGACTGCATGGCGGGCAATCCTCGCGCGGGATGCCGCTGCCTCACGCGCTGCTTTTGATGCCACCTATCCGGATGGTTACTTTGCGCACCGGCAGGCGTTCTCGCCGTCCGGAAAATACGGCGCCTGGTTGCTCGCGAAACCGTTCCTGATCGTCGTCAACGACACGGCATTCGTGCATGCGGGGCTGTCGCCGATGGTGACGAGGCTCGGGCTCGAAACGACCAACGCCACGCTGCATGCGCAACTCGTCGATTACCTGCGATCATGGCAGGCAATAGCGGCAGAACTCGAGCTCGCGGCGCCCATGCCCTTCCACGATCGCGCCGAAGCACTGCTCAGCCTGGGGGCGGAAGCCCAGTCGCAGGCGGTCCAGGCGTGGCATCGTCAGGAAATCTTCACGCCCGCTGGCCCGACCTGGTTTCGCGGCCAGGCGCTTTGCTATCCGTACACCGAGACGGCCAATCTGGACGCTGCGCTCGCGAAGCTCGAGGTGTCGCGCGTCATTGCCGGTCATACCGTCTCGCCGGTCGGCCGGGTCCTGCGCCGATTCGACGAGCGAGTACTGCTGCTCGACACCGGCATGTTGCGCCCGGTCTACGGCGGCACGCCGTCGGCGCTGGTGTTCGAAAAAGGTCAATGGGCTGTCGCTTACGCGGACCGACCCGGTCAGCGCCTCCAGCCGGATGCGCTGCGCCGCGCGGTGGGGCCGCGTCCGCGCGGACTCGATGACGATGCGCTCGAACGCTGGTTGCTCGAGGCCGAGGTGATCGAGACCGAGGAGCTCGACGCCGGCATTACCGAGCCGCAGCGCGTCACGCTCAGAAAGGACGGCATCGAGCTGCGCGCGGTGTTCAAGCAGCTTTCCACCGACTTCGGCAGCCAGGGCCGCACGCGTGCCCTGAACGAGGCCGATCGCTTCGAATACGAACTGGCGGCGTACGCGCTCGACCGACTCCTCGGACTCGGCATGGTGCCGGTCACGGTGGCGCGCACCATCGACAACCGCCGCGGCATACTGCAGTTCTGGATCGACGAATCCTTCAACCTGCAGCAGATGCTGCAACAGAAGCTTCAGCCGGATGGCTGGTGCGCGCTCGAACCGCAGTACAATCTGATGAACGTGTTCGACATGCTGATCCACAACACGGACCGGACGCAGCAGAACGCGCTCTTCACCCGGGACTGGATGCTCGTGCTCATCGACCACTCGCGCGCGTTTCCGACCTTTCAGCGGGATCCACCGCTCCTCTATCGTGGCGAGACGACGCTGCCCGCATCCCTCGCGGAACGCCTGGCATCGCTCGATCGTGCGACGCTCGAGGCGGCCCTCGGCCGGTACCTGCATCGGCGCCAGATCGACGCCCTGCTGCAGCGGCGCGATCGCCTACTGGACGAGTACCGCAGCGGGGCCGGCGTGCTGAGGAAGGCCGCTCAGTGAAGGAGCGCGGGACGCGTCGTAACGCCGCGCATATTCGCGACCGATCAACCAGGCGACCAGGGTCATGGCCGCGCTCAGCACCAGGATGAGCCACACGTACTGCAGGCGATTGTCCGCGAGCAGCCTCGACCCGATGAACACCGACAAGGTCGAGAGCAGGTCGCCCAGGCGGAAGAACACCGTGTCGATCGCCGTCTTCGCCTGATACTTTTCCTCGCGACTGGCCGGCAGGAGCAGGGCGCTGCGCGTCGTGTTGAGAAGCGAGTAGTCGAGGCTTTTCTGCACCACCAGCACCGACTGCAGCAGCGCGAACACCGGCACGAATCCCACCAGCAGGTAACCGGCGACGAATGCGATCGGCGTGACCGCCAGGGCGCGCGCGATGCCCGCGAGCTGAATGATGCGCGAGACCAGCAACAACTGGATCAGCAAGCCCACCAGCGTGATCGTCGAGCAGAAGCCGCCCATGAACCGGCCGATGAAGCCAGCACGCGCTTCCGGCGCCTGCTGGCCGGCGATCTCGGAGAGCCAGTTTGAGAACACGTAATCGCCGGTCGACGAGATCCAGTTGAGCAGCGTGACGAGTGCCGCGATACCGACCAGGTACCGGCTCCGGCCGATCAGCGCGAAGCCGCTGAGCCAATGGCCCGCGCGAACCTCGCCAGACTCGCCCATGGCGGCTGCGGGACTTCTCGCAGCCGGCGGCACGCTGTGCTGCGCGAGGCGGCTCAGGCTGACCGAGCCGCAGAGGACCGCGGCCGACGCGAGCATCAGGCCATAAGGCCCGAACGGCTCGAATGCTGCCGATGCGATTCGCGAGCCCACCCAGCCGCCGGCGGAAATGCCGACCGCGATCACGCCGAACAGACGCTTGCCGGTGCTGACGTTCAACAGATCGGAGGCGAATGCCCAGAACTGGGCCACGGCCATCACCGCGAAGATGCTGGCCCAGACGAAGAACACGACGCCGAATTTGTGACCTGCGAGGCCGAGCAGGAAGAACAGCAGCAGATTGAATGCGAAGAAGAGAATGACGCGCTGGAACACGCGGCTCGCAGCCACGTTCCGGATCATCAGGCCATAGAGCGGGACGAGGCCGATCAGCAGCAGTGCCTGCGCCCCCACGGCATAGCTCCGGAGCTCGGCGTCTCCTTCGGTCAGGATCAGCGCTTCGCGCACCGGGCGGATCAGGTACCAGGCCACCATCAGCGAGAAGGCCTGGAGGAACAGGAGTGCGATGCAGCGGCCCTCGCCCGGCTGGACGGTGGTGCACAAGGTCAGCAAGCGTTCGAATCTGCCGAGATGCCGCCGTTCGCTCATCGCCGTCTCCTCACATGCCACCGGGAATTTCCGGCGGCTGTCGTCGTTCAGGAGAGGCTATCGGCGGCAGGGGGCGCGATCTGTCATGCGCCTGACAGTGGGTCGATCATTGCGGGAGCGGAAAAGAAAACGCCCGGCCGCATCAGGGCCGGGCGCTGGGACTGGCCATTGGAGTTACTCAGCTCAGGATCGCCGCGTGGTCCCTGACGACGTCGATCGATGCGATCACCGGATTCGCGGCATCACGGCGGCTCTGGGTCAGGGCGGCGGGATTCAGCGACTCGACCACACTGGCAGTGAGCAATGTGGTCGTGGCAACCGCGGCCAGGCCGGAAACGAGGGTCCTGATGCGCGGGGTCATTTCGATCTTCATGGTCGTTCTCCTGTGAAAAGTGTTCCGATGCGGGAGCAATGGTGAACGCAAACGCCATCTCATTCTGTCAAGGAGCCGACACAAGGACGTAGATGACATGTGGGCGGCCGGTCGGGCATTATCCGAACGCGTCATGAGAGCCCGATTGCTTGCGATTGTGTCCGGATCAGCAGTCGGTGTGCTTTGCGCGGTCATCCTCGCAGTCCCCCAGGTTCGCGCGCTCGAGCAGCGCGCCGGATTGCATTGGCTTTTCAAACTTCGCGGCCCGGTGGACCCGCCTGATTCGGTTGTGCTGATCCTGTTGAATCAGCAGGCCGCCAACTCGATCTCGCTTCCGCGCGATGCAGAACGCTTCCACCATTGCGAGGATCTCCAGATCGGCGTGCACCCACCGACGCACGTCAGCTTGCCGGCCATGCCCTCGCGCTGGCCGCGATGCCTCCATACGCAGCTCCTGGGCCAGCTCGCGGACGCCGGGGCGTCGCTCGTCGTATTCGATGTCCTGTTCCGGGAACGACCTCCGCTGCCGAGCTCCAGCGGCGACCTCAATGACTGGCAGGATGCGAGCATGGCTGTCGCCGCATCCCGGGTCAGGGTGCTCGTCGCACAGAAGGTGGAACTGAACGATGGTCACGAATCACTGGCGGAATTGAGCCCAGCGATCGCGAATGCGGTGCTGGGTTCCGCTCCATTTCCACTCGTGGTAGAACCAGACCGGCGAGTGGACCGCTTCATGGCATTCAAGCAGGAGGGGCTAGCCACCCCCACTCTGCCGGCGATCGCATTGCAGGCCTACGCCATGGCCGGCTATCCGTTCCTGCTCGAGTTCCTGACACGACACGCAGGTGAGACAGCGACGCTGTTGCCACAAACGGTGGAGGAAATCGCGGCGCAAGGACAGCTGCAGGCCACGTCACTCCTGATCCGCCAGATGTTCCGCGCCGACGCTGCACTCGCGGACCGGCTGCGAGAAGAGTTGCACAACGCCTCATTTCGGGACACTGGTGGTGCCTCCCTCGACGAGATTCGTGCGCTGGCAGCGCTGTACTCGGGCGAAGGCACGCGACTGCTGAATCTATACGGCCCCGCTGGAACGATACCCGCCGTCAGCTACGGCGAAGTGCTTCAGTCGACACCGGAAGCCAATGCCGCGCGCTTCTGGAATAAGGTGGTATTCGTAGGCTTTGGGGAAAGGGCCCGCACCGAGCAAATCGAGCACTTCGCGACCGCCTATTCCTCGAAGGACGGCGCCGATCTCAGCGGCGTCGAGATTGCAGCGTCGGCGTTCTCCAACCTGCTGGAGGACCGGACGCTGCATGAGATGCCGATTGGCTGGTCGCTTGCGCTGACGTTCCTCACCGGCTTGCTCGCGTACCTGGCTTGCGATCGTTTCGGCAATCGGCTGGGCGCTGCCGTCGTCGCCGCCGGCGTCGCCGCGTATGCAATAGGCGCGCTCTACCTCTTCGAGGAACGGCAACTCTGGCTGCCGCTTGTCGGTCCGCTACTGGTCGCGGTTCCGGCGGCCATGCTCGGCGCCTTCGGGTGGAAGTTCTGGACCGCCCACAAGCAGCGCGCTCAGTTGCGTCATGCCTTCAGCTATTTCGTTCCGCAGGACGTCGTCAGTGCCCTGGAGCGCAATGCGGGCGAGATCAGCAAATCGCAGGAATCGATCGAATGCGCCTGCGTCGCGACCGATGCCGCCAACTTCACGCCGCTCGCCGAGGCAATGACGCCCGAGCAGTTGACGGATTTCCTGAATCGGTATTTCGAGTCGCTTTTCGGGCGCGTCGCGGATCGCGGTGGATTCGTCTCGGACGTAGTCGGCGATGCAATGCTGGCGATCTGGCCGCACCGCGCCGCAGACACGCACGTGCGCCTGCTGCACGCGCTTCTGGAGATGCGCGATGCTGCTCAGCAGTTCAACGAGCGGCTCGCGGGCAACCGATTGATGACCCGATTCGGGGTCGACTGGGGACGTGTTTCGCTGTCGACCGTCGGCGCCCACGGCCACTATGAGTATCGCGCCGTGGGGGATGCGGTGAATACCGCCACCCGCATACAGGAGCTGAACAAAAAGCTGGGCACACGGATCCTGCTGTCCGAATCCGCCATCGGTGATGCCGGAGGGGCATTCATGCTGCGCGACCTCGGGCATTTCCTGTTGCGTGGCAAGAGCCACGCAATCCACGTGTTCGAGCTGTTCGACAGCCGGGCGAGGGCGATGTCATGGGATGCTGACCTCTGCGCAAGGTTCGAGGATGCCTTCCAGTTGCTGGAAGCAGGCAATGAAGCTGCCGTGGAGTCGCGACTTAGAACCATTCGAACATTGTTTCCGCAGGACGGGCCGACCGCCTTCTTTCTGAACTGCCTCGAATCCAGGGCAGCCCGGCAGGACGGGGCCTGGGTCGTCAATTGATCGCTACACCCACCGGGTCCGGCGGCGTGTCAGCCGCTTGACAGACGCTCGACGATTCGACGACTAGCCTAAGTCCGGGGCGTGGCGGCGGATTGCGCTGGCCGGGACAAAGGACTACCTTGAATCAGCGACATAGAGAAACGATGACCGAGCTTCCTGATTCCGGAACCTGGAGCGGGAAGATGCGAGATAGTGCGTCAGTCCGGAGTTCACGAGGTTTTGGGGGGCTCTGGCTTTCCGTTCTTGCACTGTTCGTCGGCACCGCGTTGACGGGCATTGAATCCACGCGCGCACAGGAAGCCATCACGAGCTGTGCCCCTGCGGTCGGGCGCATCGTCTCTCTCCAGGGCGACGTGGAAGTGCAACGCGCCGGCAGCGGTGGCTGGTCAAGAGTTCAGCGACTCGACACGGCCATCTGTGCCGGCGATCGACTTCGCACCGCCGCGCTGAGCCGCGCAGCCTTGTTCGTCCAGCCCGAGACGCTGGTGCGCGTGGACCAGCACACGACCATCACGCTGCACCAGTCGACCGACGAGATCTTCGTGGAATTCCAGACGGAACAAGCACTGCAAGCCGCGCGTAACGTGCAGTCCTGCGGTGCTGGCTACTTCATCACGCGCTTTCCGCGCAAATTCAAGGTGGCGACGCCGCACGTAAATGCTGCGGTGGAGGGCACGGAGTTCATGGTGGAGTCGACCTGCGATGCCACGAAGCTGACGGTGCTCGAGGGGAAGGTACTTTCCCAGACGGCGACTCAGGAGCACCGGATACTTGCCGCTAATGAAAGCATTGTCGCGGGCGAGAGGAAGCCGACTACGTTCAGCACCGTGATCAAGCCGGCAGATGCCGTGCAGTGGGTGCTGCGCTATCCAGCGCTCAGTGACGCCAGTGGAGGCGGGACGATTCCGGCTGTGGACGAGTGCCGGGCGCAGCCTCGGGCTGCGCAGGCAGCCTGCCTGACCGGACGCGCAGAGGCATTGCTGCGGCTGGGCGGGGTCGATGAGGCTTTGAGCGCCATCGACGCTGCAATCGCGATCGATTCCGCGCAAAGCGACGCGCATGCGCTTCGCGCGATCATCCGCATTGCCAAGAATGACAAGACCGCCGCGCTGGAATCCGCCGCGCAGGCGGCCTCCGTCGGGCCAGACAATTATCGTGCGTGGCTTGCGCAATCGTACGCGCAGCAAGCCTCGTTTGAGCTGGAGCAGGCATTGATGAGTGCTTCAAGGGCACGGGCGCTGCGTCCTGCCAGCTCACTGGTCCAGGCTCGCGTCGCGGAACTGCAGCTGTCGCTTGGCCATGTTCGGGATGCAGAGGTGTCGGCACGGGCCGCGGTTGCTGCCAACGCCGCAGAGAGCGATGCCCATTCGATTCTTGGCTTCGTGCATCTGTCACAGATCGATATCAACGCGGCAAAGGCCGATTTCGAAACGGCGATCGAACACGACTCGTTCAATGCCATGCCGAGACTGGGCCTGGGTCTGGCGATGATCCGTCGGGGCCAATTGATCAAGGGTCGCGAACAGCTTGAAATCGCGGTGGCACTGGATCCATCAAATTCGCTGCTTCGAAGCTACGTCGGCAAGGCGTACTATGAGGAGAATGACAAGCAGCGTGACGAACTGGCGTCGACACAATTCGCCGTGGCCAAGGAGCTGGACCCGCATGATCCGACTCCGTGGTTCTATGACGCGATTCTCAAGAGCACCCAGACGCGTCCAGCCGAAGCCGTGCGGGCGTTGGATCGATCAACCGAACTGAATGATGGCAGGGCGGTTTATCGATCACGACAACTCCTTGACCAGGATCTCGCGTCTCGAGGAGCCGATCAGGCCTCGGTTTACAACGAACTTGGCTTTCGTCAGCTCGGCGTCATCGAAGCCGCACGGTCTTTGTCCGTCGATCCCAGGAATGGTTCGGCTCATCGGTTCCTGGCGGACGCTTATGTGGCCCTGCCGCGCTACGAAATAGCGCGCGCCAGTGAACTGCTGCAGGCGCAATTGCGCCAGCCACTGGGTGCACTTCCCCTGCAGCCGCAACTTGCAAACGATGTGCTGTACAGAAATTCATTCTCTGGTGCAGCAACTGTTGGCCTCAATGAGTTCAATCCGCTCTTTCTTCAAGATGGATTGGAGTTCCAGTTTTTCGGCTTGCTTGGTGACGACGACACGTACGGAAATCAGGCGATTGTTACCGGACTGAACGGTCCATTGTCATTTGGAGTGAGTCAATTCGCTTCGGGCACGGATGGTTTTCGCCCGAATAACGATGACAAGTTGAGGCAGTACAGTGGATTCGTTCAATGGCAAGCGTCGATCAGTACGAGCGCGCAGGCGGAAGTCAGCCGCGCAACCCGTGATTCTGGGGATCTCAAGAGTGTCTTCAATCCGGAATTCTTCAGTGACATCATGCGGATTGAGGATGAGCTCGACACGCAGCGGTTAGGTCTAAGACATGTCATTGACGCCCGCTCGGACGTACTGCTGTCAGTGATCCGGCAAGATCGCCATGGATCATTGGGC
>JBOHZL010000038.1:0-25651 GCA_050738495.1 Steroidobacteraceae bacterium | reverse complement strand
GCCGGGCAGGCGCCTGGTCAACGGAGCGCGGCGGCGCGGCGGCGCCGTAAGCACCATCTCCCGCGCGACCGCATCGAGCTCCGCGCGCGGCACCAGGCGGTCGACGAGGCCGAGCTTTTGCGCGGCGTCGCCGCGCAACGACCGCCCGGTCAGCATCAGGTCGAGCGCGGCCGTTACGCCGATCAGGCGCGCGGTGCGCACCGTGCCCCCGAATCCCGGATGGACCCCGAGCATGACCTCCGGCAGCCCGAGGTTGAGGCGCCCGTCGTCGGCGCCAACGCGGTAGTCGCAGGCGAGCGCAAGCTCGAGCCCGCCGCCCAGTGCGAAGCCGTGGATTGCGGCGACGGTCGGCATCGGCAGGGACTCGATCCGGTCGAACACCTGCTGGCCGGCGCGAGCCAGCCGGTAGGCCGGTTCGACGTCCGCGAAGCCGGAGAACTCCGAGATGTCGGCGCCGGCGATGAAGCCGCTGTCCTTGGCCGAGCGGATCACCAGTCCACGCGGCGCCGCGGTCCCGATTTCGGCGATGCGTTCGCCGAGCTGGCGCATTACCTCGGTGCCGAGCGTGTTGGTGCCGGCGCCCTGGACATCCATCGTCAACCAGGCGATCCGGTCCGGATCCGTCTCAAGCCGCCAGTGTGAAGCTGTTTCCGGCATCGTTGCCCGGTTCCATGGGAAGCCGATTCCGATTATGCACGGCGCTGCGGTTCAGGTGCCGGCCTCGGCCGCCGCGTCGGGCGCGCGCACGAACCTGGGATCGACCTCGAAATCGAACACCAGCGGCAGGTGGTCGGAGAGCGGCACAGCCGGAATGTCGAATCCCTTCGGCACGATGCCCTGCCCGTAGAGAATGAAGTCGAGCTCCTTGCGCGGCCAGCGGCTTGGATAGGAAGGCAGGCTCGCGATGTTGGCACTGCGCAGTCCCGCTGCCTGCATGAACAGGTAGATCTCGTGCTCGCCCCAGAACGTATTGAAATCGCCGGCGACGATCACCGGCTTGGTCTGCCGGCGCACCAGCTGGTGCAGGTGCCGCAGCTGGTAGTGGCGGTGGCGGAATTTGAGCGACAGGTGCACCAGGAAAACCGCGACTTCCTCGAGCTCGAGCTCGATGATCAGCTTCTTGATGCCGGTCTCGAAGTAGTGAAAGCGCTCGCCGTGCACCCGTGGCGCCGCGAGGAACGCATTGGCCTGCTTGCGGACGATCGGCATGAACTGGTTCAGCGACTCCTCTCCGTACTTGCACTGGTAGGTCGAGAAGTGCGACAGGTGGCTCGCGATGAACTCGGCCTGGTTGACCATGCCGCTCCTGATCGAGCCGGTGTCGACCTCGATCAGGCCCACGATGTCGGGGTCGCGCTCGGCGATGAAGTCGGTGATCCGCTCCAGCACCTGGCGGCTGCTGCGCAGGTAGCCGGCGCCCGGCACCGGCAGGTGAAACGACGGGCCGGTTCCGGTCGCGTAGCGGATGTTATAGACCAGCAGGCGCATTGGCAGTCCGGTACACGTTCCCCGGCAAAAGACGTATTCTAGGCGTCAGGCAGCGTCGAGGGCGCAACGCGTGACGGAAAACAACCCGATCCGGCTCTTCGTCACTCACCTGTACGCGCCGGACGAATCCTACTTCCGGGTATTCGAGTACCTGGAGAGCCAGCCGAATTTCTTCTACAGCAACCTCGCGACGCCCGAGAAACCGCCGCGCAGCAAGGAGAAGGAGGCGATCCGCGAGGATCTGCGCCGCCAGATGAGCGGCGCCGAGGTCATCGTGGTGCTGTCATCCCTGTACTTGCGCGACCCGGTGACGATCGAGTACCAGGGGCTCTACGCCCAGTCCTGTGACAAGCCGCTGATCGTCATGGAGCCGTTCGGGACCACCGAGCCGGTCCCGGCGAAGCTGCGCGAGATGTCCGATGAAGTCGTGTCCTGGAATGGCCGCGAGATGGCGGATGCCATCCGCCGGCAGGCGCGTCACGAGGATACGACGCGCTGGGACGTGATCGAATTCAAGCCCGATTGACGCTGATCAGCGTCGGGATCCGCGAAGAGCCGGTGTCGCCGTTTCCGAGCGGCCGCGGCGCCGCCTGGCCGTTGGCCTTGGCGGGCGCGCTCAGCGAGGCATGGTGCAGCGTGTCGAGCAAGGCGACGATGCGCGCGGCGCAGGCATCGGCCTCGCCGATCGACATCTTGCGGACCGTGGCCGTCACGGCGCACTCGCCGCGCTGCGGTCGGATCCGGGTCATGCTCTGGCGCAGGGCCTCGAAGTCCGTGCGCAGCTCGCCCGGCATCTCATGCGGCGAAAGATCCATCAGGTAACGGGTAAACGCATCGGTCAGGCGCTGCTTCAGCGCCGAAGGCTTGGCCAGTTCCAATGCGGCCTTGTGAAAGTTCTCCCAGGCGGCAGCACTCACGGTGTCCGTCACTCCCTCGGCAATCAGTTCTAGTTTCCAGGAAAGATCGCGAATTCTTCTGAGAAAAGCGCCAATCGATTCAAGGTTCCCCGATACATCAAATCGATACGAGTCGAATATAGCGCGATTTCTAGCAATGGGAAGCCTCCGGGGGCCGGTTTCTTGCGGTAAGTCATTAAAATGGGTTCTATAGTTCCAGTATCGCCGCGGAGACCGAGTCCATGGCCGAGCAGACTGCCCAACGACAGGCGCCCTTACTGGCCGCCCTGGCCCAGGTGACCCGGCTCCAGATCCTGGCCCGAGTGGCCGAAACAGGGGTCAAGGGCATGGCGGCGGGTGAGATCGCCCGGTCGCTGCGCTGCCCGGCGTCCACCCTGTCGTTTCATCTGAAGGAACTCTCCCGCACCGGGGTCCTGGCAGCCAGGCCGGAAGGGCGTTACATCCACTATGCATTGCAGCGCCAGGCGCTCGAAGACCTGGCGCGCTACATCGCGGGACTGGCGGCGGGACCCTCCGGTTCCCAGGGGCGCCGCTCGGCTGCCACACGCGGCAGCCGCCGCGGACGCGCCAGTGATCGCACGACGCGCGCCGGCGACCGCAATCAGCTGTCGATCTTCGGGGACTGAGCCGGGACCGGACCCGCTTCAGTTGCGCACGAGATGCGCAACGAACTCGTCCACCGGCGTCGCGTCGAGCCGTGCGGCATCTGCGAACAGCGCCTCGATGCGGCGGCACTGCCGCTCCGGGAACAGCGCGGCGACCGAAGTCTCGAATTTGCGCACCAGTACCGGGTAGCCCTCGACCCGGCGGCGGCGATGGCCGATCGGGCAATCGACCTGCACCCGCGCGGTCTTCGAACCGTCGCGAAAGAAGATCTGGATCGCATTGCCGATGAAGCGCTTTTCGGGCGCGTAGTAGTCGGCGGTGAACTGCGGAAGTTCGCGCACTTCCATCCGCGCGCGCAGGACGTCGATGCGTGGATCAACGGCAATGACGTCCTCGTAGTCCGCAGCAGTCAGCCGCCCGAACACCAGCGGCACGGCCACCATGTACTGGATGCAGTGATCGCGATCCGCCGGGTTCGCGAGCGGACCGGTCTTGTCGATGATGCGCACGGCCGGCTCCTGGGTCTCGATGACGATGCGCTCGATCGTGTCGATGCGGTCGCGCACCTCGGGGTGGAGCTGCATCGCGCATTCGACCGCCGTCTGGGCGTGGAATTCCGCCGGATAGCTGATCTTGAACAGCACGTTCTCCATGACGTAGCTGGCGAATGGCTGGCGGTAGGCGAATGGCTGGCCGCGGAACAACACGTCGTAGAAGCCCCATTTCGGCGCGGTAAGCGCCGAGGGATAGCCCATTTCCCCGGCCATCGCGATCAGCGCGTGGCGTACGCCGCGGCTGGTCGCATCGCCCGCAGCCCAGCTCTTGCGCGAGCCGGTATTCGGCGCGTGCCGGTAGGTCCGAAGCGCGCCGCCGTCGATCCAGGCGTTCGACACGGCATTGACGATCTGTTCCCCGGTGCCGCCGAGCATCGCGGTGACGACCGCGGTGGTAGCGACGCGCACCAGGATGATGTGATCGAGACCGACACGATTGTAGGCGTTTTCGAGCGCCGTGACGCCTTGGATCTCATGCGCCTTGATCATCGCTTCCAGCAGGTCGCGCACGGTCGGCGGCTTGCGGCCTTCGGCGCGGGCATTGCGCGCCTGCCAGTCGGCGATCGCGAGAATCCCGCCGAGGTTGTCGGAAGGATGGCCCCATTCGGCCGCGAGCCAGGTGTCGTTGAAGTCGAGCCAGCGGATCATCGCGCCGATGTTGAATGCCGCCTGGATCGGGTCGAGCTCGTAGCTCGTGCCCGGCACGCGCGCGCCGCCCGCCATGGTGGCGCCCGGAACGACCGGCCCGAGGAGTCGCGTGCAGGCGGGGAACGCGAGCGCCTGAAAGCCGCAGGCCAGCGTGTCCATCAGGCAGTAGCGCGCGGTCTCGAAGGCGACCGCGCTGGTGATGCGCGCATCGCGCGCATAGGACGCCATGTCGACCAGCACGCGATCGGGGGCGGGCCGCTCGGCCGAGCGGATGTCGTGGTGGCTCATCGCCGGTTCTACCTCTCGTCGGGCGGCGGGACCTTGCGCGGTTCCGGGCCGTTGTAGTTCGCGCTCGGGCGGATGATCTTGCCGTCCTCGCGCTGTTCGATCACGTGCGCTGCCCAGCCCGTGGTGCGCGACATCACGAACAGCGGCGTGAACATCGCGGTCGGCACGCCCATCTGGTGGTAGGCCACGGCGCTGAACCAGTCCAGGTTCGGAAACATCTTCTTGATGTCCTCCATGACCGATTCGATGCGCTCCGCGATCCGGTACAGGCGGTCGTCGCCGGCCTCTGCCGACAGGCCGGCCGCGACCCGCTTGATCACGACATTGCGCGGATCCGCGACGGTGTAGACGGGGTGGCCGAAGCCGATGATCACTTCCCGGGCTTCGACCCGGCGCCGGATGTCCGCCTCTGCCCGGTCCGGATCCGCGTAGCGCTGCTGGATCTCGAATGCGACCTCGTTGGCGCCGCCGTGCTTCGGTCCGCGCAGCGCGCCGATCGCCCCGGCGATGCAGGAATGCATGTCCGATCCGGTGCCGGCGATGACGCGCGCGGTGAAGGTCGAGGCATTGAACTCGTGCTCGGCGTACAGGATCAGGGACGTGTGCATCGCCCGTACCCAGCTCGCGCGCGGAAGCTTGCCATGCAACATGTGCAGAAAATGCCCGCCGGCCGAATCGTCGTCGGTCTCGACCTCGATGCGCCGGCCCGAGTTCGCGTAGTGATGCCAGTAGCAGAGCATCGATCCGGTCGATGCCACCAGCCGGTCGGCGATGTCCCGCGCGGCTGCGGCGCCATGCGAGGGATCCTCGGGCGCCTCGCAGCCGAGCGCCGAGATGCCGGTGCGCAGCACGTCCATCGGGTGGGCGCTCGCAGGCAGGAGTTCGAGCACCGCCCGCATGCGCTCGCTCAGGCCGCGCATCCCGCGCAGGCGCCGCTTGTAGTCGGCGAGGACGGCGGGATTCGGCAGGCTGCCGTGGATCAGAAGGTGGGCGATTTCCTCGAATTCGCAGGTCTCGGCGATGTCGAGGATGTCGTAGCCGCGATAATGCAGATCGTTGCCGCTGCGGCCCACGGTGCAGATCGCCGTGTTGCCGGCGACGACCCCGGACAAGGCGACCGATTTCTTGGGTTTGAACGCCGCGGTCTTGCCGGTTCCTCCCATGCTCATCGCTCCTGCTTGCGGCCGAACATTTCGTCGAGCTTGCGCTCGTACTCGTGGTACCCGAGCACGTCGTACAGCTCGGAACGCGTCTGCATCTGCTCCACGACAGCCTGCTGACCGCCGTCGCGGCGGATCGCCGCGTACACGCCGAGCGCGGCGCGGCTCATCGCCCGAAACGCCGACAGCGGATAGAGCACGAGGCGCACGCCGGCCTTGCCGAGCTCGGCGGCCGACAGGAGCGGCGTGCGCCCGAACTCGGTGATGTTGGCGAGCACCGGCACGGACAGTGCCCTGGTGAACTCGCGATACTCGTCGAGCGAAGTCAGTGCTTCCGCGAAAATCATGTCGGCTCCGGCCGCGACGTACGCGCTTGCGCGCTCGATCGCGGCTGCCTGGCCTTCGACGGCATGGGCGTCGGTGCGGGCCATGATCACGAACCCGGCGTCGGTGCGGGCATCGACGGCCGACCGGATCCGGTCCGCCATCTCGGCCTGAGGGACCAGCTCCTTGCCGGGCCTGTGTCCGCATCGCTTGGCCTGCACCTGGTCCTCGATGTGCATGCCGGCGGCCCCGGCGCGGGTGAGCTCGCGGGTGCTACGCGCAATGGCGAATGCGGCGCCCCAGCCGGTATCCGCATCGACCAGCAGGGGCAGTGGCGCAGCCCCGGTGATGCGCCGCACGTCCTCGCAGACGTCGTTGAGATTCGTGACGCCGAGATCCGGCAGGCCGAACGACGCGTTGGCGACTCCGGCGCCCGACAGGTAGATCGCGCGGAAGCCGCTTCGCGCGGCCAACAGGGCGCTGTAGGCATTGATGGTGCCGACGACCTGCAGGGGACGCTCGGCTTCGACCGCGGCGCGCAGCGCCAGTCCCGGAGATTCGATCGCCATCCCGCTATGATACCGGGCGCCGCACCATTTGCCCGTTCCGGCGCAGGTGCTACGCTTGCGCACCTGCGCACAGGAGTTCGCCATGATTGACCATCGAATGGATCGCGCCGCACTCGCATCCGGCGTGATGCTGGTGCTTGCCAGTTCCGCAGCCGCCGCCCAGGACACGGCGACGCTCGACGAGATCGTCGTCACCGCGCAGAAGCGCCAGGAATCGCTGCAGGACGTGCCGATCGCCGTCAGCGCGCTCGGCGGCGCCAAGATCGCCGAGGCCGGCATCCTGAAGATAGAGGACCTCAAGAACTACGTGCCGACGCTGTTCATGACCGAGACCGCGATCGGCAACAACATCTCGATTCGCGGCATCTTCTCGGGAGTCAACCCCGGGTTCGAGCAGTCGGTCGGCACCTACGTCGACGGCATTTATCGCGGGCGGCCACAGCAGACGCGCGCGCCGTTCCTCGACCTCGAACGCGTCGAGGTTCTGCGCGGGCCGCAGTCGATCCTGTTCGGCAAGAACAGCGTCGGCGGCGCGCTCAACATCACCACTGCGCGGCCGACCGAGGAGTTCGACGCAATGGTTTCGGCGCTGTACTCGGGCCGCTACGACGAGCAGGAGTATTCCGCCCACGTCTCCGGCCCGTTCACCGATCGTTTTCGCGGACGGCTGGCGGCCCGCTACCGCGAGGCCGACGGACACATCGAGAACGCGACGCTCGGCACCGACGACCCAGGCCGCGAGGAGACATCGGTGCGTGGCTGGCTCGAGTTCGACGTCAGCGACGCCGTTTCGGCCGCGCTGAAGGCCGAGTTCGGCGAATTCGACGTGACCGGCCGGCAGATAGAGATCACCCAGGAATTCCCGGCCGTGGCGGGGCCGTTTGCCGGCGCGACCTACGGGCAGATCCTGGCGATCTTCGGCCAGGATCCGAGCGTGCTGAACAATACGGCGGATTACGTCCGCTCCTCGAATGGCGACTTCAGCAACAACGACACCGGGGAGCTCGTGCTGCAGGTGGACTGGGAGCTCGGCGAATCCACGCTGACCTCGATCACCGGCTATTCGGAATACGACTTCGACGAGCTTTGCGATTGCGACTTCACCGGCGGCAACGTGTTCAACGTGTCGATGGGGGAGGAGTACGAACAGCTCAGCCAGGAGATCCGGCTCACGTCGCCGGTCGGCGGCACTGTCGAGTACATCCTGGGTGCCTACTACGAAACCGCGGATCTCGAGTTCACGGACACGATCCTGTTGCCGGCGAACAGCGTGCTCGTGCCGCTCCTGAACGCAAATCCCGCCTTCATCGGCACGCCCCTCGAGGGCATCGCCGGAACGGCGGTCGCGGGTACGGGGACGCCGCGGCTTTTCACGCAGGACGCCGAAAGCCACTCGGTGTTCGCGCAGCTGACCTGGAACATGACGGAGGAGATCCGTTCGACCTTCGGCCTGCGCTATACGAAAGACGACAAGGACGCCACGCGTAATCTGGCGATCACCGAGATCGACGGGGATCCGCTTGCCGGCCTCCAGGCGGCGGCCGCACCGTCCGTCTATGCGGCGGTGTTCAACCTGAGGCGAACCGACATCCACGACCTCTCGGGCAGCCGCGAAGAGGACGAGTTGCTGCCGTCCCTGACCTTCGAATGGTCGCCGGACGAGAGCACGATGATGTACATGAGCTGGAGCAAGGGCGCCAAGGCCGGCGGCTTCGACGCAAGGTCGAACAACCCGACCGTGCCGCCGGGCACCGCCTGTAGCGCACCCAATACGCCGCTCGGCTGCCTGCCGCCGAACGGCGTGGGCACCTTCGAATTCGAGGAAGAAAGCGCGACGAACTTCGAGCTCGGCACCAAGCTCCGCATCGGCGGCAGCTTCGAGATGAATGCAGCGCTCTACATGACGGATTTCGAAGACCTCCAGGTGAGCACCTTCGACGGCGTACTCGGCTTCAACGTGAGAAACGCCGGCGAGTCGGAGATCAAGGGGCTCGAGATCGACTTGCGCTGGCAGGCGACGGGCAACCTGCTGCTGACCAGCAGCATCGCGTACACCGACTTCGAGTTCCTTGACTACATCGGGCAATGCGCCTTCGGCCAGCCGTCCGATGCCGGCGACGGGCTCAACTGCAATTACAAGGGCAAGACCAACGAGTTCGTCGCGCCGTGGGTGATCAGCGCGGGCGGCTACTACACGCGCCCGATCTTCTCGAACCTGGCCTTGCACATCGGCCTCGATGGCTATTACTCCGACCAGTACTTCGTCGCGCCAACGCTGGACCCGAACCAGGTTCAGGAGTCGTACTACAAGGTCAATGGCCGCATCGGCATCGCGCACCAGGACGGCTCCTGGGACGTGTCGGTGATCGGCAAGAACATCTTCAATGAGCAGATCCTGCCCTATGGCAATGACACGCCGCTGGCCGGGCGCACGTTCGGCGCATTCAGCGCCTGGCGCTTCGTCGAGCCGGGCGGAACGGTCGGCTTGCAGGGAACGCTGCGCTTCTGACGCCGGGCGTCGATGCGCCTGGTGAGTTTCAGGTGGCACGACGGCAGCGTCCGGCTCGGCGGGCAGCTGGCGGGAGGAGGGGTACTCGACCTCCAGTCCGCCGCGGGCGGCGCAGCCGAGTTCGCTTCGATGCAGGCATTGATCGAAGCGGGGCCCGAGTCCTGGAATCGCGCGCAGCAGCTCGCCGATGCCCCGTCGCGAGGCCATGTTCACGACCTGGGCGGGGCCGTGCTGCTCGCGCCGATGCCACAGCCACCGCAGATCCGCGACTTCATGTGCTTCGAGAAGCACGTGATCCAGGCTTTCGGCGCGGCCTTCCGGATGCGCGCGACCCGCGCCGCCACTGCGGAAGAGAAAGCAGGGCTGCTGGCGCAGGCCGCCGACTACCGGCCGCCGCCCGTCTGGTACGAACGGCCGCTCTATTACAAGGCGAACCGTTTCTCGATCAGCGGGCCCGGGGACACGATCCGCTGGCCCGCTTACAGCCGGCTGATGGACTATGAATGCGAACTTGCCTGCATCGTCGGGACCGCGGGCGTCGATATCGCCCGCGACCGGGCGATGGAGCACGTGTTCGGCTACACGATCTTCAACGACTTCAGCGCGCGCGACACCCAGGGTGCGGAGATGGCGGGTGGCCTCGGGCCGGCGAAAGGCAAGGACTTCGACGGCGCAAACGTGTTCGGTCCCTGTGTCGTGACGGCCGACGAGATCCCGGACCCGTATGCGCTGGCAATGATCGTGCGCGTCAACGGCGAGGAGCGTTCCCGCGGGAGTTCCCGCGAAATGCACTGGAAGTTCGAGGACCTCATAGCCTACGTCAGCCAGGGCGAGACCCTGCAGCCCGGCGAAATACTGGCGAGCGGCACGATCGGCGACGGCTGCGGCCTGGAACATCTGCGCTTCCTCGAGGACGGCGACCGGGTCGAGCTCGAGATTCCGCCGATCGGCGTGCTCGCGAACGACGTCAGGCGCAACGCGGTGCCGCAAAGCGCTTGACCACGCGACCCTTTCGCTGCGGGCTCGAGGAACTGGGCGACGGGCTGTATGCCTGGATGCAGCCGGATGGCGGCTGGGGCTGGTCGAATGCGGGTTTCGTGCGCGACGGTGACCAGGCCATGCTGGTGGACACCCTGTTCGACGAGCCGCTGACCGGGGTGATGCTCGAGGCGATCGAGCGCGCGACCGGTGTCGCGCCGGACGGCATCGGCTGGCTGGTCAATACGCATGCGAATGGCGATCACACGCGTGGCAATGCGCTGGTCACCAGGGCCGAGGTGATCGCATCCGCTGCTGCGGCCCGCGAAATGGCGGAGCTGCCACCCGCCGTGCTGGCGCAGCTGAAGGCGGGTGGCGCGGCTGGCGCACTGGGCGATGCGGGCCGGTTCTTCGCCGAGATTTTCGCGCCGTTCGACTTCATGCATGCGCGCGGCCGCGCGCCGACCCGCACCTTCGATCGTCGACTCGATCTCACGATCGGGAACAAGCCGGTTGAACTGCACGTGCTCGGCCCGGCGCACACCGCCGGCGACCTGCTGGTCTGGCTGCCCGGCGACAGGACGGTGTACACGGGCGACCTGCTGTTCATCGACAGCACCCCGGTCATGTGGGCCGGACCGGTCGGCAACTGGCTCGCGGCCTGCGACCGCATCCTTGCCTTCGGAGCCCGCCACATCGTTCCCGGTCACGGACCGATGACCGACTCCGCCGGAGTGCAGCGGGTCCAGCAATACCTGCGCTACCTCGATCGCGAGGCGCGCTGCCGATTCGACGCCGGCATCCCGGCTGAAGCCGCGGCGCTCGATATCGCGCTCGGCGAGTACCGGCACTGGCTCAATGCGGAACGCATCGTGGTCAACGTGGATACGCTCTACCGGGAGTATCGCGGCGACACCGCAGCCGCCGATCCGATCGTGTTGTTCGGCCTGATGGCGCGCGTGCGCCGGGAGCTGCGTGGATGAGATGCCTCCTGAAGCAAGTCCTCGCGCCCGTCGTGCTGGCTTTGGCGACGTCGCAGGCAGGAGCGGCCCGCGCTGATTGCGGCTCGATCGAGGAGCTGGCCTGGCTGCTGGGTCAATGGACCGCGGACGGAGCGAAATCGTCGTTCCACGAATCCTGGAGCCGCGCGGGGCCGCACACCTACGAAGGCGCCGGAGTCGAGCGCGCAAGACAGGACGGCACTGTCAGGACCGTCGAGGATCTGCGGCTGGTGCAGATGGCCGGCGAGGTCTTCTATGTTTCGAAGGTCACGCACAATCCCTTGCCGGTCGCCTTCAAGCTGACCGCTTGCAGCGACGGCCGTTTCGTCTTCGAGAATGCCGCGCACGACTTTCCGCGGCGCATCGAATACCGGCGCGACGCCGACGGCCGGCTGAAGGTCGGGGTCAGCGACGGGGCGGACAAAGGCTTCACGCTCGATTTCGCTCGCGCCGCGAGACCAGCGGAGGAGGGCGCAGCCGTGCTCGCGGCCGAAGATGCGCGTTTCGCCGCGATGATTGCCGCCGACGTCGAGGCCATGCGGCGCTGGCTGGCGGCGGATCTCAGCTACACGCACTCCACCGGACAGGTCGAGGATCGGGGCCGGCTGGTGGAGTCGATCGCAAGCGGTCGCACGCGCTACCTCGGAATCGCGCCGTCTGAAAGAACCGTCACGCTGCTCGGCCCGGATGCGGCCATGGTGCGCGGCCGTGCGCAGGTGCAGGCGGCCCTGGCCGGCGCCAGGCGCGACTTCCAGGCGCGCTATCTCGCTGTGTACCGGCTGCAGGATGGCGAGTGGAAACTGCAGTCCTGGCAGTCGGTCAAGCTGCCCTGATCAGTTCGGGGACTGCTTCAGGAACTCGGTCATCTCGTCGCAGGGCAGCGGCTTGCGGATCAGGTAACCCTGGATTTCGTCGCAGCGCAGCAACCCCAGAATTTTCGCCTGTTCCTCGTTCTCGACGCCTTCCGCGACCACCGTCAGTTTCAGCGAGTGCTCGAGCGCGATGCCGATGCCCGCCGCCTTGCCGGACTCCTTGAGTGCCTGGTGGACCGACTCGACGAAATCGCGCCTCCGCAGCTGGACCGCCGATACGTTGACAGCCACGCGCGGCGCCGCCAGGCCCATCTTGCGCCGCTCCCGCGCGGCATGCGCGACATGTTGGGCGAGCCGGTCGAGGAACAGGGTGCGGTTGGCGAGGCCGGTCAGGGTGTCGTAGTAGGCGGGCTAGAAGGGCTGCTCCGACTTTTCGATATGATCGAGCGCGAATGAGATGTCGCCGGCCAACTCGACCAGCAGGCGCAGCTCCTCCTCGTTGAAAAAGTCGGCTTCCTCGGTGACCAGGACCAGGCATCCGGCCGCTACGTCGCCCACGATCAACGGCAGCCCGACGATGCCGCGGAATCCGCGCCGGACCATCTCCTCGCGAAATGCGATTGGCCGGTCGTCCGCCAGGATGTCGTTGCAGATCTGCGGCTCGCGCGTGCGCAATGCGGCGGCAGCGATGCCGTCCTCAGCCGGGTCGGGCCCGAGGGCGGGCTTCACCGCGATGGCGAGGTCGTTGGCGCTAGCCGCCCAGGCGGCGGGTTCGATCGCGCCGCTCTTCGGGTCGAGCCAGCCGATCCATGCGACGGCGAAGCGGCCGAACTGGACGGCGAGCCGGCAGGACTCGCGGAACAACTCGTCGCGCTGGCGCACGCGCACGATCAGGGTGTTGATGTTGCTGAGCACCGCATAGACGCGATTGAGGTGCTCGATCCTGGCGGCAGCCTGCCGGCTCTCGGTGACATCGCTCGCGATGCCGACGGTGCGCTTTCCCGCCGCATCGGGATCGAGCACCGGGAATGTCCGCAGCCGGACCCAGCTGGTGCTGCCTTCACGGCGGCGGATGCGGTACTCGATCTCGAACGCGGAATCGCCGCTGGCGATGGCCTCGAATGCGGCCGCGACGCGCTGCCGGTCCGCCGGTTCGATCGACTCCATCAGGATGTCCGCGCAGCTCGTCGATTGCGGACCGCTCTGACCCCAGATCTGCGAATAGGCCGGGCTCAGGTAATGCAGTTCCTTCAGGTCGCTGGAAGCGACGAAGAAGACGTCCTGTATGTTCTCGGCGAGCTGCCGGAATCTTTCCTCGCTGGCGCGCAGGCCGGCAGTCGCGCGCTCGCGCTCCGCGATTTCGTCCTGGAGGTGACGCGACCGGCGTTGCAACTCGCCATACAGGCTGCCGTTCTCGTAGATGCGACCGACCTGGGCGCCGAGCAGCGTGAACAGGCGCTCGTCGTCGTCGCTGAACGACTCTGCGCCGATCTTTTCGGCGAGGCAGATCCAGCCGTAGGACTGTGTCAACGACACCAGCGGCACCGCCAGGAAGGCCTGCGCCCGCGGAAAGCCCGCCGGCAGGCCCGCGTCGATCGATGCGCCGTCGGTCCGCGAAATGCGCCAGGGCTGGCCGGACGCATACACGCGGCCGAGCGCGCCGGAGTCGATGACCGGCCTCTGCGGCTGCGCCTGCTTGAAGTCGAGGCCGCTGATCGCAAAGAAGGACTGGCCATCCGCCGACCTGTCGCGCGCGGCGAGCACCGCGTACCTGGCGCCGAACAATTTCCGTGCGCCATTGCACACCTGCTCGAGCAGCATGCGCGGATTGCGCTCGGAAGCGAGTTGCACGTGCAGGTCGGTCAGGGCGCCGAACCGGGCATTGACGGCCTCGAGCTCGCTGGTCCGCTGCCAGAGCTTGTCGGTCAGCAGCTTCAGTTGCTCGGTATCGAATTCCTTCGGCACGCCGCTCGCTACCGGCATTCCCTTGCCGCTCATGACCTCTGCGATGACCTGGAGGAGCGTGGCAGGCTCGCAGGGCTTCACGAGCACGCGCGCCACGCGGCCGGTGCTGGCGAGCTGCATCGCCTCCTTCTCGTGGTAGCTCGCGGTGTAGAAGATGACCGCGGTTGCTTCGAGGCTCGCGTCGTTGCGCAGCCGTTGGACAAACTCGTAACCGTCCATCGTCGGCATCAGGATGTCCGAGATGACGAGCTCGGGATGAAACTGGCGGACGATTTCCAGCGCCTGTGCGCCGTCGGCCGCCTCGAGCGGCTCGTGGCCCTTGAAGCGCATCAGCGTGACCAGCAGCTCCCGGCCCGCCGGATCGTCATCGACGATCAGTACTCGTGGCGCCATCGGCGGCTATCCCGGCAGCTCGAAGACCAGGCGCATTCCCTGCGGGGCGTCTTCGATCGCGACGCGGCCGCCAAGCCATGCGGCGAGCTTGCGACAGAGATGCAACTCGAGCGCGCTGCCAGGATGCGTCGCGGGCCGATCGAAACGCATGAACGGCTCGTAGAAACCAGCGCGTTCGGCCGTGGCGATACCCGGACCGTCATGGTCGATGCGGAAGGCGATCGAGCTCCCTTCCGTTCGCCGGAATTCAAAGGCGACCGCCGACCTGTCTGCAAGGCGGACGACCGCCAAGGCAAGGCCCACGAGGATCTGGCGAAGCGCGCGCCGATCGGTGTCGACGATCGCGCCGGCATCCGGCTGGCTGAGCGTCAGGCGAGCTCCACGCTGCTCCGCTTCCGGGCGAACGATTTCCTCGACTTCGCGCAGGACGTCGCCGCAATCGACCGGCTCGATGACGCGTTCCCGCTCCCCGGCAGCGACCTTCATCAGTTCCAGCAGGTCGTTCACCAGCGCCAGCCGCCGTCGTGCGCTCGATTGCACGGTACGAAGCTGCCGGTCCTGGTCTTCGTTGAGCGGGCCGGGCATGCCCATCAACTTGAGCGGCGTACGCAACTCATGCCCGATGCGCGCAAGGACGGTGTCCCGGTCGCCGGGTTCCCGCCTGATTCGGTCCCCATGCGTCATGCTGAACACCACATTCCTGCGCCAGCTTGCGCCGTAGCATAGGGGCATGCGCTCGGGCGCTGACGAATCGGCAAAAGTGAAGCCCAGAATTCGGATGATGAAGGTCTTATAACACATTGTATTGGCGGACCCGGATTGACGAAGATCAGGCCCGCGGAGTCTGATGTCCGGAAACTCGTTCCTCCCCAGGCGCCAAGGAGTGCATCGTGAGCAAGGATCAGGACCGCAAGAAGGAAACCAAGAAGAAGCCGCTGCACACGAAAGAAGAGAAGCGCGCGATGAAGCGCGAGAAGAAGCGACTCAAAGGATTGATGTAGGCGAGTCGCCACGTTGCCGCGAAACCCGCGTGCGCGGCGACCGGGAAGTCGCGGCATCCGCCCAGGCGAGCGCCATCGGCCAGAGCTGCCTGCCGACGTCAGCGCGGAAGAAACCGAAGTGGCCGATCCGCGTGGCGCCGACTTCTGCGGGAGTGAGGCGGCGCAATTCGCGGGGCGCATTCGCGTAGAAGCCGTGCAGTACCGCAATGTTGCGCTCGGACATGTACTCGTCGTCGGTGAATGAGATTCCGAGCAGGGGCAGCGTGACCCGGGCGTAGAGTTGCCGCATGGCGCTGCCCTCGACGCCGACCGCGTACTCCGGATTCCGGCACCAGCGGGACCACTGCTCGACGACGCCCTTGGGAAGGTCTCCCAGAATGCCGAGCCGCCGGCCTGGAAAATAGCCGCAAAGCGCAGTCGCGAACGGCACGATGACATGCCACAGCAGCCAGGAATAGCGACGCAAGGGATAGGCGTTCTCGCGCCAGTAGCCGACGCCGCAGGCAACCGTGACGGCGGCTGCGATTTCATCGTTGCCGGGCGTCATCGCCAGGACCTGCCCACCGAGGCTGTGACCGATCCAGATGACCGGCTGGCTTTGCGCGCGATCTCGCGCGAAGGCGAGGGCGGCCGCGCAGTCCTGCCGCGCCCAGGTCAGGATGTCGGTCTCGAAGCCGCGCAGCGACCTCGGCGCCGATTCGCCGATGCCGCGGAAATCGAAGGTCAGCGCGTCCCATCGCCGTGCGGCGAGCCAGGCCGCGAATTCGGCATAGAAGTCCTGGCGGACTGCCATGGCCGGCACGATGAGCACCACGCCCCTGGCGGCGGTGGCTGATTCGTAGAGGCGGGCTTGCAGGCGATACCCGTCCGCCGCGACCAGCCGTACGCTCGCGAATTCTGTCGGCTGGCAAACCGCGGATCGTGGCAGCACGGGCGTACCTTAGCGCCCGCGCGTCAGTTGTTACACTGGACGCGGATTGCCAGGCCAGGGGGATTGCAATTGAGCGCTTACGTGATCGCCAATGTCGACGTCAGAGATCCGGCGCGCTATGCCGAGTACATCAAGATGACACCGGCGACCGTGGCGCCATTCGGCGGGCGATTCATCGTGCGCGGGGGCAAGGCGGAACGGCTGGAAGGCGATACGCCGGTCAATCGAATCGTCATCCTCGAGTTCGACACCTACGAACAGGCACGGGCCTGGTATGACTCCGAGCACTACCGGGCCGCAATGGCGATTCGGCAAGCCGCTTCGGTTGCGAGCCTGATCCTGGTCGAGGGCGTCAAGCCAGGCTGAGCGAACTTTCCGGCAGGGGAGCGGCCTACAGAGCAGGGCGGGGAGCGGTAGAAAACCGATGATCACATTACCCCGGTTATGTCGGCTGGCCGCAGCGGCCGGCGTGTTGGCGATCGGCTTGCCGGCGTCATCCCATCACGACGACACCGTCGGGGCGCGGTTCGTCGACAGCAGCGGCGACAATGCGTCGAGCTGCCTCGAGCACCACGAGCCTTGCCGCAGCATCCAGTTCGCACTGGCCCAGGCCACGCCCGGCAACACGGTCAAGGTGTCGGCCGGAATCTACGACCTGAGCGGCGTCGATCCGGAGTCCTTCCTGTTCGGCGTCAACCATGCGCAGGGCGGTTACGAACCGGGTGGCCATTTCGATCGTCAGGATCCTGACGCAAACCCGACGATCCTGGTCGGCGTCGACGCGCGCTACCGGCAGGCCATGATGCGTCTCGGATTCAAATGGGCGGCCGACGTGGCGTCGGCGCAGCAAGGACTTGTCGAGGACGGACCGGCCGCCGCGCTGCAGGCCACCGCGATCGCGGCGGCGGACTGCCTGCAGGGCTTTGCCGGGCAGTTCCCCTGTCACAACGTGGACTTCCAGGCGCAGATCTCTCTGAACCAGTTCGCGACCCAGCCGGTGTCCGCTGCCAACGTCTGGGGATTCGTTGACCAGAATGACGGCCGCGAGTATGCGGTCGTCGGTCTCAGCGACGGCACCGCGATTGTCGAAGTCACTAACCCGTCGAATCCGCGGCAGGTCACGACCATCCCCGGAAATTCCTCGCCCTGGCGCGAGGTGAAGATCTACCAGGAGTTTCACGAACCGACCAATCGCTTTCGCGCCTTCGCCTTCATCACGACCGAAGCGCCGAACGGCGGGCTCCAGGTAATCGACCTGAGCGGCTTGCCCGCTTCCGCGAGCGTGGCGACGACGCTCCTGGACACGGGCTCGCAGCACACGGCCTACGTCTCGAACATCGACTATGCGACCAACATGGCGCTGCCCGGCGCCGAGGCCTTCCTCTACCTCGCCGGCAGCAATGTCGGGAACGGCGCCTGGCGCGTCTACTCGCTCGCCGATCCGTCCGAGCCGCAACTGATTCGCCAGGCGCCCGCCGGGACGCAATATGTGCACGACGCCACGAGCCTGCTGATCACCGATCAGCGCACCACCCAGTGCGCGCTCGGGCACAACCCCTGCGAGGTCTACGTCGACTTCAACGAAAACACCGTGGACCTCTGGGACGTGACCGACAAGGCGGCGCCGGTGCAGCTTTCGTCGACGGGGTATTCGGAAGCGAGCTATACGCACTCGGGCTGGCCGACGGCCGACCAGCGGCACATCTTCGTGCACGACGAGACCGAGGAGATCACGCGCGGCCAATTCACCCAGATCTACACGATGAACGTGGACGATTTGCGCAATCCCTTCATCGTCGGAAGTTACCAGGGGCCCGACACGACGACCGACCACAACGGTTACACCCGGGGTGACCTGCTGTATGTCTCACATTATCGGCGTGGCCTGGTCGTTTTCGACGCGAGCGATCCGGAGGAACTCAGGGAACTCGGAAGCTTCGACACGTTCCTGGAGCCGGCCGCGAATTCTGCCGGCACCGATGGCGCCTGGGGCGTATATCCGTTCTTCCCGTCCGGCACCGTCGTCGTCAGCGACATCAGCAATGGCCTGTTCGTGCTGCGCGACAATGCCGCGACGCTTTCGCAGGGAGCCGGGCGCATCAGCTTCGTCGGGACCACTGTCAGCGTCAGTGAGAATACCGGTACGGCGCGCGTGACCTTGCGCAGGAATGCTGGCTTCGCCGGCTCCGTCAGCATCGACTTCGCGACGACCGATGGCACGGCGACTGCCGGCGCCGACTACACGACGACCAGCGGGACCGTCGACTGGACCGCCGGAGACCTGGGCGACCGAACCATCGAGGTGCCGGTCGTCAATGACGATCTCGACGAGGACGGCGAAACTTTTCGCATCACGCTGACGAATGCCGTCGGCGGTGCCACGATCGAAGGCTCGGCGACGCTCGAGGTGCAGATCACGAATGACGATGGCGTCGCACCGCCGCCTGGCGGTGGTGGAGGCGGGGGCGGAGGCGGCGCATCGAGCGCGGAGCTCCTGTTGCTGCTCGGTGTGTTGCTTGCAGCGGCGCGGCAGCGCCGCGTTTGAAGCGGTAGCCCGCGAATCAGCAATCAGCGCAGCGAGTTGAGCGCCTTCGAGTGCGCGAGCCAGGCCTCGACGGGCCGGCCGAGAGCGACTGCCTGCCGGATTTCCAGCATCAGCGGACCGCAACGCGAAGCGTACTTGTCGACGATATCGGCTGGTACTTCGTGCCCGAAGGCCGAGTGATAAGCGCGCAGCGCAGCGACCAGATTGGCCGACAAGGGGGCGCCAATGCTCACTCGGCAGATCTCATGCGGTTCCTTATACGCGATACCGCGCCTGGCCGCCCCTCAATCGTGCCCTGGACCCGGCCGGCGGCGTCGCGCCCGCGCCGCGAGGATTCCGAGCCCCGCCACCGCGCCTCCAAGTGCGCCGATCAAGTGCGCCTGCGGCACGACCGCCGCGCCGAGCCACTCACGATAGGGAAAACTCGCATCCCAGGGCTGCTCCAGCAGTACCTTGACGGTGCCAAGGACGAGCGCCGCGATGGGAAACCCGCGGGCGCGGCCGCCGGTCCTGGCGATCCAGACCACGCATCCGGTGAAATAAATCGCGTGCAGGGTTCCGGACAGGCCGCGGTACCAGGCAAGCTCCGGGAGCACGAGCCAGAAGACGAGTGAAATGGCCAGCGGCGCGCCGGCGATCAGCGCGAACAAGTCCGCCGCACGCAGCCGGTCCGCGAACAGCCGCCCAAGCAGCATCAACGCGACGCAGTTCAAGAGCGCATGCATCAAGCTCAGATGCACGAAGTGACCGGTCAGCAATCGCCAGGGTTCAGTCAATAGCAGCGAACGGCGATACTCGAACGCCGGACCGAGGTTCAGGAACTCGGCGGCCAGCACGACCAGCACGATCAGCGGCAGGCCGAGGGCCATGGTCAGGCGCATGTAAACCCCTTGACGCCAGTTCGTGCGCATTATGGAGTCAAACCTTCCCAGTCAGCTCGCCAGGTCGAATCGCACCCATCTTGGCCGTGGCCGACATCCGGCTGACAATTCGGTGCGGCAGGTACCAGTTTTGCCAGCAGGCGATTAACCGGCGCGCCCGTCCCGCTTATCCTGCCGACGGTTCCAGACCCGACACGCCATTCGACCCGAGGCAGGCACCGTGAGTGAATCAAGCGCGAACGCCGGTCGTGGCGCTCGTCGCGTGCATGTGGCCTGGTTCTTCGTTGCGATCGTGGTGATTGCGGCGGCTGTCGTGGGAATCAGGAGCTACAACGAGATCGTTGCAATGCAGGAACGGGCAACCGGCGCCTGGTCACAGGTCGTCAGCAACTTTCAGCGCCGCAGGGATCTGGTGCCGATGCTCGTCGAGACCGTGTCGAGCTATCTGAAGCATGAGAAGGACAGGTTCACGGCCGTGACCGGACTACGTCGTCCGCAGGCTCAGAATCTCCAACGATTGCTCGATGACCTCGCCACCGCCAACGCCCCGATGCCGAAAGGTGGAGCGGAGGGCGGCGAGCGGTCAGCCTCACTGGAACAGTTGGCCGCCGCGGAGCGCAGGCTCAGTGACGCGTTGCAGGGTATCGTTGCGGTCGTCGAGGACTACCCGGAACTGCGGTCCTTCGAGCATTTCAGCATGCTTCAATCCCAGCTCGAGGGGACCGAGAATCGCATCAACGTAGCGCGGCTCCGGTTCAACGAAGCCGCCGAAGTCTACAATCGCAGGATCCGCCGGATACCGGGCAATCTCGTCGCGGCCGTCTCGGGATTCGAATTGCAGCCTTACTTCTTGGCGGATGAAGCGATCGAGCACGCCTCGGAGGCCGATTTCAGATGAACCGCGATGAACCGGCCAGGCCGGGCAATCTCCGGTTAGTCCTGCTTCTGTCCTTGCTGGTCGCGGTCGTCGCTTATGCCTTGCTCGGCGAGCGGCAATGGTTCCGGAAATCGCCGCCCTACGCCGCAGAATCGCAGGATCCGGCGGTAGCCGCCGCTTCCATCGATGCGCTGGCAGCGGCGCCGGCCGGCCGGGTCGTCGACCCGGACGGCATCGCCGGCGTATTCGCCGAACACCTGGTGCAGATGGGGGATACCCACCTGCACGATCTCGGTGTCGACATCCAGATCGTGATCGCCGGCCTGCACGATGGCGACATCGGCGCGGCTGCCGCGCGCCTGTTCAATGCGCGACGGATCGGGGAGGACTCGCCGACCGGCGGCATCCTGATTCTGGTGGACCCCCGCAACCGGCGCGCCAAGATCGAGGTCTCGCACGCGCTCGAGGGGGTGTTGACCGATGGCACCGTCGGATGGGTCGCGAAGAACCAGCTCGCACCCTATGCCTCCTACAACGCCATCGGCATGGCGTTGATGGACACGATGCACATGATCACCGACTATCTGTATGTCGCCGCACTCCAAGGGCGCCTGGTACTCGGCGAGCAATTCAAGGCGCGCGCCGAATACCAGAGCAGGGCGGAGAGCCTTTCAGGCGGGGCAGGTGCGGCCACCGACATCAAGGACGTCCGCTTCGACGACCACTTCAAGCGACCGGTCGGCCAGGACCGCGCCACGCTCTACGCACCGTCGTCCGATCCGCTGGAGTCGGCGGAGGCATTCTCCCGCGCGCTCCGGGACATGGTCGGCGACCCGGGACTTGCGCTCTTCACGCCGGAGTCCGGCCTGATGCGGTCGATCCAGCCGGTGGCGCCATTCGAGTATCGCCAGCGATTTGCGCGGCTCGAGGAATCGCGGCCACTGCGCGCCATCGTGCGCGGCGACTATGCGGTGGTGACCTCGGAAAGGCCCGCCCACGGATTCGTGCCGATCCTGCTGAAGCGCATCGACGGATCCTGGCGGGTCGATGCCGTGGAGACCTGGAAGAACCTGTTCTTCGGGCCGGACGGCGAGTATTTCCTGCGCAACGCGAATACGCCCTACCTGTTCGGACTGTCGAAATATGGCAGAGCGGAATCGCTCGATGCGCTTGCGCTGCCGATTCCGGCGAGCGAGCTGCCGGAACTCATCAACCGGCTCCAGTCGCAGGAAACGGCGCTGGCCCACTTTCGCCTCGGCGAGATCTACTTCCGCAACACTTTCAGTGCGCTGACGGCGCTGCATCACTATGAGACCGCCGTCGCCCTGGCGCCCAGGGATCCGCTGTACGCCGAGGTGCTTGCCGAACGCTACCTGCATCTCTGGTTTCCGGATGCTGCAATCCGGCTCCTGCAGAAACAAGGGCCCTATGCCTACCTGAAGCTCGCGCGGGCGCAGTTGATGGCCGAGGACCTGCCGGCGGCCGAGCAGGCTTTGAACAAGGCGCTCGAGCTGAATCCGTTCTCGGTCGACGCGCTTTGGCTGCTCGCGGATCTTTCAGGCAGGCAGGGCGATGCCGAGACCAAAGAACAGCTCGTAGCCCTGGTCCATGGCTTGCAGCGCGACCGGCTTGGGCATGCCAAGCCCGTCGCACTGACATTCAAGCCCGCAGGCCCGCAATTCCACGCGAACGGCAGGGTCCGGGTCGCCGAAACCGATGTCTACGGCTACAGCGAGTTCGCGGTGACGATGACCAACACCTCGGGCCGACCGGTCAGGATCGAGAAGGTGATTCTCCGCAGCCTTGGCGATGCGGCTTCGAGTGGACTCGGCGACATCGTCGGCTATTTTCGCTTTCCCGACGTCGACCGCGTTCTTTCGGCCGGCGCATCGGCGTCGTTTCACAAGGAGTGGGGATTCGTCACGCCGATCAAGGATCGGCGGATGACCTACCAGTTCGAGACTTGCTGGCAGGGACTCGACGAGCCGAAGCGGCAATGCGCAATCCAGCGCCTGCACCTGGAATAGGCGAATGTTTGCTATGGTTTGAGCTTGCCGGTTGAGTCGAGGAGTGACTGCGAATGGCTGAATGGAGCGAGCGCCTGTCGACGTCGATGCGGCACTCACAGACGCTGCGCCTGCTGGCCGTCGGTTTTCTGGTGCTGCTTCTCCTGATTCCGATCGGCATGATCCGCGGCCTGGTGCTCGAGCGGCAGGAGCGGCAGGCGATTGCGGTCGACGATATCTCCTCCAAGTGGGGCAAGATTCAGCACATCGCGGGTCCCTTCCTCGTCGTGCCGTACACGATCGAAGTGGTCGAACCGCAGCCCGATGGACGGTCGATACTGCGCAGGGTAGGGCGTAACGCCGTGTTTCTTGCAGAGACCTTGAGCACGCAGGCCAGGATTGAGACCGAGAAGCGCAGCCGCGGAATCTACTCCGTGTCGGTCTACAAGCTGGACCTCGTGGCGGCGGGGCGCTTCAGCCGTCCGGATTTCTCGGCCTTGGGAATCGAGCCGCTTTCTGTCGAATGGGACCGGATGCAGCTTGTGCTGGGCATCTCGGATACGCGCGCCATCCAGAAGCATTCGGCCGTCAACTGGAACGGGGCGGAAATCCCGCTGATGCCGGGCAGCGGAACCTATGCGGCGACCCGACCCGGAATTCACGCGGTCGTCGGCTTTGCCGACGGCTTGTCCGCCGTCGATTTTTCGCTGCCGCTCAGTCTCAATGGAAGCCAGGGCGTCTATTTCGTCCCGTTCGGCGAAAGCACGGTCGTCCGATTGGAATCGAATTACCCGCATCCGAGTTTCCAGGGCAACTGGCTGCCGACGGATCGAAATGTCGGCACTAGGGGATTCGACGCCGATTGGTCGATTCCATTTCTGGGCCGCAGCTTTCCCCAGGCCTGGACCGAAAGCGACAAGCTGAACTTCGCGGATATCGTCGAGAACTCGCGCTTCGGCGTCGACTTCGTCAATCCGGTCGATCACTACAGCATGGCCGAGCGCAGCGTGAAATACGCAGGCCTGTTCATCCTGCTTACGTTTGCAACCCTCTGGCTGTTCGAGGTGCGGGCGGATGTTCGCGTGCATCCGATCCAGTTCCTGATGCTCGGTGGCGCACTCTGCCTTTTCTACCTGCTCCTGTTGTCCATCTCCGAGCACCTGCCATTTCTCGTGGCCTACCTGATCGCGAGCATCGTGGTCATCGGCATGGTGGCGTCATACGGGTTGATCGTCCTCGGAGCATTGTCGCGTGCGCTCGCAATCGGCACCGTGGTCGCGATGCTGTACGGGCATCTGTACGTGTTGCTGATCAACGAGGACTACGCGCTTCTGCTCGGATCGATCGGGCTATTCCTGATTCTGGCGGTCATCATGTACGCGACCAGGAAAGTCGATTGGTACGCCGTCGGGAGAAAGTCGGGCTCTTGAGATGATCGGGACCTGCCTGTGCGGCGAAGTCCGGTTCGAGGTCGACGGCCCGTATCCGAAGCTCTATCAGTGCCACTGCTCGCTGTGCCGGAAGCAGGGCGGTTCAACTTCGAACACCGGACTTGTCGTCGCCGCCGACAAGTTCAGCTGGCTTGCCGGTGAATCTCTCGTCACGCAGCGGGCGAGGTCTACGGGATTTCGCTCATGGCTCTGTTCGCGCTGCGGTTCGCCGGTGCCAAATCCCTTGCGCGACACGGAATACACCTGGGTTCCGTCGGAATTGCTCGATGCCGACGAGCGGTTGCAGATTTCCGCACAGTTGTGTGTTGATTCGAAAGCGCCATGGGATGAGGTCCTCGGACCGGGCGAGCGATTCGAAAAGACGCCGGACCTGAAAGCTCTCATCCAGTTACTGCATGCCGGCACGTATGCGCAAGGCTAGTCCGAGCGCTGCGGTCCTTTGCAGTCTGTTGGCGGCATTGAGTGGAGACGCTGCCGCAGCTGCTTCTGCAGCGGACCAAGTAACTTCTGAACTTCAGAAGGCGGCAGCAACCGTGATCAGTCTGGCGAAGATCGCCGACAGTATGGATCGGAAGGACTGGGTCACTCGTGCTTGCGAAAGCTGGCAACTTGCTCCAGCCGATGTTCAGTTCTTTTTTTCGCATGCGAAATCGATCTCATCAGTCGAACGTCACCATGCCTACAGCACCTATCAATGCGAATACGCGGGATGGGTGCAGATTGGAAATAGGCAGTATCAATTCAGGATCAACGGGGGATCTTTCGGTGTGGTCTTCGACGCGACGCACGACGTCGTTGTCTATATGGATGCGAGGAGTCTTGCGCAGGACTTTTCCCATTCGGCCGGTTTGACAACTCGGAGGTGCTCAGATGAAAGGACTCTTTGTACTTCTGCTGCTGCCAACAATTGGACACGCTGAACCCGGACTGGTCACACAAAGTCTTGTCAACGAACGAGCTTCCCTGTTCGATATCGGGATGATGCGCCTGGAAACTCTCACCAGGGAATTCCGCGAGAGTCGGACTGCATTGGACTGCGGACGGAAGGGCGATTTTGGGCGAGCCGACAACTGGGGAACCGCGAAATGACAATTGGAAAATGGAGAATGCGCGGCGAATGAGTTGCTCGCAGTGGCAGGTGCCAAGCTTGGAGGTCGGATGTATGTTAGGCCTCGCGCAGGCCCACACACGTCAGGAGAACTCGTGTTTGACCACGTCGTATTCGGAGTCCGCGACTATACAGCGAGCAAAGCGTTCTTCCTCAAGGCACTCGAACCGCTCGGCGTAGCCGTTGTTCTGGAGGGGCCGCTCGGTCTCGAGCTTAGCTCAGACGGCAAGTCTTCATTGTGCATCTGGCAAACCGAGGAGAAGCCGGCGCATCTTCACTTGGCGTTCACGGCTGAGAATCGCCGGCAAGTCGAAGCTTTCCATCGCGCGGCTCTGGAGGCGGGTGGCAAAGACAATGGTGCGCCTGGTCTGCGCCCGCACTACCACGCGAACTACTATGCAGCTTTCGTCATTGACCCGGATGGCCATAACATCGAAGTGGTTTGCCATGAACCCGAGGCCTTAGGCAACAGACTCGGTACGTCGCGGTGATCGTGATTCGGCCAGCCGAATCGGGTCAAGTCTTTTCTTTGCTGTAAATTCTCGGACGGGATGCGGATGACACGACCGCTGCCGTGCGTTGCTTGAACTCGCTGTCGATCTCGATTCTCAGTTCGTCGAGCTGTTTCAATTCGAACTC
>JBOHZL010000037.1:0-26379 GCA_050738495.1 Steroidobacteraceae bacterium | reverse complement strand
GCTCAATGTCAAGGGCGGCTCGGTCGCGATCGGCCACCCGTTCGCCGCGACCGGCGCGCGCATCGTCGCCGCGCTGGCCAAGCTGCTGGCGCAACGCGGCTCCGGCCGCGGGCTGATCTCCGTCTGCACCGCCGGCGGCATGGGCGTGACCGCCATCCTGGAACGTTGAATCGAAGGGGAAATCAAAGGGAATCAAAGGGGACGCTTCCCTTCAGGGTGGACAACTTCATGTATTTGCGCACCATCGGGACTGAAGGGAAGCGTCCCCTTTGCCCCCTTTGCCACTTGCCAATAGTTGCACCTGAAACTATCGTGACCCGGTGAAGCGCTACATCGGCCATCCCCGCGTCGAGGGCGAGGCGTCGCGGCAGGCGCATGCCGACCTGCCGCCCGGCACCTATGAGCGCGAGATGAGCAAGGAAGGCTTCTTCGGTCCGGCCTCCTTCTTCCACCACCGCCATCCGCCGACCGGCTGGTCCTCCTTCGAGGGACCGCTGCAACCCCATGCCTTCGACCTGACGAAGCTCGACGCCGTCACGGCGCATCCGTGGTCCGCGGCCGAGCTGCTTCACAACGCGCATTGCCGGATCCGCTGGTGGCGCGCGCCTGCGCGCATGGAGAGCCTGGCACGCAATGCCGACGGCGACGAGCTGTTGTTCGTGCACCAGGGACGCGGCGAGTTGTTCTGCGACTTCGGCCACCTGACGTTCCAGGCGGGCGATTACATCGTGCTGCCGCGCGGCACGATGTGGCGGCTCGACTCCACGGAGCCGGCGTCGCTCCTGCTGATCGAGGCCACCAACGCCTCCTTCATGCTGCCGGAGAAGGGCCTGGTCGGCGGCCATGCGATCTTCGACCCTGCGATGCTCGACGCGCCGCGCGTGGACGAGGCCTTCCTTGCACAGCAGGACGAGAAGACCTGGCGCGTCGCCGTCAAGCGGCGCGGCGCGGTCTCGACGGTGACCTTCCCCTACAACCCGCTCGACGCGGTCGGCTGGCACGGCGACCTGTCGGCGTGCCGCATCAACGTGCGCGACATCCGGCCGCTGATGAGCCATCGCTACCACCTGCCGCCGTCGGCGCACACGACCTTCGTCGGCAACCGCTTCGTGGTCTGCACTTTCGTGCCGCGTCCGTTCGAGACCGACCCGGGCGCGATCAAGATCCCTTTCTTCCACAACAACGACGATTACGACGAGGTGATCTTCTACCACGCCGGCGACTTCTTCAGCCGCGACAACATCCATCCCGGCATGGTCACGCTGCATCCGGGCGGCTTCACCCACGGCCCTCATCCCAAGGCGCTGTCGCGAATGCTGGTGCAGTCGAAGCCGGCGACCGACGAATATGCGGTGATGGTGGACACGCGCGATGCGCTCGAGATCGGCGCCGGCGCAGCCGGCGTGGAATGGGCCGACTACGTGGACAGCTGGAAAGGCGTCCCGACCAGATGAAGCTCGCGACGCTCGCCGACGGCAGCCGCGACGGGCGGCTTGCGGTCGTCAGCCGCGATCTGCAGCTTGCCCTGCCCGCGGGCCCGGTCGCGCCCACGCTGCAGGCCGCGCTCGACGACTGGCCGCGCGCGAAGCCCGCGCTCGAAGTGCTCGCGGGCGAGCTGGAAACCGGGCGCGCAAAGCCCATCCCATTCGATCCGGCGCAGGCCCTGGCGCCGCTGCCACGCGGCTACCACTGGGTGGACGGCAGTGCCTATGTCAATCACGTCGAGCTGGTGCGCAAGGCACGCGGCGCGACCATGCCGGAATCCTTCTGGACCGATCCGCTGGTCTACCAGGGCGGCTCGGACGATTTCCTGGCGCCGACCGCCGATGCGCCATTCGCGAGCGAGGACTGGGGCATCGATCTCGAGGGCGAGGTCGCGGTCGTCACCGACGACGTGCCGATGGGCACCAGCGCCGCGGCAGCGCGCGATCACATCGCGCTGGTGATGCTGGTGAACGACTGGTCGCTCAGGAACCTGATTCCGGCCGAGCTCGCCAAGGGCTTCGGCTTCTACCAGTCGAAACCGGCGACGGCGTTCTCGCCGGTCGCGGTGACGCCGGACGAGCTCGATGCGGCGTGGAAGGACGCGCGCGTTCACCTGCCGCTCGTGGTGCACCTCAACGGCAAGCCCTTCGGCCGGCCCAATGCCGGCATCGACATGACCTTCGACTTCGGGCAGCTCATCGCGCATGCCGCGAAGACCCGCCGCCTCGGCGCCGGCAGCATCGTCGGTTCCGGAACGGTGTCCAATCGCGATCGCTCGTCAGGCTCGACCTGCCTCGCCGAGCGGCGCATGCTTGAAACCCTGGAGCAGGGCAAACCGATGACGCCATTCCTGTCCTTCGGCGACCGCGTGCGGATCGAGATGTTCGATCCCGCGGGGCGCTCGATCTTCGGCGCGATCGACCAGCGCGTCGTGAAGGCGGCCTGATGCGCGCGCGCGACGACAATCGCATCGCGGGCGGTGCAGGCGGCATTGCGCTCGAGGACCCGTCGCTGTTCCGCCAGCAGTGCCACGTCGACGGCGAATGGCGCGATGCCCCGAGCGGCGCCACGCTCGCCGTCACCAATCCGGCAACCGGCGCCGCGCTCGGCACGGTCCCCGCATTCGACGCCGGCGCGACCGCGTCCGCCGTCGCCGCCGCGCACGAGGCCTTCCCGGCCTGGGCCGCGAAGACCGCCAAAGAGCGCGCGGTGTTGATGCGGCGGTGGAACGACCTGATCCTGCTGAATGCCGTCGATCTCGCAAGACTGATGACCGCCGAGCAGGGCAAGCCGCTCGCGGAGTCCCGGGGCGAGATCGCCTATGCCGCGTCCTTCGTGGAGTGGTTCGCCGAAGAGGCCAAGCGGGTCTACGGCGACGTGATACCCGGCCACCAGGCCGACAAGCGCATCCTCGTGCTGCGCCAGCCGGTCGGCGTGGTCGCGGCGATCACCCCGTGGAATTTCCCGGCGGCGATGATCACGCGCAAGGTCGCGCCCGCGATCGCGGCCGGCTGCACGGTCGTCTGCAAGCCGGCGACGCAGACGCCCTACTCCGCGCTCGCGCTCGCCGAGCTCGCGGCGCGCGCCGGGTTGCCGAAGGGCGTGCTGAACGTCATCACCGGTCCGGCACGCGAGGTCGGCGGCGTGCTGACCGGCGACGCCCGGGTGCGCAAGCTCTCATTCACCGGCTCGACCGAGGTCGGCAAGCTGCTGATGGCGCAGTGCGCGAAGACCATGAAAAAGGTGTCATTCGAGCTCGGCGGCAATGCCCCGTTCATCGTGTTCGACGACGCCGACCTCGACGCCGCGGTCGCGGGCGCGATCGCCTCGAAATACCGCAATACCGGCCAGACATGCGTCTGCGCGAATCGCCTGCTGGTCCAGGACGGCGTCTACGACGAGTTCGCGGCCAGGCTGGTCGCCGCGGTGCAGAAGCTGCGCGTCGGCGACGGGCTTGCCGGCGACACCGAGCAGGGGCCGCTGATCGACGAAGCCGCATTGAAGAAGGTCGAAGAGCACGTCGCGGACGCCACGACCCGGGGCGCCAGCGTCGCAATCGGCGGCCGCCGCCACGCGCTCGGCGGCACGTTCTACGAGCCGACGGTGCTCACCGGCGTGACGAAGGACATGATGCTCGCGCGCGAAGAAACTTTCGGGCCGGTGGCGCCCTTGTTCAGATTCAGGACCGAACAGGAGGCGATTCAGCTCGCGAACGACACCGAGTTCGGGCTCGCCGCTTACCTGTATACGCGCGACCTGGCACGCTCCTGGCGCGTGTCGGAAGCGCTCGAGTACGGCATCGTCGGCCTCAACACCGGTCTGATCTCCACCGAGGTCGCGCCTTTCGGCGGCGTCAAGGAATCGGGCACCGGCCGCGAAGGATCGAAGTACGGCATCCTCGACTACACCGAGATCAAATACGTCTGTGTCGGCGGCGTGGCCTGAGGCGGGGCGTTCTCAGGGCGATCCCGCCTCGATTTTCATCAGGAGCCTGTCCGCCGTCGCCGGGTTGATCGCCAGCAGCCTGCGATAGACGTCCTCGGCGTCCGCATTGCGCTGCCGGCGTAGCAGGCTCGTCCCGACCCGGTACAGGTAGTCGTCGGCCTGCGGTTTCAGCCGGCTCGCCAGTTCGAAGGCCGCCAGGGCTTCGGTCTCCTTGCCGAGCAGGGATTTCTCCCGGCCCAATTCCTACGCCGCCTCGTCGTAGTCGGGCTGCAACTCGAGCGCGCGCAGGAACGCCACGGAAGCCGGCTCCCATTGCTCTGAGGCCAGGCAGGCGCCGCCCAGCGCGAAATGATTCGCTGCCCTGGCCGGTGCCAGCCAGACGGCGCGCTCGTCAGCCGCCACCGCTTCCACCGGACGCTGCGCACCGATGTAAGCGCGCCCGAGCCAGACGGCGCCCCGCTCGTCGCCGGGATCGAGCTTCGCGGCTGCCTCCAGTTCGAAGAGCGCGGACTCATGCTGCAAGAGGTTCGACTGGCTGATGCCGAGGCTGACCCGGTGCTTCGCGTTGCCGGGCTGCAGCCTGGCTGCTTCCGCAAACGCCGCGATGACCTCCCGATACTCGCCGAGCTCGTGCAGCACTTCGCCCAGCGCCTGCTGCACGGCAGGCTGCGGCGGATCCAGACGCAAGGACTCGCGGCAGGCATCGGCGGCGGCATCCAGGTCGCCTGCTTGCTCCTGCGCGAATCCGAGGTGGTAGTGGAGTTCCGGATTGCGCGGATGGATCCGGACGGCCGCGTGAAACGCCCTGAAGGCCTCCGGATAGCTCTCGATCTCCATGTAGACGATGCCGAGCCTGTTGAAGACTTCCCAGGACGGGTGGATGGCGAGCGAACGCCGGTAGTAGCGGATCGCTTGCTCGTAATTCCCGTCGGCCGCGTAGCGGTTGCCGTACTGGTACTCGATGCCAGCCAGGAATTGCGGGCTTGCGGCGGGCGCCTCGCTCGCGGCCATCGCCCGGGTGGTCAGCAGCAGCAGCCAGAGGGCCGCCAGCGGGAGCGTTGCGTTCAGCACCACGAGCGCGCCTTCCCGGGGGTTTCGCTGTGGTTTTTTGTGATCCATTCGGCCATTTGACGCAGGTCGTCAGGCGTGGGCAACCGGTCGCAGGTATTGTAATCGCCGGCATGCGCGCGAGTCGTGGATCCTCAGTCCACGTTCAAAGGCCGCCATCCCCCAGGACGGCTGCACGCAATGACCAGACCCCTCCCCATAGAAAGGAAACCGGATCATGAAGATCGTGAATGCCATGGCTGGAAGTTTGCTGCTGGCGGCGCTGCCGCTCGTTGCCCAGGCTGAAGACATGAGCTATTCGTACGTCGACCTCGGGTATGTGGAGACCGACATCGACAATCTCCCGAGCGCGGATGGCTTCGGGCTGCGCGGCTCCGTCGGCTTCTCCGAGAACTGGTTCGTCTTCGGCGAGTACACGGACCAGGATCTCGCCGGTGTCGACATCGACCAGTTCGCGGTGGGGCTCGGCGGCCACTACACGCTCACGGAAGAAATGGACCTCGTCGGCCGTGTCGGCTATGTCGACGCCGAAGCGGCGGTCGGCCCATTCACCGCGAGTGTCGATGGCTTCCTGGTCTCCGCGGGGCTGCGCGGCCAGATCGGCGACGCCTTCGAGCTGGAAGGCCGGGTCGACCACACGGACCTCGGCGATGACGGCGGCGACGACACGTCGATCGCGATCGGCGGCCGTTACTTCTTCACCGACCAGTTCGCGCTCGGCGCGGAATACTCGTCGTCCGACGACGCCAACGCGATCTTCGTCGGCCTGCGCTGGAGTTTCTGATCGCATAGCCTGCCTGGAAGCGGCCGGGGGCTTCGCCTCCGGCCGCTATTTTTTGGGGCGCCCGCATGGCATGCGGTATGGTGCCGCCATGTCGCCAGAGACCGGCGTCCTGATCGTCAATCTCGGCACGCCCGATGCCCCGACTCCGGCCGCGGTGCGACGATTCCTCGCCGAGTTTCTCGACGATCCGCGCGTCGTCGACCTGCCGCTCCTGCCGCGGCGGCTGCTGCTCTACGGCGTGATACTGCCGCTGCGCCCGCGCCGGAGCGCCGCGGCCTACCGCAAGATCTGGACCACGGCCGGATCACCGCTCCTGACCGGAACGCAGAGCCTCACCGCCGCGATCGACCAGCGGCTCGCCACGCTGATGCCGTCGCGGCCCGCGGTCGCGATGGCCATGACCTACGGGCAACCGTCGATCGACGGTGCATTGCGGCAGCTTCGCTCTGCGGGCGTACGCAGCCTGGTCGTGCTGCCGCTGTTCCCGCAGAAGTCCGCGACCACGACCGCTGCGGTCATCGACCGCGTCGAATCCGGGCTCGCCCGGGAATCGATGCCGCATCGGCTCGCCGTGATCGACGACTATCATGCGGACCCGGGCTATATTGCGGCGCTCGCCTCCAGCATTTCCGCAGTCGCCACGGGCTGGCAGCACCTGTTGTTCTCGTTCCACGGCATCCCGTGCCGCTACGCCGACGCGGGCGACGACTACGGCGAACGCTGCCATGCCACCGCCCGCCTGGTTGCGGCGCGGCTTGACCTGGCGCCGGGTCGCTGGTCGGTGGCCTTCCAGTCGCGCGTCGGCGGCGCCCGCTGGCTCGCTCCCTACACCGCGCCGCGACTGCGGGAGCTCGCCGCGGAGGGCGCGCGCCACATCGCGGTGGCCTGCCCGGGATTCCCGGTGGATTGCCTGGAGACGCTGGAGGAGATTGCGATCCGCGGGCGCTCCGCATTCCTGGCGGCGGGCGGCGCGCGGTTCGAGTACGTCGCCGCGCTCAACGACGGCGCGGCGCATGTGGACTGCCTCGCGCGGCTGGTCGCCGCGCGCGCCGGGGAAGCGCGATGATCGGGCGCTTTCACGAGATCAGCGTGCATGCGCCGGACGTGCTCGCATCGATCGAGTTCTACGAGCGGCTGGGATTCGTCCAGGTCACGACCGGCGAAGCCTTTCCGTATCCTTACGCGGTCGTCACCGACGGCCGCGTCGCGATCGGTCTGCACCAGCGCGAGCTGGGGCAATCGCCGCTGCTCGCATTCGTGCTGCCGGAGCTTTCCGCCGAGCTTGGCGCGCTCGAACGCATCGGCATCGTGATTGAAGACCGCCGCCTCGGCAGCGACGTCTTCAACGAAGCGAGCTTCACCGCGGGCGGCGGGCAGTTGATCCGCCTGCTCGAGGCGCGGACCTACTCGCCGTCGCAACGCGCGCCCGGCGAGACTTCGCGGCTCGGCTGGTTCGAGGAATACGCCTTGCCGGTCGCCGACCTGAAGCAGGCGGAGCGGAGCTGGGAGAGTCTCGGGTTCGTGCCGGCGGAGGAAGGTGACGAACCTTATCCGCATGTCGGCATGACCAGCGATTCGCTCAATGTCGCGCTGCTGCACACGGGCGTGCTCGCCCGGCCGGCGCTCGTGTTCATGGAGGAGTCGATGCCGGCGCGCGTCGCGGCGCTTGCCGATGCGGGCGTCGAATTCGCCCGCAGACTGCCGGCAAAGCTCGATCCGTCGCGCCATGCGCTGCTCGTCGCGCCCGAGGGCACACAACTCCTGCTCGCCACGGAATCATGAGCCGCGCCGCGCTCGCGTTCCTGTCGTTGCTCGCGGCGCCCGCAGCAAGCGGCTGGGTCCGCTGCGACCAGCCGGGCATCCGGGCGCCGGTGCCCGTCCACCGCGAGGCGCCGGCCTACCCCGAACCGGTGCGCACGACCGGCATCGAGGGCACGGTCGAGGTGGCGCTGACCGTTTTGCGCGACGGCACGGTCGGCTGGGTGCGCGCAGTACGTGCCGAACCGCGCGGTTATTTCGAGCAGGCGGCCATCCGCGGCGTGCGCAACTGGCGCTTCACGCCCGCCAAGGAAGGCGGCGTTCCGATCGAGTGCCGCATGCTGACGCGGGTGCGCTTCACCCTGGTGGACACCGTGGACGCCGCGCCTGCCGCCGCGGGCGCGCGGCCTGATCCGGCCTACCCGCCCGCGTTGCTGGCGCAGCGGATCGAAGGCTACGCCGAAGTCGAATATGTGCAGGCGCCGGACGGCAGCGTGCGCGATGCCCGCGTGATCACCGCGATGCCGCGCGGGGAGTTCGAAGCCGCGGCGCTCGCCGCGGTCCGTGGCTGGCGGCTTCCGCCCGCAGCGGGGCCGGCGCGCCGCGCGACGCGGCGCTTCGAATTCCGCCTGCCGGACAGCGCGCTCGCCGCCGTGCCGCCGACGACGCTCGCGAGCGCGCCCTTTCCGATGGCGGCCTGCGAGCGCCGCGCCGCGGGAGATGTTGCGCTCGAGGTGGAGACCGACGCCACCGGCCAGGTGCTGAAGGCACGCGTGCTCGAAGCCGAGCCGGCGGGGCTCTTCGACCAGACCGCGCTGGCCGTCGCTCGCGCATCCCGGCTGACGCCGGCGTATCGCGACGGTCAGCCGATCGCCGCCACCGGCCTCCTCACGCTCCATTTCGACGCGGCATTGGCAACCTGCCCCGGAGTTCGTTCGCCGGAGCGCGAGCCGCCGCCCAGGCGCCCGACGCCAAAAGTCGGTCGGCACGATGAGTCGCCCGTCAGCCGCGCCGACCGGTTTCCGGCCCTGTCCCGCGCCGCAGCCCAGCCGGTAACATGAGCGCTTCGCCGCCTCCCGGCGGTGCTGCGGATGAACGGGGTTCCCGATGAAGCGTCTCCCACTGGCGGCGATCGCCGCCCTGGTTTCCGTCGCGGCCGCGGCCGATGAGGGCATGTGGACCTTCGACAATCCGCCGCGCGCCGCCATCGCCGACAAGTACGACGTCACCCTGGATCAGGCATGGCTCGACCGGGTGCGCAGCGGCACGGTCCGCCTCGACGGAGGCTGCACCGGCTCGTTCATCTCCGGCGAGGGGTTGATCCTCACCAACCACCACTGCGCAGCGGAATGCATTGCGAACCATTCGACGCCGGAAAAGGACCTGATCGAGAACGGCTTCCTCGCCGCGACCCGCGACGAGGAGCCGCGCTGTGGCGATGATTCGATCTCCATCCTGGTGGGGACCGAGGACGTGACGGCACAGGTGGCCAAGGCCACGGCCGGCGTGGCAGCCGGCGGCGTGGTCGAAGCGCGCCGGCGCGAATTGACCCGGCTCGAGCAGGCCTGCGAAGTAGCCTCGAAGGCGTCGAAGACGGGCGCGCTCAAGTGCGAGCGCGTGACGCTCTACCAGGGTGGCCAGTACTGGCTCTACAAGTACAAGCGCTACGACGACGTGCGGCTCGTGTTCGCGCCGGAGCGCGACATCGCGGCCTTCGGCGGCGACCCGGACAACTTCCAGTTTCCGCGCTGGTGCCTCGACATGTCGATCCTGCGCGCCTACGAGGGCGGCAAGCCGGCGAAGACCCCGAATCACCTGCGCGTCAACTGGGACGGCGCCGACCCGGGCGATCCGGTGTTCGTCTCCGGCCATCCGGGCAACACCGACCGGCTGCTGACCGTGTCGCAGCTCGAGACGCAGCGCACGACTTTCATGCCATTCTGGCTGATGCGCTTCTCGGAGCTGCGCGGCCGCATGATCCAGTACGCGAAGACCGGCGACGAGCCGCGCCGCACCTCCGAGTCCTACCTGAACCAGGTCGAGAACGCGATCAAGGTGCGTCGCAAGCAGTTCGACGCCCTGCTCGACCCGGCGCTGTTTGCGGCCGCGGCGAGAAAGGAAAAGGCGCTCGCCGACGCCATCGCGTCCAAGCCAGAGCTCGCCGCCTCCACGGACGCCTGGAAGGACATCGCCGCGGCGGAGTCGGTCTGGCGCGACATCCTGGTGCCGCATACCTTCATCGAGGGCGGAGCGGCATTCAACAGCCTGCTGTTCAACCATGCGCGTACGCTGGTGCGCGCCGGCGCCGAGCGCGCCAAGCCGAACGAATCCCGGCTCGCCGAGTTCACGGAGGCGCGCCTGCCTGCCGTTCAGCAGGGCCTCGAAGCACCGATTCCGATCTATCCCGAGTTCGAGATCCTGAGGCTCTCATTCGGGCTCGAGCGCATGCGCGAATGGCTCGGCCCGGATCATGCGCTGGTCCGCCAGGTGTTCGGTAAGGATTCGCCCGATTCGCTGGCCAAGCGCGTCGTGAGCGGCAGCAAGCTCGCCGACCCCGGCGTGCGCATGGCGCTCTACCAGGGCGGGCAGACTGCGATCGAGGCGAGCGACGACCCGATGATCCGGCTCGCGACTCTGGTCGACCCGGCGGCGCGCGAATTGCGCAGCCAGTACGAGGAGAAAGTCGAAGGCCCGGTGCAGCGGGGCCAGGAGGCGATCGCGAAGGCGCGCTTCGCCGCCTATGGCACCAGCATCTACCCGGACGCGACCTTCACGCTCAGGCTGTCCTATGGCGCGATGATGGGCTGGAACGAGAAGGGTGAGGAAGTGCGGCCCTGGACCGAGCTTTCGCGCGCCTTCGAGCGCGCGACCGGCACGCCGCCGTTCCGGATCCCTGCGAAGTGGGTGGCGGCGAAGGACCGCCTCGACATGACGACGCCTGCGAATTTCACCACCAACAACGACATCGTCGGCGGCAATTCGGGCAGCCCGATCGTCGACGCCAATGGCGACATCGTGGGCCTCGCCTTCGACGGCAACATCCACTCGATCTCGGGCAGCTACTGGTTCGACGAGCGGATGAACCGCGCGATCGGCGTGCACCCCGCTTACATGCGGGAGGCGATGGAGAAAGTCTACGGCGCGAAGTCGCTGCTCACGGAGATCGCCTCAAAGTGAGCTGAACCAGCCGCGCAGCATCTCGAATGCCTGCTCGTAGTGCATGCCGGCGTAGAGCACGAACACCGCGATGCCGCCGACGTACACGCTGGAGATCAGCGTAACCAGGTAGCCGAGCAGGATGACGACGCCGTCGCGCTCGGCCATGCCGAAGCACAGCAGGATCACCGCGAGCGCCGGCAAGGTGTTCACGAATGGCACCAGCGGCAGTGGCGCCATCAGCAGCACGACGGCGAGGATGATCAGCGCGCCGTTCACGAAGTTGATCTCCGGGCCGCCGGTCATCGCGAGGAGCCGCGGCCGCACCAGGTGTTCGAAGCGCTCGGCCCAGCCGCGCACCCGTTTCAGCACGCTCTGCACCGTCGCGGCGGGCAGGCTGCGGTTCAAGAGGCGCGCCGGCAGCCACGGCACCCGGCTCATCATCACCGCGAACCCGATCAGCAGCATCGGCATGCCGAGCACCGTGCTCATCATCGGTACGGTCACCGGCAGCAGGAATGGCGCGGCGAGCACGCCGCAGAACACCAGCAGCCCCTGCTCCCCGAGCATGTCGAGGAGCTCGGCGAGCGTCACCGCCGGCTCGCGAACCGCCGCTTGCGCCGCAGCGAGCGCGTCGGACATGCGGACCTCGGGATTGCGGAAGCGGACCGTCGTCACGCGCCGCGCCGCGCTTCGAGGCTGCAACGGATCTCGATGTCGTCGCGAACGCGCAGTGCTCCGAGCGCGATGGAAAACGGCTTGAGGCCGAGATCGGCGTGGCTGAGACGGAAGTCCGCCTTCACGCGCAGGACGTCACCATCGAATGTCACCGTGAGCGGCACGGCGATCACGCGCTCCTCGCCGCGAAGCGCGATCCGCAGCCGGGCCTGGTAGTCGCCGGGGCCGCCCTCGATGCTGTCCGCAGTCACGCGCAGCAAGCCTTGTTTCGCGGCGTCGAGCACGGCGGAGCCCAGCATGTTCTGGCGCGTGCCCGCGCGATCCTTTTCCGGCACCGGGGCCGCGAATTCCGGTCCTGCTGCGGCACGCGCCGCGGGGTCGTCCACCACCAGCGCCTCGAGCGGCAACTCGAGCGCGAGGCCGGTCTCCGTCCGCGGCTCGCGCAATTCGACCTCGCCGCGAAGCGCGTCGGTCGAGATGAGATGATTGTGGCCGGCTTTCGCCATCGGGCCGTCACGATAAACCCACACCTCGAGATGCGATGCCACGACCTGCCAGGCCTCGAAGGGAAGCCGCGCCTCGGCACGCCCCGGCGGCGGGACCGCCGCGGGCGGAAGCGGCCGCGGCGCGGCGCAACCGGCGAGCAGCAGCACGAACAGGAACGGGAACCTGCGCATTTGGGTATTCTCCAAGACTTCATGCCAGCACGAAACACCGCGGGACGCTACGGCTTTGTCGCGCAGGCCCTGCACTGGACGATTGTCGGGCTGTTGATCGTCCAGGTCACTCTCGGCAAGATTGCCGACGGCATGCCGCTCGGCCTCGACAAGCTGGCGACGCTGGCCCGCCACAAGTCGTTCGGCATCACGATTCTGGCGCTCGCGGCGATCCGTCTCGCCTGGCGCGCTTTCAACCGCCCGCCGCCACCGCCGCCGATGCCGCGCTGGCAGCTCTTCGCGGCCCATGCGAATCATGCCGCACTCTACCTGCTGCTGTTCGCGATACCGCTCTCCGGCTGGCTGATGTCCTCGGCGACCAATTATCCCGTGAGCTGGTTCGGCCTGGTGCAACTCCCCGATCTGGTCGCGCCGGACGAGGCGCTCGAGGAATTGTTCGAAGGGGTGCACGAGACCCTTGCGAATGCGCTGATCGTCCTCGCGCTCCTGCACGTCGCCGCGGCGCTGAAGCACCAGTTCGTCGACCGCGACAGACTGCTGTACCGCATGCTGCCATGGCGGGCACCGTGACTCGCGTCCTGCGCGCCCTGCTCGTCGTCCTCGCCGCCTGCCCGGCGGCTCTCGCGGACGTCCGGCAAGCGGACCAGGGCTCAGGCACGCTCACATTCGTGGCCGAACAGGCGGGCGCGAAGTTCACGGGCGCCTTCGGGAGCTTCCAGGCCAGGCTCGATTTCGACCCGTCGAACGCCACGCGCGGCAGCCTCCACGTGACGGTCGCGACGCCTTCGATCGACACCCGGGACGCGGAGCGCGACGAAATCCTGAAGAGCCGCGATTTCTTCTGGACCGAGAAGTATCCGCAGGCCCTGTTCCATGCGGAACGCTTCGAGACCGACGACACCGGGTTTCGCGCGCTGGGGGAGCTCACGATCCGCGGCGTGACCCGGCCGGCCGCGGTCCGGTTCACGCTCGCGCCCGCGACGGGTGCATCCGTCATGAAGGGGACGGCCAGCCTCCGCCGCCTCGCCTTCAGCCTCGGCCAGGGCGACTGGTCATCGACCGAATGGGTCGGCGACGAGGTCGAAGTGCGGTTCGAGCTCAAGCTCCGCTAGAGTCTCGCGCATGGACGAGCGCGCGCCACGGCGGTATGCCGGCGTCGAGGACTGCGTCGAGCAGACGCTCGCGCGGATCGGCCGGCGCATCGTGCTCTGCACGCCAATCGGCGCCGGCAAGCCCGTGGCGCTCCTCAACGAGTTCTATCGTCGCGCCGTATCCGACCCGGGAATCGAGCTTTCGGTGCTCACCGGGCTGACGCTCGCGCGCCCGCAACCGGGAAGCGAACTCGAGCGGCGCCTGGTCGAGCCGATCACCGCGCGCATCTTCGGCGATGCTCCGGAGCCTGCCTGGATCGCGGCACTGCGCACCGACCGGCTGCCCGCCAACATCCGCGTGCAGGAATTCTTCCTGGAACCGGGCGCCTGGCTCCACTCGCCGCTCGTGCAGCAATCCTACGCGAGCATCAATTACACGCATGTCGCCCGCACCGTCGCCGCCCTCGGCGCGAACGTCATCGCACAGCAGGTCGCGTGGCGGAAGGATTCCGCAGGCGAACGCGTGAGCCTCGGCTCGAATCCGGACGTCACGGCGGACCTGATACCGGTACTCCAGGAGCGGAGCCGCTCCGGGACCCCGACCACGGTCATCGGCCAGGTCAACGACCGGATGCCGTTCATGTTCGGCGCAGCCGAGCTGCCGGCCGGCGCCTTCGACGGCATCGTCGACGATCCGCGCGCCTATCACGACCTGATCGCCCCGCCGAACCTGCCAATCTCTACCGCCGACCATGCCATCGCGCTCGCCGCCAGCATGCTGGTGCGCGACGGCGGCACGATCCAGATCGGCATCGGCGAGCTCGGCGACGCGATCGTCCACGCGCTGACGCTCCGCCACCGCAGCAACGCCGAGTGGCGGCGCGCGCTTCGCGACACGGCGCTCGCGCCGCGCTTCGACGCCGAACTGGCGGCGATCGGCGGCGACGGGACCTTCGAACGGGGGCTCTATGCCGTCACCGAGATGTTCGTCGACGGATTCCTCGACCTGTACCGCGCCGGCATCCTGAAGCGTCGCGTCGAACCGGGCGGGGCGCTGCTGCACGGCGCCTTCATGCTCGGGCCGCGCGGGTTCTACGAGACGCTCCGCGCCATGCCGGATGCGGAGCGCGCGATGTTCCAGATGATGCCGGTCAGCTTCACCAACGAGCTGCTCGGGCCCGACTGGGAGCTGAAGCAGGCACAGCGGCGCGACGCGCGCTTCATCAATTCCGCGATGATGGCGACGCTCGGTGGCGCGCTCGTGTCCGACGGGCTCGCCGACGGCCGCGTCGTGAGCGGCGTCGGCGGCCAGTACAATTTCGTCGCGCAGGCGCACGAGCTGCCGGGCGGTCGCTCGATCGTCGCGGTCCGCGCGATCCGCGCAAGCGGCGGCGAGCTCGAATCCAACATCCGCTGGAACTACGGTCACGTCACGATTCCCCGACACCTGCGCGACATCGTGCTGACCGAGTACGGCATCGCGGATCTCCGCGGCAGGAGCGACGCCGAAGTCGCGGCCGCGATGCTCGATATCGCCGACTCCCGGTTCCAGCCGGCGCTGCTCGCCGAGGCGCAGCGCGCCGGCAAGCTGCCCGTCAGCCACCGCATCGCCGACTGGCACCGGCAGAACCTGCCGTCGGCGCTCGAGCAGGCGCTACACCCGCATCGTGCCGCCGGGCGATTCGGCGCCCTGCCCTTCGGCACCGACCTGAGTACCGAAGAAATTGCACTGGCCGGGGCGTTCCGGCGACTGAAGGCCCGTGCGCAGACCTGGCCCGGGAAGCTCGCCATCGCCGCGTCATTCGCCCGCCCGCTGGCGCGCGATTCCGCGCAAGGAGCGCACTTCGAACGCATGGGACTCGCTGCCCCGCGCGGCTTGCGCGAGCGCATCCTGCGCCGCCTGGTCGCCGTTGCGCTGGCGCGGTAAGAACGGAGTTTTCGCCCTTCAGACGAAGCTGACAATCTCCTCGAGGGGCTTGCGGCGAATGTCGGGAACTGACGCTCCGGTCGCCGGGAAGCCGGCGACCAGCAGCAGGAACGGCCGCTCGATGTCCCGGGGGCGCCCCAGGATGTCGTTCAGGAATTTCATCGGGCTCGGCGTGTGCGTCAACGCGACGAGACCTGCATGATGCACGGCTGCCAGCAGCAGGCCGGTCGCAAGCCCGACGGATTCATCGGTGTAGTAATGCTTGCGTTTGCCGCCATCCGGCAGCCGCTCGAAGCGACGGATGAACACCGCGATCAGCCAGGGCGCGGTCTCGAGAAACGGCTTGCTCGAATCGGTGCCGAGCGGTCGCAGCACTTCGAGCCACTCGGGCGGCGCGCGGTGCTCGTAGAATTCCCGCTCCTCCGCTTCGGCGGCGACACGGATGCGTTGCTTGACCGTCGCGTCGGAGATGGCGACGAAACGCCAAGGCTGCTGATTGGCACCGGATGGCGCGGAGCCGGCCGTGCGCAGGCATTCCTCGATCAGCGCGCGCGGCACGGGCCGGTCCGAGAAGTCCCGGACCGTTCGGCGCCGATGCATCTCGTCCGCAAAGGCGCTGGCGCGGGCCGCCATCTCGGCGGGCGGATACTCTCGATAACCAGGTAGCGGGATGTGCGAAGGATGCATCGGAACTCCCCATCGAGTTGCGGTCTTCAGTGGCCCACCGCAGCCAGCAGCCGGTCGATCATCGACTCGGCCTGCGGCCGGTAAACGCCGCCGAACAAATTCAGGTGATTCAGCACGTGATACAGGTTGTACAGGTCGCGGCGCGCCGATGCGCCGGCGGCAGCCGGCCGCACCGACTCGTAGGCTGCGTAAAAGCGCGGCCCGAAGCCGCCGAAAAGCCGCGTCATCGCGAGGTCGCATTCGCCGTCGCCAACGTAGACGGCGGGATCGAACAGCACCGGCGTCGCGTCGGCGAGCATCGCGCGATTGCCGCCCCAGAGATCGCCGTGCAGCAGGGCGGGTTCCGGGTCGTGGCCCGCGAAGAACCCGGCGAGCTGCTCGAGCAGGCGGCGCCCGCGATCCAGGAGCCTTCCGGCATAGCCATTGTGCGCCGCGAGCTGGAGCTGGAATCCAAGCCGCCGCTCGCGCCAGAACGCGATCCAGTCATGCGTCCAGCCATTCGGCTGGCGCGTCGCTCCGAGCGCGTTGTCGAGATCGAGCCCGAATGCCTCGCCGCGCAGCGCGTGCAGCCGAGCAAGCGCTAGCCCGAGACGCTCGTCCGACCCGGCATCGCCCGGCGCAAGATCCAGCCACTCGAGCACCAGGAAGGCATCGCGTTCGGTGCACCCGGCCGCGAGCGTCGCCGGCACGCGCAGGCACCGCGTGGCGCGCAGGCGTGCGAGCCCGTCGACTTCTGCCTCGAGGATCCAGCGGCGTGCGAGCGGGGCGCGCTTGACGAATACCGGTCCCGACGCAGTCGGCCACCGCAGGCAGTCGTTGATGCTGCCGCCGTGCACGGTCGCATCCGGTTCCGGCGCGACCGGCCGGCCGAGTGCCGCGGCCAACGCCGCAGCGAAATCCGCCTTCATGCCTGGGCCGCGAGGCGCTCCGCCTGCCGGCGCAGGGCGGCGCCGAAGCGCGCCTGGTCGTAGAAAGCGCCGAGGGCCGCAAGGTCGGGCCGGCGGCGCGCGAGCGCGGCGGAATCCACCGCGAGCGGCATGTCGCAGGCGATCGTCGTCAGCCGGCGCGCGAAGAACGCAGCCTCGCGATGCGCGCGCAGGCGCTCGGGCAACTTGCCGGCGCCGCGGATCGGAAGCCCGGGCACGCGGTCGAGCCCGTCGTAGATCTCTTCCAGCGAAGCGAACTCGGTGAGCAGCACGGCCGCGGTCTTCGGCCCGACGCCCGGTACGCCCGGGATGTTGTCCACCGCGTCGCCGGTCAGCGCGAGGTAATCGGCCATGCGTTCCGGGCAGACGCCGAACTGCCCGACGATGTCCGCATAGCCGAAGCGGCGCGCCGCCGCGTAATCCCAGTAGTGGTCGCCATCGCGGATGAGCTGAGCGAGGTCCTTGTCGCGCGTGACCAGCACCGAGCACAGGCCGCTCACCCGAAGGCGCGCGGCGATGGTGCCGATGATGTCGTCCGCCTCGTGCGTCGGACTGCTGAACTCCGCGATGCCGAGCAGGCGGCACAGCTCGCGGCAGCGCGCGAACTGGCGCTTGAGCTCCGGCGGCGCCGGTTCGCGGTTGGCCTTGTAGGCCGGAAAGATCTCGTTCCGGAACGAGCTCGAGAGGCTTTCGTCGAATGCGACCGCGACTTGCGCCGGCCTCGCCTCCTCGAGCAGGTCTCCGAGGAACCTGCCGAAACCGTACAGCGCGTTGACCGGCACGTCGTCGACGTCGGTCATCTCCAGACCCACCGAATAGTAGGCGCGGAAGACGAAGTAGCTCGCGTCGACCAGTACGACGGGCCCGGGCCCGGCGGGATTCACTGCCGGAATCGCTGGATGCGTGCGTGCAGGGGACTCGTGCGGGGGAAATGCGCGAGCAGGTATTCCATCTGGTCGGCGAGCACGCGCCGTCCCTTCAGGTAGATGTATTCCGCATAGGTCGGCGTGAACGGCACGGCGAGGAGCTGCATGCCGGCCTGCTCGGGTGTGCGCGATGCCTTGGCGTTGTTGCAGCGGCGGCAGGCGGCGACGACATTGTTCCAGACGTCCTTCCCGCCCTTGCAGAACGGCCGCACGTGGTCGCGCGAGAGCTGGTGCGCGGTGAAGCGGCCGCCGCAGTACATGCACAGGTGCGCATCGCGGCGGAACAGCGTCTCGTTGTTGAGCGGCGGCACGTAGTCGCCGCGCAGGCTGCCCGGATTGCCGGATGAACCCTGCGTGGCCATCATCGAGTTCACCTCGATCACGGTCTGGCGACCGGTGCGCGCATTGGTGCCGCCGTGCAGCTCGTACAGCCGGCTGCCGAAGGCGTACGCGACCTGGCCCAGGCAGTGCAGGCGCACAGCCTCCTTGTAGTCGATCCATTCGAGCGGCATGCCGGAGGCGTCCGTGCGCAGCACCTGCTGCGACAGCCGGATCATCGCGCCGTCGATGCCTGCCCGCGCCCCGTTCGTGCCCGTTCCCGTGTTCACCGCGCCGATCCCATGGCTTAAAGCCTGAAACAATAAGCCACGATTATGATATTTTCCAACGCGCCGCGGACCGGCTGCCCGGACGCCGGCAATTCCCAGGAAGGAACCTGATGCCAGTCACGATCGGCGTGCTGAAGGAAACCCTGCGGGGCGAGAACCGGGTGGCGGTGGTCCCCGAGGTCGCAACCCGCTTCGCAGCCCTCGGCGCGAGGGTCCTGGTCGAGCCCGGCGCGGGCTCGGCCGCGAGGTTTCCAGACGCCCACTACAAGGACGTCGAGTTCGCCGCCTCGGCGGATGCCGTGCTTGCAGCCGCCGACATCCTGCTCGTCGTGCAGCCGCCGGACGTCGCCACCGCATCCCGCTTGAAGCCAGGCAGCGTGCTCGCCGGCTTCCTGGCGCCGCACGCGCAGGCCGATCTGGTGCGCGCGCTGAAGGACAAACGCATCACCGCCTTCGCGATGGAGCTGGTGCCGCGCATCTCGCGCGCGCAATCGATGGACGCGCTGTCCTCGCAGGCCGCGGTCGCGGGCTACAAGGCCGTGCTGATCGGCGCAGCCGCGCTCGACCGGTTCTTTCCGATGCTGACAACCGCCGCCGGCACCATCCGGCCCGCGACGGTGCTCGTGATCGGCGCAGGCGTCGCCGGCCTGCAGGCGATCGCGACCGCGAAGCGCCTGGGCGCCGTGGTCGAGGCCTACGACGTCAGGAGCGCGACGCGCGAGCAGATCCGCTCGCTCGGCGCGAAGTTCGTCGAGACCGGGGTCACCGCGGAAGCTGCCGGGGGTTATGCGCGCGAGCTGACGGCCGATGAAAAGGCGAAGCAGCAGGAAGTGCTGGACGCGCGCATCGCGGCGGCCGACTGCGTGGTCACGACCGCGGGTGTGCCCGGCCGCGCAGCCCCGCGCATCATTCACCGCGCTGCCGTCGAGAGGATGAAGCCCGGCGCCGTGATCGTCGATCTCCTCGCCGAGGGCGGCGGCAATTGCGAACTGACGCGCGCCGGGGAAACCGTCGAGCACCAGGGCGTGCGCATCATCGGGCCGCTCAATCTGCCGGCGACGGTCGCCTTCCACGCGAGCGACATGTACGCGCGGAACCTGCTGAACTTCCTGAAGCCGGCGCTCGCCGCCGGCGCCATGAACATCGACTGGAACGACGAGGTGTTCGCCGCGTCCTGCGTCACGCACGACGGCGCCATCCGTCACGAACCCACCCGCAAGCTCGTGGAGGCCGCGTAATGGAAGGCGTGATCGCGCTCTATATCGTGATGCTGGCCGCATTCGCGGGCTACGAGGTCATTGCGAAGGTGCCGGTGATCCTGCACACGCCGCTGATGTCGGGCTCGAACTTCGTGCACGGCATCGTGCTCGTCGGCGCCATGGTCGCGCTCGGCCGCGCCGACACGGTGCTCGAGCAGGTGATCGGCTTCATCGGCGTCGTGCTCGGCGCCGGCAACGCGGTCGGCGGCTACGTGGTCACCGAGCGCATGCTGCAGATGTTCAAGGCGAGCGGGCAGAAAAGGAAGAAGGAGTCCGCCTGATGCAGGACCTGCTGCCGGCGAGCGTCGCGACGCTCGCGATCGACTTCAGCTACCTGCTGGTCGCCTTCCTGTTCATCATGGGCCTGAAGTCCATGAGTTCGCCGGTCACGGCGCGCCGCGGCATCGTCGTCGCCGGCGTCGGCATGCTGATCGGGACGGTGATGAGCTTCCTCTATCCCGGCATGGGCAACTTTCCGCTGATGCTCGCGGCGATCGCGATCGGCGGCGGGCTCGCCTGGTGGTCCGGGCGCATCGTCGCGATGACCGACATGCCGCAGATGATCGCGCTCTACAACGGCATGGGCGGCGGCGCCGCGGCGGCGATCGCCGCGGTCGAACTGCTGCGCATGGCATCCGCCGACCCGGGTGCCGCCGCCGGGCACGGACCCGTGGTCACGGCGCTCGCCGCGGCGGGTGCCTTCATCGGCGCGGTCAGCTTCTCAGGCTCGTTGATCGCCTTCGGCAAGCTGCAGGGCCTCATCAAGCGGAGCCTCAGGTTCAAGGGCCAGCAGGTCGTCAATCTCGCCATCGTCGCCGCGACGCTCGCGCTCGGCGCCTCGATCGTCATCACGGATCACCCGACGATGCAGGCGGTGGTGCTGTTCTTCGCGCTCGCGCTGGTGCTCGGGATCACGATGACGCTGCCGATCGGCGGCGCCGACATGCCGGTGGTGATCTCGCTTTACAACGCCTTTACCGGGCTTGCGGTCGCGTTCGAAGGCTTCGTGCTCGAGAACGCGGCGATGATCATCGCCGGCATCGTGGTGGGCTCTGCCGGCACGCTCCTGACCCAGTTGATGGCGAAGGCGATGAACCGCTCGCTCGGCAACGTGTTGTTCTCCGGCTTCGGCGAGGGCGCGACCGCGGCGGCCGAGGGCGTGAGCGGCTCGCTGAAGCCGATCGAGGCCTCGGATGCCGGCGTCATGATGGCCTTCGCGCAGAAGGTGATCGTGATACCAGGCTACGGCATGGCGGTCGCGCAGGCTCAGCACAAGGTCTGGGAGCTCTGCCAGCTGCTGATCGACAAGGGCGTGATGGTGCGCTTCGCGATTCACCCGGTCGCCGGGCGCATGCCCGGGCACATGAACGTGCTCTTGGCCGAGGCCGGCGTGCCCTACGACCTGATTTCGGACCTCGACGAGATCAACGCGGAATTCGAGACGGCCGACGTCGCGCTCGTCATCGGCGCGAACGACGTCGTCAACCCGGTCGCGCGCACCGACAAGGGCAGCCCGATCTACGGCATGCCGATCCTGAACGCGGACAAGGCGAAGAACGTGCTGGTGATCAAGCGCGGACAGGGCGCCGGCTTCTCCGGCATCGAGAACCACCTCTTCTATCTCGACAACACCCGCATGGTCTACGGCGACGCGCAGAAGGTCGCGGCAGAGCTGATCCACGCGGTCAAGGCAGCCGGCTGACTCTTCACGGTCACGCGGACACGCAGCGCGGCGCGCTGAGTGCCCGGGCGGGGCATCCCTCGCTCGCTCAACGGAACCGGAACAATTCGCTCGCTCGGGACCCCGCCCGGTCGACTCGCGCGCCCCGGTGCGTGGCGGCGGGCCGGGTGGCGAGCAAGCGAATGTCCGTTCTCCTGAGCGCGCGAGCCAGCCCGGCCCGACAGCCGCGCGCGGGGAAGGGGCAAGATCAGCCGGCGAGTTCTCGCGTCAGGAATTCGATTGTGCGTTGCCAGGCGCGTTTCGCCGCCGCCACGTCGTAGCGCGCAGCGTTGGTGTCGTTGTGAAAGGCATGTTCGACACCCGGGTAAATGTGTTTCTCGTAGCGGACATTCGCCGCCTTCAGCGCCTTCTCGAAGGCGGGAACGGCGTCGTTGATGCGCTGATCGTTGCCGGCGTAATTCAGGAGCATCGGCACGCGGATCCGCGCGACCTCGATCGGCTCGGGCGGCATGCCGTAGAAGACGACCGCGGCGGCCAGGTTGGCCGCATTCGCAGCGAGGCGGCCTGACATGGCGCCGCCCCAGCAGAACCCGACGCAGCCGACCTTGCCGGTCGAGCGGTCGTGCTTCGCCGCGAAATGCACCGCCGCAAGGCAGGTCGCGAGCGCGGCCTCGGGGTCGAGTTCGCCGATACGCTTGCGCGCCTCGTCCTCGTCCGCAGGCGTGCCGCCGCTGGCCGAGAGCGCATCGGGAGCGACCGCGAAGAAGCCCGCGAGCCCGAGCCGGCGCGTCACGTCCTCGATGTGCGCGTTGAGGCCGCGGTTCTCGTGGATCACGACCACCGCGGGCCGCCGCTTCGGCTGACCCTTGGGGCGCGCGACATAGCAGTCGATCTTCCCGGCCGGCGATTCAATGCGCTTTCGATCCGTCTCCAGGCCTGCGGCGTCTTCGGCGACGGTCGCTGCCTGCGCATAGCGGTTCTCGAGCAGCGGCAGCAGGAGCGATGCGGCCGCGGCGCTGCCGGCCAGGCGCGCGAGGCGCGACAGGAATTCGCGGCGCGGCATGCAGCCGTGGGTGAATTCGTCATACAACTGGATGTAGCGACGGTCCATGCGGTCTACCTCCGGAAATTCATGCGTCGGCTTCCGGCATCAGGAGCCAGAGCAGCAGATAGATGATGATCCCTGGGAAGGCAGCGCTCAGGATCGAGACGATCACGTAGGCGACGCGTACATGATCGACATTCCAGCCGAGCCACTCGGCGATGCCGGCGCAGACGCCAGCGATCATCCGGTTGCTGGAGCGCTTCAGCTTTGCTTCCGGCATCGCGGCCTCCCGCGAGGAAATACGATACCGGAACATACTCCCACGGAGCCGCGCCGGATGCGAGCCTGCGGCTAGCGGCTGACCGGCCGCCGCGGCGCGGGAGGCGGCGGCGGGGTGCGACGTTCGATCGCCCGTTGCCGCTCGATCGGTGTCATCCGGCGCCAGCGTTCGCGCAACTCCTCGCGTCGTTCCTCCGGCAAGGCCTGGAAGCGGCGATAGCTTTCCCGCAGCGCGTCCTTTTGCTGCGGGGGCAGTTCGCGAAACCGCCGCCAGCGCTCGCGCAAGCGCTCCCGTTCGCGCGGCGAGAGCTTGCGCCACTTCTGCCAGCGCCCGCGGGCGTCATCGCGCTTTTCCCCGTCCATCGCCAGCCAGCGCGCGGCGCCGTCGGCCAGGGCCTGCTGGCGCTCGGGCGGCAGCGAGTTCCAGCGCTCTTCCTGCCCGGCCAGCAATTCCCGTTCCGCTTCGCCGAGCGCTTCCCAGGCGACACCGGGCGCCGATTCCTGCTCCGCGGCCGCCACCGGCGCCGCGCCGAGCAGCAGCCATGTCACCAGCATCCAGGCGAGCTTATTCATCGTCTTCATCCTTCGAAGCCTGCCGTTCCGCGCGCAGCAACTCGCGTTCGCCCGCGCTTGATTCGATGTACTCCGCGAATTCCTCGTCCACGCCTGCCGTTTCCGCCAGGAATTCCAGGAACTCCAGGAATTCCTCGTCGGCCCGGTCCGGCGGCGGCTCGGCCGCGACGGCCGGCCCGGCGAGCAGGAACATGGCGGCGAATGCGCGGCGCTGCATCGCTCAGCCCACGTCGTCCGCCATTTCTTCCGCCGCCCAGGCATAGAAGCCCTCGTCGGCGGCGAGCATCTCGAAATCCTCGCCGCCCGCGACAATGTCGATGTCTTCCAGTGCCACGAGCGCCGGATCCGGCGGTTGACGCTCGTCCTCGTCGCCGAGCCACAGCAACGCGGCCACGAGCGCGACCGCCGCGGCCGCGCCGGCCGGCAGCCACGGCGCGGCCCAGGCGGCGTGTTGACTACGCGACTGGTCGAGCGCCCGCGCACGGGCGCGCGCCAGGCGCGAGCGCGTCGCCGCGTCGAGCGAATCGACGCTGTCGTCGAATGCCGCGCGGCTCCGTCGTTCCAGTTCCCGCAGCTGCTCATTCATGATTGCCAGTCCCCAATGCTTCCTGCAGCGCCTGCAGGGCCCGGAAGTAATGCGTCTTGACGCTGCCCTCGGAGCATCCCATCGCGAGCGCGGCCTGCCGGACGTCCAGACCCTCGAAGTTCCTCAGCAGGAAGGCCTCGCGCTGGCGGCCACTCAGGCCCGAGAGCGCCGACTCGATGCGTTCCAGCAATTCGGCGCCTTCGAGCGCCTGGTCCGGCCCGCCGCCCGGATCGACTGCCGACTCGAGCGGATCCGGCGCGCGGTCATCGGCACGCCCGGGCCACCAGGCGAGTACTGCTCTCCGCACACTGCGACGGCGCTGGCTGTCGGTGATGCGGTTCCTGAGGATGCGATAGAACAGCGGGTGCCACTGATCTTCCGGACGCCGCCCGTAATGCGTCACCAGCCGGATCATCGCGTCCTGCACGGCGTCCTCCGCCTCGGCTCGATCGCGAAGCGCCAGGCAGGCGATTCGGTATGCGCGCCTTTCGATCCCGGCCAGGAATCGCTCGAGTGCCCCCGCCTGGTCCAAGCCGCTCTCCCGCGCCTCGTGCCGCCCTCCGTCCCGCGCCGAGGGCGCCGAAAGCGTAGCAGACGAAGTCAATGGGTCTCCTTCCAGACACGCGCGACTCGGGGCCGGGTCACGGTGATATAACGTGGCTGCCGGGCGGCGCGTTGACAGTGTCCGTCACCTTACAGTAACTTATTGATTAAGAAGAATATTTGGCACAAGACTCGCCGATCCTGCAAGTCGTTTTCGACACGCCGCTGCGGCGCCGTTTCGATTACCTCCCGCCCGCCGACGACGCCCCGGTGCCACCCGCCGGCGCACGCGTGCGCGTGCCGCTCGGCAAGCGCCTCGCGGTCGGCCTGGTGGCGGCGCTCGCGGAACGGAGCGAGCTGCCGCGGCCGCGACTGAGGCGAGTCATCAGCGCGATCGACACCAAGCCCTTGTGGGACGACACGACCTTCGGCCTGCTCCAGTGGGCCGCCGACTACTATCACCACCCGCTCGGCGAAGTGCTGTTCGCCGCCTTGCCGAAAATGCTCCGCACCGGCGCAATCGCGCAACGCGACCAGACCTCCTGGCGGCTTTCGGCGGCGGGACGGGCCGCGCTCGATTCGGAACCCAGGCTGGGCCGGCGTCAGCGCGAGCTGATCGCGCTGATCGGCGGGCAGGGCGCGAGCGGCGATGCGATCGCCGCCGCCGGTTGCGCCGAGGCGCGCGCCTCGCTCGTACGGCGCGGCTGGCTCGAGCCATTCACGATGCCGGTTGCCCCGCCGCCTGCCGGTTTCGGGCGGGCCGGACCCGTGTTGACCGCGGATCAGGCCGCGGCCTGTGACCGGATCGGCGCCACGGCCGGCGGCTACGCGGCCTGGCTGCTGCACGGCGTCACGGGGAGCGGCAAGACCGAGGTCTACATGCGGCTCATCGAGCGCGTGCTCGCGGAAAAGCGCGGCGCACTGGTGCTGGTGCCGGAGATCGCGCTGACGCCGCAGCTCATCGCGCGCTTCCGCGAGCGGCTGGCGGCGCCCATCGTCGCGCTGCACTCGTCGCTGGCCGACGGTGCGCGCGCCGACGCCTGGCGCGCCGCAGCCTCCGGCCGCGCCCCGGTCGTGATTGGCACCCGCTCGGCGATATTCGCGCCGCTGCCCGCACTCGGCCTCCTGGTGGTCGACGAGGAGCACGACGCCTCCTACAAGCAGCAGGAAGGCTTTCGTTACTCGGCACGCGACCTCGCGCTGGTGCGCGCGCAGCGTGCGCGCGTGCCCGTGGTGCTCGGGTCGGCGACGCCTTCGCTCGAGTCGCTCGCCAACGCGGCCGCCGAACGCTACGGACGGCTCTCGCTGCCGGAGCGGACCGGTCGCGCCGGCAAGCCGCGGGTCGCGGTCGTCGACCTGCGGGTGAATCCGGCGCGCGACGGCCTCACGCCGCAGGCATCGGCCGCGATCGGGCGCCACCTCGAGGACGGCGGCCAGGTGCTCGTGTTCCTGAACCGCCGCGGCTATGCGCCGACCCTGTACTGCTCCGGCTGCGGCTGGATCGCGACCTGCAAGTCCTGCGATGCGCGGCTCACCGTGCACCTCAGGCGCGCGGCGCTCGTCTGCCATCACTGCGGCGCCGAGGAGGACATGCCGTTTGCCTGCCCGCGCTGCGGCACCGAGCTTGCGCCGGTCGGCGAAGGCACGCAGCGCGTCGAGAGCGCGCTGACCCAGCGCTTTCCGTCGGCGCCGCTGGTGCGCATCGACCGCGACGCGATACGGCGGCGCGGCGACATGGAAAAGGCGCTCGACGCGGTCACCGGCCGGCGCGCGCACATCCTGCTCGGCACCCAGATGCTGACCAAGGGCCACGACTTCCCGCATGTCACGCTGGTGCTGGTGCTGGCGGCGGACCAGGGGCTGTTCGGCGCGGACTTCCGCGCCAGCGAGCGGCTCGCGCAGCAGATCGTGCAGGTCGCGGGACGCGCGGGGCGCGGCGACCGGCCGGGCGAGGTGCTGATCCAGACCGCGTTTCCCGAGCATCCGCTGCTGCAATGCCTGATCGCGGAAGGCTACGAGGGATTCGCGACCCGGGCGCTGGCGGAACGGCGCGCGGCTTCGCTGCCGCCGTATTCGCACCTCGCGCTGCTGCGCGCGGACTCGCCGTCGCGCACGATGGTGCAGGGTTTCCTGCGCGCCGCGCTCGCGGTCGCGCCCGCGGAGCGCGGCGCGGGCCTCAGGCTGCTCGGACCCGCGC
>JBOHZL010000036.1:0-26696 GCA_050738495.1 Steroidobacteraceae bacterium | reverse complement strand
GTCCCCTTCAGAGTCCCAGCACGTCCGACATTCCGTAGAGTCCGGGCGGCTTGCCGACCAGCCAGCGCGCAGCGGCCAATGCGCCATACGCGAAGGTCATCCGATCCGTGGTCCGGTGCACGAGCTCGAGCGTTTCCCCGGTCCCGGCGAACATCACGCGATGTTCGCCGACGATATCGCCGGCGCGCTGGCTCGAGAATCCAATGCCACCGGCGCCGCGGCTGACCGCCTTGCCGAGCCGGCCATATACCGCCTGCTCGGCGAGCGTCCCGCCGCGCGCACCGGCGATGGTCTCGCCGAGCCGCAAGGCGGTGCCTGACGGCGCGTCGACCTTGTTGCGATGGTGGGCTTCGAGGATCTCCACGTCGTAGTCTCCGGGCAGGGCGGCCGCGGCCCGGCCGGCCAGCCCGAACAGCAGGTTCACCGCGAGCGACAGGTTCGGCGCCACCAGCACCGGCAGCTTCTCGCTGCTGCGGCGGATCTCCGCCTCGCCCGCGGCGTCGAGGCCGGTGATGCCGATTACCGAGGGTATGCCCAGGCGCCCGATCGCGGCCAGGTTGTCGGCGAGCGCTTCGGGCAGCGTGAAGTCGATTGCGATCGCCGCCTTCGCAAGCGCCTGGTCGCGACTGGCGGTGACCTCGACCGCGACCGGGCCGGCCTGCGCGACCTCGCCCGCATCCCGTCCGAGCGCCGCGCTCGCCGGCGACGCCAGCGCGCCGGTCAGCACGAAATCCGGCGATTCGCGGATCGCGCGGACCAGGCAACCGCCCATCCGCCCGCTCACCCCCAGCACCGCTACGTTGGTCATGTCAGCTTCCCATCCTGCCGAAGAACTGCCGCACGCCCTCGAGCCAGGATCGCTCGCGCGGATTGTGGCGCTTGCCGTCGGCCGCGAGCGAGGATTCCAGCGTTCGCAGCATCTCCTTCTGCTCCGCATTCAGGTCCACCGGCGTCTCGATCACGACGCGGCAGAACAAGTCGCCGGTTGCGCCGCCTCGAACCGGCTTGACGCCCTTCTCGCGCAGCCGGAACACGCGGCCGGACTGGGTGCCCGCCGGCACCTTGATCAGTGCCTGGCCCTCGAGCGTCGGCACTTCGATGCTGCCGCCGAGCGCCGCTGTCACGAAACTGATCGGCACCTCGCAGGACAGGTGCGCGTGGTCGCGCTCGAAAATGGGATGCTCGCGCACCACGATCTCGACGTAGAGGTCGCCCGGCGGCCCGCCGTTGCGGCCCGCCTCGCCCTCGCCGGCCAGGCGGATGCGATCGCCGTTGTCGACACCGGCCGGGACCTTCACCGACAGGCGCTTGTTGGCGCGCACCCGGCCGTGGCCGGCGCACTTCGGGCAGGGATCCTTGACGATCGTGCCGCGCCCCTTGCAGCGCGGGCAGGTCTGCTGCACGGCAAACGGTCCCTGGCGCATGCGCACCTGGCCGCTGCCGGCGCAGGCGTCGCAGGTCACGGGCGAGCTGCCACGCGCGGCGCCGGAACCGCCGCATTCGCCGCATTCCGCCACGGTCTGGAAGTCGATCTCGGTGGCGGTCCCGAACACCGCCTGTTCGAGATCGAGGGCCAGCTCGTAGCGCAGGTCGGCGCCGCGATACACGGCGCTGCGGCCGCCACGGCGACCGCCGCCGAAGATGTCGCCGAACATGTCGCCGAAGATGTCGCCGAAGGCGTCCGACGGGCTGAAGCCCTGGCCGGCGCCGCGCGCCGCGTCGAGCCCGGCGTGGCCGTACTGATCGTAGGCCGCGCGCTTCTGGGTGTCGGTCAGGATCTCGTACGCTTCCTTGGCTTCCTTGAAGCGTTCTTCGGCTTCCTTGTCGTCGGGATTCCGGTCCGGGTGATATTTCATCGCCAGGCGCCGGTATGCCTTGGTGACGGCATCCTCGGTGGCGTTTCTCGGCACGCCCAGCACCTGGTAGTAATCACGCTTCGACATGTAGCCCCTCAAGGACGAACGCCGGGTGACCCGTGGTCACCCGGCGGCCGTGAATCGCCGATCGCAGGTACCGGCGCCTCAGTGCGTCTTCGGCCCCTTGTCCTTGATCTCCTCGAACTCGGCGTCGAGCACGTCGTCGTCCTTGCCCGCAGGCCCGCCCGGCTGCGCGCCGGCTTCCGGCCCCGCCCCGGCGGCCTGCGCCTCGCCCTGGTAGGCGCGCTGCACCACCGGTGCACTCGCCTTCGCCAGCGCCTCCGCCTTGTGCTCGATGGCCGCCTTGTCATCGCCCTTCAGCACGCCGCGCAGGTCGCTCAACGCCGCCTCGATCGTGGCGCGCTCCTCGCCCGTCACCTTGTCGCCGAGATCGGCGATCGACTTCTCGGTGGCGTGCAGCAGCGCGTCGGCGCGATTGCGCGTCTCGACCAGCTCGCGGAATTTCTTGTCCTCCGCGGCATGCGCCTCGGCATCGCGCACCATCTGCTTGATCTCCTCCTCGGAGAGCCCGCTCGAGGCCTTGATGACGATCTTCTGCTCCTTGCCGGTGGCCTTGTCCTGCGCGGACACATTCATGATGCCGTTCGCGTCGATGTCGAACGTCACCTCGATCTGCGGCATGCCGCGCGGCGCCGGCGGGATGTCGGAAAGGTCGAACTTGCCGAGCGACTTGTTGTCGGTCGCACGGTCGCGCTCGCCCTGCAGCACGTGGATGGTCACGCCGCCCTGGTTGTCCTCGGCGGTCGAGAATACCTGCGAGGTCTTGGTCGGGATCGTGGTGTTCTTCTCGATCAGGCGCGTCATCACGCCGCCCAGCGTCTCGATGCCGAGCGAAAGCGGCGTGACGTCGAGCAGCAGCACGTCCTTGACGTCGCCGGCGAGCACGCCGCCCTGGATGGCCGCGCCGACGGCGACCGCCTCGTCGGGATTGACGTCCTTGCGCGGTTCCTTGCCGAAGAAGTCCTTGACCGCTTTCTGCACCTGCGGCATCCGGGTCTGGCCGCCGACCAGGATCACTTCGTCCACGTCGCTGATCGAGAGCCCGGCGTCCTTCAGTGCGACGCGGCAGGGTTCGATCGTGCGGCTGACGAGATTCTCGACCAGCGACTCGAGCTTGGCGCGGGTCAGCTTCAATGTCAGATGCTTGGGACCCGAGGCATCGGCAGTGATGTACGGCAGGTTGATCTCGGTCTGCTGGCCGGAGGACAGCTCGATCTTCGCCTTCTCGGCCGCTTCCTTCAGCCGCTGGACGGCGAGCGGGTCCTTGCGCACGTCGACGCCGCTTTCCTTCTGGAACTCGGCCGCGATGTAATCGATGATGCGGCGATCGAAGTCCTCGCCACCGAGGAAGGTGTCGCCATTGGTGGACATCACCTCGAACTGGCGCTCGCCGTCCACGTCCGCAATCTCGATGATCGAGATGTCGAAGGTGCCGCCGCCCAGGTCGTAGACCGCGATCTTGCGGTCACGACCCTTCTTGTCCATCCCGTAGGCGAGCGCCGCCGCGGTCGGCTCGTTGATGATGCGCCGCACATTGAGGCCGGCGATGCGGCCCGCATCCTTGGTCGCCTGGCGCTGGGCGTCGTTGAAGTACGCCGGCACCGTGATGACGGCGTCGGTCACGGTCTCGCCGAGGTAGTCCTCGGCGGTCTTCTTCATCTTCATCAGCACCCGCGCCGAGATCTCCGGCGGCGCCATCTTCTTGCCCTGTGCCTCGAGCCAGGCATCGCCATTCTCGGCACGCACGATCTTGTAGGTCTCCAGCGGAATGTCCTTCTGGACGACGGCATCCTCGAAGCGGCGGCCGATCAGGCGCTTGACTGCGTGAAAGGTATGCTGCGGATTGGTGACGGCCTGGCGCTTGGCCGACTGGCCGACCAGGATCTCGCCGTCCTTGGTGAACGCGACGACCGACGGCGTGGTGCGGTCCCCCTCGCTGTTCTCGATGACCTTCGGCGTGCTCCCCTCCATGACGGCAACGCAGGAGTTGGTGGTGCCGAGGTCGATTCCGATGATCTTGGCCATTGCGTGGCTCCGGATATATGGACTGGTTCGGGAGTGGGGACGGCGGCGGCCGATTTCAACCGGCGGGTGGCCCGGCATCGGGCGCAGGCTGGGTCGAGACGATGACCCGGGCCGGGCGCAGCAGCCGGCCGTTCAGGAGCCAGCCTCGCTGGACTACCTGAAGCACGGTATGCGGAGGATGCCCGGCCGAGGGCTGCATGGCCATGGCCTCGTGGCGCTCCGGGTCGAACGGCTGGCCGGCAGGGTCGACTTCGGTAATGCCGGCCCGTTCGAAGGCCTTGCGGAGCAGCCGCAGCGTCGCTTTCTGGCCTTCGACCAGCGTCGCCGCGTCGGCGGTTGCCGCCGAATCGAGCGCGAGCGCAAGGCTGTCCGCGACCGGCAGCAACTCCGCCGCGAGGCGCTCGACGCCGAACTGCCGCGCCGAATCGATCTCGCGCGCCGAGCGCTTGCGGAAGTTCTCGAGCTCGGCGATCGCCCGGAGGAATTCCGCGCGATGCTGTTCGGCGCGCGCTTCGGCCTCGGCGAGCTTCGACTCGATCGAAGCTTCGTCGCCGGTGGGCTGCGGCGCAGGCGTCGGGTCGGTGTTCTTCGGGTCGGCGGCGTTCATTTTTCCGGCTCTGGGGCTCAGTCGCGCGAATTCAAGGCCGTGCCGAGCATCCGCGCCGCGATGTCCACCACCGGAATCACCCGTTCGTAGGCCATGCGGGTCGGGCCGATGACGCCGAGCACGCCGACCACGCGCTCATCCAGCGTGTAGGGCGCGACGACCACGCTGCAATCGTCGAGGATCCGGAAGCCGGATTCATGGCCGATGAAGATCTGCACGCCTTCGCCATGCAGGCTCTGGTCGAGCAGGTGCAGGATGTCCCGTTTCTCGTTGAACGCCTCGAACAGCCGCCGCAGGCGGTCCACGTTCGAGAGCTCCGCAAATCCCATCAGGTTGGTCTCGCCCGCGACCACCATGTCGGCGTCGCGTTCATCCGGCTGTTCCGCGAACGCACGCTGTGCGAGCGTGATCGCATCGATCATCAGCCGATTCATCTGTTCGCGGGTTTCCTGGAGCTGGGCGACGAGGCGCGCGCGGACTCCCGACAGTTCCTGGCCGCCGAACTGCTCGTTCAGGAATGCCGCCGCGCGCCGCAGCTCGTCCGCGGAAAAATGCCGGTCGAGCTGGACCACGCGGTTCTGCACCTCTCGGCCATTGACGACCAGGATCGCGAGCACGCGATTGCCGGACAGGCCCACGAACTCGATCTGCGACAAAGCGGCGTGGGTCTCCCGCGGCACGGTCACGACGCCAGCCAGGTGCGTCAGGCTCGAAATGAGCTGCGAGGCCGCGGTCACGAGCGCCCGGGGATCGCCGGCACGCAGGTCGAAATGACGCTTGAGCTCGGCGATATCGGTCAGTTCCGGCGGCTGGTAACGGAGCAGCGCATTGACGAAATAGCGGTAGCCCTTGTCGGTCGGCACGCGCCCGGCCGAGGTGTGCGGGGAACTGACAAAGCCGTGCTCCTCGAGGTCGGCCATCACGTTGCGGATGGTCGCCGCCGAAAGACTCAGGCCCGATTCCCGGGTCAGCGTGCGCGAGCCGACCGGCTGACCATCGCGCACGTAGCACTCGATCAGCGCCCGCAACAACTGCTGCGCACGGTCACTCGGAGGCTCGTCGACGCCGCGCGTGGTGTCTGTCATAAGTGCCTGTTACAAAAGGAAATTGGCTTTTACGCGCGCCACGGCAGTCAAACTAGCAATCGCGCTCGTCGAGTGTCAAGGCAGAGTTGCCGCAGGTGACGAAGCCGGTGGCCCGCACCCGCCCTGCATGCTAAAAAGCCGCGAACCCGGATGAACAAGCACTTCTCCCGCATCGCGCTCGTCGGCAAGGTTGACGACGATCGCGTCGCCGACTCGATGGCGACGCTCGCGCGCTATTTGCGCTCGCGCGGTCTCGCGGTGCTGGTCGACCAGGACACCGACGTGGCCGGAATGCCGGACGGAATCGAGCGCAAGGCCATCGCGGAACTGGGTGCCGATGCCGACCTGATCGTGGCGATCGGCGGGGATGGCACGCTGTTGTTCGCCGCCCAGCTCGCGATCGGCCGCGGCGTCCCCTTGCTCGGCATCAACCGGGGGCGGCTCGGGTTCCTGACCGACGTGTCGCCGGAGGAAATGATCGGCAATGTCGACGCGGTACTCGCGGGACGCTATGAAACCGACGCGCGCGCGTTGCTGGATGCGAGCCTCACCCCTCGCGACGGCGTCGCCCGGTGCTACCGGGCGCTGAACGACGTCGTGGTGCAGCGTCAGGAAACCGGGCGGATGGTCGAGCTCGAGACCTGGATCGACGGCTGCTTCGTCAACACCCACGGCGGCGATGGCCTGGTGATCGCGAGCTCGACCGGCTCGACCGCCTACGCCTTGTCCTGCGGCGGACCGATCATCCACCCGGCGCTCGCTGCTGTCGTCATCGCACCGATTTCACCGCACACCCTGAGTGACCGGCCGATCGTCGTCGGCCGCGAGAGCCGCATCGAGATCCGCCTGATCGCGCGATCGGGCACGCGCGCCCAGGTGACCTGCGACGGCGCGCTGCTCGGCGACCTGCGAGCGGACTCGAAACTCGTGATCGGGCCCGCGAGCGAGGGCGTCATGCTGCTGCATCCGCCCGGCCACGACTATTTCAGGTTGCTGCGCTCGAAGCTCCACTGGGGCCGCAGCGGACGCAGCGGCGGGCTGGAATACTGAAGTGCTGGCGCACCTGCAGATCCGCGACTTCGCGATCATCGATTCGGTCCAGCTCGAGCTCAAGGGCGGGCTGACGGCCCTGACGGGCGAGACCGGCGCCGGCAAGTCGATCGTGGTGGACGCGGTGATGCTGGCGCTCGGCGGCCGCGCGAGCGCCGATGCGCTCCGTCACGGCGCGGAGCGCGCCGAGATCACTGCCACGTTCGATTGCCGCGACGACGCCGCCGTGCGCCGCTGGCTCGACGAGCAGTCGATCGATGTCGAGGACGGCGAGGTCGTGCTGCGCCGCGTGATCGGCCGCGACGGGCGCTCGCGCCAGTATGTCAACGGCCAGTCGCTGCCCGCCCAGTCGGTACGTGAACTGGGCGGGTTGCTGACCGACATCCATGGGCAGCAGGAATTCCAGTCGCTGGTGCGGCGCGACGCCCAGCGTGACCTGGTCGACGAGCACGGCGGCCACGATGCGCTGACCGTGCCGGTCGCGAATCTTGCTGCCGAGTGGCGGCTCGCGGCAGCGGAACGGGACGCGACCGTGGCGCGGTTGCGCGACCGTGGCGCCCGACTGGAGTTGTTGCGCTACCAGGTCGGTGAACTGGAGGCGCTCGGCCTGGCGGATGGCGAGGCCGAAAGCCTGCTCGAAGAACGTGCGCGTCTCGCCAACCGCGGGCGCCTCGCCGAGGCGGCACGAACGGCGCTCGTGCTCGCCTACGATGGCGACGGTGCGGACGCGCATTCGCAGGCGGCGCGCGCGGCCGGCCAGTTGCGCCAGGCCGCCGCACTCGATTCCCGGCTGTCGGAGACGCTCCGCGTGCTCGAAGAGGGCCTGATCGGGCTGCGTGAGGCCGGCTCGCGGCTCGGCGCCTACCTGGACGGGCTCGATGCGGACCCGGCCCGGCAGGAACTGGTCGAACGCCGTGTCGCCGCGATCGAGGATCTGGCGCGCAAGCATCGTGTCGAGGCGCCGCGGCTGTCCCGGCAGCTCGAGTCGCTGCGCGCAGAGCTCACCGGGCTCGAGCAATCGGAACAGACCCAGGGTGCGCTGGAAGCGCGCGTCGCCGCCCTCCGTGCGCGCTACGGCGCCGCGGCCGCGGAGTTGAGCGTCGCGCGCCGCGCGGCCGCCAGGCGTCTCGCGAGCGCGGTGACCGCGCTGATGCGAAAGCTCGGCATGCCCGGCGGCAAGCTCGAAATCGCGATCGAGACCGACGGCGGCCAGGAACCGCAGCCTGGCGGGGCCGATCGCGTGGAGTTCCTCGTGAGCGCCAATCCGGGGCAGCCGGCCAAGCCGGTCGCCAGGGTCGCCTCGGGCGGCGAACTGTCGCGGATCAGCCTCGCCGTGCAGGTGGCGGCGGCGCATCGCCGCGCCCTCGCCTGCATGATCTTCGACGAAGTCGACGCCGGCATCGGTGGCGGCGTGGCCGAGATCGTCGGACGCATGCTGCGCGACCTGGGAGACCGCGGCCAGGTGCTGTGCGTGACTCACCTGGCCCAGGTCGCGAGCCAGGCCCATCACCAGCTCCGCGTCACCAAGCTAACCGACGGACGCAGCAGCCGCACGGCGCTGGCGGATCTGGGTGCCGACGAGCGGGTGGAGGAACTCGCCCGGATGCTGGGCGGAGTCGAGATCACGCGCAAGGCGCGCGAACACGCGCGCGAGATGTTGCGCACGGCGGACGCGGCCGCGCGTTGAAAAACTACCGGGTCAACTGCGCTTGCGGCGGTACTGGCAATTCTCGCGGCGGCAGCGGCCGTAGAGGATCAGGTTGTGCTCCTCGATGTTGAATCCGAGGCGATGCGCGACGTCCAGCTGCCGGCGTTCGATGCCGCAATCGACGAACTCCTCGACTCGTCCGCAGTCCATGCAGATGATATGGTCGTGGTGCTCCCCTTCGTTCAGCTCGAACACCGCGGTGCCGCCCTCGAAGTGGTGGCGCTTGACGAGCGCCGCCGCCTCGAATTGAGTCAGCACGCGATACACGGTCGCGAGGCCGATGTCCTCGCTCTGCTCGAGCAGCGCACGATAGATGTCCTCGGCCGACATGTGGCGACCGTGGCTGCCGGCCAGGATCTCGAGGATCTTGACGCGCGGCAGCGTGACCTTGAGCCCCGCTTTGCGCAGGTCGCTGGTTTCCACCCGGGCGCTCCATCGCCGCCGGCTGCGGCGATTCCGTTATGATGCGCGCCATTATCCTCCAGGACCCATGACGATGCGACAGGTCTCCCGCCGGCTCGCCGGTCTCACCGTGGCACTATCGCTGGCGCTCGCAAGCACGGCTTGCGTCTATCGCATGGACATCCAGCAGGGCAACCTGCTCGACCCCGAGCAGGTCGACCAGCTGGAAGTCGGGATGACGCGCAGCCAGGTGCGCTTCCTGCTCGGCACGCCGATGGTCATCGACAGCTTCGATCCCGATCGCTGGGACTATATCTACAGCCTGAGGCGTGGCCATTCCCGCAAGGTCGTGCGACGCCATCTCGTGGTCTGGTTCGACGGCGACAAGGTCGCCCGGATCGAGGAACCCTTGCCGGTGCCTCGCAAGTCACTCGCCGCCGGCTGAGCCCGATCCGATCGCTCCGCCCCGGCGCGCGAGCCGCCTGCGGCGCTCGCGCGGATCGTGGGTCAACGGCCGCAGCACTTCGACCCGATCTCCCGCGCGCAGGCGCGTACCGCGCGTGACCTCGCGGCCGAAGATGCCGATTGCGCAGCCTGCGGGGTCGATCCCCGGATGCAGGGCGAAGATGCCCGAGCGTTCGAGCGCATCGCCCGCCGTACTGCCGGCGTCCACCTCGAGCGCGAGCACGGTCTGGCGTTCAGGCTCCGCGCAGGCGACTTCGATCGCGATCCGCTCAGTCGTCACCGAACACCTCCCGTGCCCGCCGCCCGAACGCATCGATGAGCTGGTTGCAGATCATCTCGAACACCGATCCGAGCGCGATCCCCCCGACCACGCCGCGGGTCTGGAATCTGAGCTGCAATTCGGCGCGCGTGCCGGCCTCGGCGATCGGGGTGAAGTCCCAGCGGCCTTCGAGCCGGTCGAAAGGGCCGTCGATCAGGCTCATCTCGACCGAGCGATCGGGCACCAGCCGATTGCGGGTGGTGAAACTGCCGCGCACGATACCGCGCGCGAGCGAGAGCCTGACGGTCACGTACTCGCGGTCATCGGCCAGGATCCTGGCGCCGGTGCACCAGGGCAGGAACTCGGGATAGCGCTCGACGTCGGTGACCAGGCCGTAGATCTGTGCCGCGGTGAATGGCAGGATCGCGCTGCGCTGCACTTCACGCATGTCGCGATGCTCCCATGGCCCGATTGTCGCCGCCGGGGTCGCCGCGGACAACCGCGCCGGGACGCTAGAATGCCGCATGGCGGTCAGGAAAGCCGAAGCGCCGAACCGGATCGCGGTCAATCGCCGCGCGCGCCATGACTATTTCATCGAGGAACAGCAGGAGGCCGGGGTCGCCCTGCAGGGCTGGGAAGTGAAGGCGTTGCGGGCTGGCCGCCTGCAGCTGCAGGAATCCTACGTATTGCTGAAGGATGGCGAGGCCTGGCTGTTCGGCGCCCATGTGTCGCCGCTGCCGACGGCCTCCACCCACGTGCGGGCCGACCCGACGCGCAGCCGGAAGCTCTTGCTGCACCGCCGCCAGATCGACGCGCTGATCGGCGCGGTCGAGCGCAAGGGTCGCACGATCATCCCCTTGTCGATGTACTGGAAGAACGGGCGTGCGAAGCTCGAGATCGGACTCGCGCGCGGCAAGAAAGAGCACGACAAGCGTGCCGATACCCGCGAACGAGAATGGCAGCGCGAGCGGGCCCGCGTCATGAAGGGTCGGCGCTAACGCTCAGGCGGCGATCGCCAGGCCGCCGCGGCCAGGTTCCGGATCAGGCCGGCGAGCGTGCCGCCCCTGACCGGCTCGAACCGACGCCCCATCCACTCGGCTGAGGTTGCCGGAGTCGCGTCTCGATCGGCTGCCTGCCCGATCCAGGCTGGATCCGAGTTACAGTAGCGGCCAGACTTCGATGCATGGGAGGTCGTCATGACGCACTGGGAAATCAAGGGCCGCGAACTGGTCAATTGCACGTGCGAATATGGTTGCAACTGCCAGTTCAACGCGCTGCCCGACAAGGGGCATTGCCATGCCGTGGCCGGTATCCAGATCGACGAGGGTCGTCACGGCGAGACGCGGCTGGACGGGCTCCGGATCGCGGCGATATTCAAGTGGCCCGGCCCCATCCACGAGGGCCATGGCGAGGCCATCGCATTCGTCGACCAGGCCGCCGACACCAGCCAGCGCGCGGCGTTGCTGCGCATCATGACGGGACAGGACACTGATCCGTTCGCAACCATGTTCGCCGTATACGCCTCGACCGTGGAGAAGATGCACGAGCCGGTGTTCACCAGGATCGAACTGGAACTTGACGTGGATGGCCGCAAGGGGCGCATTTTCGTCAAGGACTATATCGAGACGATCGGCGAGCCGATCCGCAACAAGGCGACCGGCCAGGAATCCCGCGCACAGATCGTGCTGCCGAACGGCTTCGAGTATGCGGTGGCCGAGATCGGCAGCGCGTCGAGCCGAACCGGTGGTCCGGTCAGGGGCGAAATGAAGGACAGCTACGGGCAGTTTGCGCGGCTGCATCTCGACAGCCACGGCATCGTCAGGGCCTGACGCCCGAGCGATGGTCGAAGCTTCGGTGATCGAGCGGCTGCTCAAGCGCGACCGCACGATCACGCTGCTCGGCGTGGCGGTGCTGGCGATACTCGCCTGGCTCTACCTGCTTGCCGGTGCCGGCCTCGGCATGAGCGCGTGGCGCATGACGACGCTGGCCTTGTTCCCGCACGAGCAGGCGGCGCACTGGACCATGCCGGACATGCCCGAAATGGACGTGGCCGGCATGGCGACCGGTTCGAAGCCCTGGGAACCCGCGACCTGGGCGCTCATGATTGCAATGTGGTGGGTCATGATGATCGCCATGATGGCGCCGGGTGCGACGCCGGCGATCCTGCTCTTCGCACGCGTGCATCATGAAGCCCGGGCCTCCGGCCGCATCGAGGCTGACCGTGCGCCGACCGGCGCCTTCGCGGCCGGCTACCTGTCGGTCTGGCTCGCCTTTGCGGTGGCGGCGACGGCGCTGCACCGGGCGCTCGAACATGCAGGACTCATCACCGCCGCGCTGATGGGCTCGCAAAGTCGGTGGCTCTCGGGCAGCGTTCTCATCGCGGCCGGCGTGTATCAACTCTCGCCGATGAAACAGGCCTGTCTCGCGCATTGCCGGGCGCCCGCGACCTTTCTTGCCCGTCACTGGCGCCCGGGATCCAGCGGCGCATTCAGGCTCGGCGTGCGGCATGGCGCCTATTGCGTCGGATGCTGCTGGTTCCTGATGGCGCTCCTGTTCGTCGGCGGTGTCATGAATGTCGTCTGGATCGCCGCGCTCGCGACGCTGGTGCTGCTCGAGAAAGCGTGGCGCAGGGGTCGGTGGACCCGCCACGGTGCCGGCATCGTCCTGATTGCCTGGGGCCTCGCCTCCCTTCTCGTGTGAGCGCTCCCGGCAGACAGCGGTGGACGCTTCGGATTTGCTACAATGACGGCGACTTCTGGGGGCGATCGGTTTCGACGTGGGTCGCGAAACTCCAGGGGCGTGCCGAGGTGCAGGCTACCTCGTTAATCTGCTTGCAAACACATAGTTGCCAACGACGACAACTACGCTCTGGCGGCTTAATCCCGCCTAACCCCCGACTGGCATGTGCCTGTGCATCCAGACCCGGGGGACGCGCTCACAGGATCGCGGAACCGGTGTGCTCCGGGCCGGAACCGCTAAAACGTTCCTGAGCTGGCCGCATGTTTTCCCCGCCCGCCGGGTAGCATGAGGCGAGATCAATAGGCTGGACACGCACGTAGATCCTGTAGCGTAGGGCTTGCGGACGCGAGTTCGATTCTCGCCGCCTCCACCAACCGGGCCCCGGCCAGCCAATGGCCGGGGCATTTTTTTTGCCGCCGCATCGACGGGCATGACCGAGGGGCGCGATGCGCGCGGATCGGGTGGTATGTGCCCGCGCCATGCCGGCAGTGGCCGCGAATCAAAAACAGTATGATTTCGGTCGGTGAATCTCATCGAAATTCCACGGACCGGACCTAGACGATGAGTCGCGGTTTCTCGCTTCGGGAGTATCTGCGAAGCGGCGCGACGTCGCCCATCGGCTCGCGAAACGATCGCACGGGCACCAACGGCGCTGATGACCAGACGCCGCTGCGCGCGGAGCTTTTCAGTGCCGCGCAGATGGAGCAGCACGGCAAGGCGCTGGCGGGCCAGCACGAGCTCAGCAAATCGCGCTCCCTCAACCGGTTGCTGCAGCGGCTGGATGAAAACGAGCAGGTCCTGGTCGAGACCTGCCGGCTGCTGACCGCCGCGGTCAAGTCCAAGCAGCGGATCGCGCCGGCCGGGGAATGGCTGCTCGACAACTTCTACCTGATCGAAGAGCAGATCCGCACCGCCCGGAGACACTTGCCGAGAGGTTACAGCCGCGGACTCCCGCGCCTGGGGCGCGGCCCGTCGCGCGGTCTGCCACGGGTCTACGACCTGGCGCTGGAGGCGATCTCGCATGGCGACGGGCGCGTGGACTCGGACACGCTCCGCCGATTCGTGTCCGCATACCAGTCGATCGCGCCGCTCACGCTCGGCGAATTGTGGGCGATCCCGATCATGCTGCGCCTCGCGCTGATCGAGAACCTGCGCCGCGTCGGCGCGCGCATCACGGCTTCCCGCATCCACCTGAACCTGGCGCAGGACTGGGCCAACAGGATGATGGAGATCGCGGAGAGCGATCCGAAGAGCCTGATCCTGGTGATCGCCGACATGGCGCGTTCGAACCCGCCGATGGTGAGCGCTTTCGTCGCCGAGCTCACCCGCCGCCTGCAGGGCCACGGGCCGGCGCTGGCGCTGCCGCTCACCTGGATCGAGCAACGCCTTGCCGAGTCGAGCCAGACCATCGAGCAGCTGGTGCGGTCCGAGACCCAGCAGCAGGCGGCGGACCAGGTCTCGATCAGCAACACCATCGGCAGCCTGCGTTACCTCGGCGCGAAGGACTGGCGCGTATTCGTCGAGACGATGAGCTTCGTCGAGCGGATCCTGAGGCAGGACATCGGCGAAGCCTACGGGCGCATGGACTTCGCCACCCGGGATCGTTATCGCCATGTAGTCGCCAGGCTCGCCAAGCGCAGCGCGCTCGACGAAGCCGGGGTTGCAGGGGAGGCCATCGCGCTGGCGCGCCAGGCCGCAGCCGCGCACGGCGACCGCGACCACCGGGCGCATGTCGGCTACTACCTGATGGATCGCGGCTACCCGGCACTCGAGCGCGCGATCGGGTTTCGAACTCCCCTGATCGCCTGGGTGCGCCGTGCGATCGGCAGATCGGCGCTGTTCTGCTACCTCGGCGCCATCCTTTCGATGACCGCAGCGTTCTCGGCGATCCCGTTGCTGCTCGCCCGCCAGGCCGGCATCGACGGCTGGCGCTTCGGGGCGCTGTCATTGCTTGCGGTGCTGGGCGCGAGCCAGCTCGCATCGGCGCTTGCCAACTGGCTTGCCGCGCTGCTGACCACGCCGCAGCCATTGCCGAAGATGGACTTCTCGCGGGGCCTGCCGGCGGAATTGCGGAGCCTGGTCGTGATCCCGACCCTGCTCAGCAGCGCCAGGAAGATCGATGAGCTGCTGGAAGCGCTCGAGGTCCGCTTCCTCGGAAACCGCGACGAACACCTGCACTTCGGGCTGCTGACCGACTTCTGCGACGCAGCGGAGGAGACGCTCGCCACGGACGAGTTGCTGCTGCGACGCGCCCGCGCCGGCATCGAGCGCCTGAACGAAAGCTACCCGGCCGATGGTCACCAGCGATTCTTCCTGTTGCACCGCCCGCGGCGCTGGAATCCTTCCGAACGGGTGTGGATGGGTCATGAGCGCAAGCGCGGCAAGCTCGCGGACCTGAATGCGCTGCTCCGCGGCGGTGGTCAGGACAGGATCTCGGCGATCGTCGGCGATGTCGCCGCCCTCGAGGGCATCCGCTACATCATCACGCTCGATACCGATACGCAGCTGCCGCTGGATGCAGCGCGGCAGTTCGTCGCGACGATGGCTCACCCGCTCAATCGTCCGCGTTACGACGAAAGGAAGCAGCGCGTCACGGGCGGCTACGGAATCCTGCAGCCGCGCATGGGGGCCAGCCTGTCGGGGACCCAGCGCTCGCGGTACGCCCAGCTGTTCGGCAGCGAGCCGGGCATCGATCCGTACACGCGCACCGTTTCGGACGTCTACCAGGACCTGTTCGGCGAGGGCTCGTTCATCGGCAAGGGCATATACGACGTCGACGCTTTCGAGCGCGCGCTCGGCGAGCGCTTCCCGGAAAATCGCATTCTCAGCCACGACCTGCTCGAGGGTTGCTACGCACGCTCCGGTTTGCAGAGCGACGTGCATCTGTACGAGGACTACCCCGCCCGCTACGAAGCGGACACCAGCCGCCAGGAACGCTGGATCCGCGGCGACTGGCAGATCGCGCGCTGGCTGCTGCCACGCGTGCCGGGCCCGGGTCGCCACAGCCTGCGGAACCCGCTGTCGATGCTGTCGCGCTGGAAGATCCTCGACAACCTGCGACGGAGCCTGGTCCCTGCTGCGCTCCTGCTGCTGCTGCTGGTCGGCTGGTTCGCCGCTCCGCACGCCTGGTCATGGACCCTGGCGGTGGCGGGCGTGGTGCTGATCCCGCCCTTGTCGATCGGCATCGTGACGGTATTGCGCGGCCATGAGGACGCCCTGCTCAGCCGGCACCTGAGAACCGCGCTTCGCTCGATCGGCCAAAGCATGGCGCAAGCCGGATTCCGGATCGCCTGCCTGCCGCACGAGGCGGTCGTCAGCATGGCGGCGGTCCTGCGTACCGCCTGGCGGATGCTGATCTCGCGCCGTCACTTGCTGGAATGGCGCGCCTCCGACGATTTCCGCGCAGCGACCGGGCTCGCAGCCACGTACCGCTCGATGTGGTCCGCGACGGTTTTCGCCGGCCTCACCATGATCGGACTGTCGCTGGCGAGACCCGGCGCGCTCGCCGTTGCCGCGCCGGTGCTGGCGCTCTGGGTGGCTGCGCCCCTCCTCGCCTGGTGGCTCAGCCGGCCGCTGGTCCGCCGCGCACCGGAACTGACCCCGGAGCAGGCGCGTTTCCTGCGCCGGATGGCCCGCAAGACCTGGGCCTATTTCGACCAGTTCGTGGCCGCTGCAGACAGCTGGCTTCCGCCGGACAATTTCCAGGAGCATCCCGGCCCCGCTATCGCCCATCGCACCTCACCGACCAACATGGGCCTGACGCTGCTGGCGAACCTCTCCGCCTGCGATTTCGGTTTCATCTCGTCCGGATCCCTGCTCGAGCGCACCGGGAATTCCTTGCGGACCATGGCCTCGCTGGAGCGCCATCAGGGACATTTCTACAACTGGTACGACACGCTGACGCTGCAACCACTGCCGCCCCGCTACATCTCGTCGGTGGACAGCGGCAATCTCGCGGCACATCTCCTGACGCTGCGCGCAGGCCTGCTCGCAGTACCCGACCAGAAGGTAGTCGCCACGCGCGTGTTCGACGGACTCAAGGATACCGCGGCCATCCTGGCCGAGGCGTCGCAGGCGACAAAGCAGCCCGCGCTCGACCTCCTGCAGGAGCAATTGGCTGCGGCCGTGGCCACGCGGGCGGCGACTTTGCCAGCCATCGAGCAGCAGCTCGAGTCGCTGCTCGAGGCAGCGATGTCGCTGACGGCCGGCGGTGAGCCGTCTGCGGATGACGAAGCGGCGGCATGGGCGGTCGCGTTCCAGCGGCAGTGCCGGGACGCACTCGACGATCTGAGATTTCTCGCGCCCTGGCTCGAGTTGCCCGCACTGCAAGGCTACCAGCAGCTGTTCGAGGAACTGCACGGCGTGCCGAGCTTGCGCGCTCTGGCCGCCGACACCGCGCGGCGAGTCGGTGGCGTCGACGCGTGCCTCGCGCAGGAATCGGACCCGCGGGCACGGGAGTGGCTGACGGAACTGCGGCGGTTGATCGCGCTCGCCGGCGACCGCGCCACCGCGCGCATGACCGATTGCGAGCGGCTCGCGCTGCAAGCGGGCAGCTTCGCATCGGCGAATTACGAGATGCTGTACGACCGGGCGCGCCACCTGCTGGCGATCGGCTACAACGTCGACGAGCATCGCCGCGACAGCAGTTTCTACGACCTGCTCGCTTCCGAGGCCCGCCTCGCGACGTTCGTCGCCATCGCCCAGGGCCACCTGCCGCAGGAGAGCTGGTTCGCGCTCGGCCGCCTGCTGACGACGACCGAGGGCGAGACCGTGCTCGTGTCATGGAGCGGCTCGATGTTCGAGTACCTGATGCCGCTGCTGGTGATGCCGAGCTATGACGGGACATTGCTCGACCAGACATTCCGTGCGGCGGTGGCGCGACAGATCGCCTACGGGCGGCAGCGCTCCACGCCCTGGGGCATATCGGAATCCGGCTACAACACCGTCGACGCCAACCTCAACTATCAATACCACGCATTCGGCGTACCCGGACTGGGCCTGACGCGCGGACTGTCGGAGGACCTGGTCGTCGCGCCGTACGCCACGGCACTGGCCCTGATGGTCGAGCCGGAAGAGGCCTGCGCGAATCTCCAGCGCCTGGCCGCCGAGGGGCTCGAGGGCCGGTTCGGGTTCTACGAGGCGGTCGACTACACGCCGTCGCGTGTCGAGCGAGGCCAGTCGAGCGCCATCGTGCGTTCGTTCATGGCGCATCACCAGGGCATGAACCTGCTGTCGCTCGGTCACCTGATCCTCGACCGGCCGATGCAGCGGCGGTTCGAGTCGGACCCGTTGTTCAAGTCGACCCTGCTGCTGTTGCAGGAGCGGATTCCGAAGTCGTCGGTCATCGATCGCCACATCGCCGAGTATTCGGAAGGCAGCGCCTTCGTCGACGTCGCCGAAAGGTCGCCGCAGGCACCGGTCGGACCGGACACGCCGACGCCGGAAGTGCAGCTCCTTTCGAACGGCCGCTACCACGTGATGGTCACCAACGCCGGTGGCGGCTACAGCCGTTGGCGGGACTTCGCGATCACGCGGTGGCGCGAGGACACCACGCGCGACAACTGGGGCACGTTCCTCTACCTGCGCGATGTTGCCAGCGGCAGGGTCTGGTCGGCAACGCACCAGCCGACGCTCGCGCCGGCGGACAGCTACGAGGCGATGTTCTCCGAGGGACGTGCCGAGTACCGGCGTCGTGACCTCGACTACGAGACCTATTCCGAGATCGTCGTGTCGCCGGAGGATGACATCGAGTTGCGCCGGGTGCGCATCACCAACCACTCGCGCACGCGGCGGACGATCGAGGCGACGAGCTACGCCGAGGTCGTGCTCGCGCCGCCGGCCGCGGACGCGATCCAGCCCTCGTTCGGCAACCTGTTCGTGCAGACGGCAATCATCCGCGCGCGCCGCGCGATCCTGTGCACTCGCCGGCCCCGCTCGGTCGGCGAGCAGGTGCCCTGGTCGTTCCACCTGCTCGCGGGCCGCAGTGCAGAGTTCGAGGAAGTCTCCTACGAAACCGACCGGATGCGCTTCATCGGCCGGGGATGCACGGTCGCGGAACCGCAGGCGCTCACCGGGAGCGAGCAGCTTTCCGGGACCGAAGGATCGGTCCTCGACCCGATCACGGCGATCCGCTGCCGCTTCGTGCTCGAGCCCGGCCAGTCGGTGAAGTTCGACCTCGTGTCGGGCGCAGGCGCCAACCGCGAAGCCTGCATGGCGTTGATCGACAAATACCAGGACCGCCACCTCGCCGACCGCGTCTTCGATCTGGCCTGGACCCACAGCAGCGTGATCCTGCCGCAGATCAATGCGACCGCTGCCGATGCCCAGCTCTACCGGCTGCTCGCGGGTTCCGTGCTCTACGGCAACCCGGCGTTGCGAGCCGAGGTCGGCGTGTTGATGCAGAATCGCCGGGGGCAGTCCGGCCTCTGGGGCTACGCGATATCCGGCGACCTGCCGATCGTGCTGGTGAAGATCGCGGACGCGGCTCACATCGACCTCGCGCGCCAGATGATCCGGTGCTACACGTACTGGCGCCTGAAAGGCCTCGTCGTGGACCTCGTCATCTGGCACGAGGACCACGTCAGCTACCGCCAGAGGCTCCAGGACCAGATCATGGGCATGATCGCGACCGGCATCGAAGCCAGCGCGATCGACCGGCCGGGCGGCATCTTCGTGCGCTCCGCGGAACAGATCGCATTCGAGGACCGGATCCTGCTGCAGGCGGTCGCGCGCGTCATCATCGCCGACAGCCGCGGCACGCTGATGGAGCAGGTCAACCGCCGCGGTCTGGCCGCCAAGAGCGTTGCGCGCCTCGCGCCGACCCGGTCACATCGTGCCGAAACGGAAGCGCCGGCCGAGGCTCCGCGGGCGGATCTGATCCTCGGCAATCACCTGGGCGGATTCACGGCGGACGGCAGCGAGTACGTGATTTCCACGGCGAAGGACCGCAAGACGCCGATGCCGTGGGTGAACGTGCTCGCGAATCCCCACTTCGGAACGGTCATGTCGGAATCCGGGCCCGGCTATACCTGGAGCGAGAATGCCCACGAGTTCAGGCTCACGCCGTGGAGCGATGACGCGGTGGGCGCCTCGTCGGGCGAAGCCTTTTACCTGCGGGACGAGGAAAGCGGCGAGTTCTGGACGCCGACGCCGCTGCCGGCCGGCGATCCGGCGCAGTACGTCACGCGCCATGGTTTCGGCTACAGCGTGTTCGAGCACAGCGCCGGCGGGATCCGGTCGGAGCTCTGGGTCTACGTCGATCTCGAGGAGATGGTCAAGTTCTCGGTCCTGAAGCTGCGCAACGATTCCGGGCGCGAACGGCGCCTTTCCGCGACCGGCTACGTCGAGTGGGTGCTCGGCGACCTGCGCCCGAAGTCCGCGCTGCACGTCGTCACCGAGATCGATTCGACCAGCGGCGCTCTGTTTGCACGCAATGCCTACAACACCGAGTTCGCCGGGCGCGTCGCATTCCTGGATGTCGACGATCTCTCCCGCACGCTGAGCGGTGACCGTACCGAGTTCATCGGCCGGAACGGGACGCTTGCGGAACCGCAGGCAATGGCCCGCTCGCGACTTTCCGGCAGGCTCGGCGCAGCGCTCGATCCCTGCGGCGCGATCCAGGTGCCCTTCGACCTGGTCGAAGGTCAGGAGCGCGAGATCATCTTCAGGCTGGGCGCAGAGCACGACGTCGAGCGCGCCCGCGCCCTCGCCTTGCGGCTGCGCAAGCCCGGCACGGCGAGGGCCGCACTCGAACGGGTGAGGCAGTACTGGAAGCACACCCTCGGTGCCGTGCAGGTCGAGACGCCCGACCCGTCGCTGAACGTGCTGGCCAACGGCTGGCTGCTCTACCAGACACTGGCGTGCCGGGTCTGGGCACGCAGCGGCTTCTTCCAGTCGGGCGGTGCATTCGGCTTCCGCGACCAGCTCCAGGACGTCATGGCGCTGGTGCACGCAAAGCCGCAACTGGTCCGTGAACACCTCATTCGCTGCGCCGAGCACCAGTTTCCGGAAGGCGATGTCCAGCACTGGTGGCACCCGCCGGCCGGACGCGGCGTCCGCACGCGCTGTTCCGACGACTACCTCTGGCTGCCGCTCGCCGCCAGCCGCTACGTGGCGGTCACCGGCGACAGGAGCGTGCTGGACGAGCACGTGCACTTCCTCGGCGGCCGTGCACTCGCCGCCGACGAAGAGTCGTATTACGACCTGCCCTGGCGTTCCCCGGATTCGGCAAGCCTGTACGAGCATTGCATGCGGGCAGTGCTGCACGGGTTGCGATTCGGCCCGCGCGGACTGCCGCTGATGGGATCGGGGGACTGGAACGACGGCATGAATCTGGTCGGCATCCACGGCCGCGGCGAGAGCGTGTGGCTGGGATTCTTTCTCTATGACGTGCTGACCTCGTTTGCCGAGCTCGCCCGCCTGCGGCCCGATCCGGAATTCGCCGAGCATTGCCTGAAGGAAGCGAGCGACCTGCGCCGGAACATCGCGAAGCACGCCTGGGACGGCGCCTGGTACCTGCGCGCCTGGTTCGACGACGGCTCGCCGCTCGGTTCCTGGGCCAACCCGGAGTGCACGATCGATTCGCTGGCCCAGAGCTGGTCGGTGCTGTCACGCGCAGGCGATGCGGCGCGCTCGCGGATGGCGATGGAGGCGGTCGACAGGCACCTCGTGCGGCGCGAGCATGGACTGGTCCAGTTGCTCGACCCGCCATTCGACAAGTCGGATCTCAACCCGGGCTACATCAAGGGCTACGTTCCGGGCGTCCGCGAGAATGGCGGGCAGTACACGCATGCCGCAGTCTGGGCTTCGATGGCTTTCGCCGCGCTCGGCGACGGCCGTCGCGCCTGGGAACTGCTTTCCCTGATCAATCCCCTGAGTCACTCGCGGTCCGAGGAAGCGGTCGCGACCTACAAGGCCGAGCCCTATGTCGTCGCCGCGGATGTCTATGCGGTCGCGCCGCACACCGGCCGCGGCGGCTGGACCTGGTATACGGGCTCGGCGGGCTGGATGTACCGGTTGATCGTCGAATCGCTGCTCGGCCTGAAGCGCGAGGGCGACTGGCTGCAAGTCACTCCGTGCATGCCGGAAGAGTGGACCGCCTTCTCGCTCAGTTACCGCTATCTCGAGACCGTCTACCGCATTACCGTCGTGCGTGATGCCACGGGCGGCGCACCGGCAAGCGTCACGACCGTGGACGGCGTCGAGCAGGCCGGGCCCGGCATTGCGCTGGTCGATGACCGTCGCGAACATGCCGTCGAGGTGAGGATCCGGCCCAAGGCGTGAGACCTGCATCACAGTTGGCGGCGTTTCCGGCAGCCGCAGCGTGATGCGCTTCATGAACTGCCCACCCGCACACATCGTGGCACGGCTTTTCCGACCCACCATCCGGCCACTGCATTACAGGTTGCCGGATGCCGATGACCGGGGTGGGGGCATTCCTTCGTTCGACGCTGGCGGCGCTCGCCTGCCGGCAGCACCGGCTTTTCCGCTGGGCGCGATCGCGGGCACGACTCGGCATCGCATTGCGGCTTTCCATCGCGTTCGCGGCAGTCGCGATCCTGGCCGTGGTCGCCAACGCGATCACCGAGCATGGCAGCTCGCTGATCCAGCAGATGGAGCAGTCGCCGGTGGTCGCATCGCGCAGCGTCGGCCAGTCCCCCGACCTGCTGCCGGCCGCGCTCGACCGGCTTCAGGGCGCGTTGCTCGCCCGCGTGGACTCGGCGGACGCCGCCCGCATTGCGGAATTCCAGCGGGCGACCGCAGTGCTCGATGCGGCACGCGAAACCTACCTTGGCACACTCGCGCCGACACTCGATGCTGAATCGCTCCAGGATGTCGATGCGCAGGTGATGGCCCACGGGCAGCTCGCGGACCAGCTCGTCAACTCGGCGGATGCTAGGCGGCGCCTGCTGAAGGAATTCAACATCGAGCTCGATTCGCTGAACCAGCGCATGCAGGCGTCGCTCGACCGGGTATGGGCGATGTTCGGCAAGGTGTTCGGCCGCGAATACCTGGTCGAGGCGAACCGCATCCTCGACGATATGCGAAGGCAGGCAGCCGGGTTCGCCCTGTTACAGGGCTACAGCGAGGGCGCGGTGCGCGCGATGGCGCGCAGCGAGAAGGCATTCGCCGCCCTGCTTCGCGACAACGAGAAAAGCATCGTCCGCTCTTTCGGCGAGGAATGGCTGACCAGGACGCGGAGCGACCTGGAGCGCCTGGTGTGGCTGCGCGAACTGCTGGTGCGCACCGACGGCCAGCGCGAATCCAGACTCGAGGTGTTTTCCGGGAGCCACACCGCTCTGGCCGGGCTGGTGCGCAGGACGACCTCGAAATTCGAGACGGAGCGAGCGCTCGCCAGCGCTCGACGCCAGTCCTCGGTCGCGCTTTCCGCGATGAATCGCCAGAAAGAGCGGCAGCGCGCCCAGCTCGCCTGGCTGACCGCATTCGTGCTGCTGGTGCTGCTTGCGGTCACGGTCAGCACCGTCACCAGCGTCGTCAGGCCGGTCCGCAGGCTGCTGGACGCCACGCGCCGGCTCGCGCAGGGCGATACCGGGGTCGTGGTGCCGCGCGGCGGCATCAAGGAACTCGACACGCTGGCCGTATCGTTCAACCAGATGGCCGATCAGTTGACCGCTGCCCAGACGCTCGCGCGGCAGTATCACGGACAGCTCGAAGCGAAAGTCCAGGAACGTACGCGGCAGTTGCAGCATCTCGCCGCCCACGATCCCTTGACGCGGCTTCCCAATCGTCGCCAGTTCCTGGCGCAATTGCAGGCGACGCTCGAGCGCGCCGCCGAATGCGGTCACCTGGTCGGCGTCTACTTTCTCGACCTCGACAATTTCAAGAACATCAACGACAGCATGGGGCACGTATTCGGCGACCGCGTGCTGCAGGCGATCGCAGACCGACTCGGCGACGCCGTCGCGAACTACGGCTTCTGCGCGCGTCTCGGCGGCGACGAGTTCACCGTGGTCTACGAGCAGGCCGCGCACCCGGCGGACATCGAGCAGGCCGGAAAGTTGCTGGTGAGGTGCTTCCAGGAACCGCTGGTCGTCGATGGTCGCGAGTTGCTGATGGGTCTCAGCCTGGGCGCGAGCGTCTTTCCCGAACACGGGCGCGAGCTCGAGGCGCTGTTGCGCGCGGCCGATGCGGCGCTGTTCCACGCCAAGGCCCAGGGCCGCAGCCAGATCCGCCTGTTCAGCCCCGACCTGCTGGATGTCGCGGCGGCGAAGTTCGCCACCGAACAGGGCCTGCGCCGGGCCGTCGATCGCGGCGAGTTCGAGCTCTTCTTCCAGCCCGAGGTCGACCCCTCAACCTTCGAGACGCGCGTGGTCGAGGCGCTGCTGCGCTGGCGGCTGCCGGACGGCAGTTACGCCTCGCCGCAGGACTTCCTGCCCGTCGCCGAGGACTGCGGGCTGATCCGCGAGATCGGCGACTGGGTGCTGGAGGCGACGGTCCAGCATGCGGCGCGCTGGCATGCGACCGCATTCCCCGGGGTACGCGTGGCAGTGAACGTGTCGTCGCTGCAGCTCCTCGACAATCGCTTCGTCGATCGGCTCCAGGAGCTGCTGCTGCAGCATCGCCTCCCGCCGCAGTGCATCGAGATCGAGCTGACGGAGAACGTACTGCAGACCGGCCGCCACACGACCGAAGCGCTGCGGCAACTGCGCGGCCTCGGCGTCGGTGTCGCCCTCGACGACTTTGGAACCGGCTATTCCTCGCTGGTTTCGCTGGAACAGCTGCCACTGACCCGGGTAAAGCTCGACGGCAGCCTGATTGCGACCATCGACACCAGCACGCGATCGCAGGCGATCGCGCGGGCGATCGTCGCGCTATGCCAGAGTCTCGAGCTCGAGATCACCGCCGAGGGCGTCGAGCGCCAGGACCAGCTTGCCTGGCTGCTGGGTTACCCGGCGATGTGCCTGCAAGGGTACCTGCTGTCGAGGCCGGTTCCCGAGCAGCAGTTGCTGCCGGTGATCTCGGCCATGCCCGCGCACATGGCTGCGCTGCTGCAGTCCGCACTCCCGGCGAACACGGTGCACATCGCCGAGTTGCGGGAAGCGCGGCTCCGAAGGACCCGTTGAAGCCGGGAACCGCCGCGCGGTCAGCGCAAGCCGGTCAGAGCCGGCCCATCAGCAACAGGATGATGATCACGACCAGGACGACGCCGACGATGCCCGTCGGCCCATAGCCCCATGCCCTGCTGTGCGGCCAGGTCGGCAGCACGCCGACCAGCGCGAGCAGCAGGATGATCAGCAGGATTGTTCCCAGGCCCATGTTGTTCTCCAGTTGACGTTGCTTCTTCTGAAACCGTCCCTTTCACTGCGGATGCTCGATGCTTTCCTGCGCGCTTTCTTCCTGCCGCAGCACCCGGTCATAGGCCTCGCCGAACAGCACCTCGAAACCGATGCTGGCGCCGAGGCAGGCGTCGCAGCGATCGGAAGGCAATGGGCCATCGGCCCAGAACAATTCGCCTCCGAACTCGACGAACAGCCAGTCCCGCAGGAACGAGCGCCGGTGTGTCACCGACGCACCGTAGAGGTCAGGTTGGGTTCCGTCGGTCTCGCCGCGGACCTTCACCTCGTACCGCATGGCTCGCTTGTAGTCGATTGCCTGGTACAGCGCCACTCGCGAGCGCCACCGCACACCGTCAGTCTCCTCTGACATGCGCACGGAATTGCCGAAGCGCAACAGGTAATCGGGGCTCACCACGCGGTCGAAGTCGAAGGCCTGCGTCACTCCGAAGCCTTCGTCGTTCTCGACGAATGCCGTCGTGCGAAGCGTCAGCAGCAGGTTCGGATTGAAGTGCACGTAATGCCGGTAACGTGCGTTCGCGTAGGGATTGAGCGGTGACTGGAGCTTGACGCCCGCCCCGAGGTCGAAGCGGCTGTCGCGGCGGCGCAGCACGCGGTAGCCGAGCCCGGCGAACCATTCCGCTTCCTCGTCGTCGGAAAAGTCGCCGATCACCGGGTCAGCGGTCGTTTCATCGGCGACGTATTCGTCGCGCTCCGCGCGTCCGATTGTGGCGTTCAGCCGCTCGTGCAGCGCCGGCAGGTTGACGCTGACCCGGAAGCGGGTGCCGACCTTGAAATCGTCCTGCTCGTTCCAGCCGAGCGTGACGCTGGCGCGGCCGTTGGACTCGTCCTCAGTTTCCGCGTACTCATGTTCGCCGCCGAACATCCGGTCGACGAAGCGCGCCGTGCTGCAGACGCTTCTTTGCAGGCCGGCGCGCATCGCGTCCAGTCCCTCGGCAGTCGAACGCACGGCGTCGCGACAGGGATCCGGCGTAGGTTGCGCATCCTGCGGCGCATCCTGCGGCGCCTCCTGCGGCGCTTCCTGCGCGCCCGCTGCCAACGGCAGGAGCAGGCAAAGCATCGTTGCCGCCGCGCACCCGCAGGTCGCTGCCGCCCTCATTCCTTCCGGTCCTCGCCGCGGGTCGCTTCGAAGTAATGCCGCCGGCACAGCGAGAGATAGCGTTCGTTGCCGCCGATCTCCACCTGTTCGCCCTGGCTTTCTACCTCGCCATCCGCGCCGACACGCACGACCATCGTGGCCTTGCGGCCGCAATGGCAGATGGTCTTGAGCTCGGTCAACTCGTCCGCAAGCGCCAGGAGGCGCGCGCTGCCGGCGAACAGCTCGCCGCGAAAATCCGTCCTGAGGCCATAGCAGAGCACCGGGATCGACAGCCGGTCGACGACGGCCGCGAGCTGCTCCACCTGCGGCCTGCTCAGGAACTGGGCCTCGTCCAGCAGCACGCAGGCGACCGGCTGGCGCGCGTGCTCGCCGGCGATCTCGGCGTAAAGGTCCGAACCGTCGGCGAAGTGGCGGGCCTCGCTCGACAGGCCGATGCGCGAATGGACCCGCCCGCCGCCGCGCTGGTCGAAGCGGGCAGTGTAGACCAGCGTGCGCATGCCGCGCTCGCGGTAGTTGTGGCTCGACTGCAGGAGCGAGGTCGATTTCCCGGCGTTCATCGTCGAGTAATAGAAGTAGAGTTTCGCCACGGGCACCCTGCCGGGGTCAGTACAGGAGCTTGATCTCGCGCAATCTCTCGCGCAGGTAGTCGTCGGCCAGGATCGGCTGCGGATACCTGTCGGGTCGCTCCGGCGAGACGCAGCCCGGCAGCGTGGCGATCGGGAAATCGGAGTTGAAGTGCAGGAAGAAGGGCATCGAGTAGCGTGGATGGTTCACCCGCACGCCGGTCGGATTCACGACCCGGTGCGTGGTGGACGGCAGCACGTGATTGGTCAGCCGCTGCAGCATGTCGCCGACATTGCAGACCAGGGTGCCAGGCGGCGGGTTGATCGGCAGCCAGCGCCCGCCGCGATCGAGCAGCTCGAGTCCGCCCTCCTCCGCGCCAAGCAGCAGCGTGATCACGTTGATGTCCTCGTGCGCGCCGGCGCGCCCGCCGGTCGCGCCCTCC
>JBOHZL010000035.1:0-27684 GCA_050738495.1 Steroidobacteraceae bacterium | reverse complement strand
GCCGCGGCGCGCGACCGGCACCGCGCCGACCCACCTGGTGCACGACGGCCGCGCCTATGCGATCGACGAGCGGCCACTGGTGCTCGGCACCGGCGCGGACGCCCCCCGTCAGGTGAAACTCCGCGGCCAGACCGCCGGCATTTCGCGCGCGCACTGCACGCTCGCGCGCGAGGCCGGTGTGGTGGTGATGCGCGATCACAGCCGTTACGGCTGCTTCGTCAATGGCGAGCGCGTGGAGGCCGAAACGGTGCTGGCGGCGGGCGACCGACTCCGGCTCGGCACGCCCGGCATCGTGCTCGAGCTGGTCGCGGCGAGCTGAGGCGGCACATGGCGCGGCGCCAGACCCAGACTTTCAGCATGTCGTTTCTCGACGTGATCTCCTGCGGATTCGGCGCGGTCGTGCTGTTCTACACGATCATCAGCGCGCAGGCGGGCTTGCACCGGATCAAGGAGAGCAGCGACCTGTCGGCGGAGTCGCGCAAGCTCGAGCAGGAAGTGCTCGACGGCTACAAGCACCTGGCGGAACTGAAGAACGCCCTGGCCTCGACCGAGGACAGGACCGTGAAGACCGCGGGACTGTCGCGCGAAGTGCTGGAGAAGCTCCGCATGACTCAGGAGGAGCTCTCGACCTATGAATACGACACGCTCGCGCGCCGCGAGAGCCTCGAAAGGCTGAAGGCGGATCTGAAGTCGCTGGAGGAAGGCACGCGCCGGCTGAAGGAAATGGCGCCGCCGGACAAGGTGGTCGATGTGCCGCGCATCGACGACCGCCAGCAGCTGGTCACGCTGCGCGTGGAGGGCCGGCGCGTGCTGGTTCTGGTCGACGCTTCCGCCAGCATGCTCGACGAGACGCTCGTCAATATCATCCGGCTGCGCAACATGGCGCCGGAGCGGCGCATCGCGTCGGCCAAGTGGCAGCAGGCGGTCAACACGGTGGAGTGGGTCACGGCGCGCCTGCCCGAGGCGACGCAGTTCCAGCTCTACGCCTTCGATACGGCGGCGCGGCCGCTGGTGGAGGGCAGCGCGGGCCGCTGGCTCAACATCGGCGACGCGGGCCAGGTCGAGGCGGCACTGACCGCGCTGCGAAAGACCGCGCCGAAAGGCGGCAGCAGCCTGCAGAACGCCTTCGGCGTGATCAATACGCTGGATCCGGCGCCGGACAACGTGATCCTCATTACCGACGGCCTGCCGACCCAGGGCGACAAGCCGCCGCTGATGCGCACGCTCGTGACCATGGAGCAGCGCGAGGACCTGATGAGGGATGCAGTGAAGTCGCTGCCGCCGTCGCCGCCGCCGGTCAGCATCGTGCTGCTGCCGATGGAAGGCGATCCCTCGGCGCCGATCTACTTCTGGCGGCTGGCGCGCACCACGGGCGGGGGCTTCCTGAGTCCGGCGAAGGACTGGCCATGAAGCGCCGCACACGACGCGATACCGAGACCTTCAGCATGTCGTTCCTCGACTGCATCTGCTGCGGCTTCGGCGCGATCATCCTGCTGCTGGTGTTGAACGAATTCGGCCAGCCGATCCAGCTCGAGCAGGAAAAAGTGGACCTTGAAGGCCAGATCGTGAAGATGGAGAGGGAGATCTTCGACATCCGCGGCCTCGCGCTGGTGCTCGAGCGCGAGCTGCGCGCGCGCATCGAGCAGCTCTCCGAGGAGCAGAAGCGCATCGCGCGGCTGCGCGGCGACCTGTCCGCGATCGAAGGCAAGCACCAGGCGAGTCTCGACGAGGAGGACGCGCTGAAGAAGCTGACCGAGACGATGACGGCCGCCCGCAAGGCACTGATCGACGAGAACCGGGAGTTGCGCGGCAGCGGCCTCAGGCAGGTCTACAACCAGCCGGTCGCCGGCGTGCCGATCGACAGCGAGTACGTGATCTTCATCGTCGACACGTCGGGCTCGATGCAGTCGCAGAACTGGCGGCGCGCCGAACGCAGGATGGAGGAAGTGCTGAACATCTACCCGAAGCTCAAGGGCATCCAGGTCATGGATGACGAGGGCGGCTACATGTTCACCGAGTACCGCGGCAAATGGATCCCGGACTCGCCCGCGCGGCGCAAGGCGATCCTCGACCGCTTTCGCGGCTGGCAGGCGTTCTCGAACTCGAGTCCCTCGGAGGGAATCATCGCCGCGGTACGTACATTCTGGACCCGCGAGCACCCGATCAGCATCTACGTGTTCGGCGACGAGTTCACCGGCCCGTCGATCCAGGACGTGGTCGACACCGTGGATCGCATCAATCGCTCCGCCAAGTCCGGCGAGCGCCTGGTCCGGATCCATTCGCTCGGTTTCCCGATACCGGGCCAGTATCCCCAGCACACGAGCATGCGCTACGCGACGCTCATGCGCATCCTCTCGGCCAGGAACGGCGGCGTATTCGTCGGTCTGCCGGAAGACGAGTACGTCACCCCCCGACGGAGGAATCCATGAAGCGATCCGCATTGCGGCCTTGTGTCGCCGCCCTGTGCGCACTGCTGCTGTCGGCGTGCATCTCGACCAAGCTGACGACGGAGGCGAAGCTGCCGCCGCCGTTGATCGACAAGCACCCGGTGAGGATCGGTGTGCACTACTCGAAGGAATTCCGCGAATTCATCCACAAGGAGACGCGCGGCGAGATCGATTACGAGATCACGCTCGGCCCGGCGCACGTGACCAACCTCGACTGGCTGCTGAAGGCCATGTTCTCCGAGGTGGTCCCGGTCGAGGACCCGACGCGCGTGGCCAGTCTCCGGCCGCCGCTCGTCCTGGTGCTGGAGCCGAAATTCGAGGAGTACTCGTTCCTGACGCCGAAGGACGTCGCGGGCGAGGCGTTCATCGTGACCATCCGCTACCTGCTCACGCTCTACGACGGCAGCGGCGGCCGCGTCGATTCCTTCACTTACACCGGCTATGGCCGCGAGAAGGCACGTACGCTCGCCAGCAAGGAGCCGCTGCAGATCGCGACCCAGCGCGCGATGCGCGATGCCGGCGCCAAGGTGGCAGTGGAGCTGTCCGACCAGGAAGCAGTGCGTTTGCTGCTGCGGAACGCGCGCGATCCCCTGCCCGGGCCGTCGCCTGCGGCAACGACGCAATCGCCGCCTGCGGCAACGCCACAACCGCCGCCTGTGGAGCCCGAAAAGCCTGCGGAGGATCCCGCGAAGGAGCCCGCCGAGAAGACGCCTCCGGAAACGGCAACGCCGCCGTCAGGTTCCGGAACTTGAGGCGGAGGTGGTCGCAGGCGTCGACGGCGGGTCGGGCTCCTGCTCTTCGTACCAGTCGCTGGTGAAGTTGACGGCTTCGGTCGCCACCGCCTTGCCGCCGACGAAGCGCGGGCTGTAGATCGCGCGCGACAGGGCGCGGCGCGACTGTGAAAGCTGCGCCTCCGACATGTTGCTCGAAACGACCGTGATGTCCTGCGGCTCGCCGGACTCGGAGACGACGAAGCTGAAGACGGTCTTGCGGATGATGTACTGCCCGGTCAGCGTGTTGAGGCCGCGGGCCGCCGAGACCGGCGGGCGATAGAAAACCATCCGCGGCGTGACCAGCGGGTTGCCGAGACCCGCACCCTCGTCGACGACGGCGAATATCCCGGACGCCTCGGCGTAATACGGCAGCGAGAGCGTGGGCCGCGAGGTCGACTGGTACCAGTCGCCGAGCTCGATCAGCGTGTCGGAAAGGAGCTTCGGCGGCGGGTCCGAAACCTGGCGCAGCATCTCGAGCGCCTGCTGCGCGGCACGGAGTCCAGTGCGATCGGCGGCCGGGGGCGGCAAGCGCGATTCGCGCCAGACCTTGCCGACCACATCGCCGGTGATCTCGTCGCGGGCCGGCAACTGGCTGTCGAGCGTCTCCGGATCCATCGTGTACTGCATCCGGTGGGTGCGGGCGATGCCGAGCAGGCTCTTGACCGCGAGCGGACTGAACCCGCCGCTTTCCTTCACGCTGATGTCGCGCGCGCGCAGGTACATCATCCGCGCCGCGATGAACTCCCTGAGCGTCTCGTAGAACGAGGCCAGGTCCAGCACCGGCGGCAGCGTCCGCTCGTCGTTGTAGCCGTAGTTCTGTTCCGCGATCTTGAGCGCATACAGGCGCTCGTGCTCGACGCCGCTGAAGTCGTCGATCGCGTAGCGGCTGTCCGCCAGCTGCTCGATCATCGGCAGCTGGTTGAGGTTGAACAGGCCGTCGGCCCTGCGGCTCACCGCCAGTGCGCGGTCCAGGAGCTCCGCGGCCAGCGCGTGCTGGTCCTGTGCCGCGTACACGGCGCCGAGACCGGCGAGCGGCACGATCAGCCGGCGCGAGGAAATGCCCTGCGAGGTTTCCAGCAGCTCCAGGGATTTCTGGTAGCTCTCAGCGGCGGCCGCGTAATCGGCAAGCTGGTACTGGGTGGCGCCGAGGTTGTTGTAGGCGATCGGCAACTCGTAATCGCGCTCCGGATCGTTCTCGGACAGCTCGACGACGCGCTTGGCGAATGGCAGCGCCTCGTCAAAGCGTGCGGTCTCGTAGAAACCGCGGAATTCCTCGTATGCCTCCAGGCGCGGATCGAGCGGCAGGATATGCGCCTGGTCGCGCGCGCGGGGGCAGGGCGCGGCGGGAGGCGCGGTGCCGGCAGCAGTTGTGCTTCCGGCGGTCGGCGTCGCCGATGCATCGGCGGGTTTGTCGGTGCCGGACCCGGCCGTCGGCCCGGGCGTCGTCGTGCTACCCGTCGGCGCGGGAGCCGGCGCTGGAGCGGTCGTGTCCTTGGTCGGCGCGGGCGGGGGCGAGGACGCCGGCGCCGTCGTATCGCCCGTCGCAGCCGAAGCGGCGGGCGGCTCGGCGGGTGGCGCCGGACTGGCTTCAATCGGAATCGTTGACGCCGGCGGGACAGCCAGCGGTGCGGCCGGTTCGGCGACCCCCTCTTCGGGGGCGCCAGCGGCGGAAAGCAGGAGCAGGGCCAGCGCCGGGATCATGGTCGAACCATAGACCATCGCGCCGGGATCATGTTCCCGCTCGGAATCATAGGTCCCGTCACCGGTTGCTGGAGTTGCGTTCGAAAACCGCGACCAGGCCGCCGGCGGCGAGCGCCAGCAGGGGATCGGTGATCTCGGCCGTATGGCCGGGCAGCCAGGTCTGCAGCAGTTCGATCGAAAACACGACCCCGGCGCCGAGCGCCGTGGCCACGAGCACCGGGAGTCCGCCGCGGGCCAGCAGCCAGACCAGCGTGCCATTGGTGAAACAGCGCAGGAACATGTCAGTGAGGTTCGTCGCGCGATACCGGGTCAGCGACTCGACGAAGGGCAGCAGCGCAAAGCGATCCTGGGCGATCTGGAAATCGAATGGCCAGAGACCGCGCACGGCGATCAGCACGACGAGCCCCGTTGCGAGTGCGCTCGCGGCCCGCCTGACGCTCAACCGCCGCAGCGGCTTCGAAAGCAGGAGTGCGACCGCCATGCCGGCGACTTCGGCAGGAACCAGGCCGAGGTCCGCGAACAGGACCCGCCCTGCCAGCACGAAGGCCATTGCGCCGGCCAGCAAGATCGTCGTGCGTGCCGGCACCAGCCGCTCGGCCAGGAGCGCGAGGGCAAGCCAGGCGATCGCATGCAGCGGGAACGCGCCGGGATCGAACCAGCCGCCGTCGGCGATCGGTGTGAATGACGCGACCCAGTTCGCGGGATCGAGGACCGGCGCGAATGGCGCCAGTCGGTAGCCGATCCAGGAAAGGAGGAGCGCGGTCGCTACCGGATGACGCAGCAGGCCCGCGAAGGGCGAAGCATGCAGGCGGCGGTGGGTCGCAGCGATCGCGAGTGCGATCCAGCTCCCTGCGAATGCGCCAATGGTGTTGTAGGCGACATCGGCGAGGCTCGCGACCCGGCGCGTCTCGTAAAGCTGGGCGGACTCGATCGTGAACGACAGCGCCGCGGCCGCGCCGGTCGCCGTGATCGCGGCGACGAGTCCGCCGAGTCGGCTGGCCAGCAGCCAGGTCAGGCAGGCCCCGAGCGGCAGGTAGAGCAGCACGTTGGCCGCGATGTCGCTTCGGGTCGTGCGCGCGAATGTCAGCCGGCCGAGAACCTCGACCAGGCTCGCGCCATCGGTCGCAGCAAAGCGGAACGGGTACAGCGAGCCGTACACGACCAGGAAGGTGATGACTGCCAGCAGCCAGGCCGCGATCCGGCGGTTCTGATCGGCCACGCGTGGTTTGTCCCGTTGCCCCCGAGCGGTCCCCGGAGTGTAGCGGGCGCGCGGGATTCTTTACCCCAGATTCACCGCGCGTTTGAGCGCCAGGACTTCACTCGAGCTGAGATGCCGGAACCCGCCCGGCGGCAGCCTGCCGAGCCTGAGCGTGCCGAGCGCGACGCGCTCGAGGGTCCTGACCTTGATGCCGACACGCGCGAACAAACGGCGTATTTCGCGATTCTGGCCTTCGTGCAGGATCACCGAGACCAGCGACAGGTCGCCGCGGCGGCGGTCTCTCATGTGCTTCAAGACGCGCACCTGGCGCATCTGCGCGCGCCTGGCGCCACCGCGCGGCGAGCTGATGTCGGCAAGGAACATGCCTTTGCCTAGCCGCCCCAGCGTGGCCGCCGACAGCTCTCCCTGCACCGCGACGTGATACTCCTTGGGGACACCGAGGCTCGGGTGCGCGAGGCGGTGTGCGAGCTCGCCGTCGTTGGTCAGCAGCACGAGGCCGGTCGAATCCGCATCCAGGCGCCCGACCGGGTAGACGCGATCGCCCGCGGGCACAGCCGCCTGCACCATGTCCACGACATTGGCGCGCCCGCCGGGGTCGCGTGCTGTCGAGATGACGCCGCGCGGCTTGTTGAGCATGAGGTAGAGGCGCTCGCGCGGCCGCGCGCCCGGCCTGCCCCGCAGATCGACGACTGCACCGTCGAACTCGATCAGATCGCGCGCGGGATCGACTAGGCAGGGCAAGGCGAGCACACGCCGTCCGTTGACGCGCACGCGCCCCGCGCGAATGGCGAATTCGCAATCGCGACGTGAAGCGATGCCGGCATCGGCCAGGACTTTCTGCAGGCGTTCGCCGTCGCCCGCCCGGAGTTCGGCCGGCCGCCATTCCGGAAAGCGGGGATCGCGCAGGCGTGGATCGGAGCGCGCTTTCATGCGGGCATCGCGACGATGCTCGAAGTGCCGGCCCGGCCGCCGCCAGTGCCGCCGGACCCCGCGGCACCCCAGTCAGCCGGGAACCGTCGATGCGCTGCCGGCGGCCAGTGCCGACGGCCGCAGTCTTGGGTCATCGCGCTGAACCGGGACTGAATGATTCCGCGTCGCGCGATGGGCGGATCAGGCGGGTTTCGAGCCGGGCTTCAGGACCCAGACCTTGCACCAGCCTTTTTCCTTGACGGTCTTGTTCGGGAAAATGTTGCAGGGCCCTTCGCCGCTGCCCGCCTTGCCGGTGTACTGGATACAGTTGCCGCAGTGCTGGCCGGCCTTGTAGGTCGGATTCGCCTTCGGGTCGACCTTGCTGACGTCGGTCACGTAGGCAAGGGACTTCGCTGCCGGATCGCTTTCGGCCAGTGGCTCGGCGGCGTGCGCGTCGTTCACGATCAACGAGGCGGCCGGCACGGCGGCGATGCCGATGATCGCTCCCTGCAGCAATTGCCGCCGCGAGAATCTGGAGTCTGTCATCGTGAAAACTCCTCCATGAGGAACTCGATTGGTCCGTTCGGACGCCGCCATTCTCGCAATTCTGTCGTCGGCCTGCGTCAAATGAGAACGATTCCCGACTGGCGCGGGCGGCGCGTGCAAGTTGTTTTGCTAGACTGCCCGCGGGCCTGTAGCTCAGTGGTTAGAGCAGGGGACTCATCTTTTTCGGAAAGGTGCCCCGGCTTCGAAAGAATCCGGGTGGACGGGACGAATTCAGGGAAACCTTCCAGCGCTTTGCGGCTGATGGCAATCCTGAGCCGAGCCGGCGGTGCACCGCCGGAAGGTGCAGAGACTACCTGAGGGCTTCGAGTGCCCTTGATGACAGGCGAGAGCGTCCCGCACCCCGACGGCAGCGGCCGTCGCGGGTGAAGAGATAGTCCACGCCCGCCGGAAACGGCGGGGCTACGTGAATCCCTTGGTCCTGGGTTCGAATCCCAGCGGGCCCACAGTTTCCGCATCCTGTTTTTCGTGGCCGTCCCGCAACATGTGGGCCGGACTTGCGGGATTTACTTAATGTAGAGACACTCTTGCCTACAACACGGCCCGGGGGAACGGGCGAAAAAAGGGGCAGGATCATGAACAGGACACTCGGGCTGCGACCCGCACCGCTGGTGGCAATTGGCGTCGCATTGGCCCTCGCGCAGGCCGCGCAGGCCCAGGATACGGTACTCGGCGAAGTCACGGTGACGGCGCGCAAGCGGGCCGAGTCGATCCAGGACGTGCCGTTCGCGGTCAGCGCGCGCAGCGAAGATGCGCTGCGCGCGGCCGGCGCGCAAAACATCGAGGACGTGTCGCGCAATGTCGCCGGCCTCTCGGTCCAGAACCTTGGCCCGGGCCAGAGCCAGGTCGGCATTCGCGGTATTTCCGCCGGAAAGATCGACCGTGACCTCGCGGGCATCAAGGAGCAGGTCGGCGTCTACCTCGACGAGTCGGTCATTTCCCTGTCGCTGTTCACGCCCGACCTCGAGCTGTATGACCTGAACCGCGTCGAGGTGCTGCGTGGACCGCAGGGCACGCTGTTCGGCTCCGGCTCGCTCGCGGGCACCGTCCGTTACATCACCAACCAGCCGGACGTCACCGACGATTACGGCGACGTCGAAGTGGGCTTCAGCACGATCGACGGCGGCGACTCAGGCGGCAACGCCCGCGCAATGCTGAACATGGCGTTGAGCGATCGGGCCGCATTGCGGCTCATCGGGTACTACAGCGAGTTGCCCGGCTACATCGACGCCCACGGCCCGGGCGGTGTCGTGGATGAAGACGTCAACGGCGGCGACCGCATCGGCGGCCGGCTGGCGCTGCGCTGGGAGCTGACAGACAACGTGGCGATCACGCCGCGCCTGATCTACCAGGACACCAATATCGACGGCTTCAATCGCGAAGACGTCTGGAACATGCTCGCGAATCCGTTCATGACGACCGAGCCGGCGGTGGACATCGGCGAGCGCGAGCAGTATCGCCAGCTCCAGGAAGAGTTCGCCGACGAATTCTTCCTCGCCGACCTGACGGCAGAGTTCGACCTGGGCGGGGTGGTACTGACGTCGGTCAGCTCCTTTACGGACCGGGACATCCTGGTGCTCCGCGACGCGTCGCAGCTGTCGGGCAGTGTCACCTACTTCAACATCTTCAATGCCAATGTCCCGGGTGTGCGACTGGATTCCGCGCTGCACGACGCGACGCAAGTCGAAGTGTTCACGCAGGAGCTGCGGCTCGCCTCGGATTACGAGGGCCGGTTCCAATGGGTCGTCGGCGGCTTCTACAGTGACATTACCCGCGACTACGGGCAGACCCTTCCGACGCCCGGCTACGACGCGCTGATCGGCGTGCCGGGTCCCGCATTGGGCGGACCGGTGGACAGCCCGTTCTTCTCGCGCATTCCGTACGATTTCAAGCAGACGGCTTTCTTCGCGGAGGGCACGTTCGACATCACCGAGCGTCTCTCGGCAACGGTCGGTGCGCGTTACTACGACTACGACGAGGACCGCGTGTTGTACTTCGGCGGCGCTTTCGCAGACACCGACGGCGGGCCCGAAGAGCTGACGAACGGTCCGGGATCCACCAGCGAGGATGGCGTCCTGCCGCGCGTGCTGCTGTCATACGAGGTCAGCGACAACGTGCAGTTCAACGCACAGGCGGCCGAGGGATTCCGTCTCGGTGGCATCAACGATCCGCTGAACATCCCGCTCTGCTCTGCGGACGACGTTTTGACCTTTGGTGGCCGTCCGACGTTCGACAGCGAGACGCTCTGGAACTACGAGCTGGGCGCCAAGATTGGTTTTGCGGACGGACGCGCGCAATTCAACGTCGCGGCCTTCCATGCCGACATCAGCGACCTCCAGGTGCCGGCGCTTGCGGGCAATTGTTCGTCGCGTATCGCAATCAACGTGCCGGAATCGCATTCGACCGGCATCGAGATGGAGCTATCCGCGCAACCGACGGATCGCTTCGACTTCGGCATCAGCGCGACCTATACGCAAGCCGAGATCGATTCGACGGTTTCTTCGGTGACCGGGGACGTACTCGCGGGCATCGAAGAGGGCAACCGCCTGCCATCCACGCCCGAGTTCCAGCTGGCGGCAAACGCGACCTACAGCTGGCCGATGACCGAGAGCATCGAGGGCTTCATCACGGGCAGCTACCAGCACGTCGGGAGCCGCTATACGCAGATGGGCGACCAGGTGCCCGGCTTCGGGACGTTCAGCATCCTGACCAGTCCGAACCCGCCCGATACCGGATTCGGCGATCCGGAGATCAACGGCGTCCCGCTCACTACGTTCACCTTCGATCCTTTGCTGCCGGCCTACGATATCGGCAACATCCGCTTCGGCCTGCGTGGCGACGACTGGGAGGCTGCGCTGTTCGTCAACAATGTCGGCGACGAAACCGCACGCCTGGCGCTCGATCAGGAGCGCGGCCGCGTGGCGAGGGTCGGTTACCTGGTCAACCAGCCGCGCACCATCGGGCTGATGTTCCGCAAGGAGTTCGGCGGCGCGGAAGCGGAGCCGGTTCGGGCAGCGCCGCCACCACCGCCGCCGCCACCGCCGGCACCACCACCGCCGCCGCCGCCACCGCCGCCTCCCGGCGACGCTGACAAGGATGGCGTGACCGATGACAAGGACCGCTGCCCGGACACGACGGCAGGCGTCGCGGTGGACGAGATCGGCTGCTTCCGCGAGGTGACGTTGCGTGGCGTGCTGTTCGACACGAACTCGGCGGAATTGACTGCCGAAACTCGCAGCCAGATCGACAGTGCGATCGCGCAGTACAAGACGCTGCCGCCGGACGTTGCGGGGCAGACGCGCGTGACGATCGAGGGTCACACCGACGACACGGGCGCGGATGCCTACAACAAGACCCTGTCGGAACAGCGTGCAAACGTCGTCAAGGACTATGTCGTCAGCAAGGGTATCGACGCCTCGACGATCACGACCAGCGGCGCGGGGGAATCCAGCCCGACCGACGACAATACGACGCCCGAAGGGCGGCGCAACAACCGGCGCGTGGTGATCCGGGCAACTCGCTGAGCGGCGCCGATCGACCCAGGGGCCGGCTCCTCGGGGCCGGCCCCTTTTTTATGTTCCGGGACGGCCCCGAATCCCCCGATTCGGCGCCAAAGCCGCCGTTTGTCATATTTTTTGCGTGACGCGTCACGCCCCGGCAGGCGCCAGTTTGTCACTGTCGCAGGACCCTCTGGCCGCATCCGGATCGCAGCGCCTTGTCCAGGTACCGGAAAATCCCAGTCGCTGATCTCGAGATCGGGATGTACGTTTCCGAGCTCGATCGCCCGTGGCTGGAGACTCCGTTCCTGTTCCAGGGCTTCTACGTGCGCAACCAGGATGAGATCGCGGCGCTCAAGAGCCACTGCCGCTCGATCGTGGTCGACACGCGGGTCGACAGCGACCTGCCGAAGACGGCTCCGCCGCCGCCGCGCCCGGAGCGCCAGCCCGCGGAGGCGATGCGCGAGCTGAAGGACGAGATCAAGCAGGCGACCGGCATCCAGGTCGCGGCCTACACCACGGTCGAGGACGTGATGGGCGAGCTCAGGAGCGCCGGCAAGCTGAATGTCGACAAGCTCGAGCGGGCAGTCGAGCCGATGGTCGAGAGCGCGATGCGCAATCCTGCCGCGATGTCCTGCCTGATGCGCATCCGCCGCAAGGGCGGCTACCTCTATTCCCATTCGCTCGCTTCGTCGGTGTGGGCGACCGTGCTCGGCCGCGAGATCGGGCTCGACCGGGATGCGCTCAGGGTCGTTGCCCTCGGCGCGATGCTGCTCGACATCGGCAAGATCCGCGTTCCGGAGGAGCTCCTCAACAAGCCCGGCAAGCTGCTGGCGGCGGAAGTCGCGGTGATGCGCAAGCACGTCGAATACGGGCTGGACCTGCTGAGGGAAGCGGGCGAGGTGGACCCGCGCGTACTCGACATGGTCGCCCACCACCACGAGCGCTACAACGGCTCGGGTTATCCCGGGAGGTTCAAGGGCGGGGAGATCCCGGTGTATGGACGCATCGCCGGGGTGGTGGATACCTACGACGCGATGATCACGTCACGGCCCTACGCCAGCACGCAGTCTTCCTATGGCGCGCTCCGGCAGTTGCGCGCACTCGCGGGCGTCGAGTTCCAGGCCGAGGTCGTCGACCAGTTCACGCAGGCGATCGGCATGTTTCCGACCGGCACGCTGGTGCTGCTGAATACCGGCGAGGTCGCGGTCGTCACCGCGCAGAGCCGCATCCGGCGGCTGCGCCCGGAAGTCATGATCATCCTGGACAAGGACAAGCGGCCGCTCGCGGAATATCGCGTACTCGACCTGAACCAGGTGTCGGCGACCGCCGACGACCAGCAGTCGCTCTGGATCGAGTCGGGACTCGAGCCCGGCGCCCACGGTGTCGATCCGGCCGAGTATTACCTGAACTGACGCCATGACCAGCGCAATGCCGGTACCGGACGCAAGCAGCAACTACGCGGATTGCCTCGAGGCGATCCGCATGCGGCTCTCCGCGCGCGAGAGCCGGCTGTTCGGCATCGCCGTGCTGGTCGTTTACGTGCATCACCTCGAGCGGCTGTTCGCAAGCGCGGGCCACGTCAACGCGGCCCGCATGCTGGACGAGCTCCGCAACCGCCTGTCGCACGTCGCGCGCCCGGGCGACTATTTCGTCCGGCTCGGCGATCGCAAGTTCGTGTTCGTACTCTCGAATCTGCGGAACGAGGGGCACGCACTGCTCGCCGCCAACAAGATCCTGCGCACCGGCTCCGAGCCGCTCTCGGCCGGGGCGCAGCACGCGAGCGTCCGGCTGTCGGTCGGGATCGGCATGTATCCCGCGCACGCGCGCACGGCCGAGGCGCTGATGCAATGCGGCGAGATCGCGCTGCTCGAGGCCTGGAAGACCTCGCAACCGACCGTGGTCTACACGGTACGCAAGGCGGACGAGCTGACGGCCGGCTGGGATCTCGAGACCCAGCTCGCGAATGCGCTCGAGCACGGCGACCTGGTGCTGAACTACCAGCCGAAGCTGGTATTGCCCGAACTGGAGGTGGTCGGGGCGGAGGCCCTGATGCGATGGAATCGCCCGGACGCAGGCAACGTGCCGCCCGAGATCTTCATCGACGTCGCGGAGATGACCGGGCAGATCGACCCGTTGACGCGCTTCGCTTTCCACCGCGCCCTGCGCCAGCTCGGCGAATGGCCGAAGAGCCTCTCCGCGCTCGGCGTCGCGGTCAACGTCTCCCCCTCGATCGTCCGCAACCCCGAGATCGTGGACGTCATCAGGAACGCGGCCGGGCTGTGGTCGGTCGACCTGTCGCGACTGACGGTCGAGGTGACCGAGAACGCGCTGATGGTGGACCGCGAGACCAGCCACCGCGTGCTGAGCGAAATCCGCGAGCTCGGCGCGCGGATCTCGATCGACGATTTCGGCACCGGCTACTCGTCGCTGTCGTACCTGAAACAGCTCCCGGCCGACGAGCTCAAGATCGACAAGTCGTTCGTGATGAACATGCAGGCCGACAAGGCCGATCGCAGGATCGTCGAGCAGATCGTCGCGCTCGGGCATTCGTTCGACCTGGAGGTCGTCGCCGAGGGCGTCGAGAACGAAGCGGTCGCGCAGGAACTGGCGGCGATGGGCTGCGATTACGCCCAGGGCTTTCATTATGCGAAGCCCCTGCCGCCGCAGGATTTCCCCGCCTGGACCCAGGAGTGGCGCCGCGGCCGGAAGTCCTGACGGGCCCGCCCCGATCCCCGCGGGCGCAGCTCAGTTGTTGTCGTAGGGATTGAAGCCGCCGAACTTGTCCTTCTTGCCGGCTTTCGGCTTCGCCGGCTCCTGCCTGCCTTGCGGTTTCAGCACCTTCCTCAGTATCTGGGTGCTGACCAGCGAGAGATCGTCGGCGGCCTGCCGCGCTTTCTCGCTGAGCGGCTCCGTCGTGACTTCGGCGCTCCGCGCTGCCGTGCTTCGCGGCTTGTCGCTGTCGAGGGCGATCGCGAGATCCGCGTCGTCGACGATCTGGAAATGCCCCGTCGCCGTATCGCGCGCGAGCACACCGTCCTTCCTGCCGGCGACGAGCTTGCGGATCTCGCTGCGCGTCCGGCCGTCGTCGGACTTCAGGAGCTTTTCGAGCGCCGTGGTCGAGACCAGCTCGAGCTCGACGGTCTCGACCCGCCCGACCCAGACATTGCGTCCGCGCTCGTCCGGTGCGACTTTCGCCGGCTGGCGGATCCGCACCGTCTTCTCGTAGTCCTTCGCCATTACGCTCCTCCATGACGCCGCCGCGCCGCCGCGGGTAGACTATAGGCCAGAATACCGATTCGCATGAACGTCTTCATTCTCAGTACCGGCCGCTCAGGCTCCCAGACATTCGCCCGCGCCTGCAGCCACATCACGAATTACACCAGCGCCCACGAATCGAGGAGCGGGCTCCTTGGCGACGCGCACTTCGATTTTCCGGACAATCACATCGAGTCCGACAACCGGCTGTCGTGGATGCTCGGCCGGCTCGACCGCAGGTACGGGGACCGCGCGTTTTACGTGCACCTGACGCGCGATGTCGGGCAGGTCGCCGCAAGCTGGGCCAGGCGCTCGTACACCGGGATGATGAATGCCTACCGCTACGCGATCCTGTGGCATTGCCCGAAGGATGCGACGCCGCGGGCGGTCGCGCTCGACTATTGCGACACGGTCGGCGAGAACATCCGGCTGTTCCTGCGCGACAAGGCCAACTGGATGGATTTCCGCCTCGAGGACGGCCGCGAGCGCTTTCCTGAATTCTGGCGGCGGATCGGCGCGCAAGGCGACCTGGCCGCGGCGGTGGCCGAGTTCGCGGTCAGGCACAACGCCGCCTGGGACCAGCGCCCGGCGGAACCGCCCGTCTGGCTCAGGCGCACCGCGAGCAAGTTCTACCGCATCGGCCGCAAATTGCCGGTATTCCTGCGCAACGCCTGACTGCGCGCCGCGTCATTCCTGCTTCTCGAGTTCGAGCAGGGCAAGCTTCACTTCCTGGAGCCCGGGACGGTCGTCCCCGCCCATGTTTTCTTCTTCCGCGACCGCGATCAGCTTGGCGTCCTGCGCCCAGGACTCGAGTATCTTGCGCTTCTGGTCCGCGCTCAGACTGGCATCGCCGACCACTTCCGCCGGCTTGCGGAAGTGCTTGGCAGGATCCTTGATGATCGTCTCGATGCCCGGGGCGTGCTGTAGTCTGGCCATGGTTTCCACCGGTTCCCTTCGGATGATACGAAAGTCCCGCGCCGGAGGGCTGTCAGCGGGCGCCGACTGTTCGACCGGCATGCCCCGGCGGCGGGCGCTGCGCCGCCCTGTGAGCGATCTCCTACGAGCCTTCGTGCCGGGGACCGACGGCGACCCGACGGCCGTTCGTGCAGCCTGCAATAACGTTCGATGCGGAACATGCGGGGGTTCGAGTCCGCGGAGGACGAACCGAAACCAGAGGTGGTTGCCATGCTTTACTACGCAGTCGTCTTTTTCGTCATTGCGTTGATCGCAGCGGTGTTCGGATTCACTGGCATCGCAGCCGGCGCGGCTGGAATCGCCAAGATCCTGTTCGTCCTGTTCCTGATCGGCGCGGTCATCACGTTTTTCATCGGCGTCTCGCGGCGGGCTTGAGCGGAGGGATCCGCCAGGCTTGGCGATATCGCCGGCAAAACTCAGGAGGGATATTCTCATGGAAAGAGCACTTGAAACCGGCCCGGTCGGAACCCAGTCGGGCAGGACCGGAAACCTGCGGAACGGCAATCACTCGGGGGCCCGCGCGGGCGAGTGGCGAAATCTGCTGGCCGATGTCGAGGACCTGATCAAGAAGGTCGCCCACGTCGACGACGTGGAAGTGGCAAAGGTCCGGGCCAAGGTCGAACAGACGCTCGAGAGGGCAAAGACGTCGGCCATGGACGGCGCCGAGAGCATTCGCGGATATGCCCGCGAGGCCACCACCGCGACCGACGAGTACGTGCATGAAAGCCCGTGGACCGCGATCGGCCTGGCCGCAGCGGCGGGCGTGATCATCGGTTTTCTCGCTTCGCGCCGCTGAGTGACGCCGGCCGGTGGAATAGCCGTGCGCTCGCTGCTGCTCCCGCTGCTGCCGGCGCTCATGCGTCACCTGAGCGCGTACGCCGAAGTCGCGAGCGCGGATGCCCGCGACGCCGGTGTGCTGCTCGCGCGCAGGATCATGGCACTGGTCCTGGCCGCGGTCGCGGCGGTGATCGCGCTCGTGATGCTGTGCGTGTGGATCCTCGCCCTGACCTGGGACGGGCCCTGGCGGGCGTGGACCGCCGCCGGTCTCGCGATCGTGTTCGCGTCTGCCGCGGCCGGCGTGGCGATACCGCTGTTGCGGCGCGGCTCGACGCCAGCGCCGGATTTCTTCCACCGCGTGCGGGGCGAATGGCAGCGCGATCGCGAGCTGATCGAGCGGGCGCTGAAGGCGAACTCGCGCGATGGCACGGGAGGCGATGGTATCGGCGCAAACGGCGAGTCGGTCAATGGCAGTCCGGATGAGGACGCCCGTGTTGCCGGATGAGCGCACCGTGGACGAGGCTGATGCGATGCTGCCGGCAGAACGCCGGCTCGCGGACAGCCGGGCGGAGCTCGAGTCGATCCTGATACCTGAGCCGGGAAGTTTCCCCAGGAGCCATACGATGCGCTTCATGCTCGGCGGCGGTGGCAAGGCGCTGGCCAGCGGCGCCGTCGCGGGCCTGATGGCGGCCAAGCCGGGACTCGCTGCCGGCCTGCTGCGGATCCTGCCGATTGGGCGCCTGTTGCGGCGCATGTTGTAGCCGGGGCAAGGAAGCGTGCCCGGCGCGAAGTCCAGGGAAGCAAGGTCCATGAGTGCCGTCGAACCGCTCGCCAGCTCGGCGAGGAAGCCGTATCAAGCGCGGGAATTCGGACAGCTCTCCAGGCTCGCTGGACTGTGGCGCGAGGCCGTGGAGCTGCATCTCGGGCATGATTCTGCACGAGCTCTTCTTCGAGGCGCTGAACCCGGCGCCCGCCGCGCCGGTGGCGAATGGCAAGTTCGCCAAGGCAGTCGGCCAATGTTTCGGCAGCATGAAGTCGTGGAAGGACTATCCTAGGGATCTCGCCGAAACCCGCGGCGTGGGCCGGGTGGTGTGCGCCTGCGATCGCGAGTCGAACCGGCTGATCAACGTCTGGATCGACCTGCATCACCTCGGCCTGCCGGCACGCGCGAGGCCGGTCCTGGTGCTCGACCTGTGGGAGCATGCCTGGCTCACGGATTTCAAGCCGTCGCAGCGCAAGGATTACGTCGAATGACTTTTCCAGCCGACCGATTGGCAGGTGATCGAGAAGCGCTGCTGGACACCGAGAGCCTGACATTCGGATAAAGTGGCGGCGTGGCACTGCCGCACCGCAAGTATCTGCTCGTCCTGGGTCTGATATTCGCGGCCTGGTGGCTCGCGCTCGCGATACGGCCCTGGCATCGCGATGTCTGGCTGCTGGAAAACGTGCTCGCGATCGCCGTGGTCGTGATCCTGTTCGCCTATCATCGCCAGCTCCTGCTGTCGCGCGTTTCCTACACCGTCATATTCGTGTTCATGTGCCTGCACCAGGTGGGCGCGCACTACAGCTATGCGGAGGTCCCGTACGACGCATGGTTCCGCAGTCTGACCGGCAGGACCTTCAACGAGCTCGTCGGCTGGGAGCGGAATCATTTCGACCGGGTGATCCACTTCTGCTATGGGCTGTTGCTCGCCTACCCGGTGCGCGAGGTCTTCCTGCGGGTCGCCGATGTGCGCGGCTTCTGGGGCTACTTCCTGCCGCTCGATCTGACGATGTCCACCTCGATGCTGTTCGAGCTCGCGGAGTGGGCGGTCGCGGAGATATTCGGCGGTGGCCTCGGCCAGGCCTACCTTGGCACGCAGGGCGATGTCTGGGATGCCCACAAGGACATGGCGCTGGCGAGCCTGGGCGCGCTGGTCGCGATGCTCGTGACCTTCGGCCTCAATTGGCGCTACCAGCGCGATTTCAACCGCGAATGGGCGGAGAGCCTGCGCGTGAAGCACAAGAAGCCGCTCGGCGAGGACGCGCTCGCGCGGATGATGAAGCGGAAGAAATGATCGGCGGCAGGCGCGCCGCCCGCGCCGCAATGCTCAGTCCGGCGCGAAACGCGCGCGCAGATCCACCCAGGCACGGCGCAGGCCCGGGAGTCCCAGCATCAGGGTCGGGACGACCGTGACCACGTTGTACACGACCGACCCTGCGAATGCGTCCGGCTGCGCCACGCCGAACGGCGCGAGCCCGACGATGAACGACAACTGCACCGTGCCGACGTGGCCCGGCGCGGCGGGCAGCGTCAGGCCGATGACGTTCAGGAGCAGCACCGAGGTCACGCTCGCGAGCGAGACGGGGACGGCGACTGCCAGCAGGCACAACGCCATGCAGGCGACGATCAGCAGCCATTGCAGGATCGACAGGATCAGGACCGGCAGCAACAAGCCGGGCGTCGCGATCGCGGCCATGCCGGCGCCCGCAGCGCCGAGGTGGCCCACGACGCTCGCGCGCAAGCGCGGCGAGAACGGCGTGAGCGCGCGCTCCGCCAGTCGCAGGCAGACATCGGTCCGCAGCAGGAACACGACGACGAGCGCGAGCATGGCCGCACACAGCGTGCCGACGAAGATGCAGGCAGTCCGCATCTCGGGTGACATGCGGTGGGCGGGGATCAGCACGGCGAAGACGATCAAGAGCAGCGCCAGGAAATCGAATACCCGCTCGATCGCAACCGAGGCGAGCAGGGGACTCGCGGACACGCCCAGACGCCGTCCGGCCAGGAAGACGCGCGCGATCTCGCCGGCGTGCGGAAACAGGTAGTTGCCGGCATTGCCGGCGAGCACCGGCGGCAGCAGCGCCTTCGTGCCGGTGCGGACCAGCGGGCTCACCAGGTATCGCCAGCGCATGGCCTTCACGATGAAATACGTCAGGAGCGCGATGGGCGATAACGCCGCATAGCGCAGGTCCGCGCGCGCGAGCGAGGCCGCGAACTCGTGCCAGTCCAGCGAGTGCACGGCCAGGTACAGGAACAGCGCGCCGAGCAGCGCCCCGATGAAGAGGACCAGACGGTGGCCGGTCATGAGCGGACTGCCAGGCCTTGCCTAGTCGCGGAAGACCGGTTCCAGCGTGCGGAGCTGCCGCTGGTCCGCAACCACCCGGCTGGCGTGCTCGCCCATCGTCACGGCCTCGAATCGCGCGAGCAGGATGTCGAACAGCTCGGCGAGCATCGCGAGCTTCCTGGCTGCGGGCAGGTCCATGCCGGGAAAGTAGCTGAGCGCACGGCAGTCCTCGCGGCCGAGGAAGTCGAGCGGGTGCAGCAGGATGGAGGGTTGCGTGCCGCTCATCCGGCAGGCCCGCAGCGCCGCCCTGAAATACGCCCGTGCTGCCGCGCGCGAAAACTTGCCGAGATAGAGCAGGTAGCTCAGGTGCAGCGGGATCTTGAGCCAGGGCATGGTCGTCACCGGGATCTCCAGCAACGGGCCACCCTGGAGACGCCAGTGGAAGGGGCGGACCGGGCGCATCGCGTCCTTCCAGGAGCCGAACAACGCGCTGCGCTGCTTCTTCTCCTCCGCCGTCAGCTTGCTGGTGGAGAACAGGTAGGCGCGCGCCAGCGGATTGAGCAGGTTCGGGAACACGGTGGCGTCGTAGTCGTAGCCCCGGCGTTGCAGCACCTGGAGCGTTCCGGCGGACAGGCTGAATCCCGGCCCGCGGAAACCGCGCGGGCGCACGCCGGTCGCTGCCTCGATCGCCTCCTCGGCCTGGCGCAATTCCCGGTCGAGTTCCGCCTCGCTGTACAGGTGCAGCCAGGGCTCGTGCCGGAAGCTGTGATTGCCGATCTCGTGGCCCGCGGCCGCGATCGCGGCCATCGCAGCGCTGTTCTTTGCAAGCGCCGCGTCCTGCCCGACGATGAAGAAACTGATCCTGAGCCGGCGCGCGGCCAGGAACTCCAGGATGCGCGGCACCGCGACGTCGAGGTACGAGGGATGCAACTGCCAGCCGTCGTCGCCGTGCGTCTTCATGTAGGACCACTGGTTGTCGAGGTCCAGGGACAGGCTGGCGTATGGCATCCGGTGCGATCTCCCCGCGCGCGGTCACCCCAGGGCGACCGGTTCTCCATTGCGCCTGAGCGAGCGCTGGGCGGCGTCCAGCACCTTGACCACGCGCAGGCCGTCCTGCCCGTCGCTGACCGGCTGGCTGCGGGTGCGCACGCAATCGAGGAAGTGCCGGCATTCGATCTGCAGCGGTTCGCCGACCTTGATGTACGGCATCGTGATGTCACCGAACCTGAGGCCCACGTACTCGGCGAAGGTGCTGTAGTCCTGGTTGACCTTGGCGCCCTTGTCGTAGATGCGCAGCTTCTCGGTCGCCTCGAGGTCGTCGAACACGGCCATCTTGCGGTCGCCGACCAGCGTCAGCTTGCGGATCTTGTGCGGGTCGAGCCAGCTCACGTGGACGTGCGCCATCGCCCGGCCGCCGAAATTCATCGTCAGGAACACGACGTCCTCGACGCCCTTCTGCAGGTAGCACTGGCCGCGGGCGGCGACGTCGGTCGGCGCGGCGCCGAGCAGGAACATGATCACCGAGATGTCGTGCGGCGCGAAGTTCCACAGCGCGTTCTCGTCGCCTCGCACCGTGCCGAGATTCACCCGCTGGCTGTAGACGTAATAAAGCCTGCCGAGCTCCTCGCGGCCGATCATCTCCCGCAGGCAGGTCACGACCGGGTGGTATTCGAGCAGGTGGCCGACCATCAGGATGCGCTGCTGCCGCTCCGCCAGCGCGATGAGCTCCTCGGCGTGCGCGACTTCGAGCGTGAACGGCTTTTCGACGTAGACGTCCTTGCCGGCTTCGAGCGCCTGCTTGCAGATCGCGTGGTGGCGGGGCGCCGGCGTTGCGACGACGATCGCCTGCACGACGGGGTCGCGCAGCACGGCGTCGAAATCGCGGGTCAGTTGCGCGCCGGGGAGCTGTCGGGCGAGCTGGTCGAGCTTCGCCTGGTCGAGATCGCAGACATAGCGGAGATCGGCTTCGGGCAGCTGGTGGAAGTTTCGGGCCAGGTTCTTGCCCCAGCCGCCCACGCCCACGACCGCGACCTGGACAGGATCCATGCGTTCACTCATCCCCCGGAAAGGCATGATATCCCATGCGGAAGTGGCCGCCGGAAGCTGCGAACGTGACCCGCAGCACAGTCCGGTGCTACGGCGCCTTTTTTCCCGCCCGCAGGAACTCGAGGATCCGCGCCACGATCAGCTCCGACGCCCGGCCATCGCCGAAATTGCGGGCGATCGCTGCGCTGAAGTCCGGCTCGCCGCCGGCGAGGTCCTCATCCCATCGATTCACGGCATCCAGGATCTTCGAGGGTTCCGTGCCAGCGACGATATTCGCCCCTTCGGTCACGGTTTCGACCCACTCGGTCTCGTCGCGGAGCGTGACGCAGGGCCTGCCGAGGAAGAACGCCTCTTTCTGCAGCCCCCCGGAATCCGTGAGCACGATGCGCGCACCGCCGACGAGCCGGATCATGTCCAGGTAACCGAGCGGCTCGAGCAGGCGGAGGCCACGGGCCCGGGAAAGATCCTGTGCAGTCTCGCGAATGGCCTTTGCCGTGCGCGGGTGCACCGGAAATACGACGGTCCTTCCCGTGGCCGCGACCCGGGCCAGGGCGTCCAGCAGCATGGGCAAGCGCTCGAGCGTCGTGTTTTCGGCGCGGTGTATCGTCGCGACCAGATAGCCGCCGTCGCTGAGGCCGAGCCTGTCGAGCACTCGCGAATGGACGCTGGCCCCGGCGGCGTGCGCCCGGATGGCGTCCAGCATGACGTCGCCGACCCGGTGCGCGCGGGCCTCGAGGCCCTCGGTTGCGAGGTTCCGCATCGCTTCCAGGGTCGGCGCGAACAGGAGGTCCGAGAGGCCGTCCGCGACCAGTCGATTGACCTCCTCCGGCATCCTGCGGTTGAAGCTTCGCAGACCGGCTTCGACGTGCGCCACGGGGATGTGCAGCTTGGCGGCGGCGAGCGTGGCGGCCAGCGTCGAGTTCGTGTCCCCGTAAGTGAGCACGATGTCGGGGCGGCGCTCCGTCAGCACGGCCTCGAGCTGCTCGAGCATGCGACCGGTCTGCTGGCCGTGCGGCCCGGAGCCGACACCCAGGTGCAGATCCGCGCGCGGGATGCCGAGCTCGTCGAAGAATACTTCCGACATGGCCGGGTCGTAGTGCTGGCCGGTGTGCACGACCCGGCTTTCGATTCCCGCGCCGACTGCGTTGGCCGCCTCGATCGCGCGGCAAAGCGGCGCGAGCTTGATGAACTGCGGTCGGGCGCCCACCACCTGCATGACGCGCGCGCCGACGCTCGTCATCTCAGGCTTCGGTGACATTCCGTCCTTCGCGCCGGTAGTTCCGCCCGCATTCGCGGCAAGCGGCCTGCCGTGATTCCGGGTCGGCCCCTCCCAGGTCGATCCCGACACCGCAATAGCAGGCCCAGCTTCGCAGCCGCGCCGGGTTGCCGTAGACCACGGCGTAATCCGGGACATCGCGGGTGACGACGGCGCCGGCACCGACCACGCAATAGCGCCCGAGCGTGACACCGCAGACGATCGTCGCGTTGGCGCCGATCGACGCGCCTTGCTTCACCAGCGTCTGCCGGTATTCGGTCTTGCGCTCGATGTGGCTGCGCGGGTTGATGACGTTCGTGAACACCATCGCGGGCCCGCAGAACACGTCGTCTTCCAGGATCACGCCGGTGTATACCGAGACATTGTTCTGGATTTTGACGTTATTGCCGATGACGCACTGCGGCGAGACGACGACATTCTGGCCGATATTGCAGTTCTCGCCGATGCTCGAATCGCGCATGACGTGGCTGAAGTGCCAGATCCGGGTGCCGGCGCCGATCTGGCTGGGCTCGTCGATGACCGCCGTCTCGTGCGCGAAGTACGGCCGTGACGCGTTCGCCGGGTTGGTCATGCGACGCTCCTGGCGGCGACTGCCGCGGCGGCGCCCGATCGGGTCGTTGCGGGAAAATGCGCCGCAAACTTCTCGAGGAAGGCATTCACGTTGCGGATGACCTCGTTGTTGTTGAGCGTGTTGCTGGCGAATTGCGCGGTGTTGACCACGTAGAAATCCCGGTGGCGCGTCCCCGGCGGCTGCACCATCGCCGAGTAGCCGAGCACCTGCAAGGGCTGCACCTTGATCGCCCGATGGATCTGGACCCGGACGACGTCGTCGTCCGCGAATTCCGGAAACATGCGCCGGAATCCCTGCATGAACTCCTGCCGCAGATCCTCGTCCGGCCGCCGCAGCATCGGGTCGTCGGACAGCAGGTACTTCGGCAGGTAGGTCAGGTGCAACCCGGCGGTCTCGTCGGTCGCGACCAGCGAGCTCATGCCGATGATGCCGGTAAACGGCACCTGGTCGTCGGCGATGTTCAGGATGTAGTAGGGAATCACGGGCTTGCGCGTGACCAGCGCCATGCAGACCACGCCCAGGTATTCGACGTCGCCCTGCGGCGGCACCTGGACGAGCCGCGGATCCGCCACGCTTCTCAGCACGTTCACCGGTCCCGTGAAGATGACCTTGTCGAAGGTCTCGACCTGCCCGGCTGCCTGCACCTCGATTCCGGCCGCCGGCGATGGCCGCACTGCATCGACCTCGACGCCCATCCGCACGATGCCCTGTGCGGCTGCGATCAGCTCGAGCAGGCGCTCGAACACCGTGCGGTAGCCCCCGGAGACATAGCCCAGGTGCTCTTTCTGGGCGGCGGCGTTGCGCGCCGAGAAGAGCCGCTTGATGTAGGTCCAGATGAATACCGCGGAAACGCGCCGGTAGTTGTCCCCGAGCTTCGCGAGCAGCAGCGGCTTCCACATCTTGTCGAAGGTCGCGCGTCCCGACCAGCGCACCAGGAATTCCTCCACCGTCATCCGTTCGAGCGGGCGCCAGTCCTCGATGCGCGACGAGTAGAGGATCGTCAGCGCGAGGCGGAATTTGCTCCAGAGTCCCAGCGGCGGAAAGCGCAGGAAGTCGAGGCTGCTGCTCAGCGAATGGAACTGCCGGTCGACGTAGTAGCCGGTGCGCGTCGCGCCCCAGCGCAGGCGGTCGCCCAGGCCGATGCGCCGGATGAACTCGACCAGCGCGGTGTCCGAAGGCAGTATCACGTGGTAGAAGCGGTCCCAGGTGAACGCGCCGAAGTCCTGCCAGGTGGCCAGGCCGCCGGGCCGGTCGGCGCGCTCGTACACGCAAGTGCGGTGTCCGCGCGCCGCCAGCCGTTCGGCCAGCGCGAGCCCCATCAACCCGCCGCCGATGATGCCGATGCGCATGCGCCGCGAGCCCTCGCGCCCTCCGGAGGCCGGCTCAGCATTCATCAGGCCGCGCCGCGACCCGGCGCTGCCATTCGATCGTGCGGGCGAGACCGTCGTCGATGTCCACCTGCGCGTGCACTCCCAGGATCCTCTCGCACAGCGCGACGTCCGGCACGCGGCGCATCACATCCTCGTACTTCCTGCCGCTGAACGAGGCGTACGGCACGAACTCGACTTCGAGTTCGCCGGGCGTGCCGGAAAGCCGCTTGATGCGGCGCGCGAGGTCGAGGATCGTGGTTTCCTGCGTGCTGCCGATGTTGATGATCTCGCCGTTGGCCGCCGGCCGGATCGTCGCCTGGTAGATGCCCTCCACCGTGTCGCTGACATAGGTGAAGCTGCGCGTCTGGCTGCCGTCGCCGTGGATCGGGATCGGCTTGCCGTTCAGCACGCAGTCGATGAATACCGGCGGCGGGCCGCCCCACCAGCTCAGCGGCTGCTTCGGGCCGTAGGAGCCGAAGAAGCGCAGGATCGCCACCGGAAAGCCGTGGGCATCCTGGTACGCGAGCGCCAGGTGCTCGTCGAACAGCTTGGAGACTGCGTAGGCCCAGCGGGGCGACTTCGAGCTGCCGATGACGCTGTCGCTCGCCTCTTCGCTGAACGGCAATTGCGGATTGCGGCCGTACACGTCCGAAGTCGATGCCAGCACGAGCTTGCAGGCGTGGCGGCGCGCGAACTCGAGCGCCTGCTCGGTGCCCCGGTAGTTGATCGTGAGCGTGTCGATCGCCTTGCCGTAGCGGGGGATCTTGAAAGCGGCCAGGTGCACGATCGCGGCGAACTCGCCGTCGAGTGCGCCCAGGGCGCCAGCCTCGGTCACATCGGCCTGGACGAAACGGAAGCGCGGCTGGTCGCGGTACTCGGCGATGTTGCCGAGCTTGCCCATCGACAGGTTGTCGATCCCGACGACGTCGTGCCCGGCGCCGAGCATCCGGCCGACGAGGTTGGATCCGAGGAAGCCGGCGCAGCCGGTGACGACGTACGGCGTGGCCATGACTGGAACCGCCGGATCTAGGCGCCACGCGACCGATCGCCGCGCGGCCCGGCCTGCAGGCCGGGCTGCAATTCCGTGAATTGCTGGCCGGCTTCGCGCTGCTCGCGCAGCAACGTCGAGCCGAGGTGGAACAGCTCGTCGAAGTACTTCTTGTTCTGCATCGACAGGAATGCCATGCCGATCAGCTGCAACGACAACATCAGCGACAGCAGCCCGATGATGTAGGTGTGCGGGTACTGGCGGTATGCGAGTGCCAGCGCGGCCGACAGGTTGCGGACGGTGTCCGGCGTCGCGTCCAGCAATACGTACGCATCGATGACGTGGATGACCATCCACGCATTGACGTAGGCGGCGAAGGCGAGCAGCAGCAGGCCGGGAATCAGCAGGAAGGTGAATGGCCGCAGGATGAAGCCGGAGCCCGCCGTCCCGAGGATCTGCCGCAGGATGCGCAGGCTGGAGCGGCGCCGGCCGCCGGCCCGGATCTGCCGCTCCCAGTTGAGCTCGGCGGGAATCTCGTCGATGCTCACCCGCAGCAACTTCGCCTTCTGGATCATCTCCGGCATGACGTCCATGCCCGTGTTCCGCAGATGCAGCGAGCGCAGGAAGCGCCCGTCGATCGCGCGGACCATGCAGGTCATCGTGCTGATGGGATGCCCCGAGGTGCGGGCCAGGAATCGGTTCGCGACCCGGCTCAGGACGACCCTGAGCCACGGCACACGGACGACGCTACCGCCGCGCATGTAAGGCGACGCCAGCACCATGCGAGCACCCGTCTGGGTGATCCTGTCGAGCAAGCGCTCGATGTGCTCCGGCCCGTAGCTCAGGTCGATGTCGAGGACGATGACGTACTGGCCGCGAAACTGCGCGAATCCGGTCTTCAGCGCCTGGCCGAGGCCGAAGTTGCGCGGATGGTGAAAGACGCGGACGCCGGCGAATTCGGCGGCGAGCTGGTCGGCGATTGCCCCCGTCGCGTCGCTGCTGCCGTCGTTGACGATGAGGAGCTCGAAGTGGTACTGGCGCCTGAGCGTCTTCAGATACTCGAGCAGGATCAGCACGTGCTCGCGGAGGATGCCCGCTTCGTTGAAGGCTGGCAGCACGATCGAAACGAGCGGGCGATCCAGCTGGGCGGCGCCCAGCTCCTTGTCCACCAGGAAAGTGCCGGTCGTCGTGTATTCGCGGGATTCAGACGGGACTGGCTGCTCTGGCAGTTTTCCGGGAGGCATCTGGCGCGTCGCCCTGTTTTGGCGTGGAACTCCGCCTGGGGTCCGCAGTTTATCCTGTTCCCCGCCGGCCAGCCTGCCGGTGTCCCGGGACTGCGGACTTGCGCGAGAGCGATCGCAAAGTGACGGCGGCACGGCCCCGAAAAACGTGACGCAACCCGCAATCCGTGGCGCGAATGCACGCCGATCGATCGGAGTGAGGCGGGCGGGGCTGCGATAGACTGAGGGCCACCAGAATCCGGATCAGCACGAACTTGAAATCGAATCCGCCCGATCGGCCGCCGGAAGTTCCGGACCGACGCCGTCGCTGGATGCGGCACGTGCTGCACCGTTTCATCCCCGCTGGACTTCACGACCCGGTCGGATTGACGCGCCGCCTGATGCGCAGCCGGCAGCCCGATGCGATCTTCGCGCTGCGCGCGGCGGCGCTCGGCTTGCTTCTCACGCCGATCGACTTGCTGCTGGCACCGTTCGAGCATCGACGCTACCGGCGTGCGGCGCCGCCGCGGAAACCGATCCTGCTGGTCTGCGGTCCTGCGCGTTCCGGGACCACCGTCACGGCACAGCTCCTGATCCACGGCCTGCCGGTGTCCTACTTCTCCAATCTGACTTCCGTGTTTCCACGCGCGCCGCTCACGGCCGAGTCCCTGTTCGGCCGCCGGCCCCCGCCGGCCGCGGCGGCCTTTCGCAGTTTTTACGGGCGCACCAGCGGCTGGTCGGGCCCGAATGATGCACTCTATCTCTGGGACCGCTGGTTCGGCTCCGAACGCACGCGAGTGCCGCGCGCGCTCGCGCCGCGGGCACGGCAGGCGATGGCCGCGTTCTTCGGCGCACGCGAGCGGCAGACCGGATTGCCGGCGCTCGGCAAGAATAACGCCCTCAATGCCTCCGCCCATTTCGTGGCCGAGGCACTGCCCACGGCCGTATTCATCTGCCTGCAGCGATCCCGCGTGCCGCTCGCCGCCTCGCTGCTCAAGGCGCAGCTTGAAATCCACGGCAGCGCCGGCATTGCCTATGACCTGGAG
>JBOHZL010000034.1:0-27722 GCA_050738495.1 Steroidobacteraceae bacterium | reverse complement strand
GACTTCCTTCAAGAGGGTGTCGCAGCATGACCTCGACTTCATGAAAGCAGGCGCTCCTCTCCCGTTGGCGGCGCCCGAAAGTACTCTACGAATATGGCCTCAGCGCGCGAAGCGGGCTCGGGCGGGCTCCATCGTATTGCAGCGAATGTGCGCGTTGCAAAGCATTGCGCATCGGTGCGTGGCACAGATGAGCGTACGAAGCAAGATGAATTACAGAAGCTGGGCTCGGCACAGACGGCGTCCCGGCCCGCGCATTCGCGATGCGGCTCTCGTTGCTCGGGATCCCGGCCGCGTACCATTTCGACCCGCTGCTGATCACGCCCTGCATCGCTACCGCCGCAGCCGGCGATGTCCTGCTCGTGTTCTCGGAGCACGGCAAGCAGGCCGAGCTGTGCCGCCTGGCGCGGCAGGCGAAAAAGCGCCGGGCCCGGGTGGTCTCGGTGACCCGCAACACCTCGAACGCCCTGCGCGCGCAGGCCGACTCCGCGCTCCTGATATCCGCCCACGACGCGCGGCCCCAGGTCGAAGTGCTGCTCTACCAGGCCGCCGTGCAGCACGTCCTGGACCTGCTGTTCGTGCTGCTGTGCGACGGCAGCCGCGAAAGGATGGGCCGGCTGAAAGACAACCTGGAGCGCATCCAGCGGCTGGCCGACCCATGAGGCGGCCGGGCTGATTTCCGCGACGACACGGGTGATGCTGGGCCTCGCCCTCGGCGCCGCCGTGGGGCTCACGCTCGAGAGCGCTGATCCGGCGCTGGCCGCTGCCGCGGCCGACATCGCCCGGCCGGTCGGGCGTCTCTGGCTGAATGCGTTGCAGATGACCGTCGTACCGCTGGTCGTGGCGCTGGTCGTGCTCGGCGTCAATACGGCCAGTGACGCCGCGGCCTCGGGCCGGATCGCGCGCACCGCGCTGCTGGCTTTCATCCTGCTGCTCGCGGGCAGCGCGGCGTTCGCCGCGGCGGCTGCGCCATTCCTGCTGTCCCTGCTGCCGCGCGATGCCGCCCTGGTCGGGGCGCTCCGGGCGGCGATCGGCTCGGCCACGCCGCCGGCCGGCCCGGTGAGCCTCACGGATTGGTTCTCCGGCATCGTCCCCGCCAATGCGATCGCGGCCGCGGCCCAGGGCGCGATGCTGCCGCTGGTGGTGTTCGCGTTGCTGTTCGGGTTCGCGCTGACCCGGATCGAGGCCGAGCGCTGTGGCCGCATGCTCGAATGGTTCCAGTCGATCGCCGATACGATGATCGTGATCGTGCGCTGGGTGCTGTGGCTGGCGCCGCTCGGCGTATTCGCGCTGGTCCTCGTCGTGTGCGCCAGTGTCGGCGGCGAAATCCTCGGCTTGCTCGGCGCGTACGTCGGGGTCCAGTGCACCGTGTATCTCGGCATCATCGCGATCCTGTACCTGGTCGCTTTCGCCGGGGGCGGCGAATCGATCCGGCGGTTTGCGCCGGGCGTCCTGCCCGCGCAGGTGATCGCGGCGAGCACCCAGTCATCGCTCGCCTCGCTGCCCGCCATGCTCGAGTGCGCGCACACGCGCCTCGGTTATCCGCGGGCCGTCACGGGCCTCGTGCTGCCGATGGCAGTGTCGTTGTTCCGGATCACGAGCCCTGCCCAGTACGTGGGCGTCGCGTCATTCATCGCCTGGACCTACGGCGTCGATCTGCCCATCCTGCAACTTGCATCCGGCGCGGGGCTCGCGGTCATCATCAGTCTCGGCGCGGTCGGACTGCCGGGACAAGTGAGCTTCATGGCGACGAATATGCCGATCGTGCAGTCGCTGGGGCTGCCGACCGACCCGCTCGGGCTGCTCCTCGCCGTCGACACCATTCCCGACACGGTGGCGACCGTCGGCAACGTCACCGGCGACCTGACGGCGACGGCGGTGGTCGCCCGGCGAACCCGGCCCGGCTGAGGCAGCGGCAGGCAGCTTGCCGGTCCCATCCAGGCCAGCGCCGGATGCACTCGCCAGCCGCACAAGCATGGTTCTCCGCTCGGCTAAGCGATATCCTCACGCCAGGAGGCAAGCTCCTCATGCGACGCAATGATCTCGGCTGGATCTCGCGGGCCATACTTTGCCTCCCCCTGCTGTGCGCAGCGGGGGCAGGACATGCACAAGAGCTGCTGCTGCCCGATCGCGGCAAGCTGCTGCTCACCGGCGGATTTTCCGACGTGGAAGGCTCCGGCGGCGGCGGTCTGACTTCCTGGGCCCTGACCTCGGGCTACGGATCGGACCGGAGCTGGGGCGCCAACGCGCATTACACGCGTGTCGACGTGAACGATTTCGAGCTCGATACGTATGGCGTGGCCGCGTCGTTCCTGGACCGATTCGAGCTGTCCCTCGCGCGCCAGGATTTCGAAGTCACCGGCACCGCGCTGCAAGGGGTCGAGGTGTCGCAAGACGTCATCGGCGTCAAGCTGCGGCTGGTCGGCGACGCCGTGTATGACCAGGATCGCTGGTTGCCGCAGATCGCGCTGGGTGCGCAGTTCAAGCGCCATCGCGGCATCGAGAATGCGGGTCCCCTGACCGACGTCAGGCAACTCGGAGCCGACGACGAGGACGGGGTCGACTACCTGCTGTCGGCGACCAAGATCTACCTCGGGCAGAGCCTGCTGCTGAATGCGACGGTTCGCGTCACCGAGGCCAACCAGTTCGGGCTGCTCGGCTTCGGCAATGCCGGGGGCGACGGTTACGAACCCCAGTTCGAGGGTTCAGTGGGCTATTTGTTGCGACGGTCGCTGGCCATCGGCGCCGAATACCGGACCAAGCCGGACAATCTCGCGGGGACCGTCGACGCGGAAGAAGACGCCTGGGACCTGTTCATTGCCTGGGCCCCTACCAAGCACGTGTCCGTGCTCGGTGCCTGGGTGAACCTCGGCTCGATACTGGGGCCCGCCACCGGGGAAGACCGCGATCAGCAGGGCGCCTATCTGTCCGTGCAAGTCGGCTTCTAAAGGAACAGTGACCATGCGCCAGGACCGCTTCGGCATGACACTCGGGCTCCTGATTGCCTGCGCCGCTTTGCTCTCTCCGCCATCCGCACAGGGCGAAGAGGAAACCCTGTACGCGCAGATGGGGGGCGAAGAGACCCTGCGTGAAGTCGTGAGGCATTTTTCCGATCTCGTGCTGGAGGATCCCCGCATCAACTTCACTTTTGCGAACGCGGACATGGATGCGTTTCGCCGCAAGATCTACGAGCAGTTCTGCGAGCTGACCGGCGGCCCCTGCACCTACACCGGTGTCGACATGAAGGAGTCGCACAAGGAGCTGCAGGTCGACAACATGCAGTTCAATGCGATCGCCGAGGACCTGTACGTTGCGATGGAGCGCGCAGGCGTACCCTATCGTCTGCAGAACCGCCTGATGGTCCTGCTCGCGCCGATGCAGCGGGACATCGTCACGAAATAGCGGCGTCCGCGGTCAGTAGCTGCGGCTCGTCGCGATGGGAGCGTTGGAAAAAGAGCGGCTTTCCCGGACGCCTGCCGTCGCGGTCCTGCCTGCATTCGCGGACGCCGTTCGCGCAACCGGCGGGTCTGCACGATTTGTCGAAGCGGCGCTCTGCCGCCTGGCGATGCGCAGCAGCGCCTGAGCCTGGCCCAGCTCCGGATCGATCCTGAGCGCCGTTTCCAGGGCCTGCACAGCTTCTGCCGGCATCTGCAGCGCCAGCAACGCCTGGCCGCGCATCTGCAGCGCCAGCGCATCGCCACGCTCCGACTGCTCGGTCAGACTGACGATCGCCCTGGCTACCGCCTGATCGGATGGATTGAGCGTCATGGCGGCGATGAACGCAGCCAGCGCCTCGGCGGGTTGGGCGCTGGCCTGGAACAGCGTGCCACGGCGTTTCTGAATCCGGAACTCGTCTTCGGCGCCGCGCAACAAGGCCCGATCACAGACGTCGATCGTCTGCGGCCCGCTGCCTTCGAGGCAGCTTGACAACAACGCCTTGCGGGCCGCCTGGGCCTCGTTCATCCGCTCGGCGGCCTGCGTGTTGCCGGGCTCGATGGAAAGAGCCGCACGATAGCTCGCGATCGCCCGCGCGGGCGCGCCGGTCGCCCTGTGCGCGTCGCCCGTCGCAACCCGCAGGCCAGCGTCCTGCGGCCGCGCCTCGATGGCCGCCTCGCAGGCCTTCAGATCGTTGAGCTGCCGGCAGCGCAACAGGTTTCGCGTGATGCGCGCCTCAGCCTCGGCCTGCTCGCGGCCGGCAAAGTAGCGCTGCTCCTCGAACAGGCTGCGCGCATCGCGCAGGCTTCGCTCGATTTCTACATTGCCGGGATGCAGCTGCGCCCCCCGCTCCAGCACTTCCACGGCATCCTGATTGCAACCTTCGGCAGCAAGCGCCTGGGCCAGCGCGAGGCGCTCGGAAATGCCGTCCGGCTTCGCGCTCAGCGCGGCCGAGGCGGCGGCAACGCCGGGAGATATCGGTTCGCCCGCGAGACAGCTCAATCGTCCCGCGGCTTCATGCTGGGCATGACCCAGCAGCGGAACGAGCAAGGCCAGCGGCCAGATATTTCTGAACATGCTCATTGGTAACCTTCGATGTTGCCGCCGCGACCGAGCTTGTCCCACACCCACAGGCCATTCGGCAGTCTCACGAGATTGAAGAGGTACCAGGAATCGACGATGGCGTAGGGCGGGTTTTCCCGCGCCAGCATGGCGTCGACATCCTTGCGCAATTGCGCCATGCCGTATCCGGCCGGCGTGCCGCCCACGACGCCGTCGCCATCGTCGTCCTCCCCGTCGACGTTCGCCTTGGCGAGCGCGCGCAGATTGGCGGCCAGGACCCGCGCTTCGTCGAGCGAGTCAGTCGCCGCGATGTCGTTGGTCAGGAGTTCCATCAACTCGCAGCGTTCGACGATGCGCACGATGTTGCGCTCGAATCCAGGCGCGAATTCCCGGAGGTTGGCGCTGGCGTCGTCCGCTGTTGCGGCAAACGACAGATGATTGGCCGCCTGTATCACGGCCTGCTTCAGGCCGAAGCGGTCCGCCGAACTGACCGCGCCGGCGATGGTCGCGGCCTGCGCCTTGACCGCCGCCAGGTCCATGCCATCCGCGGTGGCCGCCAGCGTCGCTTCACTGGCGGTTGCGGCGCGCTCCTCGGCGACTTCCAGGTAGCCTTTCCGGTCGGGGGTGACATGGACCGCGGTGACCGTATGCCCGATGTGCGTATGCGCGATCGTCGGCGGCCGACTGACGCAACCGCCTGTCGCGCAGGCGATGAGGAATACCGCCGGCAATACCGGCGTCAGCGAAGGACATCCTGGATTCATGGTGACAGCTCTCTCGCCACGCGCAGGCCGATCGAGGTCGATCGGGTGGTAGCAGGAAAATGATTGAGCGACTCCGGTGCAGCGAACGATAGCTGGCTGAACCACGAACCGCCTTTCAACTGGCGCAGCCGGCAATCCTCGCCCACGCAGTCGGCGACCCATTCGAAAACGTTTCCGGCGGTATCGTGCAAGCCGCGCGCGTTCGGCCTGAACGTCGCGGTCGGCGCCGTGAACACGTACCCGTCGCGGCATTCCGCGACCTGCCAGCCCGGGTACTGCCGTTCGGCGCTGCGGTCGGCGACATTCGACGCGCCGCACAGCGGCTCGTCCGCCCCGCGCGCCGCGGCGGCAGACCATTCGTCCGCCGTCGGCAGCCGATACGACTTGCCGGTAGTTTCCGAAAGCCATTCGGCATAGGCAACGGCATCCTGCCATGAGACACAGGTCACCGGATGCGAGGAAGTCTGGCGGAATCCCGGATCCTGCCAGTTCCGCTGCCGGTTGAATCGCCACTCGCCGTCGTATTCCGCGCAGCCCGGCTCCGGCGCGTAGCTGCGCGCGCTCACGAACGCGCCGAACTCGCCGACGGTCACCTCGCCGACGCCGATCGCCAGGTCGGCGCCGTCGACCGCCGCGGCTCCGGCCTCGCCCGTAGCGGCGCCGCCCACCACCATCATCGGCGGGCAGACCGCGCAGTCCTGCAGTCGCGTTCCGGGTGGCGGGACGCCGGCCGCAGTCGCGACGACCGGCCCGGGTTCCGCCACGTTCCGGCTGTAATTCCACACCAGGGCAGCGAACGCCAGGACCAGGAGCAGCGCTCCGGCAGCCAGGGCAAGGCGCCTGAGCTGCGGTGCGCGGGTCAGTTCGTCGAGGAACTCGTCGATCGACTGGGTGCGCTCCGCCATGTCGAAACGGAGCGCATGCGCGATCGCCTCGAACTGCCGATTCGTCAGCCGCGGATCGCGCTCGACGACCATCTTGAAATCACGTGCAGCGGCGCCGGAGAATTTTGCGAACGGGTGGCGGCCGGCGAGAATCTCGTAGGTCACGCAGGCCAGCGCATAGACGTCGTGTGCCGGGTGCGGTTCGCGGCTTTCGGACTTCTCCGGGCTGGCATAGGCGGGCGTATAGCCGTCCGGGCCGGTGACGCCTGCGCCGGCGGGCGGATGTGGAGCGGCCGGATCGGCGAACGCCCGCGCGATGCCGAAATCGATGACCTTGACCTGGTCTTCCTTGGTGATGAGCACGTTTCCGGGTTTGAGATCGCCGTGCACGATGAGATGCCGGTGCGCATAGGACAGCGCATCCCCGATCGCACGTACGATCCTGAGCGCGTGATCCTGGTCGGCGCCGAATCCGGGATCCTTGGCGAGCAGTGCCTTGAGCGAAGCCCCCTCCAGGTACTCCATGGTCATGAAGACGCGGGAATCGTCGCGATCGAAATCGAAAACCTGGACGATGTTGGGATGCAGCAGGGACTGCGACTTCTGCACCTCCCGCTGCAGCAAAACGAGGGACTCGTGCTCGGTGCTGGTCCGAAGCTTCAGCAGCTTGATGGCGACGAAGGGATTTCGCGCCTGAGCTTCGAGCTTCCGCATGTCGACGGCGCGGTAGATGTCGCTGGTCCCGCCGGACCCGATCTGTTCCACCAGCCGGAACCGGTCCTTGAGGACCACTGGCGCATTCGCATCCGCGGGATCCTGGGCGGATCGGACCGGCGCAAACTCCATATCGGTGGCAGCCGGTCGGCGCCATCGACCGTTGCCATCCGTAGCCGGCGGTGTGTCCAGCAGCAAGGTGACCGTTGCATCCGGTTCGACGGCGCCCAGAGACGCCGGCGATGATCCCGGCTCGGGCAGGGAAGTGACCGATTCGAACAGTAACCTGCGATCGGCCTCGTCCAGGCTCGGCCAGACCTTCGCGGCGTTCAGGTCCGAGAGAAGCCGGTCCCGGTCGACGCCGGCGGAGCCCAGGGTCGGCTTGATGAGATCGAGAAACTGCGCCACGGTGGTTTCACCGCGTTTCAGCTCGAGTATCAGACGTTCGAAATTCGCCATTGAATCAAGCAGGTTAGGCTGACTGCAGGGATTTCGGCGCGCTTGTGGAATCGATTGTAGACCATGCGGGCGGGTGCAAGAATCCCGCGCGATGGATCCAGCATTCATGCGCCGCTTGATCGCCGGCGTTCTGGCGGGCTTGTGCCTGTCCTGCAGCCCCTCGGTTCCGGAGTTGCGGGAACTGCCATCGCCAGCCGGGGCCGGCAGCGGCCAACCGAACCTGACGGTCGCCAGGGACGGCCGCGTGTACCTGAGCTGGATCGAACGTCTGGGCGGGGGTCATTCCGCGCTGCGCTTTGCCGTGAAGGACGGCGACGGATGGTCGGCGCCGCGCAGCGTCGCCGCCGGAGCGGACTGGTTCGTCAACTGGGCGGATTTTCCGTCGATGCTGGCGCTCCCCGACGGTTCGCTGGCCGCGCACTGGCTGGTCAGGAGCGGGCCGGGGTCCTACGCCTATGACGTGAAAGTCGCGCGCTCGCTCGATGACGGCAAGACCTGGAGCGTGCCGCTCGTGCCCCATCGCGACGGCACCCAGACCGAACATGGCTTCGTTTCGTTGTTCGCGGCGCCGGATGGAGCGCTCGCGGCGGTGTGGCTGGACGGGCGCGAGACCGCACCGGCCGCGGGCGAGCACGAACACGGCAGCGGTGCGATGACGTTGCGCTACGCCAGGATCGGGCAGGACGGGACTCTCGCCGACGAGGCACAGCTCGATGCGCGCGTGTGCGATTGCTGCCAGACGTCGGCTGCGATGACCACCGACGGACCGGTGGTGGCCTATCGCGATCGCTCGGACCGCGAGCTGCGCGACATTTCCATCGTGCGCTACCGGAGCGGTGCATGGAGCGAGCCACGCACGGTATTCCAGGACGGCTGGGAGATCAGCGGTTGTCCCGTGAATGGTCCTGCGATCGCCGCCTCGGGCCGGCGCGTGGCGGTCGCCTGGTTCACCGCCGCCAACGAGGTGCCGCGCGTCAAGCTCGCATTCTCCGTCGACGCCGGCGCGAGTTTTGCCGAGCCGATCGTGGTCGATGACGGCCGCCCACTCGGTCGCGTGGAAACGCTCCTACTGGACGACGGCAGCGCGCTGGTCTGCTGGATGGAATCGTTGTCGGGGGGCGGAGCGATACGCCTGCGGAGGATCAGTGCGGACGGCAGGCGCGGAGCGGCAATCACGATCGCCGAACCCGGCAGCGCGCGTTCGAATGGTTTTCCGCAACTCGCGCGCGCCGGCGATCAACTGATACTGGCCTGGACCGCCGATCGCGTATTGACCGCGACCCTGGCTGTGCCCGACACCTGATCTCCCAGCCGCGGGCAGGCCCGCGCGGGTCGTCCTTGATGGCAAGCAAGAGTGGCTCGAAACCTGTGAGTCTGGACGCTAGAAATCAGAGCGGGTGACGGACGGCTTCCCAGCGACGGCGGGCGCGATGACCGACTCCAGCCAGGGCACCAGATGCGCCATGTCGAATTGCCCTTGCTCCATGAACGTCACCATTGCCTTGTGAATCGACTTCGAATGGGCAGTAATTCTGTGGGCGTCGATCCTGAGGAAAACGTCGACGACCGCAAACGCGGTCCGCTTGTCGCCGTCAACAAAGGGATGGATCTGCACGAGGCTCTCAAGCAGCGCGGCGGCCTCTTGAACAATCGTCTCGTAATAGCCGGTCTGGGGACGGTGAAGGGCTGACTCGAGTGCTCCAAGGTCACGAATGCCGTGGGATCCGAACAGAAAGGGTTTCCTAGAGCAACTGCACGCGGTCGCGGAGGCCGCCGACGTGGTCGAAATCGGCGTGCCATTCAGCGACCCGATGGATCAGGAATCTAAGGGCCTGATCTCTCCATGCCCTCGCAGAATCCACTTGTAACTCGTGAGCTCCCGCAGCCCCATCGGTCCGCGGGCATGGAGTTTCTGCGTGCTGATACCGATCTCGGCGCCGAGGCCGAATTGGGCCCCATCGCTGAAGGCCGTCGACGCATTAGCGTACACCGCCGCCGCGTCGACTTCGCGCAAGAACCGCTCGGCAACATCTTTGTCCTCAGCGACGATCGCCTCGCTATGCCCGGAGCCGAACTCGGCGATGTGCTCGAGCGCCTGCGGAAAATCCGTCACCGTCTTGATCGCCATCCGCAGGCTCAGAAATTCGGCGCCAAAGTGTTCCGGCCCGGCGTGCCGAAGGAGTTGTTGCGGATAGTGCCCGTGCAACGCCCGGTATGAGTCGGAGTCCGCGAAGATCACGACATTCTTCGCAGCCAGCGGCTCCGCAATCGAGGGAAGCTGAGCGAGTCTCCCCTGGTGGATGATCAGACAGTCGAGCGCGTTGCAAACTGTCGGCCGGCGCGTCTTCGCGTTGAAGACGATGCTCGCGGCTTTCAGGGCGTCCGCCGTCGCATCGACATAGGTGTGACACACGCCCGCCCCCGTCTCGATGACCGGGACTTTCGTTTCAGCTCGCACGCGATCGATCAATTGCCGGCTGCCGCGCGGGATGACCACGTCGATCTCGCCCACGGCGTTGAGCAGGGTCGCGACCGCCTCGCGCCCGGGAGGCAGCAGGTGAATGGCCTCTGGATCGATGCCGCGGGCGGTCAGAACGTCCTTGATGATCTGCACGCCAATCGCATTGGAATGCTCGGCGTCGCTGCCTCCCTTCAATGCAACCGCGTTACCTGCCTTGAAACAGAGCGAAAACACGTCGAACGTCACGTTCGGGCGCGCCTCATAGACGATTCCGACAACGCCGAGTGGAACGGTTACCCGCTGCAGATGCAATCCGCTCGGAAGAGTGCGTTCCTCGAGGATGAGGTTGAGCGGAGAAGGCAGGCCGGCCACGCTTCGAATGTCGTCGGCGATGCCCTTCAGGCGGCCTTTCGACAGCAGCAGTCGATCGTATTGCGGGTCCTCCTTGCCCAGCTGCGAGCAGTCCGTGGCATTCGCCGCAAGAATCGCCTCCGTCCGAGCCTCGATGGAACCGGCGACATGCCAGAGCACATCGTTCACCAGCGTTGCATCGAGACGCCGCAAGGTTCGGCTCGCCCTGCGGAGCATGAAGAAAGGCGACGACGTCATCAGGGCTCACTTCCTGCTCAGGTCTTCGGATCGCTTCCTTGCGGCCTCGAGCCCCGCACTGAAGGCCTCCGAAAACCCGCGCTCTTCCATGGCGAGCCAAGCCGCAGCGGTCGTTCCACCCTGCGTGGTTACCGCCATCTTCCACTGCTCGGCAGTCCTGCCCCCCGCGTCGAGAAGTCCCGCGCTCGCACCCAGGACTTCCCGGGCAATCAACTGGGCCTGCATCTCATCGAAACCCATCGCCATGGCGTTTGTTGCAAGAAGCTCCGCAAGGTAAAAGAAGTATGCGGGCCCGGAGCCCCCAAGCGCGGTGAACGCGTCCAGCAGGGCTTCGTCGCGAACTTCAATTTCGGTGCCGGCCGCTTGAAAGATGCGCCGGGCAGCATCGGTTTGCTCCTTGGTGCAGGCATGCGCTGCAATCCAGACCGTTGTGCTGCGTCCGATCTGGGCGCCGAGATTGGGCATCGCCCGGACTACGGCATTGCAACGCAGGGCGGCGGTGACGACCTCCAGCCGCATTCCTGCCATGATGGATACGATCAGCTTGTCCCGAAGCGAAATGGTGATGTCCTGCGCCAGCCGGGCAAATGACTGCGGCTTGACCGAAATTATCATGACCTCCGCATTCTCGAGCGCCTCGTTGGGATCGAGGGTTACCTGCCGCGCTCCAGTCCTGGCGAGCTGTTCACTGGCCGCGTCGCACAGGATCAACTCCTGCTCCGGAAACGCCCTTGCCAGGCAGCGGAACAGCGCGCTTCCGACGTTTCCCACGCCGATGATCGCGATCCGGCTCATGTCAGATCGAAAGATACAGCTGATCGTAGTGCACGAGAGCTTTTTGCCCCTTCTTTCCGAGTGTCTCGCGTGCGCGTGCACGCCATAGCTGGCGACATCCAGGCCGACTTCGTGACCGCTCTCATCAACGATGCGAATGATATCGCCTCGGTCGAATTCGCCCGCGACTTCTACGATACCGATCGGCAGAAGGCTCGCCACCTGTTGGCCGGAGGCGATCGCATGACGCGCACCCGCATTGATCGTCACGATCCCCTTTGTGCTGCTCACGCCCCCCGCCATCCAGCGCTTCTTTCCCGTGAGCGAGCGGGTCGCAGCGGTAAAGGTCGTGCCGACGCATTCGCCGGCACAAATGCGCGTCAGGATGTCTCTTGCCAGCCCATTGCAGATGTGGGTCGCAACGCCGAGCTGGCTCAGCTTGTACGCATTCGCGCACTTTGTCAGCATGCCTCCGCGTCCGAAGGCGGACTTGTGCGGTCGGATGAATCGTGTCCATTGAGCCTTTTCCGCCGGCATGGTTTCAATCAGCTGCGAGTGTGCATCGTGTGGATCGCCGTCACAGACGCCGTCCACATTCGTCAGAAGTATCAGGGCTTCTACATCCAGCATCGAGGCAACGAGGCCCGCAAGTTCATCGTTGTCGCTGAACATCAGTTCATCGACCGAGACGACATCGTTCTCGTTCACGACCGCAAGAATCCGCTCCGCCTGCAGCGCCTCGAAGCAGCGACGCATGTTGAGGTAATGGTGCCTGTCGCGAAAGTCTTCCCTCGTAGCAAGCACTTGGGCGCAAACGACGCCCACTCTTGCAAAGTACCTCGCATAGATTTCGATGAGTCGCACCTGCCCCACGGCCGCCAGCACCTGCCGCCGCGTCACGATGCCAAGGCGCGTCGAGGGCTTTACCAGGGTCCTTCCCGCACCCATTGCCCCGGAGGACACGAGAACGATCTTCATTCCGCGCTTCAGCAACGCGGCGATCTGCCTCACCAGGCCGCGTACCACCCCGGTATTCAGAAAGCCATCGGCGGTCGTGAGCACGTTCGTGCCGACCTTGACGACGATGCTCGAATAGTTCCTGCCGGCCACCTGGGAATCCAAACTGGAGCTGGATCGAATTTCCAGTCTTGCCAGATGTTTACTCGATCTGCGGAAGGCCGGCAAGCGAAAGTTCCGATCGGTACCTGGCATATCGTTAGACGCAAAAGGGAACGCGATCTCGACCTGATCGATCCCGTGGTCTTTTCCACCTCCCAGGCAGGTGCCCCGGCGCCTGCGATCGGCTGCACTGCGCCGACGTCAAGGACGCTCGCGACTTCGCGAGGCAGGCTGGGACGGCTACTGGATCGATGCCGCGTCCACGCCTTTCAGCGCAACAAAGTTATCGTTCTCCACGGTGGCCTCATTGGGTCTGGTTCGTTGGTTGCTGGAACATCCAATTGAACCAGATCGAGGCCACCGTCCCCAAACACTCGCCGTTCGCCGAGCAAGTCTTGAACGAAGGTGCTGCCGCGGCGCCGAAGCGCAGGCTCAGACGCGCGTAGGCAGCCACCCATTGCGCCTTGGCCTGAGTCGAATTCCGCATCGCGGGGTCATCGAACATGAGAAACTCCCGACTCACTTCCTGCCGGGTTGGGCGGCGATCCGATCGAACGGCAGATTCACGATCGGGTACTGCTGCCAGTCCATGTAATCGAAGTGCCACCACTCGACTTCGTAGACGGAGAAGCCTTCGGACTCCATCTGATCGCGCAGCAGCTTGCGATGCCAGCGCTGCAAGGAAGTGCCGCCGGGGTAGTCCGGGTAGGAGCGGTCACTGGTCTCGTCATAGGTGCCGACCATCTGCACGGGCTTGCCGGTCTTCCGATCGTAGAGCGTGAGGTCCACAGCGGCGCCGCGATTGTGGCGCGAACCCTGGGCGGGATCGGCGACGAAGACTTTCTTGTCGTCCGGCATCGCTTCCCAGAACACCCGGGTCACATACCAGGGCCGGTAAGCGTCATGGATCAGCAAGCCATAACCCAGCTTCTTCAGTCTGCGATGCGCGCGCACCAGCGCCTGGGCGGCGGAACGCTGCATGAACGCTCGCGGCTGCGAGTAGAAGATCGTGCTCAGGAAATTATTCGTCGTCGCGTAACGGATGTCGAGCTTGATGCTCGGATCAAGCCGCGTCAGTTCCACCAGATCCGTCGTGACGAACTTTCCGGTCTCTTTCGGTGGCGTGGCGGCGAGCGCTTCCTTCAGCAGCTCCGGCACCGGCCGCAGGGCTTGAACGCGCAATTGTTCCGCGCCTTCTTCGGGCCCGATGTTTCGGCGTTTGAAGACGACGTTCGCCGCTTCCACCTGGGTCGCGCGTCCTTTAGCGTCGCGGGTGAAGATCAGCCGCTCGCCCTCGTAGAGCCCCCGATCCGGAAATTTGAACTCGTTTTCCGACACTGGCTCGATCGGGTCAAACTCGAACCATTCGATCAGCGTCCATAGCCTGGCGTCCTTCTCGAAGACATAGAGGATGTCGTGATCCCAGCCGTATTCGCCGATCAGTCCTTGCCACTGCGCTGGCACAGGTTTTGGTTCGTGCGAAGGCACGCCCTCAAACTCATCGTCACCGATCACGATCGCGTTCTCGCGCAACACTATTCTTTCGCCGTAGCCGAGCTTGCCGTCCGTGATCAACGCATCGCCGAGCATGCGCAGCCGCACAGGCTGATCGCCACCGTTCAGCCGGAGCAGCGACAGCTTGCCGCCGTTTTCTATCAATTCGACTGCGCGCTCGCCTTTGACGTAGCGTCCGGCGACATGGCGTGCCAGCTCCGGCGGAATTGGAGAGCTGAGTTCCGGCTGGACGATGGCTTGGCCGCGGCGTACCGCCAGCATGGCCTTCAACGCGACTTCGGCCACCCGCCCGGTCACCGCATTCGCGCCATCTTTGGTGGTCACAGCGACCACGCCGAGTTTTTCGTCCGGCAAGGTCCTCAGTGTCGTTGCGAAGCCGTAAATGGCGCCGCTGTGGCCCACCTGGCGATGTCCCTCAAAGTCGGACACGCCGAAGCCGATTCCAAAGTTGCTTTTCTTGCCCGACGCGGAGAACTGGGGAGTCCACATCTGCTCCAGGGTGGCCGGTGTCAGGAGCTGGCCATTGGCACCGCGCCCGCCGGCGAACAGCGCGCTCATGAAACGGCCCAAGTCCGTGACGTTGGTGTACAGCGAGCCTGCCGGGCTGACGCCGAGCTGAAAGGTGGGAGCTTCAAATACGCGGCCATCCAGGGTCCACATGTAGGCGCGCGCCAGGTTGCTGTCGACGGTGGGGTTGGGCTCGAAGCTGCTGTGCCGCATGCCGAGCGGATCCAGCACGGCGTGCTCGAGGAATTTCGCGAAAGGCTCGTTCTGAGTGCGTTCCAGCACGTAACCGGCAACGGCGATCGCGGCATTGGAGTACTTGGCCCTTGACTCCGGCGCATAAACAAGCGACGTGCGATTGAGGCTGGAAATCGTTTGGGCCAGCGACGGTTCGGTTGGATCGAAGTAATGGCCGACGGGCGGCTCGCGCACCAGGCCCGAATGGTGCGCCATGAGCTGGCGCAGGGTGATCGGCTTGCCGGACGGGTTGTGCGGCTGAAAGTCCGGCAGGTAGCGCGTGACCGGAGCATCCAGATCGAGCTTGCCCTGTTCGACGAGCTGCATGATCGCGATGTCGGTAAAGAGCTTCGACACCGAACCCACGCGATACACGGTTTCGGCCGTGGCCGGTGTCTTGTCGCCCGGACTGGCCCAGCCGAAGCCTTGCGCCCAAACCGTTTGCTGATCATCCACCAGGGCGATCGAGAATGCCGGGAGTTCCTTGTCGGCCATCTCGTGCGCGATGAACGCATCCAGCATCCGGGCCACCGCCGCATAATCCTGGCGCGTCGCGATGTTGGCAGGTGGCAGGGCTGGCTGGGCAACTTGAGCAGGACCGCGGGAGCCCGGGAGATGACAGGACAACAGGCCGGCCATGGCTGACATCGCCAGCAATACGATGACTTTTCCGCCAATGCGGCCGACTGCCTTCATGTTCGTTTGCTCTGGTCTGCCCATACGGAGCGGTGATCCAACGCGGTAATCAAACCCTTACACGCGCCCTATTGGTCGCATCCGTCAATGGGTCAGAAGTTAATCGTCATCCCCCCATGAAAGAAGCGGCCGACGTTATCGGCCAATGCCCCATCGTCAACACCACCACCACCACCGGTGAGCCAGTCTGCGGGTGGTTCGGTCTCGGTCACATTGTTGATCCCGGCATAGAACCGGTAGCGATCATTCAGCTCAAATGTGGCGCGAATATCGGTATAGATAGCTGAGGATACGATCTGGTCCTCAGGTGGAAAGAAATTCGGAAACGTGTTGTTGAGTGTACGAGAACTGATGTACCGGTTGGTCATGCCGAAAGACCAACTGCCCTTTTCAAAGCCTGTCACGAGATTAATTCTCAAATCCGGATGGCTCACTAGATCAAGGGACGGAACCAGAGTAAGTGGGTCATCCGGGTCAACCAGGGATTCATGTTCCAACAGATTGGTTCCAAGCAATGAAATGTTCCACAAACCCGTGAGTGCCTTGAAAGCGTAAGCGACCTGGAAATCAATGCCTCTGGCGGTCAATTCACTCACATTGATATCAATGACATCAACCCTTTCGATAGTCCAGTCGCTGCCTCGGGTGACCAGCGGGCAAAACGGATTGTTGATCGAACTGGCATCCACACAACGTTCCACAACGCCCTCTCCCAGGTTCTGGACGGCTTCGGTGATCCTGAAATCCCAGTAGTCAACGGACATCTGCAGGCCTTCAATCGCGCTGGGGCTGAACACCATGCCAATGGTGAAGCTGTCCGATTGTTCCTCTGAAAGATTCGGGTTGCCACCGGTGGCAATCACACCGTCACTGTCAGCCTGGGCGAGGGGAAGGCCCTCCGGGATACCCAGCGCGCGACAATTGGCGGCACGATTGGGCGTGGCATTCTGCAGAGAAGGCTGACAGGGGTCGAGAAACAGGGTCGATATAAGCGAGCCGGGGGTGAACAACTCGTTGAGATTCGGCGCCCGAACACTCTGTGAAAGAGTATACCGAAACCGCAGGTCTTCAATTGGCGCCCAACCGGCCCCGAGCTTCCATGCAGTCGTGCCACCGATTGTGTCGTAGTCAGAGTGGCGCACAGCGCCCTCCACATTCAATTCATGAACGAATGGCTTGTCTGCAACGATCGGCGCCAGCAGCTCCACATAGGCTTCATTGACTTCGAATTCTGCGTCCAGCGCCGGCTCCCCTGCGATGCGATTCAGCAGGCCTTGTACCGCCAGTCCGTCATCTCTGATTGAAATGGTTTCCGTCCTCGAATCCACGCCAAAGGCAAAATCCAGACTACCGGCTGGCAACTCCATCAGGTCACCAGTCAACAACGCGGAAAAAATATGCTGCGTATTGGTAGTGGATTGCAGGCGGGTATGCTGCACGTATGCCAGCGCTTCAGGGGTTTCCACGCCGCGCCCAAGTATATTCAGTGGCACACAACCCGCTGCGCGCGCCAATGGATCCCGACAAACGGGCTCACCTGATACAGGATCAGCAATCACGTCAATCGCATTGAAATAATTTGGAAGAATGGTGGTATGCGGTGTCCGGGAGTCAATCTTGTATTCACCATACTGCCCGCTGAACCGCCATTTCCAGTTGTTGCTGAATTCACCTTTGAGGCCACCGACCACGGTATAGGTATCCCGGTCCGATTCGGTCACCCTGACACCGTGATCAAGCGCGCGCTTGTTCACGGACAAGGTGTCTACACCATTGGCATCCATCAGTTCAGTCAGCGACGCAGGCAGCAATGGATTGTCGCGTGTGAGCGGGGAGTCGAGAAAGAGGTTCGGAGATCCAATATCGCTGGCATTGATCGCGGTGAATTCCGCCTCGGCAAAAAAATCGATTCTATCGGTTACCGCGTAACTCATATTGGTGCGGAACGACGCGATCTCGGATTCATTTCTCAGAGCGGCATAATCACCGAAATAGTCGCCTTGAGGGTCCCTGGTTGGGGGAACACCAATGGCTCCTTCACCGTAACCGGGCGTAAATATCACGGGCCTCAAGCCGCCGTCATCAACGGTGTAGAGGGTATCGCCCACATTAAAGGCGCCGGAATAGGGGTATATATAGAAAACCCAGTCCCTGATCAGAAAGCCCAACGGTTCGTCATCCATCCCCGTGTACGCGGGATTGTCCAGGGCGATGGCGGAAATGTCATAGTCGCGATCCTTTATTAACAAGGGCTCGGATTTAAGGTAGCTGGCACCAAAGCTAATGGAACCACGGTCTTCAGAAAACAGGGTCCCGCCGTGCAAACTGAAGGAGTAGTTCTCAGCACCGCCTTCCTGGCTCAATCCGCCGGACGTGTGCAGTTCCAATCCTTCAAAATCTTCTCTGAGAATGACGTTGGCCACACCGCTTATGGCATCGGCTCCATAGACCGCCGAAGAACCACCCGTAACTACTTCGATTCGATCGACCATGCTCGCGGGGATGGAGTTGAGGTCCACGGCCGAACCGGCCTTGGAACCCGATACCCGACGACTACCGTTGACCAGCGTCAATGAGCGGTTCGTTCCCAACCCCCTGAGGTTCACAAAGGCTGCGCCATTCCCACCCCGGGTGGCGGTTCCCGTGCCAACGCCCATGGAAGGCGTCTGCAACAGCACATCACCGACACTGGTAAATCCGGACTGCAAAATAGTTTCGGAATCTACAGTCATCACTGGCGTTGCCATTTCGAATTCACTGCGTGCAATATGAGACCCCGTGACCAGGACCTCTTCCAGCGCCTCAGGAGACTCCGAACTTCCTTGCGAGGAAGTTTCGGAGGGAGATTTATTCTCTTGTTTTGAAGAGTCAGCGCTCTTCGAGCCCTGACTGCTGTTTTCCGCCTGGGCTAAGCGGAAGGGGCCTGCGGTCGTCCCTTTTCCCGCACCTTCCCTTAGAATCCCTTCCCCTCCCCTCCGGGGAGCGGAGTTTGCCCCTGCGGTGGGAAAGGGGTGGTCGTCTTTGGACCGGATGAGCACAAGTCCGTCGCTGATTTCGTAAGTCAGGTTGGTGCCGGTGAGCAGTTGCCGGACGGCCTGTTCGGTAGTGAGTTCGCCTTTGACGGCCGGTGCGCTCTTCCCGTCCACCAGCTCGGAGGAGTACAGCAGTTTGTGCTGTGAGGCGATAGCGAGCGCCTGCAGGGCGTCGTTCAGGTCTTGCGCGGAGATGTCGAGGTTATACGTGACGCTGCGGGCGTCGGCCGCGGGGGCCGGGAACCCCAGGAAGAACAGCGAGAAGAGAAGGGCTGTCACCTGCGAAAACCTCGCCCATGCAGGTTGCGCCAAGAATTTCCTCGCCCCCCACTTCGTGGTGTCTCCCTCTCCTCTCCGGAAAGCGGGATTGGCGCGGATGCGCTCGCTGGGCCCGTGGTTGTTGTTCTGGAAGGTTATCGCCGAGGACTGAGTGCGCATTGCTGCTCCCCTGTGTCTCTCATAGCAGTGCGGCGCGTTGCCACTTAATTGATTAATACGTAGGAGTTGCGAAAGTCTGCACTTTATTTTCGGGTGTGGCTTCCCGGCCACAGATTCTCGTCGATGGCGGATAGCGGGGACTTGGAGGCAGGAAAAGCCTCTCTTGCCGGACTTGTCCTATCGCGCTTTGAGTCGGACAGTGTTGTTGTCGGCATAGTCGGCGGTGACGGGGAGGTAGCGTTGCAGGGCATTGACGAATCCGCGTGTGTCACCGGCTTCGAATACGCCGCTGATGTGTTTGGAGACTAACGAGGCGTCGTCGATCTCAAGTTGGAGGCGTGAGTAGCGGTTCATGCGGCTCACTGCTTCGCCCAAAGGTTCAGTGCGGAAGATGACCTTGCCTTCGCGCCAGGCGGTGGCGGCTTCGAGGTCGGCTTCGGGTGTGACGATTGTTTGTCCATTGTGCTCGCCGTGCAGCTCTTCTCCTGCTGTGAGGTAGATTTCCTCAACGCCGCTTGGCTCAGATCCTTGAAGCGCCTTACCTCTCCCGCTCCGCGAGTCCCTGCACTCTCCGGTCTCAGCACAGAGGTTTTCGCTCACGCGGGACAGACTCTGGGAAAGGACCGCGACTTTGCCTTCGAGCATCGCGACGTGGATCTTGCGGTCCACGTACTCGACCGTGAAGACGGTGCCGACGGCGATGACGGTGCGGTCGCCGGCGATGACTTTGAACGGGCGGCTTGGATCCTTGGCGACCGAGAATTGCGCCTGGCCTTCGAGCAGCAGCACCGTGCGGGATTCGTTCGAGAAACGCGCCGCTAAGCGCGTTGCCGCGTCAATCGTGATGCGCGAATGGTCGTCGAGTTCGACGATGCGTTGCTCGCCGATGCCGGTGCGATATTCGCCGGGGCGGTAGCCGTAAGGCGAAAGCTGCCAGACGGTGCCCAGTAGGATAAGTCCGGCAATCGCCGGCGCAACCTTCCACTGGTGTGCAAACCAGCGCATTCGTTCGGATCGAAGCCACCGGCACGCGTTGGCGCTGCGCAATTCGGCAATGGCCTTGGCGCGGTAGGTGATGACTTCGGGCGCTTCGGCATGCCGGTCGAGTGACGCCCAGCCTTCTTCCGCCCGCTTCCAAGCCTCGGCGAACGCGAAGTCTCTTTCGAGACGCGACTCGAATGCGGCCTGGTTTTCGGCAGTCCACTCTCCGTACAGGCGTTGAATGAAGAGCTCCGACGCCTCATCGTCACGGGTGAGTGCGACATCCGCAGTCGATGTCACTCCCTCGTCACTCATGGGCCTTCGAACCTCATGGTCAGAGATCCTTTGAATTGCGCAGGCGCGCGAGTCGGGCGACCGCTCTGGCAAGGTCGTTGGCTACCGTTCGCACCGACACGCCCAGCGCCACGGCTACATTGGCAATCTTCATTTGTTCCAGTTTGACTAACATCAATACGGTCCTGGCGCGGGGGTCGAGCTCCCGCAACGCCTGTACCACGCGATTTAACTCCTCCTGATCCATTAATACGCACTCGGGCGAATTTTCTGCACCTGTTTCGGCGGCAGTCGCCTCATCCCACTCGACGACGATCCCTTGCGCTTGCATTCGGCGCCCCCGATCCCGCCAGAGGTTGACCGCAGTCCGGAAGATGTAACCCTTTGCCTGGGCTTGGGATTTCCAGTCGACGTGGGTCAGGATACGCACGATGACCTCGTGCGCCAGATCCTCCGCCTCCACCGCGCTGCCAGTCTTGCGCTTGAAGTATTTCACCAGGGCTGGGCGCATCTGCGCCACGAGGTTAGGACCGTCTGGGGTATCGACCGATGGAGATGAAGAGGTGGTCACGTGGGAGTTACACAGACATCGTTTCGCCGGTCTGCAGGGGCAGAAGCGTTCCTGAGTTCTCGCTGTGCAGCCCACAGTTTCCAGAACGCAGAATCGGCGCGGAAATCTCGAAGCCGTAAACGCTCGTTGCCGGGATCGTATCTGGCCGCGACTTCTTCGTGCAAGGGTGTCAGCGACGTGAGCTCACAGAACCGCTCGAGCGGTGTCCGGCCGCCCAACGATCCGCGCAGCCATCGCCAGTTGTAATCGAACTGCCATTCCTCGATCCGTTGTGAGATGGCCGGCTCCTTGAGGTCGTGCTCGAACTGCAGCGCCTCCCCTTGTTCGTCGAGCGCGCGCGTGGCCCCAGGCGACGGCGTCGTGCCGTGCCACCGCGGCGCTGCAGCGCGGCGCCGAGCACGGGATAGCGAATATCCGCTCCGACATTGAGCGACGGGCAGAACGCCTTCGCCTCGACCGGTGTCAGCCATTCGTTGTCGACGCCGTTGCAGCGATTGGCGTGCACGTGGCGCTTCAGCACCTGCACGTCGTGAACGGTGTGCGCGAGCATCATCACGCCGCGCGGCGAGAACATGACGTTGTAGTTCAGCAGTTGCGACAGGCCCTCCCACAGCTTCACCGCGTGGTCATAGAGCCGGATGCTTTCGTCAAAGAGGTAGCTGGACCGGATGATGGTCGTGTTGCGCCCGGTATTGCCGCCGCCGATCCAGCCTTTCTCGACGACGCCACAACAGATTGAATCCGGACCAGAATTGCTTCTTCACGTCGGACGAGACCCTCAGGCCCTGAGATCTTTGTTCTCTGGGTCGTAGGGCGAGTCGACCAGCACTGTCACCGCTTTGCGCTCATCGAGAACGACCTACAGGCGGGTGCCGACGGTTGCGCTGTCCGACTTCACGTAGCCGATGGCGAGGTTTTTTCAGCACGTGTCCATAGTAGCCGGAAGTCGCGCGGAACAGGATATTTCGCCTCGCCGGCTACACCGCTCCTCCTGACGGCGCGCCGACATCAGACGCCACTCGATCGCGCGGCCCGACGTCGGGTCAGCGCATCTCAGCGCCCGAACCCGGCAGGTACTGGGCCCGGGCGTTTGCAGATCACTCCCCGACCGCTTCCGCGACCGCCGGCTCTTCGCCCGCAGCCTCGGCACTGCCGCTGTCGAGGAAGCCGCGGTGTACCTCATCGCCGGGCTTCTTGCGCCGCTGGGCGTGGAATGAGAAGCCCGTGCCGGCCGGGATCAGGCGGCCGACGATGACATTCTCCTTGAGCCCGCGCAGGTCGTCCTTGATGCCGCGCACCGCCGCGTCGGTCAGCACCCGCGTCGTCTCCTGGAACGAAGCCGCGGAGATGAACGAGTCGGTCTGCAGCGAGGCTTTGGTGATGCCGAGCAGCATCGGCTCGAAGCCCGCGGGCTCCTTGCCCTCGCCGCTGATGCGGTCGTTGAGCTCCAGCAGCCGCGCGCGCTCGAGTTGCTCGCCCCGGAGCAGCGCCGTGTCGCCGGTCTCGCGGATCTCGACCTTGCGCAGCATCTGCCGGACGATGACCTCGATGTGCTTGTCGTTGATCTTCACGCCCTGCAGCCGGTACACGTCCTGGATCTCGCGCGTCAGGTAGTTGGCAAGCGCCGCCACGCCCTGCAGGCGCAGGATGTCGTGCGGGTTCGGCTCGCCTTCCGCGATCACCTCGCCGCGCTCGACGTGCTCGCCCTCGAACACGTTGAGCTGCCGCCACTTCGGGATCAGCTCCTCGTAGCGCTCGCTGCTCTCGCCGGTGATGACCAGGCGTCGCTTGCCCTTGGTCTCGCGGCCGAAGCTGACCGTGCCGGTCACCTCGGCGAGGATCGCCGGCTCCTTGGGCTTCCTGGCCTCGAACAGGTCCGCGACACGCGGCAGGCCGCCGGTGATGTCGCGGGTCTTCGACGATTCCTGCGGGATGCGCGCAATGACGTCGCCGACCGACACTTTGGCGCCGTCTTCCAGCGAGACCAGCGCACCGGCCGGCAGCGTGTAGACCGCCGGGATGTCGGTGTTCGCGAATGTGGCTTCCTTGCCCTTCGCATTGACCAGCTTCAGCACCGGGCGCAGGTCGCGGCCCGCGGCCGCGCGCTGCTTCGGATCCAGCACTTCGACCGATGACAGGCCGGTGACCTCGTCCACCTGCGACTGCACGGTCACGCCGTCCACGAAATCGTTGAAGCGGATGAAGCCCGCGACCTCGGTGACGACCGGGTGGGTATGCGGGTCCCAGTTCGCGACGATCTGGCCGGGCTGCACCGTGTCGCCCTCGTCGGCGACGATGGTCGCGCCATAGGGAATCTTGTAGCGCTCGCGCTCGCGGCCGAACTCGTCGATGACGCCGATCTCGCCGGAGCGGGAAGTCGTCACCAGGTGGCCCTTCTCGTGGCGCACCGACTTGACGTTGTGGAACCGGAGCGTGCCCTTGCCCTTGATCTCCACCAGCGAGATCGCGGCCGCGCGGGACGCGGCGCCGCCGATGTGGAAAGTCCGCATGGTGAGCTGCGTGCCCGGCTCGCCGATCGATTGTGCGGCGATGACGCCGACCGCCTCGCCGATGCTGATCAGCCGGCCGCGCGCCAGGTCGCGCCCGTAGCACATGGCGCAGACCCCATAGCGCACGTCGCAGGTGATCGGCGAACGCACGGTGATCTGGTCGACCCCGTGGTTCTCGAGTTCCTGCACCCACTGCTCGTCGATCAGCGTCGACGCCGGGACCAGCACCTGGTCGGAGCCGGGCTTCGGGACGTCGGTCGCGGTGACGCGGCCGAGCACGCGCTCGCCGAGCCCCTCGACCACGTCGCCGCCCTCGACGATCGGCGTCACCTCGAGACCGCGCGACGTGCCGCAGTCCGTGAGCGTGACGACGAGGTCCTGGGCGACGTCCACCAGGCGGCGCGTCAGGTAGCCCGAGTTCGCGGTCTTGAGCGCCGTGTCCGCGAGGCCCTTGCGGGCACCGTGGGTCGAGATGAAGTACTGCAGCACGTTCAGGCCTTCACGGAAGTTCGCCGTGATCGGAGTCTCGATGATCGAGCCGTCCGGCTTCGCCATCAGGCCGCGCATGCCGGCGAGCTGGCGGATCTGCGCCGCGGAACCGCGCGCGCCTGAATCGGCCATCATGAAGATCGAGTTGAACGAGCCCTGCTGCACCTTGCGGCCCTTGCGGTCGGTGCCTTCCTCGTGACGGAGCTGGTCCATCATCGCCTTGCCGATCTGGTCGTTGGTGCGCGACCAGATGTCGACCACCTTGTTGTAGCGCTCGCCGTTGGTCACCAGGCCGGATTCGTACTGGTCCTGGATCTCCTTCACCTCGCGCTCGGCGGAGGTCAGGATCTTCTGCTTCTGCGGTGGCACCGCCATGTCGTCCACGCCGATCGAGATCGCGGCGCGCGTCGCGTACGAGAAGCCCGTGTACATCAGCCGGTCGGCGAAGATCACAGTCTCCTTGAGGCCGAGCGCGCGGTAACAGGAGTTGATCACCGCCTGCACCCGCTTCTTGGTCATGTCCTGGTTGACCAGGTCGAAAGACAGCCCGCGCGGCAGCAGCTCGGAGAGCAGCGAGCGGCCGACCGTGGTCTTGACCAGGCGCTTGCGCGGCTTGAGCTCGCCCGCGGCGTCCTTGACGTACTCGACGATGCGCACCTGCACCGAGGCGTGCAGGTCGGCGTTCCGGGTCTCGTGGGCGCGATGCACCTCGCGCACGTCGGTGAACATCATGCCTTCGCCCTTGGCGCCGGCGCGCTCGCGCGTCAGGTAATAGAGGCCGAGCACGACGTCCTGCGACGGCACGATGATCGGGTCGCCGTTGGCCGGCGACAGGATGTTGTTCGAGGACAGCATCAGCGCGCGCGCCTCGAGCTGCGCCTCGAGCGACAGCGGCACGTGCACCGCCATCTGGTCGCCGTCGAAGTCCGCGTTGAACGCGGTGCAGACCAGCGGATGGAGCTGGATGGCCTTGCCCTCGATCAGCACCGGCTCGAATGCCTGGATGCCGAGGCGGTGCAGCGTCGGCGCGCGGTTCAGCAGCACCGGATGCTCGCGGATGACCTCCTCGAGGATGTCCCAGACTTCCGGCCCCTCGCGCTCGACCAGGCGCTTGGCGGCCTTGATCGTGGTCGCGAGGCCCCTGAGCTGGAGCTTGTGGAAGATGAACGGCTTGAACAGCTCGAGCGCCATCTTCTTCGGCAGCCCGCACTGGTGCAGCCTGAGCGTCGGGCCGACCACGATGACCGAGCGGCCGGAGTAGTCGACGCGCTTGCCGAGCAGGTTCTGGCGGAAGCGGCCCTGCTTGCCCTTGATCATGTCGGCGAGCGACTTCAAAGGGCGCTTGTTGGTGCCGGTGATCGCGCGGCCGCGGCGGCCGTTGTCGAGCAGCGCGTCGACCGACTCCTGCAGCATGCGCTTCTCGTTCCGGACGATGATGTCCGGCGCGTTCAGCTCGAGCAGCCGGCGCAGGCGGTTGTTGCGGTTGATCACGCGCCGGTACAGGTCGTTCAGGTCCGAGGTCGCGAAGCGTCCCCCGTCGAGGGGCACCAGCGGCCGCAGGTCCGGAGGCAGCACCGGCAGCATGGTCAGCACCATCCACTGCGGGTTGTTGCCGGACTCCATGAACGACTCGAGCAGCTTCAGGCGCTTGGTCAGGCGCTTGATCTTGGTCTCGGAGGTCGTGCCGTCGATCTCGGCGCGGACCTTGGCCGTTTCGGTCGCGAGGTCGATCGTCTTCAGCAGCTCGAGGATCGCCTCGGCACCCATGCGCGCGTCGAACTCGTCGCCGTACTTCTCGATCGCCTCGAGGTACATCTCGTTCGACATGAGCTGGCCGCGCTCGAGCGGCGTCATGCCCGCGTCGACCACGACGAAGGCCTCGAAGTACAGCACCCGCTCGAGGTCCCGGAGCGTCATGTCGACCATCAGGCCGATGCGCGACGGCAGCGACTTCAGGAACCAGATGTGCGCGACCGGGCTCGCGAGCTCGATGTGGCCCATGCGCTCGCGCCGGACCTTCGACTGCGTGACCTCGACGCCGCACTTCTCGCAGACCACGCCGCGGTGCTTCAGGCGCTTGTACTTGCCGCACAGGCACTCGTAGTCCTTCACCGGCCCGAAGATCTTGGCGCAGAACAGGCCGTCACGTTCCGGCTTGAAGGTGCGGTAGTTGATCGTCTCGGGCTTGCGCACCTCGCCGTAGGACCAGGACTTGATCATGTCCGGCGAAGTGAGCGCGATCCGGATCGAGTCGAAGTTCTCGACCTGGACCTGGGGCTTGAAGAATTTGAGGAGGTCTTTCATTCGTTCACCCTTCCTGCTCGAGCTCGATGTTGATGCCGAGCGAGCGGATTTCCTTGACCAGCACGTTGAACGACTCCGGCATGCCGGCATCCATCGAGTGATTGCCGTCCACGATGTTCTTGTACATCTTGGTGCGGCCGTTCACGTCGTCGGACTTGACCGTCAGCATTTCCTGCAGCGTGTAGGAAGCGCCGTAGGCCTCGAGCGCCCACACTTCCATCTCGCCGAAACGCTGGCCGCCGAACTGCGCCTTGCCGCCCAGCGGCTGCTGCGTGACGAGGCTGTACGGTCCGGTCGAGCGCGCGTGCATCTTGTCGTCGACCAGGTGATTCAGCTTCAGCATGTACATGTAGCCGACCGTCACCTGGCGGTCGAATGGCTCGCCGGTGCGGCCGTCGGTCAGTATCGTCTGACCGCTGGTCGGCAGGTCGGCGAGCTCGAGCAGGCCCTTGATCTCGGCCTCGCTCGCGCCGTCGAACACCGGCGTCGCCATCGGCACGCCGTCGGTCAGGTTGCGCGACAGCTCGAGCACCTCGGCGTCCGACAGCGACGCGATGTCCTCTTTCTGCCCGCCGGTCACGTTGTAGATGCGGTCCAGAAGTTTGCGCAGCTCCACGATCGCATCCTGCGACTCGAGCATGCGGCCGATCTTCAGGCCGAGCCCGCGGGCCGCCCAGCCGAGGTGCGTCTCGAGGATCTGCCCGATGTTCATGCGCGACGGGACGCCGAGCGGGTTCAGCACGATGTCGATCGGCGTGCCGTCCGCGAGGTACGGCATGTCCTCGACCGGCACGATCGTCGACACCACGCCCTTGTTGCCGTGGCGCCCGGCCATCTTGTCGCCGGGCTGGATGCGGCGCTTCACCGCCAGGTACACCTTGACCATCTTCAGCACGCCGGGGGCGAGGTCGTCGCCGGCGGTGATCTTGGACTTCTTGCCCTCGAAGCGGCGCTCGAATTCCTTGTGCTGGTCGGCGAGTCTGCGGCGCGCGGCCTCGAGCGCCTCGCTCGCGGCCTCGTCGCGCATCCGGATCTCGAACCATTCCTCGCGCGGGAGCTCGTCCAGGTACTCGCCGGCGACGGCGCTGCCTGCCTTGAGCCGCTGCGGTCCGCCGCTCGCGACCTCGCCCTCGAGCTCGGAACGCAGCCGCGAGAACAGGTCGTCCTCGAGGATGCGGCGCTGGTCGTTCAGGTCCTTGCGCACTTTCTCGATCTCGGACTTCTGGATCGCGAGCGCGCGGCTGTCCTTCTCGACGCCATCGCGCGTGAACACGCGCACGTCGATCACGGTGCCGTCCATGCCGGGCGGGACGCGCAGGGACGTGTCCTTCACGTCGGAGGCCTTCTCGCCGAAGATCGCGCGCAGCAGCTTCTCCTCGGGCGTCAACTGGGTCTCGCCCTTCGGCGTGACCTTGCCCACCAGGATGTCGCCGGCCTTGACTTCGGCGCCGATGAACACGATGCCGGCCTCGTCGAGCTTGGCGAGCGCCGAGTCGCCGACGTTCGGGATGTCCGCGGTGATCTCCTCGGGCCCGAGCTTGGTGTCGCGCGCGACGCAGGTCAGCTCCTCGATGTGGATGGTCGTGAAGCGGTCTTCCTCGACCACGCGCTCCGAGATCAGGATCGAGTCCTCGAAGTTGTAGCCGTTCCATGGCATGAATGCGACCAGCATGTTCTGGCCGAGCGCCAGCTCGCCGAGGTGCGTGGAGGGGCCGTCGGCCAGCACGTCGCCCTTCGCGATCGAGTTGCCGACACGCACCAGCGGCTGCTGGTTGATGCAGGTGTTCTGGTTCGAGCGCGTGTACTTCGTGAGGTTGTAGATGTCCACGCCCGGCTCGCCGGCCGTGACCTCGCCCTCGTTGACGCGCACCAC
>JBOHZL010000033.1:0-28304 GCA_050738495.1 Steroidobacteraceae bacterium | reverse complement strand
CCCCGCTCCCGTCCGCCACCGCCAGCTCGAACACGTTCTTCGCCAGATCAATCGCAATCGTCGCACTCATTGCAGGTCTCCTTCGCTTCGGAGGGTTGGAACCCTCAGCTTCTGCCCGGATGGCGCTCCACCGCCACCCAGACGCCTCTACCTGCATAATGCCCATCCCAACATAACGAGGAAAATGACTCACAAACCTTCTACGATCCGATGTTCCCCATCACGATGCTTCAATGAAAGATGCATGTGGAGGCTGAGCGACTGCGCTTTTCCGTCCGACTATCTGCAGCTACTCAATCAGCTCGAAAACCCGCCGCCTCACGCATGACGCAAGGGGTCACCATGTCGGTTCTACTAACATGGAAATGAAGCTTCCACTGAGGGCGGTCGGTCAGCTGTAGATGTTTGATGTTTTCGCTGTATTTGCCGGCGATTTACGGGCTGAACTTCCGAACTGTTTAGGCGACGATTCTGGCAGTGCATCACTTTGCCTGCGTAGACATGGAATCAAACCTCGGACGCGCGACCTCTCTATCTCGAAGCTCGGGCCGAATTCGGGACCAAAGGTCAGTTGCCTGTTCCCCGGTCGATCATTCGCCGGCCGGCCACTCGACCAAGCCACCTACACTCGCGGTTGCCCCGGCGCGATACGTGCTCCTGCCGTTGGCAAATGCCATCACGGGCTACACAGTCAAAGCGATGGAGCGCAAGATCGAACGTGGTGATTGGGCGGAAGGCAAGGTGTGGCGCCGGGCGCCCGACGGCAGAATCCTGATCGACATATTGGGGTATCAACGATGGGTAGAAAGTCCGTAACGGGCGGCGTTCGCGCGAAAGGCAAGGATCGCATCGAGTTCACGTTCACCTATGGGGGCAAACGCTTTCGCCCGACGCTGCGGCGCACTGCCACCGAAGCTAATCTGCGACGCGCCCGGGTACAGCTCCAAGCAATCAAGCTCAGGATCGAAGCTGGCACCTTCTCCTTCAAGGACGAGTTTCCTGACTACCGGTTTGAGGGCAGATTGCCGGAAACGCGAAACGCCAAGACCGCCCGTCTGTCCTGCAATCAGGTTTTCGGCGCTTACCTGGCCCACTGCGAAATGCGCGTCGCCATGAACGACATGGCCTTTTCCACGTTTGACGGTTACCGCAAGATCCTGAATGCCGTATGGCGGCCACAGATCGGCTCGGAAGCATTCGAGGAAATCCGGTACTCGCGACTGGCCGGAATCGTGGCAGGCCACACGCGGAACAAGAAGACCTACAACAACGTGGTCAGCGCGGTTCGCTGCGCGTTTGACTTTGGATATAGAGACCACCCCGAGAGACCCAACCCCACCGCGGGCCTGAAGACACTACGCATCACGAAGAAAGATCGCTTGCCCGTCGAACCCTTCACGATCCAGGAGGGCGAATGCATCATTGCCGAGTCTCACGCCGAATTCGGCCCGGCACATGGCAACTACGAGGAGTTCCGGTTTTTTACGGGTTTGCGGCAGTCGGAACAGATCGCGCTCCAAGTCGGCGATTGCGACCTGCAGAAAGGGAAGATCAGGATCGTCAGAGCGCGCGTCTTGGGTCGCGACAAGGATCGCACGAAAACCCGCGAGGACCGCGAGATCATCCTTTGCGGCAGAGCGCTCGGCGTGCTCAAGCGGCAGCTGGCGCTGCGGGCGGAGCTAGCGGCCATCGGCAAGCTGAATCATGAGCTTGTGTTCTTCCAGGCGGACGGGGCACCGATCGACGATCTCTCGTACCCGTATGATCGCTGGCGCTTCATCATGGACAAGACCCGGATCCGCTACCGCGAGCCCTATAACGCCCGCCACACGTACATCAGCTGGCGCCTCATGGCAGGTCACAACATTCTGCTCGTAGCCAGGGAAGACGGCCACAGCGCTCATACGATGCTGACGACCTACGCCGCCTGGACAGACGACGCTACCGAGACTGACGTAGAAGCAATACGCGCGGCGATGGGACAGTCGCCAGCGCTGCGGACACTCACGGGTGGTGAAGGTCCGGAAAGCCCCCTGAAGGCCCCAGGATTTGCCACTAGATTGCCACTCGAGGAGCTTGAGAAAGACCAGCCCCGAGAATGGGGCTGGCTAAGTTGGCGAAAGTACAGGCAAAACGCTCGTCAGAGCCTTGCCGAAAATTGGCGGAGCGGACGGGACTCGAACCCGCGACCCCCGGCGTGACAGGCCGGTATTCTAACCAACTGAACTACCGCTCCAGGTCACTGGTGGGTGCTGCAGGGCTCGAACCTGCGACATTCGCCGTGTAAGGACGACGCTCTACCAGCTGAGCTAAGCACCCCGGCGGACCGAAATCCGGCCCCCTGGGAGGCGCGCAACTATACGGCATCACCCGGGGGGTGCCAAGCGAGGGGCGCTGGCCTCAGTGCGGCTGAATCGGCTTGATCGGACGCCGCCCGGCGCGTCGATCCGGTTCCTTCTGCGCTTCCGCGGGCGGTTGCGTGGCGGTCGCGGGAACCGCCACTTGCGGGCTGCGCTCGAGCGCGATCTCGAGCACCTCTTCGATCCACTTGACCGGCCGGATATCCAGCTTGTCCTTGATGTTCTCCGGGATCTCCACGAGGTCCTTCTCGTTCTCGCTCGGGATCAACACCGTCTCGATGCCGCCGCGCTGCGCGGCCAGCAGCTTTTCCTTCAGACCGCCGATTGGCAGCACCTCGCCGCGCAGCGTGATCTCGCCGGTCATCGCGACGCTCGCGCGCACCGGAATCTTCGTCAGCGCGGAGACCAGCGCGGTGCACATGCCGGTGCCGGCGCTCGGCCCGTCCTTCGGCGTCGCGCCCTCCGGCACGTGCACGTGCACGTCGATCTTCTGGTGGTAGTCGGTTTCCAGGCCGAGCAGATCCGCGCGGCTTCGCACCACGGTCATCGCGGCCTGGATCGATTCCTGCATCACCTCGCCGAGCTGGCCGGTGTACAGGAGCTTGCCCTTGCCGGGAACGACTGCGGCTTCGATGGTCAGGAGCTCGCCGCCGACTTCGGTCCAGGCGAGCCCGGTGACGAGCCCGACGCGATTGGCCTCCTCCGCCCGGCCGAAACGGAAGCGGCGGACGCCGAGGAAGCCGTCGAGATTGTCCAGGGAGACCGCGATCTTCTTGGTCTCGGGCTCGAGCAGGAGCTGCTTGACCGCCTTGCGGCAGATCTTCGCGGTTTCGCGCTCGAGGTTGCGCACCCCGGACTCGCGCGTGTAATGGCGGATGATGTCGAGGATCGCCGGATCATCGACCGTGAGCTCGCCTTCCTTGAGCCCGTTCTGCCGGATCTGCTTCGGCAGCAGGAAACGACGCCCAATGTTCTGCTTTTCATCCTCGGTGTAGCCGGGCAGCCGGATCACTTCCATGCGGTCGAGTAGCGGCGCCGGGATGTTGAGGGTGTTCGCGGTGCACACGAACATCACCTCGGACAGGTCGAAATCGACCTCGAGGTAATGGTCGGCGAAGGAGGTGTTCTGTTCGGGGTCGAGCACCTCGAGCAGCGCGGAGGACGGGTCGCCGCGGAAGTCCATCGACATCTTGTCGACCTCGTCGAACAGGAACAGCGGATTCCTGACGCCGGTGCGCGCCATGTTCTGCAGCACCTTGCCCGGCAGCGAGCCGATGTAGGTGCGGCGGTGGCCGCGGATCTCGGCTTCGTCCCGCACGCCGCCCAGCGACATGCGGACGAACTTGCGATTCGTCGCGCGCGCGATCGACTGGCCGAGCGAGGTCTTGCCGACACCGGGCGGGCCGACCAGGCAGAGAATCGGGCCCTTCAGGCGCTTGACGCGCTGCGTGACCGCCAGGTATTCGACGATGCGCTCCTTGACCTTCTCGAGCCCGAAGTGGTCCTCGTCGAGGACCGTCTGCGCGGCCGCGATGTCGTGGTGCACATTGGTGCGCTTTTTCCACGGCACCTTGACCAGCCAGTCGACGTAGTTCCGGACCACCGTCGCCTCGGCCGACATCGGCGACATCAACTTGAGCTTGCTGAGCTCCGCCGTGGCCTTTTCGCGGGCTTCCTTCGGCATGCCGGCCTTGGCGATGCGCTTTTCCAGGTCGCCGAGCTCGTTCGGCGCGTCTTCCAGGTCGCCGAGCTCCTTCTGGATCGCCTTCATCTGCTCGTTCAGGTAGTACTCGCGCTGGCTCTTCTCCATCTGCGACTTGACGCGGCCGCGGATCTTTTTCTCGATCTGCAGCACTTCCATCTCGCCTTCGATCAGGGACATCACCTGCTCGAGCCGCGTGCGCACATCCTGCGATTCCAGCACTTTCTGCTTTTCGGAGAGCTTCAGCGCCATGTGCGCCGCGACCGTGTCGGCAAGGCGCCCGGGCTGCTCGATGCCGGCGAGCGAAGTCAGGATCTCCGGCGGCACCTTCTTGTTGAGCTTCACGTACTGCTCGAAATGCGACACCACCGAGCGGGTCAGCACGTCGATTTCGCGTTCCTCGTACTGCTCGATGTCCGGCAGCGGGGTCATGTCGGCGGAGAAATAGCCGTCGACCTCCATGTTCTCGACCATCGCCCGCGCCGCGCCCTCGACCAGCACCTTGACCGTGCCGTCGGGGAGCTTGAGGAGCTGCAGAATGGTCGCGACCGTGCCGACGGTATAGAGATCCCGTGCCTTCGGGTCGTCGACATCGGCCTGTTTCTGCGCGACCAGCAGGATCTGCTTGTCCCGGCGCATCGCCTCGTCCAGCGCGAGGATCGACTTGTCGCGGCCGACGAACAGGGGGATGACCATGTGCGGGTAGACCACCACGTCCCTGAGCGGCAGGACCGGTACGCGGGTGGCCTCGGTGGCGTTCTCGGGCTTGCGGTTCTCTTCTGTCACCTGGACATCCTCCGGCGCGGACCGCGCGCCACCGCTCGTACGTCTGGAAGGATACGTCATGGGGGCGGACGTTGTGCTGCACAAGTCGCAGTCCGAAGAGGCGCAGAGGGGACGCTCCCCTTCAGGTGAGGACGGCGTCACTTCTGCAGCAGGCCCTAGACCTGAAGGGGAGCGTCCCCTTCGCGTGAAGGGGAGCGTCCCCTCCGCGCGTCAGCGCTTGTCGGAGCCCGCGGCGCGCCGGATCTCGGGGGCCGAGACCTGGGAGTCGTCGTTGCGGTAGACGAGATAGGGCTTGCTGTCGCCGAGGATCACATTCTCGTCGACCACGACCTTGGCGACGTTCTTGAGCGACGGCAGGTCGTACATGATGTCGAGCAGCACGTTCTCGAGGATCGTGCGCAGGCCCCGCGCGCCGGTCTTGCGGTCCATGGCCTTGCGGGCGACCGCACGCAGGCCGTCCTCGCGCAGTTCCAGATCCACGGTCTCCATCTCGAACAGGCGCGCGTACTGCTTGGAAAGGGCGTTTCGCGGCTGCGTCAGGATCGTGACCAGAGCGTCCTCGTCGAGCTCCTCGAGCGTCGCGACCACGGGTAGCCGGCCGACGAACTCGGGGATCAGGCCGAACTTGATCAGGTCTTCGGGCTCGACGTCCTTGAAGAGATCGGCTCCCTGGGGACGCTCGGAGGGGGCACGCACTTCGGCCGCGAAGCCGATGCCGCCGCGCGAGCTGCGCTTCTCGATGATCTTCTCGAGGCCCGCGAACGCGCCGCCGCAGATGAACAGGATGTTGGTCGTATCCACCTGCAGGAATTCCTGCTGCGGGTGCTTGCGGCCGCCCTGCGGCGGCACCGAGGCGATGGTGCCCTCGATCAGCTTCAGCAGCGCCTGCTGCACGCCCTCGCCAGACACGTCACGCGTGATCGACGGGTTGTCGGACTTGCGGGAGATCTTGTCGATTTCGTCGATATAGACGATGCCGGTCTGTGCCTTCTCGACGTCGTAGTCGCACTTCTGCAGGAGCTTCTGGATGATGTTCTCGACGTCCTCGCCCACGTAACCGGCCTCGGTCAGCGTGGTCGCGTCGGCGATCGTGAACGGCACGTTCAGGAGCCGCGCGAGCGTCTCGGCCAGTAGCGTCTTGCCGCAACCGGTCGGCCCGATCAGCAGGATGTTGCTCTTGGCGAGCTCGACCTCGTCGCGGTCGCTGCGGTGGCGCTTGTCGCCCGGCCGCGCCTGGAGGCGCTTGTAGTGGTTGTAGACGGCCACCGCGAGGATTTTTTTGGCGCGGTCCTGCCCGATCACGTACTCGTCGAGGACCTTGCGGATTTCGTGCGGCTTCGGCAGCCGGTCGCGGGACCGTTCCTGCTTCTCTTCGAGCTCCTCGCGGATGATGTCGTTGCAGAGCTCCACGCATTCGTCGCAGACGAACACCGACGGGCCGGCAATCAGCTTGCGGACCTCGTGCTGGCTCTTGCCGCAGAAGGAGCAGTAGAGGAGCTTGCCGTCGTCGTGCTTGCCCCGCGTGTCATCGACCATGCGTCGTGGCCCTCGTTGGCCGGGAAGCCGGCAGCCGTCTTATAGCATGCCGGTTTCTGCCGGTAAAATCCTTTCTAACTCAGCCTCTTACCGATACTACCTTGCGCTGAATCTTGGTCAGTCCTTGCCAAGCTGCGGCAACTGGCCGCGCTTTTCGAGGACCCCGTCCACAATTCCATAGTCGCGCGCGCCCTCGCCGCTCATGAAATTGTCGCGGTCCGTGTCCTTCGCGATCTTCTCGAGCGTTTGCCCGGTGTGCTGCGACAGGATCGTGTTCAGGCGATGGCGCGCATCGAGGATTTCGCGGGCGTGGATCTCGACGTCCGTGGCCTGGCCGTGAAAGCCCCCGAGCGGCTGGTGGACCATGATGCGCGAATGCGGCAGCGCGAAGCGCTTGCCCTTCGCACCGGCCGCCAGCAGCACGGCACCCATGGAGGCCGCCTGGCCGACGCAGATCGTGCTGATGTCGGGCTTGATGAACTGCATCGTGTCGTAGATCGCGAGACCCGCGGTGACCGCACCGCCAGGCGAATTAACGTACAGATGGATGTCCTTGTCGGGATTCTCGGACTCGAGGAACAGGAGCTGGGCGACGACCAGGTTCGCCATCTGGTCCTCGACCTCGCCGACGATGAACACGACCCGCTCCTTCAGCAGCCGCGAATAGATGTCGTAGGCGCGTTCGCCACGGGCAGTCTGTTCGACCACCATCGGCACGAGATTCAGTGCTTTCGTGACGCCGCTCGTGCCCACTGTGCTACCTCATCCTTCGGACGCCGGGTCGGCGCCAAAGTTCATGATGTCCCTGAAGCTGCTCGCCTGCTCGGTGACTTGCGCCACGCCCAGCGCCCAGTCGACCGCCTGGTCCTCCAGCACCGCCATCTGCAACTGGCGGATCGCCGCCTCATTCTGCAGATACTGGCGCCTGGCTTCTTCCGGGTCCGAGAAGCCGGCCACGATTTCGTCGAGCCGCGCCTGCACCTGGCTTGCGTTCGGCTGAATGCCGGCCTGGCGGATCACCTCGTTCAGGATCAGGCCGAGCGCCACGCGCCGACGTGCCGCAGGCTCGAAGGATTCGCGCGCGGGCAGCTGGCGCGGGTCGCGGGCGCCGCTGCGCCGCAGCAGCTCCATCTGCATGTCGCGGATCTCGCTTTCGACCAGCGCGTTCGGCACCGCGATCGGGTTGGCGGCGAGAAGCTGGTCCATCACCTGGGTCTTGAGTCGCGCGCGCACCGCCTGCTCGAGCTCGCGCTCCATGTTCTCGCGCACCTCGGCGCGCAGCGTCTCGATGCCGCCTTCAGTCACGCCGAAGGCCTCGCAAAAGGCGGCATCGACCTCGGGCAGGCTCGCTTCCTCGACCTTCCGCACCGTGGCCTGGAAGCGCGCCGTCCTGCCCGCGAGCGCCCTGGCCTGGTAGCCGTCGGGGAAGCGCAGGTCGAATTCGCGAGTCTCGCCCGCCGCCGCGCCGCGCACGCCCTGCTCGAAATCCGGCAGCAGCCGGCCCGCGCCGAGCACGACGTCGAGGTTCTCGCACCTGCCGCCCTCGAACGGCTCGCCGTCGATGCGCCCCTCGAAGTCGAGCGCGATGCGATCGCCGTCGCGGCAGCCGCGCTCCATCCCGGTCCAGTCCGGGCGCTGCTGACGCAGGCTCTCGATCATCGCGTCGAGATCGCCGTCCGTCACGGTCGCGGTCGGCCGCGTCAGACGAAGCCCCGCGACATTCTTCAGTTCGAACTGCGGATAGACTTCGAAGGTCGCGATGTACCGGAGATCGTCGGCCTGGTCGGTTTTCTGAGGCTCGATGCGCGGGCCGCCGGCCGGCAGCAATTTTTCCTGCCGCAGCGCCTCGGCGAAGGTTTCGCGGATCAGGTCGGACACGACCTCGTCGCGAACCTGCGGCCCGAAGTGCTTGCGCACGATGTGGATCGGCGCCTTGCCGGGGCGGAACCCCTTGATGCGCGCCGTACGGCTGACTTTCAGCAGGCGGGCATCCATCTGCTGGCGCACGCGCACCGCGGGGACCGAGACCTGGATGCGCCGCTCCAGCCCCGTCAGCGTTTCCACCGAAACCATCATCTGCCCCTCAGCCTCCTGGTGCGAAAGGAGAGACTCGAACTCTCAAGGGTTTCCCCACCGGAACCTAAATCCGGCGCGTCTGCCAATTCCGCCACTTTCGCATCTGGAACCGGCCCGCAATGCCCCGTTGGCGTTGTTTCCAGCCGGTAAGTATAGCTGAAGGGGCTCGCCGGTCAGGCGCGGCGCCGGCGTGTCAGCCAGTTACGCAGGAAGGCGATCACGCTCGGCAGCACGAAGGCTGCCAGCACCGACACGCTCGCGGTCATGCGTCCGGCTGTCCGGCCGCCATAGGTCGCGAAATAAAAGAACGCGATGGTCACGGCGGCTGCGAGGATGGCGCCGATCTTGAGCGCCGCCAGCGCCGATTCGACCGGTGTCGGGTCATCGTCCGCGGTCGGGCCTCCGGGCCAGTGATAGGTCGGTTCCGGAATCGGCCGCCGTGGTTCCATCGATTGCTTCTCTCGCTCGCGCCCCGCAGCACCGGCTGCGGGGCGACGACTGGTGGGCCATGTAGGACTCGAACCTACAACCTACGGATTAAGAGTCCGGAGCTCTACCAATTGAGCTAATGGCCCGATGAACTGGGGCGAGCGACGGGATTCGAACCCGCGACGGCCGGAATCACAATCCGGGGCTCTACCAGCTGAGCTACGCCCGCCAATGCAATCGCCAGCCTGCCACACGCGCCCGCCGCAGTGCGACAAGTGGTGCGCCCGGCAGGACTCGAACCTGCAACCGCCGGCTTAGAAGGCCGGTGCTCTATCCGATTGAGCTACGGGCGCCCGAATCTCCCCAGAGGCGCCACCGTTCGATGGTCGGGGCAGAGGGATTTGAACCCCCGACCCTCTGCTCCCAAAGCAGATGCGCTACCAGACTGCGCCATGCCCCGCCAGACAAACTGCCGGTTGCGTCCGCGCCCGCCATTCCGGGCTGCGCGCGGGCCCGCATCTTACGGTTGCACCCGGGACCCGTCAATTTGAGCACGCGCCATCGGCCGGCCGCATGAGTGCGCCGGTTCGCCGCTGTTCTTTTCCTGCCACAGTGGCAATTCGTCGATCGTTGGGTGTAGATTCCAGCGGTCACCATGGCATTTCGATTGTCGTTTTTCCGCAAACCTAGGGGAAGGGATCGTGAAAACACGCACAGCTTTGGCACGGGCCATCCGACTGGCGATCGGTGGAGCGGCCGGATTGTCGGCCAGCCTCGCGACGCCCATCGCCGTCGCGCAGGAATCGCCGGGCGCGCTCGATGAGGTCGTCATCACCGGATCTCGCATCCGCCAGAACCCGCTCGAGCAGCGCCTGCCGGTGCTGAGCATCGGACAGGAGGATTACCAGGCAAGCGGCGCAACGTCGATCGCCGACTTCGTGCAGAAGTTGCCAATCGCCGGCTCGGCCATCAATCGTGCCAACAATTCCTCGGGCAACCTCGGCTATCCGCCGGACGGCGGCGGCATCGGCGCGGGGGCGGCGGAGATGGACCTGCGCTACCTCGCCTCGAAGCGCGTGCTCGTGCTGGTCGACGGACGGCGCTGGGTCAAGGGGTCCTCGGGCTCGGGCGTCTCGGGCGCGGTCGATCTCAACTCGATTCCGGCCAACGCGGTGAAGGCGATCGAGATCCTCCAGGACGGCGCGTCCGCGATCTACGGTTCCGACGCGATCGGCGGCGTGCTCAACATCATCACGTCCGATGATTACGACGGGTTTCGCATCTCCGGCTACAGCGGGCAATACGGTGACGGCGACGGGGAAACCTCCGAGTTCGATATCCGCATGGGCTCGCGCGGCGAGCGTGGACGCGGCCTGCTCGACATCAGTTACACCGACCAGAAGGAAGTCAACACTGCCGATCGCTCGACTTCTCAGTTCCCGATCCCGGGCTTTCCGTTCGGTGTCAGTTCCGGCGCCGTCATGGGCCGGTTCATATTCTGTCAGCCGCCGTTTACGACCTGTGACCCCGACGATGACAACGGTTTCTTCAGTGTTGCGCCGAACTCGGCCGGGACGCTGACCTGGGACCCGTCGGATCCGAACAATCTGGATCCGGATGCGGCGGACGGCGACGATTTTCATCGGTTCGCGCTGGCCGATCGCTTCAATTACCAGCCATTCAATCACCTGATCACGCCGAACGAGCGGATCAGTGTGTTTGCGAAGGGCGAATACGACGTGACCGACGAGGTGATGTTCCGGGTGCTGGCGAGCTTCAACAACCGCCAATCCCAGGGCCGTGCTGCGCCGGTACCGCTGTTCTTCGGACCGGACGGCGGCTCGACGCCCTACATGGTGAACGTCGTCTGGCCGGCAAATCACCCGTTCAATCCGTTCGGCATCGACATCGACAGCAGCAACCTGTCGTTCTTCGCGCGCCGCCCGACTGAGGCCGGGCCGCGAATCTTCAATCAGGACGTGGATACCTGGTATGTGTCCGGCGGATTCGACGGCGAGTTCAGTATCGGTGAACGGAACATGTACTGGGATGTCACCGGGATCTGGTCTGAAAACAACGCCAGGCAGACCAAGCTGAATCAGTTCAATGCCCGCAGCATCAATGTCGCGATGGGCGACCCGGCGGTCTGCGCGGCAACCCCCGGCTGCACGCCGCTCAACATCGTCGGCGAAGGATCGATCACGCAGGCGATGCTTGATTTCATCACCTACACGGGCGTCGACACGAGCAGCCAGGAGTTGACCGACTTCACCGCCAACCTTTCGGGCGAACTGTTCGACCTGCCCGCAGGACCGTTTGGATTTGCTGTCGGCTACGAGCATCGGGAAGAGGACGGCTCGTTCATCCCCGATCCGGTGGTCGCGGCCGGCGAAACCGCGGACGTGCCGACCAATCCGACGGCGGGCGGCTACGACGTCGACGAGTTCTATGGCGAGGTCGTGGTACCTATCCTCAAGGATGCGCCGGGCGCCGACTCGCTCTCCTTCAGCGCGGCCGCGCGGGTTTCAGATTCCAATCTGTTTTCCAGCGAGACGGGCAGCAAGCTTGCGCTGAACTGGGGTCCGGTCGAGAGCGTGATGCTGCGGGCGAGCTACTCCGAGGGCTTCAGGGCGCCGAACATCGGCGAACTTTTCAACCTCGGGGCGCGCTTTGATTCCTCGATTACCGACCGCTGCTCGAACGTCCAGCCGGCTGACGCGGCCAACTGCGCGGCTCTCGGCGTTCCGGCCGGCTACACGCAGATCAATCCTCAGATCTCGGTCGATACCGGCGGCAACCCGGATCTCGAGCCGGAGACGTCGGAAACACTGACCTTCGGCTTCACCTGGGACGTTCCGATCGGCGGCACGGGCGCGATTGACCGCTTCCTGATCGAGGCCAATTACTACGACATCGACATCGAGGACGCGGTGCAGGCGCCGGATGGCCAGGATCTCCTGGATGCCTGCATTGACACGCAGGATCCGCTCATCTGCTCCCAGATAAACCGGCAACCGAGCGGCACGATCACGAGCATCGTGGGCGTGCTGAACAACATTGGCGGGATCGAGACCAAGGGCGTCGATATCAACCTGGATCTCAGCCTGGCGGAGACGGGCGTGGGCGCATTCCGCTTCCAGTTGCTGTCGTCGCTGCTGCTCGACTACGACGAGCTGTTCGAGAACCCTGCGGGCGGTTTCGACCGGGTGGAACGCGCCGGCGTCGAGCTTGGCTCGCCGACCCGCGGCTTCGTCGAGGAAAAGGTGACGTTGAATACGCACTGGTCGCGGGGCGCCTGGGGCGGACTGCTGGCGCTGCGCTACCTGAGCTCGCTCACCGAGCAGTGTGTCGGCCTGGTGGCGGACTTCGAACTGACGGCGGATTTCTGCAATGGTCCGCTGATCACGCCGCCGCTCCCGGCCGCGCCATTCCGCGCGATCAACAAGCTCGACAACGTCGTCTACACGGATCTGCAATTCAGCTGGGCGCCGGATGACTTATTCGGAGGCGGCTGGAGCTTCGCGGTCGGCGTCAATAATCTGCTCGATGAGAAGCCGCCGATCTGCTTCTCCTGCGACCTCAACAGCCTCGACGGGACGATCTATCCCATCGCCGGCCAGTTCTGGTACATCCGGGCGGCGTTCGAGAACTGACGGAATCTGCCGAGACCCGGCGGCATTTGCCGCCGCTCTGGCCTGGAAAAGCCCCCGCGAGGGGGCTTTTCTTTTGTATCGCCGCGTCTGACGGCACGGGAGCCGGAAACGCGTCCGCGTATAATGCGCGGGCGCCCGCACTCGCAGTGCGATGGAGTGAGCCTGGATGGCGGATGCGGTTCTCAACACCGGCCTCGACGGCGCCCGCGAGCTTGCGCGCCAGCAGAAAACCGACGAAGCCGAGCGGGCTTACGCCGCGCTTCTCGACCGGGAACCCGAACACGGCGAGGCGCTCAATTACCTGGCCATGCGCGCGCTGCAACGCGGCGGGAGCGCGCGGGCGCGGGAACTGCTGGAGCGCGCGGCACGCCATCATCCCGATGACCTGCCGACCTGGATGAATCTCGGCTCGGTGCGCGAAGCGCAGGGCGACTTCGAGGCCGCTTGCGAGGCATTCCGGCGGGCAGCGGCGCGGCCTCCCGGCGACCCGGCCGCCCGCCTGCAACTCGGGCATGTGCTCGAGCGGCTCGGCCGCGACGGCGACGCCCTGCTCGCCTACTTCCGGGCTATCACCGACGCGCAGAAACTGGGTCGCTGGCTCGACCAGGAGACCACCGCACCGGCATTGCTAGAGCGCGTGACGCATGCGATGCGGTTCGTGAAGGCCGGTCGGCGCCGGGCGTTCGACCAGGTGCTCGAGCCGGTCATGAAAAAGCATGGCACCGCCGCACTCCGGCGCTTCGAGGAATGCTTCGCGATCCACGTCGGCGAACGCCGCGGCGCACCGGATGACCCGCGCCAGCGGCCGTCGATCCTGTATTTCCCCGGGCTGGCGGCGATGCCGTATTTCGACCGCGCGTCGTTTCCGTGGATCGAAGCGCTCGAAGACCAGACCGCGCGCATCCGCGAGGAGCTGCTCGCTGCGATGCCGCAGTCCGCGCAGCGCGAGCGCGTGTTCGCAAGCGACGCCGAGGAGCGCGCAGGCCTCGGTGGATCGCAGGGTGCGCCGTCCTGGGACGGGTTTTACTTCTTCCGCCACGGCAAGCGGCGCGAGACCAATCATCGCCTCTGCCCGTACACGTCGGCAGTGCTCGACGCGCTGCCGCTGGTCCAGATCCGGGAGCACGCGCCCGAGGTGATGTTCTCGGTGCTGGCGCCGGGCACCCACATCCTGCCGCACCGGGGCGTCACCAATACCCGCGTCGTCTGCCACCTGCCGCTCGTCGTGCCACCGGATTGCGCGCTCGTCGTCGGCGGCGAAACGCACGCATGGGAGGCAGGCCGCGCGGTCGTATTCGACGACACTTTCGAGCACGAGGCCTGGAATCGCGGATCGAGCACGCGGGTCGTGCTGATCCTCGACGTCTGGAATCCGGGACTCACGCCGGCCGAGCAGGACGCGATTGCGCTCCTGGTCGAGGCCACCGCCGGCTTCAACAGGGCGGCGGCCGCATGAGCGCGGCCCTCATCGACGGCAAGGCGATCGCCGCCGACATCCGGCGCGAAGTGCGCGGCGAGACCGATGCGCTGGAGCGGCGCGGGCTGCCGAGGCCCGGTCTCGCCGTCGTCATGGTCGGCGACGTCGCGGCCTCGGCGGTCTACGTGCGCAACAAGCGGCGCGCCTGCGAGCAGACCGGCATTCATTCGTTCGCGCATGACCTGCCCGGATCGGCGACCGCCGCCGAGCTGCTTGCTCTCATCGACCGGCTGAATGCCGATCTCGCGGTGGACGGGATCCTGGTGCAGTTGCCGCTGCCGGAACACATGCCGTCGGTCGAGGTGCTCGAGCGCATCGATCCGGCCAAGGACGTGGACGGCTTCCATCCGTACAACGTCGGGCGTCTCGTGCAGCGCATGCCGACGGTTCGCTCCTGCACGCCATACGGCATCATGTTGTTGCTCGAACGCAGCGGCATCGAGATCCGCGGGCGCGACGCAGTCATCGTCGGCCAGAGCAACATCGTCGGACGCCCGATGGCGCTCGAGTTGCTGATGGCGTCCGCGACCGTGACCGTCTGCCACAGCAAGACGCGCGACCTGCCCGGTCACGTCGGCGCGGCGGACATCCTGGTCGCCGCGATCGGCAAGCCGGGCTTCGTGCCGGGCGCCTGGATCCGGCCCGGCGCAGTCGTGATCGATGTCGGCATCAACCGGCTCGATGACGGTCGCCTGGTGGGCGACGTCCGGTTCGACGAAGCACTCGAGCGCGCCGGCCATATCACGCCGGTCCCCGGGGGCGTCGGGCCGATGACCGTCGCGGCGCTCATGCGCAATACGCTCGACGCCGCGTTGCGGCGCCTGCCCCCGGACTGACCGCGGTCGCGCCTACTTCCGCCGCCAGGTCGTGCCAACCGGCCCATCCTCGAGCAGCACGCCGCGTGCCGCCAGCTCGTCCCGGATCCGGTCGGATTCGGCCCAGTTGCGCGCCTGGCGCGCCGCGATGCGGGCCTGCACCAACTGCTCGATTGCCGCCGGCTCGAGCTCCTCGCCGCCCGCCGCCGCTCCGCCAGTCAACGCGGAACGGCTTTCCAACCAGGCCTCCGGCGGATGGGCCAGCAGACCGAGCATTCCGCCGAGCTTGCGAAGCTCGGCCGCAAGATGTGCCGCCTTTGCGGCGTCGCCGCCCGACTTGACGACATTCAGCTCGCGCGCAATCAACTGCATCGAGGCGAGCGCCTCCGGCGTGTTGAAGTCGTCGTTCATCGCCTCGGCGAAGCGCCGCAAGGCGCTCAGCGCGAATGCCGAAGGGGACGCTTCCCTTCGTCCATGTCCCTGCTTTGTTTGCTGACGAAGGGAAGCGTCCCCTTTGACGCCGCGCAGCGCGAGATACAGGCGCTGCAGGGCGGCGTCCGCCAGCCGCAGGTTGTCCTCGGAATAGTTGATCGGGCCGCGGTAATGGCTTGCCAGCAGGAAGGTGCGCAGCACCTCCGGCCGCAGCCGCGGCAGCACCTCCCGCACCGTGAAGAAGTTGCCGAGCGACTTCGACATCTTCTCGTCGTTGATGCGCACGAAGCCGTTGTGCATCCAGACCCTCGCGAACGGGGTGTCACAGGCGGCGCAGCTCTGTGCGATCTCGTTCTCGTGGTGCGGGAACATGAGGTCCATGCCGCCGCCGTGGATGTCGAACTGCTCGCCGAGGAGCGCGACCGCCATGGCCGAGCATTCGATGTGCCAGCCTGGCCGGCCGGATCCCCAGGGCGAGTCCCAGGCGGGCTCCCCCGGCTTGGCGCGTTTCCACAGCACGAAGTCCAGCGGATCGCGCTTGCCCTCGTCGACCTCGACGCGCGCTCCCGCGCGCAGGTCGGCGAGCTTCTTGCCGGAGAGCCGGCCGTAGTTCGCGAACTTCGCCACGGCGTAGAGCACGTCGCCGCTCGCGCCGACATAGGCGAAGCCGCGCTGCACGAGCTTCCCGATCATGGCGACGATCTCCCCGAGATACGCGGTCGCGCGTGGCTCGTGGTCCGGCTTCTCGACGCCGAGCGCGGCGAGGTCCTCGTCCATCGCCGCGATGAAGCGCTCGGTCAGCGCCTCGAACGCCTCGTTCCGCTCCCGCGCGCGCTGGATGATCTTGTCGTCGATGTCGGTGATGTTGCGCACGTAGGTCACGCGCCATCCGCTGGCCCGGAGCCAGCGCCGCACCACGTCGAACGCGATCTGCGAGCGGGCGTGTCCCACGTGGATGTAGTCATAGACGGTGATCCCGCACACGTACATGCGCACGTGGCCGGGCTCGAGCGGCTCGAACGGCTCCTTGCGGCCGGTCAGCGAGTTGTAGATGACGAGCGGCATCCGTCAGTCCGCTAGCATCCGCGCCGCGTCCTCGAGCCGCGTGCGCAACAACGGCATCGGGATCGCCGGCAGCAGTGCAGCCAGCTCCGGTCCGTCGTGGCGGCCCGTCAGCGCGATCCTGAGCGGCATGTAAAGCGCCTTGCCCTTGCGGCCGGTACGCGTTCTCAACTGTTGCGCGAGCCGCGGCAGGTCCGCGCCGGTTTCGCCGAGCACGTCGAGCGCGCTCCGGAAAAACTCCGGTCCGGCCTCGGCGATCACGGATTTCTCATCCGCTGCGAGCGGGGGCAATGCGCCGTGCAGCACGGCGAGCCAGTCGGCGGCGTCTTGCGGCAGCAGCAGGTTGCCGCGCAGGAGCGAGGCGACGGCCTGGCGCTCCGGGCGCGGCCAGTCGCTGGGAAGCACCTCGCCCAGCCAGTCCGCCGCCTGCCCTTCGTCGAGCCTGCGGACCGCCTCGCGCTGCCAGTGGTCGAGTTGCACAGGATCGAAATGGGCGGGGGCGCGGCCGAGTTGTGCCGCGTGGAAATGGCGGGGGAGTTCGGCAGGCTCCACCCAGGCGTCCGGCGCGCCGTGGTGCCCGAGCCGGAGCAGGTAGTTGCCGACGGCCGACGCCAGGTAACCCCTGCGCCGCAATTCACCGACGGTGATGCTGCCGCGACGCTTGGATTGCGGCGCACCGCCCGGATCCAGCAGGAGCGGCAGGTGACCGTAGGCCGGCGCCGGCAGGCCGAGCGCTTTCAGGACCAGGAGCTGCCGTGGCGTATTGCTCAGGTGATCGTCGCCGCGCAGCACCTGGGTCACGCCCATCAGCGCGTCATCGACGGCGTTGCAGAAGAAGAACACGGCGCCGCCGTCGGCGCGGCGCACCAGGAAGTCGCCGAGATGCCCGGCCTGCACGGCCTGCGGTCCACGGACCCCGTCGTCAAACCGTATCGTTTCGGCGTCCGCCACCTTGAAGCGCAAGGCCGGCGAGCGGCCCGCGGCGACCCGTTCGGCGCGAGCCGCGGCGTCGAGCTCGCGGCAGGTGCCGGGATAGCGCGGCGGCTTGCCGGCGGCGAGCTGCGTCTTGCGCGCCACCTCGAGCTCGGCCAGCGAGCAATAGCAGGGATAGGCATTCCCCTGCCGTTCCAGCCGCCGGTACAGCTCGTCGTAGATCGCGCCGCGCTCGGACTGTCGGTATGGGCCCCGCCCGTCATCGCGATCCGGGCCTGCGTCCCAGCCGATGCCGAGCCAGGTCAGGTCATCGAGCTGTGCCGGCACGAAATCGGCGTCGTCGCGCGCGCGGTCGGTGTCCTCGACGCGCAGGATGAAGCGCCCGCCGGCAGCCCGCGCCAGCAGGAAGCTGAAAAGCGCGGTGCGGGCGTTGCCGGGATGCAATGCGCCGGTCGGGCTTGGCGCGAATCGGGTGACGATTGCTGGATTCACCGCGGGCACAGTTTAAGGTATCGCATTGGGCGTCTCACGCGCCCGGTGCGCTAATATTCCGCCCTGGGGCGATCGATGCGGAAACCCGCCATTGCACTGTTGCTGTCGTTGCTGTCGCTCGTGGCGGGCGCCCAGCCTTCGACCTCGATGACACCGCGCGTCCGGTTCGAGACCGCGTTCGGCGATTTCACCGTGGAACTCGATTCGGTGCGTGCGCCGCTCACTGCCGAGAACTTCCTGCAATATGTCCGCGAAAAAGCCTACGACGGCACCATCTTCCACCGCGTGATCCCGAACTTCGTGGTCCAGGGTGGCGGTTACGATGCGGGCCTGGCGCCACGTCAGGCGCGCGCCACGATCGCCAACGAGAGCGGCAGCGGTCTGACGAACCGGCGCGGCACCATCGGCCTTGCGCGCGAGGACAGCCCGCACTCCGGTTCGTCGCAGTTCTATTTCAACCTCGTGGACAACCCGGGGCTCGACCCGCTGCCGAGCCGCTGGGGTTACGCCGTATTCGGCCAGGTCGTCGAGGGCATGGAAGTGATCGATCGCATCGCGCACCTCCCGACCGGGAACGTCGACGGATTCGGCCCGGATGTGCCGGTCGACCGCCCGCTGCTGCGCCGGGCCTACGTACTCGAAGCAGCACCTGCCGCAACGGTCCCGCAGGCGCCGCCGCCGCCGGCCGCCGATCCGGAGACACCGCCTGCTTCCGCCGGGGCCGGCGAGACCCGGTGAGCTGCTGGTTCGCGTCCGACCTGCATCTCGACCCGACGAAGCCGGAAATCGCCGCCCGCTTCCTGCATTTCCTGGCCGGGCCGGTGCAGGACGCGCGCGCGCTCTACCTGCTGGGTGACCTGTTCGAGGCCTGGATCGGCGACGACGACCCGGAGCCGGCACATCGCGCCGTGATTGCCGCGCTCGCGTCACTGGCGGCGGGCGGGATGCTGGTCTACGTGATGCGCGGCAACCGCGATTTCCTCATCGGCGAGCGGTTCTGCCGGGACTCCGGCGCCATCCTGCTCGACGACCCGGCGATCGTCACGATCGAGGGCGAGCGGGCGCTGCTGTCGCATGGCGACGGACTTTGCGTGGACGACGGCGCTTATCAGCGATTGCGGGCGCTGGTCCAGGATCCCGGACTGCGGCGCGGATTCGCGCGCCTCCCGCTCGCGAGCCGGCACCGGCTGGCCGCGGAAGCCCGCGCCGGGAGCCGCGAGCACCTGGCCGTCGCGGCCGACTACATCACCGACGTGAACCAGTCGGCGGTCGAGTCCCTCCTGCGCGATGCCGGCGTCTCGCTCCTGATCCACGGCCACACTCACCGGCCGGCGATCCACGAATTCCCGCTCGGCAGCGCGGCCGCGACCCGCATCGTGCTCGGCGACTGGCACGCGACTGCGATGGTCCTCCACTGGGATCATGCCGGTCGCCGCCTGGTGCCCTGCCCCTGCTGACAGCCGAACCGTCGCGCTCAGCGCTCCATTTCGTCGCGTTCCAGCTCCCGCGCCGCATCGATCAATTGCTCGGCACCGGCGTAGCGCCGCTGCGGGTCCTTGGCGATGCAGTTGTAGAGCAGGCCTTCGAAGCGCTTCAGCTCGGCCCGCAACTCGGGCAGCGGCGAATGCGCGTGCTTGTAGATGACCTGCATCGGCGTGCCCGCGACATAGGGCTTGCGGCGCATCAACATTTCGTAATAGATCACGCCGAGGCTGTAGATGTCGCTGCGCGCGTCGGTGTCCTTGCCGTGGCCCTGTTCCGGGCTCATGTAGTAAGGCGTGCCGAAAATCTCGCCGCTGTTGGTGAGCGTCTCTTCGAGCTGCACGTGCTTCGACAGGCCATAGTCGATCAGCGCGACCGACAACTCGTCGCGCAGCATGACATTGCCCGGCTTGAGGTCACGGTGCAGGACGCCGGCGCGGTGCAGCACATGCAGCGCCTCGGCCATCTGCCGCATGAAAGTCAGGGCGCTCAGCGGGTGAATGCCGCGCTTGATGCGTCCGCGCAGGTCGCCGAGCGGGAAGTACTCCATCGCGATATAGGCATGATCGTCGGCCACGCCAAAATCGTGGACCCGCGCGACGTTTGGATGTTCGATGCCGGCGCCGATCTGGTACTCGCGCAGGAAGCGGTCGAAGGTCTTCACGGCCGAGCCGCCGTCCGGCGGCTGGTGCAGCACCTTCAGCACGATCTGCTCGCCGCTGCGCTCCTTTTCGGCAAGGTACACGCTGGAGGCCGGGTTCTCGGCGATCTGGCTCACATAGTGATAGCCGCGGATCGAAACCTCGCCGAAGCGGCTTTCGCGCGGCGCTTCCGCGGGGTGCAATGCCGGACGCCGCGGCTCGCCACGCCGCGCCTGGGCGCCGCGCAATGCCTCGACCAGCCCGGCGTGATCGACCTTGCGGCCGGACAGGCAGGCGTATGCGCCAGCCGCGATGGCGGCGTCCTCGGTTTCCGCGTTCGACCGCGACAGGAAATAGATGACCGGCGGAAAACCGTTGCGGCGGCTCAGGTCCTTGAGCCACGCAATGCCGTCCTCCTTGCCCGGCGTGTCGCCGAGCAGGACCGCGTCGTAGGCGCTGCCGGAGAAATCCGCAGGCAGCCGCCCCTGCATTGCCGGATCGTACTCGGCAACCGATGGCGACTCGAAACCGGTGGCGACGTGCCGTGCGAGCAGACGCCGGAAGTCGTTCTGGTCGTCGATGATCAGAACCCGGACGCTCATGGCCGCATTCTACATGGCGCTTGGCACTCCCGGCGCGAGCCGCAGGCCGAGCACGACGTCCCCCACGTTGGTGCCGGTTCTGCCGGTGTGGACCAGGTCGCCCGCCGCCTCCAGCAAGCTCCCGGTGTCGGCTGCCGCCAGTGCCGCCGCAGGCTCGAAGCCGCAGTCCAGCGCGCGCTCGAGCGTCGCGCCGTCGACGATGGCGCCGGCATCCTCGCTCGCACCGTCGCGCCCGTCGGTGCCCGCCGCCAGCAGCAGCAATGCGGGATGGCCGGCAATGGCAAGTGCCGCCGCGACCGCGAGGTGCTGGCAACGCCCGCCGCGCCCGGGCTCCGCGGGCAGGCGCACGACGGTTTCGCCGCCCCACACCTGCAGATTCGCGGCGCCCACGGCAAGCTCGTGACAGATGTGCAGGGCCGCGGCTTCGGCATCGCCCTGCAATCGCGCGGCGGCGCGGCTGACGGTGAGTCCGCGCGCGCTCGCCGCGCGCACCACGGCATCGAGCGCGTCATCCATCGAGCCGACCAGGGTCGTCCGCAAGCCGGGTGCAGCCAGCAGTCCTGAACCGAGTACTTCGGGATCGTCACGCGGGACGTCGGAGATCATCAGCCCTTCTACCCGGCAATCGCGGAACAGGCTTGACAGCTTGCCGCCCTTGATCGAAGACAGAGCACGACGCCTCGCATTCAAGGCTTCGATGTCGAGCGCCTCGGCCTGCGCCCGCCGGTAGAGCTCGCGCAATTGCGCGAGTGTCACGCCCGGTGCGGGGACCTCGATGAGTGCCGATGCGCCGCCGGAAATCAGCAGCAACACCCGGCTCCCGGGCCGTGTCGCCGCGGCGAACCCGAGTGCCGCCTGGCCCGCGTCCAGGCTGCGCTGGTCCGGGAGCGGGTGCGCCGACTCCAGGCAGCGCAGGCCCGGATGCCTCAGGAGCTCCAGTGGCAGGCTCCCTTCCGGCGCGACTACCAGGCCGCGCTGCAGCCTGGTGCCGAGCGCATCGAGGGCGCCTTGCGTCATGCTCGCAGCGGCCTTGCCGATCGCCAGCACGCTGACCGCGCCGGACTCCCGATCGGCGCCGAGCGCCGCGCGCACACGGCGGCGGCCGTCGACGGCCGCAAGGGCTGCACGAAACAGCTCGAGCAGCAGGTCGCGGCGTGAATCGGCCTGCGGCCCGGCCATGGCCGCGCCGCTCAGACGGCGCGGGCGGTGCGTCCGCCGGGAAGATCCAGCAGCCGTTGGGAGCGCGCGCCGTCGCTGCGTTCGTGCTCGATGCGCGCGAGAAAGCGCTCGGTGACGTCCCCGGTCACGTATCGGCCGGAGAAGCACGAGGTGTCGAATTCGGTGATCCGGGCATCGTCATGCCGGCAGGCGGCGATCAGGTCGTCGAGGTCCTGGTAGACCAGCCAGTCGGCACCGATGAACGCCGCCACGTCGGTTTCGCTCCGGCCATTCGCCACGAGCTCGGCGGCGACCGCCATGTCGATGCCATAGACATTCGGGAAGCGCACCGGCGGCGCGGCCGAGGCGAAATACACCTTGCGCGCGCCCGCCTCGCGCGCGAGCTCGATGATCTGTGCCGAGGTCGTGCCGCGCACGATCGAGTCGTCCACCAGAAGCACGTTGCGCCCGCGGAATTCCAGGTCGATGGCATTCAGCTTGCCGCGCACCGATTTCTGGCGCATTTCCTGGCCCGGCATGATGAAGGTGCGTCCGATGTAACGGTTCTTGACGAAGCCCTCGCGGTACTTGATTCCGAGCGCGAGCGCGAGCTGCAGCGCGCTGGTGCGGCTCGTGTCCGGGATCGGGATGACGACGTCGATGTCGTGATCGGGCCGGAGCCTGCGGATCTTGTCGGCCAGCCGCTCGCCCATGCGCATCCGCGCCTTGTGCACCGAGATGTTGTCGATGATCGAATCCGGCCGGGCCAGGTAGACGTACTCGAAGATGCAGGGCGTGTGCTTCTCGGCCCTGGCGCATTGCTGCGCGTGCATGCGCCCGTGCATGTCGATGAAGATCCCCTCCCCCGGCCGCAGGTCGCGCACCAGGGTGAAACCCAGCATGTCGAAGGCCACGCTCTCCGAGGCCAGCATCCACTCGGGGCCGCGCGGCGTCTCGCGCTTGCCGAGTGCCAGTGGCCGGATGCCGTGGGGATCGCGGAACCCGATCACGCCGTGGCCGACGATCATCGCCACCACCGAGAAGCCGCCGCGGCAGCGCTGGAACACGGCCTCGAGCGCACGGAACACGTCCGCGGCCGACGGGCGCGAGGCCGTGGAGCGTTGCAGCTCGCTCGCGAAGACATTCAGGAGGACCTCCGAGTCGGAGCGCGTGTTCAGGTGCCTGCGGTCCTCCGCGATCATGGTGTGCGACAGCTCGTCGGCGTTGGTCAGGTTGCCGTTGTGGCCGAGCCCGATGCCGAATGGCGCGTTGACATAGAAAGGCTGTGCTTCGTCGGCTCCGTCGCAGCCCGCGGTCGGATAGCGGACGTGGCCGATGCCTGCGTTGCCCGCGAGTTGCCGCATGTCCCGCTCGCGGAACACGTCCCGCACCAGTCCGGCGTCCTTCCGGACGAACAGCGCGTGCTCGTCCATGGTCATGATGCCCGCGGCGTCCTGACCGCGGTGCTGGAGCACCGTCAGCGCGTCGTAGATCCGCTGGTTGACCGGTCCCGTCCCGACGATGCCTACGAGCCCGCACATGGCTCAGGCACCCGGCTCTGCTTTGGCTTTCTCGTACAACTCGACCGCAGCCGGTGCGGCATAGCGCTCGAGCCAGTTGGCGATCGCCTCGGCGGCCGGCATCGACCGGGTCCGCTCCCACCAGGGCTCGAGGTCGAGATTCACGGCGCGGCCGCCGATCACGAGAAGGCCGATGATGACGGCACCGCGCATCAGCCCGAACAGCGTACCCAGCAGCCGGTCTGGAACGGCGAGTCCCACCGCGCGACGCGCGAAATGCGAAACGACGGCGCCGATGCCGGCGCCGATCAGCAGGATGAGGAACAGCACGATCGCGCGCCCCGTCCATTCGCGGATGCCGGGCTGCGCGAGCGCACCACCGAGCCACGGGTAGACGAGGTAGGCGAAGTGCCAGGCGACCCACAGTGCGACCAGCCAGGTCACGAGCGCGATGGATTCACGGATGAATCCGCGGAAATAGCCGAGTCCGCCCGAAATCAGCAGGATGATCGCGAACAGGTGATCGGCGCCGTTCATCGCTCCCGTGCTCCCGTCAAAGCGTGCGGCATTCTAGCCGAAGAGCCTTGGACCCGCAGCGCGCATCACGGGTGCCGCGCGACCACCGGCTCGAAGCCGTCCTTGCGCAATCGCTCCGCGATGGCGGCTGCGCGCTCGCGGTCCTGCTCGGGTCCGACCCGGACACGATGCAGCACCTTGCCGGAGGCGCGATACTCGAGCACGAATGCGGCATAGCCGCGCTTGCGCAAGTCGGCGACCAGACTCTCCGCCTTGTCGCGCGTCGCGAACGCGCCGAGCTGCACCGCCCAGGCAGTGGTCGCGGCCGTGGCCTCTGCGACCGGACCGGAGGCCGCCCTTCGGGTCTCCGGTTTCGCAGGCGCCTGGCGTGCGACGTCCGGACCGGCCGGCGTTTCCGCGACCGGCCGGGGCGGCTCAGTGACCGGCTCCCGTGGTTCCGGCTGCTCCGTCGCCAGTGTCTCCGGCACCAGGACTTCGTCCTTGTCCGGTGACTCTTCATCGTCGAGCAGCACTTCGACGCTGCGCGTCGGCTGGGCGGCAGGCTGTTGCGGCCTGGGCTCCCGTCCCTTGAGTACGGCCGGCACCAGCAGCACGACGAGCGCCACCAGCACCAGCGCGCCGATCAGCCGTTCACGCACGCGGACTTCCATTGCGGACGGATTGTAGCCCCTCGCCCGCGATCACGCGGCGAGGCCGAGTTCGCCGAGTGCCGGCCCCACGGTCAGGAACGAGCCGAACACGAGGATGCGATCGCGGCGCTCAGCTTCGGCGCGCGCCTGGCGCAGGCCGGTTGCGACGTCGGCCGCCACGGCGACCGGCGTGCCGGTCACCGAGCCGATGCGATGCGCGAGTGCGGAGGCATCGAGGGCCCGCGGTCCTTGCAGGCCGACCGCGATCCAGCGGTCGACGCGCCCCGCCAGCGCCCGGACGACGGACTCGATGTCTTTGTCACCGAGAATGCCGCAGACCGCGATCGTGCGGCCGCTGGTCGGGCGCGCGGCGAGGCTTTCCGCGAGCGCAAGGGCCGCATCGGGGTTGTGGGCGACGTCGAGGATCCATTCCGGCTCGCCCGCGACGACCTGGAACCGCCCCGGCAGGCGAACCCTGCGCAATCCCGAGCGCAGCGCCTCGTCCGGCACCAGGATCGCGGGTTCCGCCGCGTCCAGCGCTGCGATTGCGATGGCCGCATTGGCGAGTTGCATGCTGCCCGCGAGCGCCGGCATCGGCAGCTCGCGGCGACGCGAGCCGAAGCCGACATAGTCCCAGTCATCGGCGCGCTCGACGTAGTCGAAGTCGACACCCAGGCGCCGCAGGCGCGCCCCGCAAGCGGAAGCCGCCCTCAGCACCGATTGCGGAATGGCGCGTGCGCCATAGATCGCCGGCCGGCCTGCGCGGAATATGCCGGCCTTTTCGGCACCGATTTCCTGGACCGTCCCGCCCAGCCATTCGCGATGATCGAGCCCCACCGAGACCAGCACCGCGACGTCGGCGTCCAGCAGGTTGACGGCATCGAGACGTCCGCCCATGCCGACTTCCAGCACCGCCACGTCGACTCGCTCATGCGCGAACACCAGGAATGCCGCCAGGGTGTTCCATTCGAAGAAGGTCAGCGACACCTCGCCGCGCGCGGCGTCGATTCGCTCGAAAGCGGCGAGCAGGGCCTGGTCGCTCGCCTCGCGACCGCGGACCCGGATCCGCTCGTTGTAGCGCAAGAGATGCGGCGAGGTGAAAAGACCGGTGTCGTGGCCGGAAGCCTGCAGCATCGCGTCCAGACAATTGCTGACCGAGCCCTTGCCGTTCGTGCCTCCGACGGTCAGCACCGTGGCCGGGCGAGCGATGCCGAGCCGGCGCCAGACGGTGCCGACCCGCACGAGTCCGGGATCGATGGTCACCGGATGCGCGACCTGCTGCCAGGCCAGCCAGTCCGCGACGGTGCCGAAGCGCAATCAGGGGTCCCTAGCCGGCGGCGGCCGGTCGCCGCAACAGCATGCGCAGCAGCGAAGCGATCCGGTCGCGCAGGTCGCGCCGGTCGAGGATCATGTCGATCGCGCCGTGGTCGAGCAGGAACTCGCTGCGCTGGAAGCCTTCCGGCAGGGTCTCGCGGACGGTCTGCTGGATCACCCGCGGGCCCGCGAAACCGATCAGCGCTTTCGGCTCGGCGATATTGACGTCGCCGAGCATCGCCAGGCTCGCCGAGACTCCGCCGGTGGTCGGATCGGTCTGCACCGAAATGAATGGCAGGTGCTCGGCCGCGAGCGCTGCGAGCGCCGCGCTGGTCTTCGCCATCTGCATCAAGGACAGCAAGCCTTCCTGCATGCGCGCGCCGCCGCTGGCCGAGAAGCAGACGACGGGCAGGTGTTGCGCGATGGCGTGTTCGACGCCGCGCACGAACCGCTCGCCGACGACCGAGCCCATCGACCCGCCCATGAACGCAAACTCGAAGGCAGCGGCGACGATCCCGATGCCATCGAGCGTGCCGGCCATGACGACGATCGCATCGCGCTCGCCGACCGATTTCTGCGCCGCAGCCAGCCGGTCCCGGTAACGCTTGGTATCGCGGAAACGCAGCGGATCCTCGGGCGTGACCTCGGCGCCGATCTCGAGCGCGCCGTCGGGATCCAGGAACTGCACCAGGCGCTCGCGTGCGCCGATGCGCATGTGATGGGCGCACTTGGGGCAGACCTGCAGATTGCGCTCGACTTCCGGCCGGTACAGGACGGAATCGCAGGCCGGGCACTTCATCCACAGGCCTTCGGGGACGGAGCGCGTCCGCCGCTCCGTCTTGATCCGCGAAGGGATGATCTTCTCGAACCAGGTCATGCAGGCATCCCTTCAGGCGGCGGCGATCATCCCCTCAGACGCCAGCGATCATAGCCCATGGCCGCGAAGGGACAAGTTCGGGGATCTGCAGCGACGGCGGATAGCGCACTCGCCAGAGGTAGAGACCGCCGGCAGGCGCGGTGATGCCGGCCCGCGTCCGGTCGCGTGCGGCGAGCGTCTCGCCGACCCAGGCAGGCGGCCGCTCCCCGGCGCCGACCTGCATCAGCGTGCCGGCGATATTGCGCACCATGTGCTGCAGGAAGGCATTGGCGCTGACCTCGATGGTCACGACCGGCCCCTCGCCGGTGACGGAGATCGAGTCGACGTGGCGCTTGGCGGTCGGCGACTGGCATTCGGCGGCCCGGAACGAGGTGAAGTCGTGCTCGCCGACCAGAGCCTGGGCCGCCTCGTGCATTGCGCCGATGTTGAGGGCAGCACGCACCCAGCAGGCTCGGTCCCGCAGGAGCGCGGGGCGCGTCGCGCGTTTCAGGATGCAATAGCGATAGACGCGCGCCTGCGCCGTATGGCGGGCATTGAAGTTCGAATCGACTTCCAGTGCCCAGTTCACCGCAATGTCGGGCGGCAGGTGGCTGTTGGCGCCGAGCACCCAGCCACGCACCGGACGGTCCGCGGTCGTGTCGAAGTGTGCGACCTGGGCGCAAGCATGAACGCCTGCGTCGGTGCGGCCGGAGCCGACGACCGTGACCGCATGGTCGGCAACCGCCGACAGCGCCTTCTGCACGGATTCCTGGATGGTCGGCTGGCCGGCTTGCTGCTGCCAGCCGGAATAGCGGGTGCCGTCGTACTCGAGCCCGACGGCCAGCCGTCGCGCCGCCTTGCTCACGCTCCCGGCAGGGTGTCGATCAGCCGGCGCGCTTCCTGCTTCTGCGAGGCGCTGCCTTCGGACAGCACTTCCTGCAGGATGTTGCGCGCCCCGTCAGGATCGCCCATGTCCATGTAGGCGCGGGCGAGATCGAGCTTGGTGCCGACTTCGCTCATCGTCACCGGCTCCAGCTGCGACAGTTGCGGCATCCGTTCGGTCGCCATGCGGTCCCGCACGGTCGGCGCATCGTCCGAGTCCTCCGGTGCAGCGCCGACGTCGAGATCGATCTCGCCGAAGTCGATCGGCGGGAGGATCGCGGTCGCACCGCTGCCGCCCGGCATCAACGCCGTGCCGTCGTCATCGTCGCGGGCATCCGCGCGCGGCATCTCCCGCGTCCGCTCGTCGCGGGGCGCGATCTGGGTCTGCTCCTCGTGCACGCCGGTCGCGATCGCGGTAGCGTCGTCCAGGTCCGGCAGGTTGTCGAGGTTGCCGAGATCGAGGCCGAGGTCGTCGATCGCCATCTCGGCGGTCGAATCCGTCGGCACGTTCGTGCGTTCGCGCACTGACTGCCGGGCGCTGATCTTCAGGGTCGGCGTCTCGACCGTCGGCGTTTCGGCCGACGGCAGCTCGAGCGTCGGCATCTCGACCGTGCCCGGCGTCATGCGCGGGTCGATCTTCTGCGTCGTGCTGAACGAGGTCGGGCCTTCGTCGAGATTGAACTCGATGCCGGTGTTCTCGCCCGTGGGATCGGAACTGTCCGAGGAAGCGGCGACCTTGCCCAGATCGAGGTCGAGACCCTCATCCCCCTCCGGCGCCGACAGCAGGTCGAGGTCGACCAGGTTGTCGCCGCCCTCGAGCGAGAGGTCGACACCGGCGTCCTGCACGCTGCCGGCGAACATCGCTTCATCCGGCGCGAGCTGGCGGCCCATGATCACGATGCGGTCCCAGTCGCTGCCTGCGCCGAGCGA
>JBOHZL010000032.1:0-28813 GCA_050738495.1 Steroidobacteraceae bacterium | reverse complement strand
CCGCCTGCATGTCGACGAGACCGGTCGCGAGCTCCTCTCGGTCACGGCCGACAACAAGCCGGGCGAATACGAGGTCTATTACACCGTCGAGTATTCCGTCGCCGCGGGCGGCAGCGAGATCCTGGTGCGCCAGCAGGCGACGCTCCGCCGCGACTACGCATACGACGAAGCGGCGGTGCTCGCGAAGGAGCACGAAGAACAGTCGCTGCGCGTGGCGCTCGCCGACGATCTGGCCGCGCTGATGCTGCGGCGACTGGCGGCGTTGTGAATCTTTCCGTCTTCGATGTCTTCAAGGTCGGCGTCGGGCCGTCGTCCTCGCACACGATGGGGCCGATGCTGGCGGCGCGGCTGTTCGTGCTCGATCTCGAATCACGCGGGCTCCTCGAGCGGACGACGGAGGTATTCGCCCAGCTTTACGGATCGCTGGCGCTGACCGGGCTCGGTCACTGCACCGATCGCGCGATCCTGCTCGGCCTCGAAGGGCACGATCCTTCCGGCTTCGACCCGGCGGTCATGGCGCCGACGCTCGCGCGCATCCGCGCGAGCCATCGGCTGCGCCTGCTCGGCCGCCACGAGATCGCCTTCGACGAACCGATGAACCTCCTGCTCCATCGCGACCAGATGTTGCCGGGGCATTCGAACGGGATGCGTTTCACCGCACGCGATGCAGGGGGCGTCACCTTGCTCGCCGAGGAGATGTATTCCGTCGGCGGCGGCGCCGTGCAGCGCGCCGGCGAGGAATCGGCGACCGGCGCGGCGGACGCAAAGCCGGTGCCGCTGCCGTTCGGGAACGGCGAGGAATTGCTGGCGCGCTGCAACGAGGCGGGCCTGGCGATCGACGGCCTGATGCTGGTCAACGAGCGTGCGCTGCGCCCGGCGGCGGAGATCGATGCCGGCCTCGAGCGCATCTGGAGCGTGATGCAGGCCTGCGTGCAGCGCGGATTCGCTGCGGAAGGCGTGCTGCCGGGCGTGTTGAAGGTGCCGCGCCGGGCGCCGGCGCTGAAGCGCGCGCTCGAGGCCGATGCCGGCCCGGGACCGGTCGATGCGATGGAGTGGGTGAACGCCTGGGCGCTCGCAGTCAACGAGGAGAATGCGGCCGGCGGCCAGGTCGTGACCGCGCCGACCAATGGCGCGGCCGGCATCGTGCCCGCGGTGCTGCACTATTACGCGATGCTCTGTTCCGGCAGCGACGCGGCGGGCGTGCACCGCTTCCTGCTGGCGGCCGGCGCGATCGGCCTGCTGTACAAGCGCAATGCCTCGATCTCCGGTGCCGAGATGGGCTGTCAGGGCGAAGTCGGGGTGGCCTGCTCGATGGCGGCTGCCGGGCTCGCGACGGCGCTCGGAGGGTCGAACGGTCAGGTCGAGAATGCCGCCGAGATCGGCATGGAGCACAATCTCGGCCTCACCTGCGATCCCATCGCGGGCCTGGTCCAGATCCCCTGCATCGAGCGCAATGCCATGGGCGCCGTGAAGGCGATCAATGCCGCGCGACTGGCGCTGCGCGGCGACGGCACGCACAAGGTGTCGCTCGACCAGGTCATCGCGACCATGCGCCAGACCGGGCACGACATGTCGTCGATCTACAAGGAGACCTCCCAGGGAGGCCTCGCGGTGAACGTCCCCGAGTGCTGAGAAAGGGGCGCGTCCCTTTTTATCCTGGCTTCAGGCGTAGCGGTCGGTCGCCCGCAGCAGCTCGTCGGTGATGCCAGGCTCGAAGGCGGAATGCCCGGCATCGCCGACCACGCGAAACTCCGCCTCCGGCCAGGCGCGATGCAGGTCCCAGGCCGTGAACATCGGGCAGACGACGTCATGCCGTCCCTGCACGATGACGGCGGGGATATGACGGATGCGCCCCACGTCGTCGAGCAGCTGACTCTCGCTTTTCAGGAATCCACGATTGACGAAGTAATGGCACTCGATGCGCGCGACCGCGAGCGCGAACGCATCCTCGCCCCAGTGGCGCACGTGATCGTCATCCGTCAGCAGATAACTGGTTGAGCCTTCCCAGACCGCCCAGGCGCGGGCGGCCGCGAGCGCCGCCGCACGATCCGCACCGGTCAGGCGGCGATAAAAGGAATTGATGAGGTCGCCGCGCTCCGCCGCCGGGATCGGCGCGAGGTAGTCCTCCCAGCGATCCGGGTAGAGGGCGCTCGCACCCTCCTGGTAGAACCAGTGGAGTTCGCGCTGGCGCAGCAGGAAGATGCCGCGCAGCACGAGCTCGGTGACTGCGCCCGGATGCGTCTCGGCGTAGGCGAGCGCGAGCGTGGAACCCCAGGAGCCGCCGAATACCTGCCAGCGCTCGATGCCGAGCTGCTGCCGCAGTTTCTCGATGTCCGCGACCAGCTCCCAGGTCGTGTTGTGATCGAGGCTGGCGTGCGGAATGCTGCGTCCGCAACCGCGCTGGTCGAACAGCACGATGCGATAGCGCGCCGGGTCGAAGAAGCGCCGTGCGCGCGTGTCGCAACCGGCGCCCGGACCGCCGTGCAGAAAGACCACCGGCTTCCCTCGCGGGTTGCCGCACTCTTCCCAGTAGAGCTGGTGGCCATGGCCGGACTCGAGCATCCCGTGACGGTACGGCTCGATGGCCGGATAGAGACCGCGTCGCGTGCCGGCACCGTCGCTCACCGCTAAAACCTGAGCGCGATGCCTGCGAGAGCCTCGGCCTGGAACATGGACGAGCCGCTCGCAACGATGCGACAGAAACCGCTGCCGTCGTCGGAACGGCAGAATATCGCGCTGTCGGTGTCGGCCGCCGTCAGGTAGCTGCGCAGCTCGAACCGGAGCGCCACGCGCTCGGCCAGCGGCACGGCGAAGCCCACCGCCATCGAGCCGGAGAAGTGCGTGCGGTCGCTGGCGCCGGGCTCCGGCGAAGAAAAACGCGTGGCGCCGATGCCGGCGGCGAAATACGGGTCGATGCGCTCGTGGTTGCCGAACGGCACCGTGCCGCCGAGGTGCAGGTACTCGATGTCCACGTCGCGCTGGTCGGCGCCGTCGTCGACTTCGGACTCCTGGCGCGAATACCAGAGCTGGAAGTAGCGGTCGTCGCCTTTCGCATAGCGCATCTCGAGTGCGACCGCGAATCCGGCGCCCTCGTCGAGATCGCGGTCGTCGCCATTCGCAGAGTCCTCGAGTCCGCCACCGGCACGGTAGCCCGCATGTCCGGCAGCCTGGAACAGCGGCGGCCCTTCCGCCCGGACGAAGGGCGCGGCGAACAGCAGGAACGAGGCGATCAGGATTGCGTGTCGCATGTGCCGACGACTATCGCACAGCGCGCGCCAATCCGTCATCATTGGCCATGCGCATCGATGCGGAAGAATTGCCGCGCAAGCTCGACCAGGCGCTGTCGCCGACCTGGCTGATCGCCGGCGACGAGGGCCTGCTGGTCGGCGAGGCGGCCGATGCGGTACGCGCGCGTGCGCGCACGGCGGGCTTCGCGGCGCGTGAGCTCTTCTTCACCGACCGTTCCTTCGACTGGTCGGAATTGCTCGCGGCCAGCGCTTCCCTTTCCCTGTTCGCGGAACGGCGCATCCTCGAGGTGCGGATGCCGACGCCGCGTCCCGGCAAGGAGGGCGGCGCCGCGCTCGCAAAGCTCGCGACCGCGCCCGCGCCGGATACGCTGCTCTTGGTCGTGACCACGCGCCCGGAGAAAGACACCTGGTCATCTGCCTGGTTCAAGGCGTTCGAGAAACACGGCATGATCGTGCAATCCCGACCGGTCGAAATCGGGCGGCTGCCACAGTGGATCGCGGGCCGCGCCGCGCGGCAGGGACTGACGATCGACGCCGAGGCCGCGGAACTGCTGGCCGAACGCGTGGAGGGCAACCTGCTCGCAGCGCAGCAGGAGATCCTGAATCTCGCCTTGCTGCACCCTGGCGCCGCGATCGGCACGGCTGAAGTGCAGGATGCGGTCGCCAACAGCGCGCGCTACGACGTCTATAAGCTCGGCGAGGCTGCGCTCGAAGGCGATGCGGCGCGAAGTCTCCGCATTCTCGAAGGCCTGCGGGCCGAGGGCACCGAGCCGCCACTGATACTGTGGGCGATATCCCGCGAACTCCGGGCCATCGCCGCGCGGCGCGCCAATCCGGACGCGCCCGCGGGCTTTGGCCAGCTGCAGCAGCGGCACGACGCGCTCGTCAAGCGTGCGGTCGTGCGCGCCGCCGGCAGGCCGCTCGGTCCGCTGTTCGTGCGCGCCGCGCGCGTCGACCGGCAGATCAAGGGACATGCGGCCGGCGATCCCTGGACCACGCTGACCGCCCTGGTCGCGGACCTGGCGGGCGCCGGGATCCTGGCGGCGCCGGCAGCCTGAGGCCGGATGCGCCCATTCGGTGTCTTCGGCGGGATGTTCGACCCGATCCATTACGGGCACCTGCGCACGGCGCACGAGCTTTGCGAAACGCTCGATCTGGAGACGATCGCATTCGTGCCGGCGGGCGACCCGCCACACCGAGCCGCACCGCTCGCCGATGCCGCGACCCGGCTCGCGATGGTCCAGGCTTCGGTCGGGGACGATCGACGGTTCGTGGTGGACGATCGGGAGCTGCGCCGCGCCGGTCCGTCCTGGACGGTGCTGACGCTCGAGGAGCTGCGCCAGGAGCGGGGCGGGCAACCGATCGCGCTGATCCTCGGCATGGATGCCTTCGCGGGCATCGAAAGCTGGCACCGCGCGATCGAGCTCATCGAGCTCGCTCACCTGGTCGTCGCGGCCCGTCCCGGCGCGCCGGCACCGGACCGCGGCCTGGCCGCAGAACTGCTGCGCGAGCGTCGCTGCGAGCGGCCGGCTGAATTCGCATCGAGCCGGGCGGGCCGGGTCTATGTCAGCCAGGGGACCCAGCTCGACCTGTCGTCGAGCGCGGTGCGCGGCGTCGTGGCCGCTGGTCGCGATCCGCGCTACTTGATGCCCGAAGCCGCGCGTAGGATCATCCTCGCCAGCGGCAGTTACAGCCCGAAAGGTGTTGCAAGGGAATGACATCCAAGCGAGTGCGCAAGAAGAAGACCAGGAAAGCACCTGGCGCATTGACCGATATCGCCATCGCCGCCCTCGAGGACATGAAGGCTGTCAACGTGAAGGTCCTGGATGTCCGCAAGTTGACCGATGTGACCGACACGATGATCGTCGCGACCGGCACATCCGACCGGCACGTCAAGTCGATCGCGGACCGGCTCATCGAGCGCTGCCGCCAGGCGGGCCATCGCGCCCACGGCGTCGAAGGCAAGCGCGAAGGCGAATGGGTGCTGGTGGACCTGCAGGATCTGATCGTGCACGTCATGCTGCCGCGCATCCGCGAATTCTACGGACTCGAAAAGCTCTGGGACCTCCGGCCCGCGCTGCGCGAGCCGAGCCGGGCCTGAGCGCATCGCGTGCGCCTGCGCCTGGTCGCGGCCGGCACCCGGTTGCCGCGCTGGGTCGATGAGGGCGTCGCCGATTACGCCAGGCGCTTCGGACGCGAGCTCCAGTTCGAACTGGTCGAGATACCGGCGGCCCGGCAGGCAGCGCGCATGAGTGCCGCCATCGGCAAGCGCGACTTCGTGGTGGCGCTCGCCGTCGACGGACGCTCCATGACCACGCCGGAGCTTGCGAAATGGCTCGCTGCGCGGCTCGCGGACGGACGCGACCTCGTGCTGCTGATCGGCGGTGCGGACGGGCTCGACGCCGAGCTGACGGCCAGGGCGCATTTCCGCTGGTCGCTGTCGCCGCTGACCTGGCCGCATGGACTTGCGCGGCTGATGGTGACCGAGCAGCTCTATCGCGCGCACAGCCTGCTGAAGGGCCATCCCTATCATCGCGACTGATTCGGCTATCCTTCCCGTTCAGTGGCTTACGACTCCATCGTCCTCGCCTCGGCATCGGAGCGGCGCAGCCAGCTCCTGATCCAGATCGGCGTGCGTCACGAGCTGAGGCCGGCGGACCTGGACGAGCGGCCGCTGCCGCGCGAGCGTCCCGCGGAATATGTCGAACGCCTCGCCCGCGAGAAGGCGGAAGCCATCGCGCGCGCATCCGGCCGGCCTTCGGCGCTGCCGGTGCTCGCCGCGGATACGACCGTGGTGCTCGCGGGGCGGATCTTCGGCAAGCCGTCCGGCGAACAGGAATGCGTGGACATGCTGATGGCGCTATCAGGGCGCACGCACCAGGTGCTGACGGCGATCGCGCTCCGCACCGGCGCCACGCTCGAGTGCGGCCTGAGTCTGAGCCGCGTGAGCTTTCGCGCGCTGGACGAGGCCGAGTGCCGGCGCTACTGGGCGAGCGGCGAGCCGGCCGGCAAGGCCGGCGCCTATGCGATCCAGGGTCTGGGCGCCGTCTTCATTGCCCGCCTCGACGGCAGTTTTTCCGGTGTCATGGGGCTGCCGCTGTTCGAAACCGCGGCGCTGCTCGATGCCGCCGGCGTGCGGCGCTGGCAGATCCCGGAACGCCCCCGGCGCGGGCCTTGTCGAATCGCATAGGGCTCGGGAACAGGCAAGGTGGACAGAGGCAAGAGTCGATTGCTGGCAGGCTGGGGCCTGCGGTTCGGGCGCTGGACGGCGGCGCTCGTCGCCGCCGCCGCGCTCCTGCTCGCGCTCGGCGTCGGCGTCTTCCGGCTCGCCATCGAGCTCCTGCCCGAGTATCAGCAGCGCGTCGTCGATCGCGTGCGCGAGACCACCGGGCTCCGCCTCGAGTTCGATTCGGTGGAAGCGCGCATCGGCCGCTATGGCCCCGAAGTCGTGTTTCGCGGTGCCCGCGTCCTGCCCGCGGAAGGTGGCGAGCCGCTGGTCAGCGCCGACTCGGGTCGCGTCAGCCTGTCGATCGCGCGCTCGCTGTGGTACCGCCGCGCCGAAGTCGGGCGGGTGGTGCTGCTGCGGCCGCGTCTCAACTTCGTGATCGACACGGACGGCAGCATCCGCCTGGTCGGCCAGGACGCATTCCGCGCGCCACCGGACCCCGAAAGGCCACCGCTGACGCTCGAGCGCCTGCCACGCGGCATCTTCGCGATCCATGACGCCACGCTCGAGGTGCTCGACCTGCGGGCGCGACACGGGCGCTTCGCGCTGACCGGCGCCTACGTCGCGGCGGAGCGCAAGGGCGACGAGGTCACCATCCTCGGCCACCTGAAACTGCCCGAGCACCTCGGCTCGGGGATCGAGTTCGAGGGCAGCGCGGAGGGCGAGCTGGCCGACGCGGCTTCGCTTGCCTGGCGCGCGCGCATCGACGCTCACGACCTGCAATTCGCGCAGTGGGCGGCGCTGCTGCCGGACAGCTACATCGTGCCGGCTGCCGGGCGCGGGTCGGTGGAGGCGTCAGCGCGCGGCACCGGCCGCGAGCTCGCAACGCTGCGCTTGCGGCCGCGCATTGCCGACATGACGCTCGCCGCCGGTGAAGTGCCGTTCACGCGCGTCGCCGGCGACATCCGGCTGCAACGCGGCGCCGGGACCCTGTCGGTCCAAGCCACGGGGCTGGAGTTTTCACGCAAGGGCCAGCCGTGGCGGCCGACCAATCTGAAAGCGGGACTGAAGCGCCAGAATGGTCGCGTCGCGAGCCTCAGCGCGCGCGCCGACTATCTGCGGATCGAGAACCTCGCCGCCTTCGCCGTGCTGCTGCCGCCGGGGATGCTGCGTGACCGCGTCGCGGCACTCGCGCCGCGCGGGGAGTTGTTCGGACTCGATTTCAGGATGGCCGGTGCGGGCGCGAAGCGCCTGCCGGACATCACCGGCCGCGTGCGATTCTCGGACCTCGGCTTCGAGCCTTATCGGCGGGTCGCGGGCGTGACCGGCCTCGACGGCGCGATCGAAGGGCGCGGCGGCGGCGGTGTCGTGCACCTGGCGACCCGCGACGCGGCGATCAAGTGGCCCTTGCAGTGGCGTTCGCTCGCGACCGTCCGCCGCGCCGAGGGCCGGGTCGAGTGGAGCCGATTCAACGACGGCGTGCGGATCTGGCTCGACGACGGCGCCGTGGACACCGGGCATGGCAGCGCGCAAGGGCGGCTGCGCATGGTGTTCCGTCCCGGAGAATTGCCATTGATGGACCTGTCGGCAACGGCCCGGGACATGGACCTGCGGCAGACCTGGCGCTACCTGCCGATCGAGAAACTCAAGCCGAAATCGCTGGCCTGGCTCGACGCCGCATTCCGCGCCGGTCGCGTCACCGAAGGCCAGGTATCGATCACCGGCCCGGTGCGCGGGTTCCCCTATCGCGAAGGCCAGGGGCGATTCGTCGCCAGCGGCCGGGCCAGCGGTGTCACTTTGCACTACGCCCCAGGCTGGCCCGATGTCCACGGTATCGAGGGCGAAGCACGGTTCGAGGGACCGGCGCTGCATGCCGTCGCGAGCCGCGGCGTGATCGGCGACATCCCGTTCACCCAGGCCGAGGTCAACAGCGCGGACCTGCGCCAGGCGATCGTCGCGCTGCGGGCGAGCGCGCATACCGACGCGGGCCGCGCCATCCGCCTGCTGCAGTCCAGTCCGCTGGCGCCGTCTTTTGGCAGCGCGTTCGCCGGTCTCTCCGCAGCCGGGCCGGTCGCCGGCGAAATCGCCATGTACCTGCCGATCAAGGACTTCCAGAGCCGCGTGGTGACCGTCATGGCGACGCTGTCCCGCGTCAGCCTGCGCCATGAGCAGCAGGCCGTCGAAATGACCGACATCGAGGGCGACTTGTGGGTGCGCAATCGCGAGATCCACGCGCCCGCGCTGACCGCGAGACTGCTCGGCGGCCCGCTGCGGGCGTCGATTGCAACCACCAGCCGACCGGACGGCGGCCTGAGCACGCAGGTCGAGGGCAACGGCCGCACGCGCGTCGCGCAGTTGCGGCCGATCGCACGGTTGCCCGTCAACGCGGAACTGTCCGGAGCCGCGGACTGGCACGGCGTATTGAACGTCGAGCGCCAGGCGGATCCGTCCGTTCCTGCGCGTGGGACACTCGAGTTCGACAGCGACCTGCGCGGACTCGCATCCGGGCTCCCCGAGCCGTTTGCCAAGACCGCGGAAGCGGCGCGACCGCTGGCGGTCCGCGCGAGCTTCGGCGGCGCATCCGCGCCGCGCATCGAGGCCCATCTGGGCGACGATGTGCACGCCCTGCTGCAATGGCGCGAAGAACCCGCGGAGCCGCCAATCCGGCGCGGGATCGTCGCATTCGGCGCGAGCGCGCCTGCTGCGCTGCCGCGCGCCGACGGCTTGTGGCTGAGCGGCCGTCTCGAAAAGGCCAGCCTGACGGAGCTGCTGAGGCTCAAGTGGGACCGGCCGCGCGGCAGGCCGATCAGCGACTGGCTGGGCGGCGCCGACCTCACGGTGGGCAGCTTCGAGGCGCTCGGCTATCGCTTCGCGAATGTCAGCGGGAAGCTGCGGCCGGGACACCGCGCCTGGGAAGTCGATGTGAACAGCCCGGCTGCGACCGGCCACCTGGTCGTGCCCTACACCTTTCCGGGCGAGGTGCCGATGGTGCTCGACCTCGACCGGCTGCACTTCGGCGAGCCGGTGACGGGCCGCGAAGACGGGACCGATCCCGATCCGCGCCAGTTGCCGGCCATCAGCGTGGACCTGCGCGACTTCGTGTTCGACCAGCGCCATTTCGGCCACGTGAAAGCCGAGCTCGCGCGCGGCACGACCGGCATCACCCTGAACCAGTTCACGATGCAGCATCCGGCGTTCAGCGCGAAGGGCCGCGGCAGCTGGCTGATGCAGGAGCGGGGCGCCGAATGCCGCCTCGAGTTCGAGGCCCAGACCGGCGACGTGCTGGGTTTCATGCAGGCGATGCAGCTGGGCTCGCTGATCGAGGGCAAGAGCGGGCATGTTTCGGCGACGCTGAGCTGGCCGGGCCCGCCGGAGGTCAGTGCGCTCGAGCGCCTGTCCGGCCGGATCCAGCTCGCGGCGGAAGACGGGAGCCTGACTTCGCTCGAGCCCGGCGCCGGCCGCGTATTCGGCCTCATGAGCCTCGCGCACCTGCCGCGCCGTCTCGCGCTCGATTTTGGCGACCTGACCGGCGAAGGACTCGCCTACGACACGCTGCGCGGCACATTCCGTGTCAACGATGGCGAGGCCTTCACCGACAACCTGACGCTGCGCGGCTCCGCGGCCGAGATCGGCGTCGCTGGCCGTACCAGCCTGAAGGACCGGACTTATGACCAGACCGCGATCGTGACCGGGCAGCTTGGCGCCTCGCTCGGCGTGGCCGGCGCGCTGGCCGGCGGGCCTGCGGTCGGCGCTGCGCTGCTGCTGTTCTCGCAGATCTTCAAGGAGCCGCTGAAGGGCGCGACGCGCGGCTACTACCGGATCACGGGCTCGTGGGATGATCCGGAAGTACGCCGCATCGATGCCCGCGAGTTGAAGGACGATCGCCAGGCGGGCGCGGCGCAATGAGCCATCCGGTCGTCGCCGCGATCCAGATGACTTCGCTCGCGGACCTGGCGGCGAACCTGGCCACCGCGCGCCGCCTGCTCGGGGCGGCGCGCGAACGGGACGCCGGTCTCGTGGTGCTGCCGGAGAACTTCTGTTTCATGGGCAGGAACGAAGCCGAGCGGCGCGGCATCGTCGAACAGGACGGCGACGGCCCGGTGCAGCGCGCGGTTGCGGCGATGGCGCGGGAATTGCGGCTGTGGATCGTGGCCGGCACGCAGCCGATCGCCGTGCCCGGCGACGCGCGGCCGGCGAATGCCTGCATCGTCTACGACGACGCCGGCAAGCGCGTGGCGCGCTACGACAAGATCCATCTGTTCGACGTGGACCTGCCGGGCGGGCGCGAGGGCTATCGCGAATCCGTCAATGCCGCGCCCGGCGGCAAGCCGGTCGCGGTGGACACGCCCGCGGGACGGCTGGGACTGACCGTGTGCTACGATTTGCGGTTTCCCGAGCTGTTCCGCCAGCTTGTTTCCGAGGGTGCCGAAATTTTCAGCGTGCCATCCGCATTCACCGGGCCGACCGGCCGCGCACATTGGGAAATCCTGCTGCGCGCCCGCGCCGTCGAAAATCTCGCTTTCGTGATCGCGGCGGCGCAAAGCGGCATCCACGACAACGACCGCGAGACCTACGGCGACAGCCTGATCGCCGATTACTGGGGCCGCGTGCTCGCGCGCCAGCCGCGCGGCAGCGGCGTCGTGCTGGCGGCGCTCGACCGCGGCGGGCAGGCGGCGACGCGCGGGACCTTCCCGGCCCTTGCGCATCGCGTGGTGGGCTGAGGATGGACGCACTCGAATGCGCGCGTAACCGCATCCTGGCGCCGTCGGGCCTCGACGAGAACCGGCTCGAGCAGGCGCTCGGATCCCTGCTCGGGGCAAGCGTCGATGCCGGCGACCTGTATTTCCAGCTGGCGCGCGAGGAGCACTGGGCGCTCGAGGATGGCATCGTCAAGGAAGGCAGCCACGGCATCGAGCAGGGTGTCGGCGTGCGCGCCATGGCGGGCGAACGCACCGGCTTCGCGTATTCCGACGAGGTCGTCCCTGCGGCGCTCGCCGAAGCCGCGCGTGCCGCGCGGGCGATCGCCCGTGAGGGCGGCAAGGGCCAGGTGCAGGCCTGGCGCGCGACCGCGTCGCATCGCCTGTACCTGCCGGACGACCCGATCGCCTCGCTGGCCGATGCCGACAAGGTCGCATTGCTCTGCGAGCTCGACCGCAATGCGCGCGCGCTCGATCCGCGCGTCAAGCAGGTGGTCGCGACGCTCGCCGCGGTGCACGAGATCGTCCTGGTCGCCGCCAGCGACGGCACGCTCGCCGCGGACGTGCGGCCGCTGGTGCGCATGAACGTATCGGTGATCGTCGAGCAGGACGGGCGCCGTGAGCAGGGCTACGCCGGCACCGGTGGCCGCTATTCGCTCGAGGAGTTCGTCGCCGGCGAGCGGCCGATGCGGCTCGCGCGCGAGGCCGTGCGCCAAGCGACCGTGAATCTCGAATCGGTGCCGGCGCCCGCCGGCACCATGACCGTGGTGCTGGGTCCGGGCTGGCCTGGCGTGCTGCTGCACGAGGCGATCGGGCACGGTCTCGAGGGCGACTTCAATCGCCGCGGAACCTCGGCATTCACCGGAAGAATCGGGGAAAAAGTCGCCTCCGGACTGTGCACGGTCGTGGACGACGGCACGCTCGCCGGGCGGCGCGGGTCGCTCAACGTGGACGACGAGGGAACGCCGACCTCCTGCACCACGCTGATCGAGAACGGCGTGCTGAAGGGTTACCTCCAGGACAAGCTGAACGCCCGGCTGATGGGCATGAAACCGACCGGCAACGGGCGGCGCGAATCGTTCGCGCATGCCACGATGCCGCGCATGACCAACACCTACATGCTGCCCGGCCCGCACGACCCGGAGGAGATCATCCGTTCGGTCAAGCGCGGGCTCTATGCCGTCAACTTCGGCGGCGGGCAGGTGGACATCACTTCGGGGAAATTCGTGTTCTCGGCGAGCGAGGCCTACCTGATCGAGGACGGCCGCATCACCGCGCCGGTCAAGGGCGCGACACTGGTCGGCAATGGCCCGGACGTGCTGACCCGCGTCAGCATGGTGGGCAACGACCTGATGCTCGACGAGGGCATCGGCAGCTGTGGCAAGGACGGCCAGACGGTGCCGGTCGGCGTGGGACAGCCGACCCTGCGCGTGGACGCGCTGACCGTCGGCGGCACGGCCTGAGCCGGCCGCCATGCGCCTGGTCCGGCCGCTCTACGAATCGCTGCCTTGGGTGTACGTGATCGTCGGCGTCGCCGCGGTCGCATACTCGTTCATGTGGCGCGCGCCCGGCTGGTCCGACGTGATGGCCGGAATCGGCTTGATCGCGATGATCTCGGGCCTGGTGCTGTTCCTGCGCCGGCGCGACTACCGCATCCAGAAGCGCCATTACGGCACTGCATTCGACGACGAGGACTGAGGCCGGGGAGCGGCGTCAGCCGACGCCGGCCGCCGACGGCTTGTCGTTTTCGTTCTCGTCCTCGTCTTCGTCCTGCGGCGGGTCTTCGTCTTCCTCGACCGCCTTGTGGTCGCCGGTCGTCTCCTGCTGCTGCTGCTGGGCGCGGGCCCGCGCCGAGCGCTCGTCCAGGTACATGATCTCGTGCTTGCCGAGCACGATCACGTCGCCGTCGTTCAGGTAATGCTTGCGGATGCGCTTGGACTTGACGTAGACGCCGTTGGTGCTGTTGAGATCCTCCAGCACGCTGCCTTCACCGGTCGTGATGATCTGGCAGTGATGGCGGCTGATGAACTTGCTCTCGATCTGCAGGTCGTTGTCGACAGTTCGGCCGACGATCAGCCGGCCATGGCGCAATGGCCGCTCCTCGACGTGCTCGCCGTCGTGGGCGACGATGATGCGCGCCAGCACCTCGTCGCGCGCGAATGCCCGCGGTGCCGGCGCGCTCGAGCCGATGGTCGCGCGCATGCGGTTGGTGCGCGCCGCGTACTCGACCCACTGCAATTCGTCGATCGCGGCCTTGAGCTCGGCGAGGCCGACCTTCGGCTGACTTTGCGCGAAGGCTCCCATCAGTGCCGTGTCGCAGATCGTGTTGATCAGGCGCGGCACGCCGCCGGTGTAACGGAAGATGACCGGGAAGGTCTGCTCGTCGAACAGCTGCCGCCCATGCGAGCCGGCGACTTCGAGCCGGTGCAGGACATAGGCCAGCGTATCCTCCGGCGTCAGCGCGGTCAGGTGGAAGCGCAGACGCACGCGCTGCACCAGCTGGATCAGTTCCGCCGAGTCGAGCTTCTCGTTGAGCTCCGGCTGGCCGGCCAGGATGATACGCAGCACCTTTTCCTTGGTCGTCTCGACGCCCGACAGCAGCCGGATCTCCTCCAGCACGCGATTGGAGAGGTTCTGTGCCTCGTCGACGATCAGCAGCACCTTGCGCCCGGCCGCGTATTGCTCGACCAGGAACTGATTGAGCGTCGCGATCAGCTCGCCCTTGCGCATCTTGAACGGCGAGAACCCGAACTGCACCAGCACGGCCTGCAGGAACTCAATCGGCGAGACCTGGGTCTGCGCGACCTGCGCGACAACGACGTCCTTCTCGAGCTCCCGCAGGAAGGTCTCGAGCAGCGTGGTCTTGCCGGAACCGATCTCGCCGGTGATGACGACGAAGCCGTCGGTGAACCAGATGGTCGATTCCATGTACGCCTTGGCGCGCGCATGGTGCTTCGACAGGTACAGGAATGCCGGGTCCGGGCTCAGCCGGAACGGCAGCTCGGTCAGCTGGAAGTGTTCGAGGTACATAGTCCCCTAAAGGCTAGCATACGGCCGGCCCCGGGATGGACCTAAAGCACTGATTCGCGTCGCAATTTTGGCTGCGATCCGGTCACGCTCGCGCCGGCTGCGGGCAATCAGCGTGAGGTGCCCGAGCTTGCGGCCTGGTCGCGGCGCCTTGCCGTAGTCGTGCCAGTGAGCGCCGGGCAGCGCGAGCAACGGCTGCGCCGGCGGCAGGCGGCCGATCAGATTGAACATGACGGCATGCGCGCAGGGCCGCGTGCTGCCGAGTGGCAGCCCCGCGATGGCCCGCACGTGGTTCTCGAACTGGCTCGTCTCGGCGCCTTCGATGGTCCAGTGCCCGGAGTTGTGCACCCGCGGCGCCATCTCGTTCGCGACCAGGCGGCCGCGTTCGACGAAGTATTCGATGCAAAGCACGCCGACATAGCCGAATGCCTGCATCAGCCGTCGCTGGTGGCGTTCCGCGATGCGCTGCAATGGCGCGCTTGCAAAAGGCGCGCGCGTTTCCGCCAGGATGCCGCCGTGGTGACGGTTTTCCGCAAGCGGATAACAGGCGATCCGCCCGGCGCGATCGCGTGCTGCGACCAGCGATACCTCGCGCGAAAAGTTCACGAAGCGCTCGTAGACGAGCGGCTGGCCCTGCAGGCGTCGCCAGCCTGCATCCGCTTCGGCGGCGTTGTCGATCTTCGCCTGGCCCTTGCCGTCGTAACCCAGTCGGCGCGTCTTCAGGATGCCGGGCGTCCCGAGCTTGGCGATGGCACGCAGCAATCCCGCGCGATCGTCGACGCTTGCCCAGGGTGCGACCGGGATGCCGAGCCGCGCGAACATCCGTTTCTCCAGAACGCGATCCTGCGCGACCGCGAGTGCGCGCGGTGGCGGCCAGACCGGCGCGATGCGCGCGATGGCGCGCAGCGACTCGCCCGGGACGTTCTCCCAGTCGAAGGTGACCGCATCCACGCCGCGCGCAAAGCGGGCGAGGCGGCGACGATCGTCGAATTCCCCGGTGACCAGCGGCGCGACCGCGGCGCCCGGCGCACCGGCGCTGCGATCGTACATCGTGAACCGGAGTCCGAGCGGGATCCCGGAAAGGGCCATCATCCGGCCGAGCTGGCCGGCGCCGATGATGCCGATATGCATGGCTCAGTTGCCGGCAGGAACGGGCTGGGCCAGGACGTCGGCGGTCTGGCGCTCGCGAAAGCTTCGCAACGCGTCCCTGAGCGGCGGATGGCGCGCGGCGAGGATGGCGGCGGCGAGCAGCGCTGCGTTCTTGGCGCCCGGCTCGCCGATGGCGACGGTCGCGACCGGCACGCCCGCCGGCATCTGGGCGATCGACAGCAGCGAGTCGAGGCCGTTGAGCGCCTTGGACTGGATCGGCACGCCGATCACCGGCAGCAGGGTTTTCGAGGCCGTCATGCCCGGCAGGTGCGCGGCGCCGCCGGCGCCGGCGATCAACACCTCGAGGCCGCGCGCCTCGGCACCGGCCGCGTATTCGAACAGGAGATCAGGGGTGCGGTGCGCGGAAACGATGCGGGTTTCGAAGGGCACCGACAGCCGGGTCAGGAACTCCGCCGCGTGGCGCATGGTGTCCCAGTCGGACGACGAGCCCATCAGGATCCCGACCAGCGCTTGCATTGCGGGAGTCTAGCACGGGGCCGTCGCACGATCCGGCTAACCCGTTGATCTGAAAAAGAAACTCGGCCGCTGAGAGCCCCTGAAATACCCCTGCGCCGACAGGGAGTGGTGCGGCGCAGGGGGGATGCCCGAAGATCAGGGGATGCTTGATACGCTGGGCAACTCGATCAGGCTAGCGCGTCATCATTATCCGACAACCCCGGCTCTGTCTCCGGAAGGCGACAGCGTCTTGCATCAAAGGCTGGTCTCGATGAATCGACCCATCGCACCGGAATGCGTTCGAAGAATCGTCGCCATGCTGGCGTTCCTCGCGATCCTGGCAGCGGGCATTCAGCCGCGCGATGCGCGCGCCGCGGACCCAGCCCTCGCGCATGCGCGCGAGTTGCTGAAGACACATCCGCTGATCGACGGACACAACGACCTGCCGGCGGTGATTCGCGAGAGCGGGCAGCCGCCGCGCGATGTCGCGGCCTATGACCTCAAACGCCGGACTGCAGGCGACACCGACATCGGCCGCCTGCGCGAGGGCGGCGTGGGCGGGCAGTTCTGGTCGGTGTGGATACCGAGCCTGCCTGAGGTCGCGAAGCACGGCTTCGCCCGTATCCAGCTCGAACAGATCGACATCGCGCTGCGCATGATCGAGCGCTATCCCGATGACCTCCGCCTCGCGCTGAGCGCCGGCGACATCGAGCGGGAGAATGCCGCGGGACGCATCGCCTCGCTGCTCGGCATCGAAGGCGGGCACGCCATCGAGAACTCCCTGGGTGCGCTGCGCGATTACTACCGGCTCGGCGTGCGCTACATGACGCTGACCCATTTCAACGGCAATGACTGGGCGGATTCCGCCACGGCCGCACCGCGACATGGCGGCCTCTCGAAATTCGGCGCAGAGGTAGTTCGGGAGATGAACCGGATGGGCATGCTCGTTGACCTGTCGCATGTCTCGACCGACACGATGAACGACGCGCTCGACATCGCGGAAGCGCCGGTCATCTTTTCGCATTCGAGCGCGCTTGCGCTCACGGCGAGTCCCCGCAATGTCCCCGATTCCGTGCTCTCGCGGCTGCCGGAGAACGGCGGCGTGGTCATGGTCGATTTCATCTCGGTGTTCAGCGTCACGGGTCCCGAGCACGGGCAGTGGCAGGCCGGTTTCGAGGCGGCCACCGGCGGAATCAAGCTCGGCGATGCGCGCTATGACGAGGCGGTCAAGAAGTACTCGGCCGAACACCCGGAGCCGAAAGCGACGATCCAGGACGTTGCCGCCCACATCGAGCACGTGCGCGACGTCGCAGGGATCGATCACGTCGGCATCGGCGCCGATTTCTTCGGCGAGCCGACGTACATGGCGACGGGACTCGAGGACACTTCGCGCTACCCCGAACTGTTTGCAGAACTCATACGCAGGGGCTGGAGCGATGAAATGCTGGTCAAGCTCGCCCGGGGCAACGTCCTGCGGGTGCTGCGCGAGGCCGAGCGGTCGGCGGCTCGCCTGCAAAAAATCCGCTCGGCTTCATTCCTGACGATCGAGCAGCTCGACGGAGGGCGCGCGCTGCCAGACAAGTACTGAAGTCTAGGTGCCGCTCGCGAGGGTGTCCTGCACCCGGCGAAACAGCTGGCGGCCGGCACCGGCCGCCTTGCCCGCCTGCCGTTCCGCCCGCGTTGCGCCGACGAGCCGCGCCAGCTCCCCTGGGTCGACCGCGGGATACTCGGCCGCGAACTCCGCGATCGCCGGGCTTCCGCCGTCCACGAGCCGGTCGCGCCAGCGCTCCGCTCGTCGAAACCGCGCCGCCTCCTGGCGTGCCGCATCGCCCGCTGAATCGAGGGCGGCGCGGACCGACTCCGGGTCGATGCCGCGCAACAGCTTGGCGACGAACTGGCGCTGCCGCAACGACGCGCCATGGCTGGTGATGCGGCCTGCGAGTTCGACGGCGTCGGCGAGCTTTTCCGGCAGATCGAGGGCCGCCACGAGGGCCGCCGGCGCCGCGATCAGCCGGTCGGCCAGGGCCTGCATTTCGCGGGCCTGGCGCTTCAGATCGCCCTTGGTCGGAGGCGGCGGTTCGCCCGGCAACTGGCGGCGGCGCATCGCGGCGATGCTAGCATGCAGGTCGTTGCCGGCCGCAGCGGCGCCGGTACAATTCACGCTCTGATGAACCAGGCGTCCACCCCGGACAAATCCGCGCTCGAACGGGTCGTCGAGCGGGCGCTCTCGCTCGCCCGTGCTGGCGGCGCCACGGCCGCCGAGGCGGGCGTGGGCGTTTCCACGGGGCTTTCGGTGACGGTGCGGCTCGGCGAGGTCGAGACGCTGGAATACCAGCGCGATCGCAGCCTCGGTGTCACCGTCTACGCCGGCCGGCGCAAGGGCTCGGCGAGCACCGCCAACCTGTCGGATTCGGCGGTCGAGGAAACCGTCGCCAAGGCGCTCTCGATCGCGAGCTTCACGACCGACGATGAATTCGCCGGGCTGCCGGATGCGGCGCTGATGGCTGCGGAGCTGCCGGATCTCGAGCTATTCCACCCCTGGGATCTCGAGGCGCCCGCGGCCATCGAGCTCGCCAGGCGTTGCGAGGCCGCGGGTCTCGGCTTCGATCCGCGCATCCGCAACTCGGAAGGCGCCTCGGTCTCGACCAATCGCCGGCTGCGCGTATTCGGCAACAGCCACGGCTTCGTCGGCGGGTATCCGTCCACCTCGCACAGCGTGAGCTGCGTCGTCGTCGGGCAGACGAATGGCGACATGCAGCGCGACTACTGGTACACCGCCGCGCGCGACTGGCGCGGGCTCGAGGACATCGAGGAGGTCGGTCGGCAGGCGGCGCGCAAGGCGGTCGAGCGGCTTGGCGCGGGAAAGTTGGCGACGCGCAAGGCGCCGGTGCTGTTCGCCCCGGAACTCGCGCGCGGCCTGGTCGGGCATTTCGTCGGCGCGATCGGTGGCGCGGCCCAGTACCGGCGCAGCAGCTTCCTGCTGGACGCGGCCGGCCGGCAGGTCTTCCCGGAAGCGATCTCGCTGATCGAGCGGCCGCACCTGAAGGGTGCATTGGGTTCGGCGCCATTCGACGGCGAGGGCGTCGCGACGCGGGACCGCGATCTGGTCGTCGACGGCGTGCTCGCCGGCTACCTGCTGGACACCTACTCGGCTCGCAAGCTCGGGCTGGTGACCACGGGCAATGCCGGCGGCGTGCACAACCTGGTCGTGCAGGGCGAGATGCTGGATCCGCAATCGCTGCTCAAGCGGCTCGGCACCGGGCTCCTGGTCAGCGAGATGATGGGGCAGGGCGTCAACCCGGTGACCGGCGACTACTCGCGCGGCGCCTCGGGTTTCTGGGTCGAGAACGGCGAAGTGTCCCGGCCTGTCCATGAGATCACGGTCGCGGGCAACCTGCGCGAGATGTACAGGAACGCGGTCGCCCTGGGCGACGACGTGGACCGCCGCGGCGCGATCCACTGCGGGTCGCTGCTGATCGGCGAGATGACGATCGCCGGCGACTAGCTGAAGCGCGTCGCGCGTTGCGTGACGTCGCCGGATCATGTCGGCCGCTCGCCGATGTTGCAGCGATCCACGGTTTCGCGGACCAATTGCACCTGACCGGGGCCTTGGTCGCGTCTGGCGCCCTATTCGGTCGGCGGCGGAACATCCACCGCCCAGTCCGCATCGGCGCCGAACGGATGGTCCATGAAGAACACCCAGCTCCCGTCGTCCAACCGACGATGAACTTCCATTCCGTGATGATGGACCTCGGTCGGCTTGCCGTCGTGGTCGGTTCCCTTGATCAGCCACTGCGAGCGCGTCATGGCAAAGGCGCCCGCGACGGTGGTGTGATGGGTGATGACGTCCATGTGCGGTTTGAGGCCGATATAGGCGGCCATGGTCTCGCGGATGCCATCAGCGCCGCGCGCAATGCTGGTCCCGCCATGCACCTCGTCGACTTGAACGATCGATGCTTCCGGGTGATACATGGCGGCAGCGGCTTCGACGTCTTGCGCATTGAAGGCGCGCGCCAGCCAGAGATTGCAGAGTTCGGGAGAGGGAGCACCCATTGTCGTCTCCTGTGTGAAGGTTGGAGGTTTGCGGCCAGCTTCGCTTGGTCGCCTGCAGTCTCGCGTTCAGGCCGCGACCTTCATGCCTTCGGCCCGCATGGCTTCGCGGACATTCGGCCGCTCGCCGACGCGGCGCATGTAGGCAGTGAGTCTGGTGAAACCGGAAAGTCCCAACTTGACGAAGCTGGACCAGCCGACGATCGTGAACAGATAGGCGTCGGCCGCGGTGAAGCGCGGGCCCATCAGGAATTTCCCGCCGCCGGAAAGTTCCTTGTCGACGAACGCAAGACGCTCCAAGATTTTTCGACGCGCGATGATCTTCACCTCGTCGCCGTATTCCGGGTGAAACAGCCAGGGGCTGTACATCTTGTGCAGTTCAGTCGCGATGAAGATCAGCCAGATCTGGAGACGCGTGCGCTCAGCGGTGCCCGCCGCTGGAGCCAGGCCCGTGTCGGGCTTCAGGTCGGCGAGATATTGGACGATCACGACGCCCTCGGTGAGGATCGTGCCGTCATCGAGTCTCAGTGCCGGTACATAGTTGTTCGGATTGACCAATCGATAATCCTCGCCGGCCTCCGTCACATGTGGCGTCCTCCTGACATCGACGCGATCGAGCTCGAGCGGGATCCCCGCTTCCAGAGCCACGATGTGAGGCGCGAGTGCGCAAGTGCCGGTGGCGTAATAAAGCTTCATGACCTGTCTCCTCTTCGCGCTCTGACCAGGTCCTTATGGAATTCCTGGCGGCACCAGGACAGTTTAAGCATTGCGACCCCGCATGGCACATTGCAATTTCGCCACTCACGCTTGCGCTATTGCAAACGGCGAAGCTATGATCTTCCATGGACGATTGGAATGCACTGCAACTGGTTCTTGCGGTGCACCGGGCGGGCAGTCTTGCCGGTGCCGCCAAGGCGCTCGGCATCGATCATTCAACCGTCTTTCGGCGACTGACGGCGCTGGAGACACGGCTCGGCGTTCGTCTGTTCGAGCGGCTCCCCGGAGGTATCTATGAGACCACGACGGCGGGCGAGCGGATGGCCGCCACCGCCGAGCGAATGGAAGATGAGGCGCTCGCGCTCAACCGGGATATCGCCGGACGCGATCGCCGGCTCGCCGGTCGCCTGCGCGTCACCTCCTCGGAAACGCTTGCCTATCGGGTGCTGACCTGGCATCTCGCGGCATTTCGGCAGGCACACCCCGGAATCGTCGTGGAACTCGCCATCCACAATCGTGTGCTCAGCCTCTCGCGGCGCGAGGCGGACATTGCGTTGAGGCCGATCCGTCCAAGGGAAGGCGATCTCTGGGGCCGCAAGCTCGCCGACGTCGCCTGGACCCTCTACGCCGCTCCCGACCATCTCGACGCCAACGGCGGACCGCTTGCCTCGGTGAAGGATCTCAACAGGCATGCCGTCATCGGGTGGGATGAGACGACCGCCGGGATCATGGCCGCCGACTGGCTCAATCGCGCCGTGGCGATCGAGGCGTTCGTCTATCGGTCGAGCAGCCTGGTCAACCAATTCACGGCGGCCAGGTTCGGCATCGGCATGGCCCTTCTTCCCTGTTATCTCGGCGACGGCGATCCTGGCCTGGTTCGGGCGCTCAACGATCCGATAGCAAGCCTCAAGGGCGAGCTTTGGATCGTGACCCATGCCGATCTCAAAGGAACGGCGCGAGTACGTGCCTTCATGGATGTCGTCGGTGAAAGGCTGGCGCGCGAAAAGGACGTGTTCGATGGGACCGCGCGGATGAGATCGGTGCTTCGATCAACGACGTCGCGAGGCGGTTAGCTCGCTTCGCGCGCCGCCAGCTCCCGAAGAGTCGTCCCCGCCAGTCGCTCGCGCACGGCCGCCTCAATCGTGGAGATGATGCCGTCGGCCACCGGCTCGGTTCGCGCCCGCCACAGCAGCCAGGTCTCGTACTGGCGCTCGTCGCGCACCGCGTTCAGGATGTCCACGAGCGCGATGCCCTCGAGGTCGCGCGCGGGCAGCAACTCTTCCTCCTCGGTCAGCGTCACGAGACCTGCGCGCTCCAGCGAATTGACCACGCTGCCGAGCGCCGATCCCGGGATCTCGAGGTCCTCCGCCAGCATACGTTGCTGCCACGGCGACTCGCCGGCGACGAACTTGCGCGCGATCAGCAGCATGACGGTGAATGCGAGCCGCTCGCGCAGCGCGCTCGTCAGGCGCACCGGCGTCTGCCCGACGCGCAGGTAGCGCGGATTCTGCACGTAGAAAGACAGTTGCGCGCCGATCAGCAGGATGAGCCAGCTCAGGTAGATCCAGATGAGCGCCGCCAGGAAAATGGCGAAGCCTGCATAGATCGCGACCATCTGGGTGGAGGCGGCGACGATCCGGGTGAACACCGCGCCGCTCGCGGCCCACAGCACGCCGGCCGTGACCCCGCCCGCGAGCGCGGCGCGGAACCGCACCCGCGTGTTCGGCACGAAGATGTAGAGAAAGGTGAACACGCCGGTCACGAACAGCCAGGGACCGAGCACGCCGAGGCCGCGCACGACCGAGCCCATCGGCTCATGCTGGGTCAGCCAGCGCATCCAGTCGTTGCGCCCCATCGCGCCGAACAGCCCGAACACGATCACCAGGAAAATCGGTCCGATAACCATCAGGCTCAGGTATTCGCTGATGCGGCGCATCAGCGAGCGCGGGCGCTCGACGTGCCAGGCGAAGTTGAACGCGCCCTCGAGCTTCTGGATGGTCGAGATCACCGTATAGAGCAGGAATGCGAGGCCGACGGAGCCCAGCACGTCGCCGCGCACGTTCTCGACGAAAGTCATCATCTGTGTCGTCAATTCGCCGGCGCGCTCGCCGATCGGCCGCAGGAACTCGAACACGAGCGGCTCGAGGTCGCGGTGCACGCCGAGACCTTTCAGCACGGCGAATGCGAATGCGACCAATGGAACGAGCGACAGCAGCGTCGTGTAGACGAGCCCCATCGCGCGCAGGTTGAGCTGCCCGGTCAACAGGTCGCGTATCAGCGCGAACGGATAGCGCAACAGGTCGAGCAGCCAGTTCGCCGGTTTGACCGGCAGGTCGTGCCGGTCAAAGAGCAATCGCTCGATGCGCAGCCGAGCGTCCGCATACATCATCATCGCGGGAGCGTGGCACAGGGCCGCTGCGCCCGCAATCGCGTGCCTGCTAGAGTGTCCTGATGCCGCGCGGGTATCCTGAACGGATCGTCTGCCTGACCGAAGAGACGACGGAGACGCTCTACCTTCTCGGGGAGGACGCACGCATCGTCGGCATCTCGGGCTTCACCGTGCGGCCGCCGCGCGCGCGCCGCGAGAAGCCGCGGGTCTCGGCCTTCACCAGCGCAAAGATCGGCCGCATCGTCGAGTTGCGGCCGGACCTGGTGCTCGGCTTTTCAGATCTGCAGGCGGACATCGCCGCGGAGCTCGCGCGCGCCGGCCTGGAAGTTCACCTGTTCAACCAGCGGAGCGTCGCGGAGATCCTGCGCATGGTCCGCATGCTCGGCGGCATGATCGGTTGCGAGGCGAAGGCGGCGGCGCTCGCCGCGCGTCTCGAGCGCGGTGTCGAGGAAACTCGCGCCGCAGCAGCACGGCTGCCGCGCCGGCCGCGCGTCTATTTCGAGGAATGGGACGAGCCGCAGATCGCCGCGATCCGCTGGGTCGGCGAGGTGATCGAGATCGCTGGGGGGGACAATTGCTTCGCGGACCTCGCCGCGCATGCCCTTGGCCGCGACCGCATCGTCACCGATCCGGCGGAGGTCATCCGGCGCGCGCCGGACATGATCCTCGGCTCCTGGTGCGGCAAGAAATTCCGGCCCGCGCTCGTCGCAGCGCGCCCGGGTTGGCAGGCGGTTCCGGCAGTACGCGACGGCGAGCTGCACGAAGTGAAGTCCGCGATCATCCTGCAGCCGGGGCCGGCCGCGCTGACCGACGGGTTGGCGGAGATCCACGCATTGATCCGGCGCTGGTCGGAGCGCGCCGCCTGAGTCAGCCGACCAGCCGGCGCCCGGCCTCGCGGTATTTTTCCACGGTCGCGGCAATGACTGCCGGCGGCAGCCGCGGCCCGGGCGGGCGCTTGTCCCAGTCCAGAGTCTCGAGGTAGTCGCGCACGTACTGCTTGTCGAAGGACGGCGGACTCGCGCCCTCGCGATAGCCGTCGGCGGGCCAGAAGCGCGAAGAATCCGGCGTCAGTGCCTCGTCCATCAGCACGACCTCGCCCGCGGCATCGAGCCCGAACTCGAACTTGGTATCCGCGATCAGGATCCCGCGCGACTGCGCGTAGCGCGATGCATGCGCATACAGCGCCAGCGCGAGCTCGCGCACGCGGACCGCGACCCTGGCGCCCACCGTGTCCTGCATCCGCTCGAAGCCGATGTTCTCGTCATGCTGGCCGGCCGGCGCCTTGGTCGCCGGCGTGAAGACCGGCTCGGGCAGGCGCGCCGCCAGCGCGAGCCCCGGCGGCAACACGATGCCGCTGACGCGACCGTCCCGCTGGTAGTCCTTCCAGCCGGATCCGATCAGGTAGCCGCGCACGACGGCCTCGATCGGCAGCGGCGCGAGGCGGCGCACGACCACCGCGCGGCCTTCGAGGGCGGCACGCTCGATCGGGTCGGCGACATGCAGCGCAAGCGGTTCGCCGGTCAGGTGGTTGGCGACGATCGAGCGCGTGCGCGCGAACCAGAAATTGGAGATCGCAGTCAGCACGCGGCCTTTGCCGGGAATCGGGTCCGGCAGCACGACGTCGAATGCGGACAAGCGATCGCTCGCGACGATCAGCAGCCGGTCGTCGCCGATCGCGTAGTTGTCCCGTACCTTGCCGCGATGGACGAGCGGCAGACATTCGAGTCGGGATTCGAACAGCGCGCTCGAGATCATGGCAGACGGGCACTTGATAACATGGCCATCGCGGATGGTAATGGAAAGAGCGATGAACTGGACCGGCAAGCTGATCGGTGCAATCCTGGGATTCATCCTGACCCGTCGGGCGACGGGCGTGCTGCTCGGGTTGATTCTCGGCCACCTGTACGATCAGTACGTCGCGCGCGGTCGGCGCGGCCCTCGCATCGACCCCGCGATCGTTCGCGCCGCCTTCTTTCGCTCGGCATTTCGCGTCATGGGCCACGTCGCCAAGGCGGACGGCCGCGTGTCGGAGCAGGACATCGCCGCTGCGCGCCGGATCTTCCGCCAGTTCAACCTGGGCGAGGCGGACACCCGTGCCGCGATGGGTTTCTACACCGAGGGCAAGGCAGCCGGCTACGACCCGGCAGCCGACCTGGAAGAGCTTGCGCGCGTGTGCCTTGGGCGCGAAGAAGTGCTGCGCATGTTCCTCGAGATCCAGATGCGTGCGGCGCTGCTGGGAGACGGCCTCGAGGGCGTCACGCGCTCGACGCTCCTGCGCGTCGCTGCGGCACTCGGCATCGGCGCCATCGAGTTCGCGCACCTGGAAACGCTATTGCGCTTCGAGGCCTATGCAGCGGCCGGCGGCTTCGGTCGCGCGGGCGGCGCGCGTCCCGGGGCCGGGCCGGGCGCCAGGGACACGCTCGTGGAGGCATACGAGGTGCTGGAAGTTCCGGCATCCGCGACCGACGCCGAGGTCAAGAAAAGCTACCGGCGGCTGATGAGCCAGAATCATCCCGACAAGCTCGTGGCGCGCGGCCTGCCGGAATCGATGCTCGAGATCGCCAAGCAGAAGACCCAGGCGATACAGGCCGCGTGGGAACGCGTCCGCGAGGCGCGTGGCTTGCGCTAGAGTAGCCGCGGAAACCAGACAGGGGTCCCGAATGCTGCAAACGGTGATCGCGCCCTCGATCCTGTCGGCCGATTTCGCCCGACTGGGCGCCGAGGTCGATGCGGTGCTCGCGGCCGGCGCCGACTGGGTCCATTTCGACGTGATGGACAACCATTACGTGCCGAACCTGACGATCGGGCCGCTGGTCTGCAAGGCGCTTCGCAGGCATGGGATCAAGGCGCCGATCGACGTGCACCTGATGGTGGATCCGGTCGACCGGCTGGTGCCGGAGTTCGCCGAGGCCGGCGCGACCTGGATCAGCTTTCACCCGGAGGCGAGCCGCCACGTGGACCGCAGCATCCAGCTCATCCGCGACTCCGGCTGCCGCCCGGGCATCGTGCTGAACCCGGCGACGCCGCTCTCCTGGCTCGATCACACGCTCGTCGGGGTCGACCTGGTGCTGCTGATGTCCGTCAATCCCGGGTTCGCCGGCCAGCAATTCATCGAGCCGGTGCTCGGCAAACTGGCGGAAGCGCGCCGGCGCATCGATGCGAGCGGGCGCGAAGTCCGGCTCGAGATCGACGGTGGCGTGAAACTCGACAACATCGCGGCCATCGCCCGTGCCGGCGCGGACACGTTCGTGGCGGGAAGCGCGATCTTCGGGACCCGGGACTACGCGGCGACGATCCGCGCGCTGCGCGCCGGCGCGAAATAGAGGGGACGCTTCCCTTCAAAGAAGCACGCGCGGTGGCGAAAACACCGTTCGCCGTTGAAGGGAAGCGTCCCCTCTATTTCTGAGCCGGACTACTTCGCGGCGGAAGCCGCGGCCTTGGCAAATTCCGGGGCTGCGCGCGCCTTGACCTTCGGGCGGGCGCCGAACACCACGATGGTCTTGCCACGCGCGGTCAGCAGGCCCTGCTCTTCGAGCACCTTCAATACGCGCCCGGCCATTTCACGCGAGCAACCGACCAGGCGCGACAGTTCCTGCCGACTGACCTTGATCTGCATGCCCTGCGGGTGCGTCATCGCATCCGGCTCGCCGCAAAGATCCATGATCGCGTGAGCGATGCGCCCGGTGACGTCCACGAAGGCGAGATCGCCGAGCTTGCGGTTGGTGCGGTCGAGCCGGGTCGCGAGCTGGGTCGCGAGCTCGAACATGAGGCCGGGGCTTTCCGACGCGACCTGGCGGAAGCGTGGATAGGTCATCTCTGCAAGTTCGCACTGGGTACGCGTGCGGACCCAGGCGCTGCGCTGCTGGCTGTCCGAGAACAGGCCCATCTCGCCGAAGAACTGGCCCTTGTTGAGGTAGGCGAGAACCATCTCGTTGCCGTCTTCGTCCTCGATCATGACTTCGACCGAGCCGCGGATGATGTAGTAGAGGACATCCGGCAGGTCGCCGGCGTGGATCAGCGCCGTCTTGGACGGCACCGTGCGCACGCGGCAATAGCTCAGAAAGCGGTTGATCGCCGGTATGTCGGTCAGTTGCTTGACGGCTTCTTCCATAGTGCTCCCCCCGGGGCGACCGCCTGGGCTCTGTGGCCTCTGCAGGCTGGCCGCCGTTGTATTACAGGGCCGCGCGCACCGCAAGACATAATCCGGTGCACGCTCAGACCCAGTATGCCGTGCCTGTCATGATACGCGCGCAAAATCGCATCAGCCGCGGCACCGGCCGCGGCAACTCGGTGCCGCCGGCGGCGAGCGCCGCCCGGCCATGATTCACCTCGTCGGCCTGCATCTGGGCGACGATTGCACGGCTCCTGAGATCCTCATCCGGCAGTCGCGCCAGGTGTCCGGCCAGGTGGCCTTCGACCTGGCTTTCGGTCTCGGCCATGAAGCCCAGGCTGGCGCGGTCGCCGAACAGGCCGGCGATCGCCCCGACAGTCACCGAGCCAGCGTACCAGAGCGGATTCAGCAGGCTCGGGCGCGAGCCCAGTTCGTCGAGGCGGTCGCGGCACCAGGCCAGGTGATCGCCTTCCTCGCCGGCCGCGCGCAGCAGTGCGGCTCGGGTCTCGGGCGCGCGGGCGGTCAGCGCCTGTCCGTAATAAAGTCCCTGAGCGGCGATTTCCCCTGCGTGATTGACCCGCATCAACCCGGCCGCGTGGCGCCGACGGCCTTCGTCCACCGGCGCCGGCGCCGGATTTCCGGGGGTTGGCCGGGTGCTGGCGGGGCGGGCGAAGCTCGCCCGGAGGCCGATATCCGCCAGTTCCAGCAGCCGGTCGAGGGGCGTCAGGGTGCGGCTGTCCATACGACGCATATTATATAGCCTGTCCCCGGACGCTTCCCCAATGGCGACAATGACTTGCGCTCGGGCCCGGGCGGCTTTGCAATAATCGGGCATCTGTGTAAACTTGCCCGCCTTTCACGAACCCGACCCTTTCCAGGGGCCCAAGATGAAGACGGTTTTCGCGACTCCAGAGCGCGTGCGACGCGACTGGTACCTGGTGGACGCGTCCGGCAAGACGCTCGGCCGGCTGGCCAGCCAGCTCGCCTTCCGGCTGCGCGGCAAGCACAAGCCGGAATTCACGCCGCATGTCGATTGCGGCGACCACATCATCGTCATCAATGCCGACAAGGTCGCGGTGACCGGCAACAAGCTGCGTGACAAGGTCTACCAGCAGCACACGGGCTATCTCGGCAACCTGAAAACGGTGGCGCTCGGCAAGCTCATGGAGAAGCACCCGGAGCGCGCGATCGAATACGCGGTCAAGGGCATGCTGCCGAAGACGATCCTGGGCCGGCAGATGTTCCGCAAGCTGCACGTGTTCGCGGGCAGCGCGCATCCGCACGCGGCCCAGCAACCGAAGAACCTCGAGATTTAAGGGATCCGTTCATGGCCTCGAATCAGCCCCTCGCCACCGGCCGCCGCAAGACCTCGTCGGCGCGCGTGTCCCTGAAGCCCGGCAAGGGCGAGATCACCGTCAATGGCAGGCCGCTCGACGTGTTCTTCGGCCGCAAGACCGGCCAGATGATCGTCCGCCAGCCGCTCGAACTCGTGCAGATGACTTCACGCTTCGATATCAACGTGCTGGTCGAAGGCGGCGGCATCACCGGCCAGGCCGGCGCGATCCGTCACGGCATCACGCGCGCCTTGATCGAGTACGATGCGGAATTGCGCAAGCCCCTGCGGGCCGCCGGCTTCGTGACTCGCGATGCGCGCGAGGTCGAGCGCAAGAAAGTCGGCCGGCGCAAGGCGCGCCGCGGGACGCAGTTCAGCAAGCGCTGACACTCTTCCTGGGGACGAACCGCATTTGGGGGATCGTCTAGCGGTAGGACTGCGGACTCTGACTCCGCCAACCTAGGTTCGAA
>JBOHZL010000031.1:0-29159 GCA_050738495.1 Steroidobacteraceae bacterium | reverse complement strand
GTTCGAATGTTCGACCCGGCACCAGATGAAACTTGATCGACGCGATTTCCTGAAATCGAGCGTGGTGGCCGGCATCGCCGTCACCATCGCAACGCCTGGCAGCCGGGCGTTCGCGGCGCTTTTCGAGGGCGAGCGGCTGCGGCCGCTGCCCTGGGACGCGGCCACAGGGCGGATCCGTTTTCGCAACGACGCCACCGCCAAGGTCACCGGCGAAAAGATCTTCAGCTTTGACATGCGCGCGCGCGACCTGCCCGGATGGCCCCGGCAGCAGTCGCACGCGATGCTGCTCCGCGTCACGCGGGCGGACCGCGTCTATGCGGGCCACAACCTCTCGCCGCTCGGCGCGGCATTGCGGCCCGATCGCATCGTCACTGCCGCCGATCTCGCGCGCGACGGCGTCGCTTTTCCGCCGTTCTATGGCGAAGACCTGCTCTTGCCGGAAGGAAAGACGCCGGCTTACCTCGGCCAGGCGGTCGCACTGCTGATCTGGCGTGACTTCCCGCGGTTTCGCGCAGCCAAGAATCTGCTCCGCTCGCGCGACGACCTCGTTCACTGGGGCGACGAGACCGGCCCGCTCGACCGCGAGCCCTGGGGCAGCTTTCGCTATGTGCGGGTGGGCGGCGCGACGCCCTTTGACAACGACGTTTACTCGAGCCTCAAGGACACGCCGCTGTTTCCGTCCGGCCACCGCAAGCAGGTTCCGCTCTGGCCGCCCGCGGACGCCGGCGGCGCGCTGGACGCGCAGGGCAGCGCCCATGCGGAGGCAATCCGGGCCGCGCTCGCCGCGCCGGCGGCGGGCAAGCTGGTGCTGGAACGCGAGTACTTCTCGCAGTCGGTCGACACCGCCGCGCTCGAACCCGACAACGGCAACGGCTGGCACGACGCCGCGAATGCGACGCTGCATTTCGTCGTCGCCACGCAGTCGCCGCAGGAGATCGCCGAGGACGGCGCGAAGCTCCTGGCCGCGACCCGGTTCGGCATCGAGCGGCTCGTGCTGCATCCCTGCTACACGGTCGGCTACGGTTCCAAGGACCACAATCCCTTTGCGTTCTGCGCGCTCGCCGCGGCCCTCTACGGCGACGGGCGCCCGGTGCGGCTCGCGAACGACCGTTACGAACAATTCCAGGCGAGTCTCAAGCGCCACAGTTTCCGGATGAAGTACCGCATCGCGGTCGATCGCGCCAGTGGGCGCTTCGAGTTGCTGCAGGGCGAGTTCCGGGGCGACGGCGGCGGGCGGCGGAATTTCTCGCCGTCGGTCTGCCTGGTTGCGGCCACCTCGGCGCAGTCGGTCTATTACTTTCCGAAGAGCGACCTCGCGAGCACGGTGATCGCCTCGCGCGCGCTCGATGCGGGATCCGCTCGCGGCTACGGCACGCTCCAGAGCATGAGCGCGACCGAGATGCTGGTGGACGAAGTCGCCGCCGAGCTCAAGCTCGACCCGATCGAGCTGCGCCAGCGGAACGTACTGCAGACCGGCATGAAGAACACCCAGGGTGCGATCGCAGGCGGGGCGCTGCGCGCCGGCGAGGTGCTGGCGAAGGCGGCCGCGCACCCGCTCTGGCGCGACCGTGACGGGCGCAAGAAGTCCTACGAAGCGGCTCATCCCGGCAAGCGCCACGGTATCGGGTTCGGCTGCGTGCAGAAGGACTTCGGCACCGGCGCGGAAGCCGCATTCGCGGCAGTTTCGTTGTCGCGCGAGGGCAGGGTCGGGCTCAGGCACATCGGCGTCGAGCTCGGCACCGGCATGGCGACCAGCCAGGCCGCGCTCTGCGCGCGCTGGCTCGGCCACCCGGCCGACGACGTCGAGACCGCTGCGACCGAATGGCCGGAGCTGCCGATGGTCGCAACCGGTGATCCCTGGCTGATGCAGCAGGACGAGCAGGACCGGCGGGAGCGTGACCCGAGCTGGACGCCACACCGGGCTACGCCCTCGAGCGCGAGCAATTCCGCTTATTTCTACGGGCACGCGACGCGCGAGGCCGCGCGGCTCGTATTCGCCGAAGGCGTCTGGCCAGCGGCGCTATCGTTGTGGTCGGAAGGTTTTGGCGGCGGCCAGCTCGCGCCGCTCGCCATCCGCCGCGAGGACGCGCGCTGGGTCGCCGGACGCCTGACGGCGGGCGGACTCGCCCCGCTGTCACTCGAAACCATTGCGGCGCGCATCTACGAGCAGGGGCTCGTGACCGGCGCCGCCGTGCACACCTTCAATCGCTGGCAATGGGCCGAGGCGGAATTTCCGCTGTCCCAGGGCACGGAGCGCCTGCCGATCGACGGTCTTGCGCTGTGCTTTGGCGACGGCACCGCCGATGGCCCGGGTGTCGCGACGGCGAACGTCTACCGCGCGATCCGGCGGACTGCCGTCCATTACCCGGCGGCGCAAAGAAACAATGCCGGCGTCGTCTATTACAGCGCGATCGGCACGCTCGCCGAGGTCGCCGTCGACGCCACGACCGGACTGGTCGAATTGCTGAATCACCACTCGATCCTCGAATGCGGCAACCAGATCGTGCCGGAGCTCGTCTCGGGCCAGTTGCAGGGCGGCCTGGCGATGGGCATCGGCCATGCGCTGCACGAAGAGCTGCCGCTGTACGAAGAGGGGCCGGGCAACGGGGCCTGGAACTTCCACCGCTACCGGGTTCCCCACTCGCGTGACGTGGCCGTCTGGTCGCAGACCGGCGAAGTCCTGCCAGCGCTCTCGGAAACCGATCCGCCGAAAGGCATGGCCGAAGTCGTCATGATCGCGGTCGTGCCGGCGATCGTGAATGCAATCGCTCACGCGACCGGCAAGCGATTCCGCGAGTTGCCGGTGACGCCCGACCGGATTCTGGCGGCGCTCGCGCCGGAGCCCGCGGCGGCCGAAGCAGGCGCGCCGTGAGCAGTCGTCCACTGACGCTCGATATCAACGGCAGGCGCCACGGCCCGCTCGACGTGCCCGAAGACATGATGCTGATCGACCTGCTGCACGAGGAGCTCGGGCTGACAGGCACGCGCTTCGGCTGCGGACTCGGCCTGTGCCGCGCCTGCACCGTGATCGTAGACACCGCCGACGGCAGCAGCGAAGTGCCGGCCTGCGTGACGCCCGCCCACGATTTCGCCGGCCAGCGCATCCGCACCATCGAGGGCCACGCCGAACGCGGCGAGAGTGGCGCGGTGACGCGGCTTTCGCCCGTGCAACAGGCCTTTCTCGATCACTTCAGCTTTCAATGCGGCTACTGCACGCCCGGCTTCGTCAACGCGGCGACCGTGCTGCTGGAAAGGCTCGCGAAAGCACCGGTCGGGAAGGCCGACGTCGAGACGGCGGTCAGCGAGGCGCTGGACCCGCACTTATGCCGCTGCACGGGCTATGTGCGCTATTTCCAGGCGGTGAAAGAACTGGTGCTGAATACGCCCGGCCTGGTCCGGTGATCAGAACGAGGCCGCCAGGGTCAGGCGCAGCGTGCGCGGCTCGACCGGATGGAAATGGATGTCCTCGACCGGCGCCGCTTCTCCGGGGAGCTGGGACGCGTAGAAATAGCTGATGTCGTTGGCAGCGCGGTCGAGCGCATTGTAGAGACCGAGGCTCGCCTGCAAGCGCCGACCGATGCGCCGGCCGACATCGAGGTTCACGAGCGTCGAGCTGGCTGCGCGCAGGCTGTCGTCCTCGACGAGCGAAGCGGGGCCGAGGTAGCGGACGCGCGCCCCGCCGAACCAGCCGCGTGGCGTCTCGAAAGCGACGCCGAGCGAGGCCACCCGCTCGACGGCGCCGGGTATGTGGCGGCCGGACGGATCCGCATCGCGGAACTTCGGCCGTGACAGCGCCAGGTCGGCGTCGACGATCAACCAGTCGGTCGGTCGCGAATAGAGTCCGAGCTCGACGCCGCGCCGGCGGCTGGGGCGGCTGGCCTCGGTCGCGCCGCCGTCGCCGATGAACAGCAGTTCCGAATCGATGTCGAGCTGCCAGAGCGCGAGCGAGAGCTGGGTGCGCGGCAGCAGGGAAGTCCGCAATCCGATCTCGCGGCCGGTGGCTTCGACCAGCGGCGTCACGGTTTCGGCCGGTGTCACGCCATCGACCGGGTCAACCGTGATGGTCGCGCCGCGCGCGTCGTTGCCGTGGAAACCGCGGCCCGCCGCGACGAAGAACTCGATGTCGCGCCAGGGACCGAGCACCAGCGAAAACTTCGGGCTCATGAGGTCGTCGTTGCCGGAGCCCGAGTTCGCCACGACATCGCTCGTGACGCCGAACTCCAGGCGGTCGTAGCGCAGCCCGATCTCGCTGCGGACGCGCGGCGACCAGCGGGTTTCGAGGCCGGTCCAGAGGCCGGCCAGCGACTGGCGCACCGAGTCCTCGCGGATGGTCGCGTGACGGGCGCGCACGGTCGTCAGGTACAGCCCGACCGGTGCGATGTCGTCGTGACGCAGGTCGATGCCCGCGCGCCAGGTCGTTCGCTCGCCGTCGATGGCAAGCGGCTGTGACCAGGCGAGCGCGCCGCCGAACACCTGCCGTTCGTCGTACTGCTCGAACTGATCGCCGTTGACCGGGTCGACCGCATAGGTGAAGTTCGAGAAAAGCTGCAGCTCGTAGTCCATCGCATAGGCCGAATAGTCGAGCCGCCGCTCGCCCGAGTTGCGGAAGCCCTGCGTCGAAACCGAATACCGGTGCGATTCGCCGCCGCTGGAGCGATCGACGAAGCCGAACCTGCCGAGCTTGCCGTCCCGTACCGCGCGCCGTGGAATCTGGTCGGTCGCGCGCCACTCGCCGCGATAGCCCATCAGGTCGATCCCGATACCCGCGTCGTCGGTTTGCCGCGACCAGCGCAGCACCGCGTTCGACTTGTCGAGGTTCTGTGGCAGTTCCCAGGGGCCGTCCGCCTGGCCGAACTCCAGCCCGACCAGCAACTCGCCGCTGCCGGCCGGCGCCGACCCCGCCGCGACCGCGCGGCCGTAGCCGTCCTCGCCGCCGGTCAGCGACACGAGCGGCCGCAGCCGGTCCAGGTAGCGGATCTCCGCGGCGCCGGCCGCGGAAAAATTGCCGAGCTCGGGATAGTAGGTGCCTTTGTGGTAGCTGACCCGCTCGACCAGCTCCGGGATCACGAAGTTGACGTCCATGTAGCCCTGGCCGTGGCCGTGCGTCGGCATGTTGACCGGCATGCCCTGGACGCGGGTCGAGAAGTCCGTGCCATGGTCCAGGTTGAAGCCGCGCAGGAAGTACTGGTTCGCCTTGCCGTCGCCGGTGTGCTGCGTGACGATCAATCCGGGCACGATCTCGAGCAGCTCGCCGGTGCGCAGCAAGGGGCGGTTCTCGAGCTGTTCCGCCAGTACGGTGCCCTCGCTCGCCGCGCGCGGCAGGCCCGCGAGCTCGATGCGCCCGGCTTTCACGACCACCTCGTCCAGCCTGGTACCGGGCACGCCGCCGGCGAGCGCCGCATGGACCGACGAAGCCAGCATCGCGGCGACTGCCGCCTTCACCCGCACTCTTCCGGACATCGTGGCGCTCTCCGTGTCAGTACCCGCGCAATTGCAATACGCAGCCGGGCGGCATGCGGATGCATCCATGCGCCTCTGCGTTCCGTATAGCCCATGCACCCGACGAGGTGCCGTGGGTAACAACGGACCAAACAGGAGTCAGACGGATGAATACCAGACCATTGGTGCGCAAGGGGCTGTTGATCGCCCTCGGCGCAGTTTCGACGATCGGGACGATGTCGGCGGCGGTCGCCTCGAATCACAGCGATGCGCCGCTGATCAAGCAGGACCCGCAGGCCAACCTGACCGACGTCTATGCCTTCGTCGGCACCCAGTACGACAACCCGTCGATCAAGGTGCTGAATGTCAGCATGAGCTTCCGGCCATTCTCGGAACCGGGTGACGGCGCCCAGTACGAGCGATTCGCGGACGACGCGCGTTACAGCATCCACATCACGGACCCGATCAGCGGCGTGACCCGGTTGCGCTATGACTTCTCGTTCTCGCCGGTGGATGCGGGCTACAAGAACCGCAATACGATCCTTTCGTACGGCCTCGGCACGGAAGTCGGTCCGATCATGACGGTCGGTGACGCGCGCCAGAATTTCACCCAGAAGTTCCGGGTGGTGAAGGTTGCGGGCGGCAGGACGAAGCGCATCGGGCGCGACCTGCTGGTGCCGCCGCCGAACGTCGGCAACCGCGTGACCCCGCTCTACAACGATGCGGACGGCAAGGCGGTGTCGGGCGCGCTCACGCTCAATGACCTCGATGCCTACACGCGCTCGACGATCTATGGGCTCGACTCGGGCGAAGCGGTCTGGGCCGGTCCGCGCGACGACAGCTTCTTCTCGGACATCCCGGGCGTGTTCGACCTGCTGAACGTCCGGATCCTGGACAATAACGGCAGCCTCGCCGACGGCCTCGGCCAGGACGGAGGCGGCTTCGACGGCTTCAAGGGCTTCAACCTGCTGTCGGTCGCGATTCAGATCCCGTTGAGCGAGCTCGACGAGCTCAACATTCCGCGGAAGTACGACTCCGTGTTCTTCGGCCAGCAGAAGGGCGTCGGCGTGTATGCGTCGGTCAGCCGGCCGCGGGTCACGGTACGCAAGAGCGACGGCACGCGGGTCAACAGCGGCGGCTGGGCGCAGGTGTCGCGGCTCGGCAATCCGCTGTTCACCGAAGCCTTGGTGGCGTTTGCGGACAAGGACCGATTCAACCGCACGCCGGCCTCGCAGGATGCGCAGTTCGCGAAGTACGCGCGCAATCCCGAGCTGGCGACGCTGATCAACGCGGTGTTCGGCACCAGCTTCGTGGCGACCGGCCGCGAGGACCTCCGGAAGATCTTCATTCCCGAGGTGCTGAAAGTCGTGACGACGACCGATCCGGTTCGTCTCGCGGGCCAGGCCGGCTTTGACCGGCTCGGCTTCATCGGTGGCGACACGACCAATGGCGTCTCGGGCGGCTGGCCCAATGGCCGCAGGCTCGGCGACGACGTGGTCGACATCGCGCTGACCGCGATCGCGAGCGGGCCGGGCTACTCGACCATCACCGTGGTTGGCGACAACATCGCCGGGAACGATCTGCCGTACCACCAGGTGTTCCCATACCTGGCGACGCCGCACTCCGGCACCAACAACAGCAAGGATCGGGCGCCCTGATGACGCGCAGCATCGTCGCCATCGCGGCCTGCACGCTCGCGATGCTGGCCGCGGTCGTGACGCTGAAGCGCGGGAATGGTGATGCGATGACCGGTCCGGCGCACGCCGGGCCGGTCGCCGCAATGTCGACGGCAGGGACCGACCCGGTCCCTGCCGCCATCGAGCGCCAGGCCGCGCTTTCGCAAACGGCGTCCGCTGTCGAAATCCTGCCGGAGTCGGACACGACCGGGCTGTTGCAGGAATCGCTGAGCGTCTCCGACTTGCTCGACGCGGTGAATGCCGATCACGGGATCGGATTCTCCCCGGTCGAGCCGCAGCAGTTCAGGCAGATCGTGCAATCGGACCCGGCGCTTCGCAGGGCGTTCGGCGAATGAGCCGGCATGAGCCGGCCTTGTCGGCACGACTCGCCGGGTTCGCGCTGGCGTTCGCTGCGGCGACGGCAGCCGCACACGAGTTCTGGGTCGAGCCGACGCAGTTCACGCTCGCAGCGGGCGGCCGCATCGGCCTGCGCCTCTGCCTCGGCGACGGATTCGACGGCTGGTCGCTGCCGCGCAATCCGGCGCGCATCGAGCGTTTCGTCGCCCGCGGGGCGGCGAGCGAGGTACCGGTGGTCGGGCTCGACGGTTCCGACCCGGCGGGCGTTGCACGGCTGGTCGTGCCCGGCGGCTATATCGTGGGCTATGCGAGCGATCGGGCCTTCACCGAAGTTCCGCTCGCCGAATTCCGGGAGTACGTGAGCGAGAAGGGCCTGGATGGAATCGTCGCCAGCCATGCCAGGCGCGGTGAGCGCCGCGGGAAGCTCCGGGAAGCCTACTCGCGCCACGCGAAGGCACTGGTGCGCGTCGGAGACACCGGCAGAGACAATTTCGACCGCGCGATCGGCTTGCGTCTCGAGCTGGTCGCAGAATCCCGCTTGCGGAGCGCGACCGGTCCCGCGCCGCAAGCGTTCCGCTTGCTGTACGAGGGCGAACCGCTTGCCGGTGCGCTCGTCGTGGCAACGCGCCCTGGCACCGAGGATGCCGACCTGAAGGCCCGCACCGACGCCGATGGCCGCGCCGCCTTCCGTCTGCACTCGTCCGGCATGTGGCGCGTGGCCGCCGTTCACATGATCGATCCGCCCGCAGGCGTCGACGCGGATTGGGAAAGTCTCTGGGCCTCGTTGACATTCGAGCTGCCATCGGCGCCCTCGGCCGTGGCGCCGGCGCCCCGCGTCTCGGCAAATGCCTGCCGGAACAGGCTCGCGATGCCCGCGCGGCAGGCGCGCTCATGAAAACTCTCACGATTCTCCTGTCGTTGCTGGCCTGCGGCGTAGCTCATGCGCATGCGAATGGCTCGAGCTTTCTGCGCATTGCGTCGGGAGACGGCGGGAGCCCGCTGAGCGGGACCTGGGACATCGCCACCGCAGATCTGGCGCTGCCGCTCGAGCTCGATGCGAACGGCGACGGCGCACTGACGGCCGGCGAGATCGATGCCCGACGGGATGCGATCACGCGATTCGCGCTTCAGCGCCTGGTAATTGGCCGCGGCGGTGAAAACTGCCGGCTGTCTCCCGGGGCGCTGACGACTCGGCGGCGTGGACCGGAGGAATACGTTTCATTCCGCTGGAGCGGCGATTGCCCGTCCGGCGGCACGGTCGAAGTCGCGACCAGTCTTTTCTTCGGAAGTGTCGGCTATTCAGCCTTGCTCGATGTGCGGACGACCGCCGGGAGATACCCGGCAGCACTGTCCTTCAATGATCCAGCCTGGACGGAGCCGGCGGCAGTCTCCATCTTCGCCACGCTGCTGCGTTTCCTGCGTGAAGGCGTCCGGCACGTGCTGATCGGCTATGACCACGTCGTCTTTCTGCTGCTCCTGTTGCTGCCGAGCGTGCTGCGCGGCTCGGCGTCAGGCTGGACCATGCTGGAGAGCCGCCGCATGGTGGTGCTCGACCTCTTGAAGATTGTCACGGCCTTCACGCTGGCGCACTCCGTGACGCTCGCCCTCGCGGCAAGCGGCGCCGTCACGCTGCCGGTACGGCCGGTCGAGGTTGCCATCGCGGCATCGATCGTCGTGGCGGGCCTCCTGAACCTGATTCCGGCCGCTGCGCCCCTGCGCCTGCCGCTGGCATTCGGATTTGGATGCATCCATGGCTTCGGTTTCGCGAATGCCCTGCGGGAAATCGACGCGGAAGGCATGCGGCTGCTGCCATTGTTGTTCGGATTCAACGTCGGTGTCGAAGTCGCGCAGCTCCTGATCGTGGCGGCGACACTGCCGCTCCTGTGGCTCGCGAGGCGCAGTTCCCGCTACGCGAAGCGGGTCATGCCGGCGCTGTCCGTATCCGCCGCGATGATCGGCGCGTTCTGGCTGGCCGGGCGGCTGTGAGCCCACGCCGGCCACCCGGCGAGACGCAGCCGGCTACAGGAGCGCTGCGTATACTCCTGACGATGGCGCATTCCGCGAGCATGGAATCGGAGCCTGAGGTCGCCCGGTTGCTGGCTGCCTGCGCGCGCCAGGACCGGCAGGCATTCCAGCGGCTCTACGAGCTGACTTCGCCGCAACTGCTCGCCTGCCTGATCCGGTTGCTCCGGAATCGCGCGCTCGCCGAGGACGCCTTGCAGGAGGTCTTTGTCCAGGTCTGGAACAAGGCCGGGCAGTTCCGCCAGGAGCGCGGCTCGTCCTGGGCCTGGCTGATCTCGATCGCGCGCTATCGCGGCATCGACCTCCAGCGACGCGAGCGCCGGTTGCCGGCCGGCGGCGAGGAGGAGCTCGGGACGGTTGCCGCCGAAGACGAGCCTCACGATGCGCTGATGGCGCTCGGCCGCCGCGCGAGCGCAGCGCTCGACGGCTGCATGAATGCGCTCCAGGAGCGGCAGCGCCACTGCATCCTGCTGTCCTACCAGGACGGACTCACGCACGCGGAAGTCGCCGACCGCATCGGCGAGCCGCTCGGTTCGGTCAAGAGCTGGATTCGCCGCGGCCTCGCCGCCTTGCGCCGGTGCCTCGAAACATGAAGCCGAACGCACCCGACATCCTCGACCTGCTCGCCGCCGAGTTCGTGCTCGGCACGCTGACCGGCGCCGCGCGCCGGCGTTTCGAGCGATGGCGCGGCAGTGATCCATTCGTCGCACGACGCGTGCAGGCCTGGGAAGTGAGGCTCGCCGGCCTCGCGATGCAGCTCGAGCCGGTCGACCCGTCGCCGAAGGTCTGGGCGACAATCGAGAGGCGCATCGGCAACCCGCCGCAGGGACGGTGGCGCGGGCTCGCCGCCGCAGTCGTGGCATTCGCGGTGCTGGGCCTCGGCTGGTACCTCTGGCAGGAGTTGCGTGTCCTGCCGCCGCAGGCGACCGCCGTCATCGCCGACGCGTCCGGCAGCCCGCTCTGGCAGGTCGCATTCGCCGCGGATGGCGACCACGTCGAGGTGCGCGCGGTCGGCGACATCCGCTATCCCGATCAGCGCTCGCGGGAGCTCTGGGCCCTGCCGCCCGATGTCGCGCCAGTTTCGCTCGGCCTGATGCCGGAGCGCGGGCGCGTGCAGCTCGCGCTCGACGCGCGGCAACGCGCGGCGCTCGCGCTGGCGCCGAACGTGGCGGTCAGCGACGAGCCGCTCGGCGGCTCGCCGACCGGCGCACCGACCGGTGCCGTGTTGTTTGTCGCGCCGGTCGCGCGCAGCTAGGCCGTTAACCCCGCCAGGCAGGAGGCGCCGTTTGCAGGGAGGGCCATCCCACGGAGCCGTCCCATGCCTCGATTGATTGCACGTCATCTGCCGGCTCCTCCGCGGTCCCGGCAATGGAACACTACATGCCGACCTCCGCAGGGAGCGCGGTCGCCGCCCGCGAATTGGAGCAGCGCGCTGGCCTGCAACTACCGCTGGACCGCGAGAACTACGGGAAGATCGATGCGAATCCGGTGCGACGCGTCGCCGAGAGCCCGGTTTCGACGTTCAGCATCGACGTGGACACGGGCGCCTACAGCAATGTGCGGCGCATGCTGAATGAAGTCCGGCTGCCGCCGCAGGACGCCGTACGCGTCGAGGAGTTGATCAACTATGTTGACTACGCCTACTCGACGCCAGGCGACACCTCCGTGCCAATCGGCATCGTGACCGAGCTCGCGCCGACGCCGTGGAATGCGAAGAGACGGCTGTTGCAGGCCGGCATCCAGGGCTGGAAACCCCGGCGAAGACCGCATCAGCCTCGTGGTTTAAGCGGGCAATTCCGGCGTGGTGCTCGAGCCGTCGGCCGGCGATGAGACCGCCGCCATCTGCTCGGCGATCGATTGCCTGGCGGCCGGCGGTTCCACCAACGGTGGCGCCGGCATCGAGCTGGCCTACGCGATGGCGGAAAAGGCCTACATGGAGGGCGGCAACAATCGCGTCCTGCTCGCGACCGACGGCGATTTCAACGTCGGTACGGTGAGCTTCGAGGCGCTGGTCGACCTGGTCCAGGAAAAGCGCAGGAGCGGCGTCGCGCTAACGACGCTCGGCTTCGGCACCGGCAATTACAACGATCACCTGATGGAGCGTCTCGCCGATGTCGGCAATGGCAGCCATGCGTATGTCGATTCCCTGTCCGAGGCCCGACGCGTGCTGATCTCGCAGCGAGAGGCGACGCTGCACACCATCGCGAAGAATGTGAAGATCCAGGTCGAGTTCAACCCGGCGGTCGTGTCCGAATACCGGTTGATCGGCTACGAGAATCGCATGCTCGAGCGCGCGGACTTCAACAACGACCGGGTCGACGCCGGCGAGATCGGCGCCGCCCACAGGGTCACGACGCTCTATGAAATCGCCCTGAGGGGCAGCGGTCGCGAGCGCGTGGACCCGCTGCGCTACGGCAAGAAACCTGAGCGGGCGGGCGGCGGCGTTCCGGCTGACGGCGGCGGTCGCGGCCTACGGTCAATTGCTGCGCGGCGGCGAATACATGGGCAGCTTCATGTACCGCGACGTTGCGGCACTTGCCGCGTCCGCGCGCAGCACGGACGCCGAAGCCGGAAGCTTTCTGCAACTGATCGGGCTGGCGGACCGCCTGTCCACGCAGGCCGCGATCCGGGGCGAGCGCGCGGACCAGCCACGGATCGCTGCCGGCGGAGACTGAACCGCGGCCGTTCGTCGCAGTTGAGGCCGGTCATGGCTGGCGACAGACTGAGGCCATGTCGCGCGCCGGCCGCAAGCGGTATGACAGGATCTGGGGGTTTCCGCCCATCGCGCAGCCCGCGGCGCGCGTGCTCGTCCTTGGCAGCATGCCGAGTGTCGCATCGCTGGCGGCAGGCGAGTACTACGCGCACCCGCGCAACCAGTTCTGGCCGATAACCGGCGTCATCTTCGGCTTCGATGCGAAGGCGCCATATGCGCGGCGCCGGGAGGCGCTGCGAAGTTCCGGCATTGCGCTCTGGGACGTCCTCGCCAGTTGCGTCCGGGTCGGCAGCCTCGATTCCGCGATCGACGACGACTCGATCGAGGTCAACGACTTCGCCGGCTTCCTGGCTTCGCACCAGCGCATCAGCCGCGTCTGCTTCAATGGTCGCAAGGCCGAGTCCACCTGGCATCGTCACGCGCGGCAATGCCCGCCGGCCGGGCGCAGGCTCGAATACCGACTGCTGCCCTCGACCAGCCCGGCCCATGCCGGGATGAGTTATCGTCGCAAGCTCGGGATCTGGCGGAGCGCGTTGCAGTGCTGAATCGCAGGGAGTTGTTGCAGGGCATCGGCGGTGCCTTGCTCGGCAGTTACGGTGCACGGCTCGCCGCCCAGGCCGCGACACCGGACGTGCTGGTGATCGGCGCAGGCGGCGCGGGGCTTTCGGCGGCGAAGACCTTGTCCGCGCGCGGCCAGTCGGTGCTGGTGCTGGAAGCGCGCGACCGCATCGGCGGGCGCGCATTCACCGACACGTCATTCGGCGTCCCCTGGGACCGCGGCTGTTCCTGGCTGCATTCCACCGAGGTAAATCCCTGGGTCGGCTACGCGCGGCAGAATGGCTTCGACCTGGTCGAGGACGCCCTGCCGCGCATCGTCTACGACCAGGCCGGCCGCATGAGCGATGCCGAGACCGCCGGCTTGCGGGCGGTCCAGGAACGCATGAATCGCGAGCTCGACGATGCCGGGCGCCGCGGGCTCGACATCCCGGCCTCGGCGGCGCTCACGCAGGCTACGCTTGCCGATCCCTGGTATCCGCTGGCCGAGCGCGATCTGACGGCCTTGGAAGGCATCGAGCCTTCCAATTTCTCGATCCTGGATTCGACCCGGTACGTGGAGGACGGCGCGGACCTGATGATTCCACGCGGTTATGGCGCGCTGCTCGCGCACTATGCCCGCGGCGTGGATGTACGCCTGCGCACGACCGTGACGCGCATCCGCTGGTCGGCGCGGGGCGTGACGGCCGACACCAATGCCGGCAGCTTTGCGGCGCGCGTTGCGATCGTGGCGCTGCCTTCCGCCGTGGTCGCCGACGGCGCCGTGATCTTCGCCCCCGCGCTGCCGGTCGAGGTCCTGCAGGCGCATCACGACCTGCCGCTCGGTCTGCTCGACAAGGTCGCGCTCAAGTTCAAGCGCAATGTGTTCCCGTCGGAACGCGCGGAGTTCCTCGTGATGCGCCGTGACGATGACCGCGGCATGAATTACCTGACACGCCACTGGGGCAGCAATGTCTGCATCGGCTTCGCAGCCGGCCGCTTCGCGCACGAGCTCGAGGCGGCGGGCGAGGCGGCGGCGATCGAGCAAGCGCTCTCCGAGCTCACGTCGATGCTCGGCGGCGACCTGCGCCGCCAGTTCGATCGCGGCGCGGCGACCTCCTGGGCCGCCGATCTGCTGGCGCGCGGATCCTATTCGCATTGCCTGCCGGGCCGTTATGGTGCCCGCGCGCTCCTGACCCGCCCGGTCGGTGGCCGGCTGGTGTTCGCCGGAGAGCACACCGAGCAGTCGGCCTACGGTACGCTGCACGGCGCCCACCTGTCCGGGCTGCGCGCAGCGGCCGAGGCGCGCCGGCTGCTGGGAGAGTTCCGCGCATGAGCTTCGTGCTCTACGACTATCTGCCATCGGGCAACGGCTACAAGTGCCGCCTGGTCATGAAGGCGCTCGGCATGCCGTACCGGCTCGTGCAGATGAATATCGTCGCGGGTGCAAGCCGCACGCCGGAATTCCTCGCGATCAATCCGAACGGCAAGATCCCGGTGCTGATGGTGCCGGGCCGCGGCCCGCTCGCCGAGAGCCACGCCATCATCGGCTACCTCGCCGAGGGCTCGACGCTCGTGCCGGCAGACGCTTTCGAGCGCGCGCTGATGTGGCAGTGGATGAACTTCGAGCAGTACCAGCTCGAGCCGGGCATCGGCACGCTGCGTTTCTGGCTGCAGTCGCTGAAGAAGCAGCCGGAGGATTTCGGCGAGCGTTACACGGAGCGCTTCCAGCGCGGCGCCGGCGCGCTCGCCGTGCTCGAGCGCGGACTGGGCGGTCGCCACTGGCTGGTTGGCGATGCGGTGACGCTCGCCGACGTCGCCTTGTTCGCCTATACCCACGTCGCCGACGAGGCCGGCTACCGGCTGGCGGATTTTCCGGCAATCGGCGCCTGGATCTCGCGATTCAAGACCCTGCCCTGGTACGCGCCCATCACCGAGTCCTGATGCGTCCGTCGCGCCGCGAGGCGTTCCGCTTCTGGCTGAAGCTCGGGTTCATTTCCTTCGGCGGTCCCGCCGGACAGATCGCGATCATGCATCGCGAGGTGGTCGAGCGACACCGCTGGCTGGATGAGCGCACGTTCATGCAAGCGCTCAATTTCTGCATGCTGCTGCCCGGACCGGAGGCGCTGCAGCTCGCGATCTGGATCGGCTGGCGCCTGCACGGCGTCGCGGGCGCCATCGTCGCCGGGCTCTGCTTCATCGTGCCCGCGGTCTTGCTGCTGCTCGGCCTGTCGTTTGCCTACGCGCTGTACGGCGAGCTGCCGGCAGCCGCCTCGCTGCTCGCCGGTCTCCAGGCGACAGTCGTGGCGCTGATCCTGCACGCCCTGATCCGGATCGGGCGCCGTGCGCTGGCCCGGCCCATGCACTGGCTGATCGCGCTGGCGGCGCTCGCGACGATCGCGCTCGATCTTGCGCCGTTTCCGGCAGTCATCATGGCAGCCGCCGCAGCCGGCGCCCTGGTACGCCACGAGTCCGCGCCGCCCGTCGTCGCGGAGCCGGGCGCATTTCCCTGGCGGGTACTCGCCGTGGGCCTGGTGTTGTGGCTGTTGCCGACCCTGCTCATCCTCGCGACCGCGGGTCCGCGCTCGCTGTACGCGCAGGTCTACGGATTCTTCACGACGGCGGCGCTCGTGACTTTCGGCGGCGCCTATGCCGTGCTCGCCTGGGTGAATCAGCAAGTGGTCGAGGTCTACGGCTGGCTGACTCAGGCCGAGACCGTCGTCGGCCTTGCGCTCGCCGAGACCACGCCCGGCCCGCTGATCATCGTGCTGCAATTCGTCGGGTTCATGGCCGGCTGGCATGCGCCCGGCGGGATCCCGCAAGCGACGGCCGCGACGGCGACCGCTCTGCTGGCATCCTGGGCGACATTCCTGCCCGCTTTCATCCTGATCCTGGTCGGCGCTCCCTATGTCGAGCGACTCGCGGGGCAGCTGCGCCTCGGCGGTGCGCTTGCCGGCATCACGGCAGCGGTGGTCGGTGTCATCGCCAGTCTTGCACTGGTCTTCGGGCGCGCCGTGTTCGTCCCGGCCGGCATCGAAGAACCGCGCTGGCCGGCCATCATGATCGCAGCGCTTGCACTCGTCCTGCTTGAGCGGACGCGCGTCGACGTGCTGTGGATCATCGCCTGCGGCGCGCTGGCGGGTCTCATCGCCGGTACCGCCTGGGGCGCGACCGTGCTAATTTTCCCTGGATGAAGTACCTGCACACGATGGTGCGCGTCGGCGACCTCGAGCGCTCGCTGCACTTCTATCGCGATCTGCTCGGGCTACGGGAACTCCGGCGCATCGACAACGAGCGCGGCCGCTTCACGCTCGTGTTCCTGGCCGCGCCCGGCGACGACCAGGCCCAGATCGAGCTCACGCACAACTGGGATCCCGAGCAGTACACGATGGGCCGCGCCTTCGGCCACCTGGCCTACGCGGTGGACGACATCTATGCGGCCTGCGCAAAGCTCCAGGCGGGCGGCGTCACGATCAACCGGCCACCGCGCGACGGCCACATGGCCTTCGTGCGCTCGCCGGACAACGTCTCGATCGAGCTCCTGCAGAAAGGCGACGCGCTGCCGCCAGAGGAACCGTGGGCCTCGATGCCCAACACCGGGAGCTGGTAGTCCGCAGGCTGCAGCGAAGCAGTCCCGGCCGGTCGTGGCCGGGCGGCGAGCAAGCGAATTTTCCGATTCTTCTGAACGCGCGAGCCAGCCCGGCCACCGCCGGCGGGTGTGACTTCGCCGTCAGCCCGCGATATACCGGCGCAGGTCCTCGATTTCGTGCTTCTGCTCGTCGATGACCGCCTTCACGCAGTCGCCGATCGAGATCACGCCGACCAGCTTGCCGTTCTCGACCACCGGGAGGTGGCGGATGCGCTTGTCGGTCATGAGCTGCATGCACTCGTTGACCGTCTGTTGCGGGTCGACGTGTATGACCGGCGTGCTCATGATCGTGCCGACCGAAGTCTCGGTGGACTTGCGCCCCATCAGCACGACCTTACGCGCGTAGTCGCGTTCGGAAATGATGCCGGCGAGTCTGCCGGCCTCGAGCACCGGTAGCGCGCCGATGAAGTGATCCGCCATCAGCTGGATCGCGGTGCGGACCGGCTCCTCGGCCCCGATGGTGAAGACTCCGGGCGCCTTGCCTTCCAGCAATTGCCTGACGGTGCGCATGGCGAGTCCCTCGCGCGATGTTTTCAGGCCATATTACGCCCGCACGCGCAGATGACAACGAGAACGATCGCGCGCTTCAGGTTCCCGCGCGGGCGCGCCAGGCAGCGAGTACCTCGGCCTCCTTGCCCGCGGCGAATCCGGAGCGGAGTTCCGCCTTGCGCTCGGCCGGGCGCGTTTCGTGCCAGGCGAGCGTGTCGCGGACGATGTCCTCGAGCGGCCGCGCCTTGAGGCCCTGGTCGGCGGATGCTTTCATGCCGGTCAGCGAGCCACCGGCTTCGTCGCCGCGCATCGGCCCCCAGGGCGCGAAATTCATTTCCGCCGGTTTCAGCTGGCCGGCGAGGAAATCCTCGTCGATCCAGGTGAGTTTCGTGTCTGCGCCGGTGACTTTCCGGCAGGCGTCCATGAGCCCGCCCATCGTGATCGCGCCGGGCGGCGTCACGGCGTTGAAGTCGCCGTCCACCTGGCGCTCGACCAGTCCCAGCATGAATGCGACCAGGTCGCGCACGTCGACGACCTGGATCGGGTCGGCCGGCGTGCCGGGCACGGCCATGTCGCCACCCTTCGCGAAGCGCACCGGCCAGTAGGTGAAGCGGTCGGTCGGGTCCAGCGGGCCCACGATGTATCCTGGCCGCACGATCGACGTGCGCGTGCCATAGGCGTCGCGCACATATTGCTCGCAGAGTGCCTTCATCGGGCCGTAGGTCTCGTTCGTGACCTCTTCCTGGTCCTTGTTCTGGAGCACGCCCGTCGGCGAGCCGATGTCATTCGGCTTCGCAAAGCCGGCATAGGCGGAAATGCTCGAAACGAACAGGCAATAGCCGGTGTTCAGCGCGAGGAGATCCGCGGACATCCTGCAGTACTTCGGGATGTAGCCGGTGTTGTCCACGACCGCATCCCATTTGCGGCCCTTCAGCGAATCGAGCTGCCCCTTGCGGTCGCCATTGAGCGTCTCGACGTTCGGGACGCCGTCCGGGTCGCGCTTGCCGCGATTGAAATGCGTGACCTTCCAGCCACGCGCCAGCGCAAGCTCGGTCAGGTGCGGGCCGATGAAGCCGGTGCCGCCCAGGATCAGGAGCGTATGGTCGTGGCCGGCATCGGCCGCGAGCCTTCCGGCGGCGAGTGCAAGCGCGGAGCCGGCACCAGCCTTGATGACGTTTCTTCGGGTCAGGTTCATGTCTTGCTCCATTGCTTCAGCGTCCGCCGGCCGGCGCATAGCGCCCGAGCCAGCTCTTGACCTCGCCGTACCAGTACAGCGAGTTCTGGCGCTTCAGGATCCAGTGATTCTCGTCGGGGTAGTACACGAGCCGGCTCGGCACGCCACGGTTCTGCAGGATCTGGAACAACTCCATGCCGTTGTTGAAGGGCACTCGCTGGTCGAGCTGACCGTGGATCACGAGCGTCGGCGTCTGGAAATTGGCCGCCGCGGAGTGCGGCGAGTAGCGCGCGAATTCCTCGGGCTTGTCCCAGGCCTCGAAGAAGCGCGCTTTTTCCGCGCCGTAGTCGCCGCCGTACATCGTGTAGCTGTTGTAGACGGCGGCATGCGCGATCAGCGTCTTGAACGGGTGCTCGCGGCCGAGGAGCGTAGCGGCGAGGAAACCGCCGTAGCTGCCGCCGCCGGCGGCCATGCGCTCCTTGTCGATCCAGGGCTTGGCGGCGAACCATGCGGCGGCCTTGATCGTGTCCTCGTAGGGCTTGGTGATGGAGTCCGGATTGATCGAGTCGGTGAAGGCCTGGCCGAAGCCGCTCGATCCATGGAAATTGTGCCAGGCGGTCACGTAGCCCCAGCTCGCGAAGACCTGCGCGTTCCAGCGGAAGGTCCAGCTGTCGGCGATGCCGTTGTGCGGGCCGCCGTGCAGCAGTAGATAGAGCGGGTATTTCTTCGCCGGATCGAAATCGGGCGGGTAGACGATCCACATCTGGATGTCGGTGCCGCCCGCGCCCGGGTAGGTGACGCTCTCGACCTTGCCGAAGGCCGTGGCCGCGAGTTCGGCGTCATTGGCATTCGAGAGCTTGGTCGCGGCGCCGTCCCTGGTGCCGACGCGCACGAGCGTCGGCGGCTCGGTGAACGACTGGCGAAGCGCGATCAGCGTCGCCGGCCTGCCCGCGATCGCGAGCGACGTGAACGTCGAGGAGGTCGTCAGCGCGTGATTGCTGCCCTTGGCGACGTCGAAGCGATAGATGCGCCCGGTTCCCGCGTCGTCGATCGGCGCGTAGAAGCTTTTCGAATCCGGCGCCCAGACCAGGTTCTGCACCGAACGATCCCAGTCGGCCGCAATGCGCCGCCGTGCGTCGTCCTGCCGGTCGATCAGCCAAAGCTGTTGCGTGTCGCCGTAGAAGCCCTTGATCGTCTGGCGCGTGAATGCGAGCCAGCGCCCGTCCGGGCTGTAACGCGGTGCGTCGTCGTTGGCGACATTATCCGCGGTGAGGTTGCGCGCCTGGCCACCGCTCGCGGGCACGACATAGACGTCGGTGTTCTCGTCGGTCCCGGTCGTGTCGCTGTTGGCGGTGAACGCGATCTCCTTGCCGTCCGGCGAAATGTCGTAGGACTCGCTGCCCGTCTCGCGCCGCGACAGTTCCCGGCCGGAATTGGCCGTGATCGCGGCCGGCGTGCCGCCCTCGACCGCGATCGAGAACAGATGCGGGCGGCGGTCCTCGACGAAGTGGTCCCAGTGCGTGACCGGCGTGCGATCCCAGGTCATCGCCGTCATCTTCGATTCCTCGCGTTCCTTGAGCTTCTCGCGGGTCTTCCCCCAGTCGGAGATTTCGGGCCAGACCTCCGAGATGAACGCGATGCGCGCGGAGTCCGGAAACCATTTCGGGGTGGCGACGCCCGTCGGAATGTCGCCGACCCGCGTCGCTTCGCCGCCGTTCGCGGCGATCACGTAGAGCTGCGACTGCTTGTCGTCGCCGCGCTTGGCGACGAAGGCGATGTAGCGGCCGTCCGGGCTCCAGGCGGGCTCCGATTCGTTGCCTTTCATGCTGGTGAGCCGCTGCGGCTTTCCGCCCGCCGTCGACACCAGGTAGAGGTCGGCGTCACCCTTGTCGTTGTCCGCGTCGTAGCGGGTGACAGCGTAGACCGCGAACTTGCCGTCCGGCGAGATGGCCGGGTTGCCGATGCGCTTGAGTTGCCACATCGTTTCCGCAGAGAGCGGGGCCGGCGTCCCGTCGGCGTGGGCGGCGGCAGAGCAGACGGCGATGGCGGCCGCGAGCAGGCGGATGGCGCAGTTCATTTCCTGGCTCCCTGGCCGCGGGCGGGCGGCTTGTCGAAGTGCGCGTGATTCTGACGGTCGCGGCGGGCTGTGTGCAAACCCGTTTCGGCGCATGATCTGAACGTTGCGCCGCAATCGCGAATATCGGACAGTGTCCGCATGCGCGACCTGGAGGAATTGAAGCAGCGGCTGCGCGTATTCGCCGCCGAACGCGACTGGGACCAGTTCCACAGCCCGAAGAATCTTGCGATGGCGCTTTCGGTGGAAACAGCCGAACTGGTCGAGCTGTTCCAATGGCTCACGGAAGCGCAGAGCGCGGCGCTCGATGCGGAGCGGCGACGGCGCGTGGCGGAAGAGCTCGCCGACGTGCTCTGGTTCCTGGTGCGCATCGCGGACCGCCTGGACATCGACCTGTTGCAGGCCGCCGAATCGAAGCTGCAGCAGAACGCGAAGAAATACCCGGTCGAGCGGGTGCGCGGCCAGTCCCGCAAGTACGACGAGTATTGAGGGACAGTCCTCTTTAACGGCTTTGCGTTAAAGGGGACTGTCCCTTCTTGACGCCTGCGCCGTGGCCGGCGCCTGCCGCTCGAGGAACCAGTGCGTCACGCCCTGTTCCTTGGGACCGACGTAATGGAACCAGCGCTGCTCGATCCGGTCCGCGGCGACGAAACGGATCTCGCCCTTGTGCACATGCCCGTCGCGCTCGGCATCGAAGCCGGTGCCGCCGTCGAATTCAAGCAGCGCCAGATCGTCGGTCGACTCGCTGCCGAGCTTGTAGACCGGCTGGTTGCCGGCACCGGAGTAAAGCGTGGCGCGCAGCTTGCCGTCCGCCAATGCGTAGACCGTGATCATCCCGGTCGTCTGTCCGGGGTTCTGGTATTCGACGACCGCCTTGCCGCCGCTGACGACCTCGTAGCGCACGGTGACCGGCGGTCCGGCGAGCGGGTCCTCCATGTGGCCGGCCCAGGTGCCGGCGAGCGACCGGATCCGGTCATAAGTCGCCGCATCATCCGGGCCGTCCGCCCTCACTGCGGCCGCCGCCAGCGCGGCGGAGACGACCAGGACGGGCAGGAATGTGCGCGGGTACTTGGGCATCACCGACTCCTTCATGCACCATGATAACGGCAGCGACACGAACGGGGCAGGCATGACGGCGCAGCAACGGCGAAGTGGAACGGACGCAGCGCGGCTGCGGCGCATGTACATCGATTGCCGCTACGGCCAGCTCCACCTGGTGACGGCCTATCCGTCGAGTGGCGGCTTCGACGAGGCATCGCCGCTCGTATTCCTGCACGCGGAAGACGGCAGCGGCGCCGACTTCAACGCCTTTGCCGCATTGCTCGGCGTCGACCGCTCGGTCTATGCGCCGGACCTGCCGGGGAACGGAGCCTCGGACGCGCCTCCGGGACGGATGACCATCGCGGGCCTCGCCGGGTCGATCGCCGACCTGTTCGAGCAGCTTCGACTGCGCCGCGTGGACCTGTTCGGTTGCGGCCGCGGCGCGCAGCTTGCCTTCGAGCTCGCGACGACGCGCGCGCAGGACGTGCGCCGACTGGTGGTCGCGGGGCGGACGCAGCCGACCCCGGCGACGACGCAACCGGTGCTGGAACTCCAGGGCGAACCGGCCCGCTTCCTCAAGGAGCCGGCAGCCGCGACCGTCGGCGAGCTTCGCGCCTTCCTCGACCGCGCCTAGATTCCCCGGCCTGCAGCGGCCGTGCGCCGTCGGCCGAGTGCCGCGACCGCGAGCAGCACGGCCGCAAGCAGCGGCAACGTCACCAGGTTGAGCGCGGTCCAGCCGATGGTGGCGAGCGCGAGGCCGGCCATCAGCGACGCCGCTGCCTGGGCGCCGAACACCAGGAAGTCGTTGAGCGTCTGCGTCTGTATCCGTTCCTGCGGGCGATAGGTCCGGGTCAGCATCGTGGTCGCGGCGATGAACATGAAGTTCCAGCCGACGCCGAGCAGCGCGAGTGCCCAGCCGTAGTGCAGCACGGCACGGCCGGCGAATGCCGCGATGCCGACGCACAGGATCATCAGCAACGCGCCCGCGACGATGACCGGGCGCTCGCCGAACCTCGCGATGATCCAGCCGCTCGCCAGCGAAGGCAGGTACATCCCGAGCAGGTGCAACTGGATCACGCGCGCAGTCGCAATTTCGCCGTGGCCGTCGACCATGTGCATGCTGATCGGCGTCGCGGTCATGATGAAGCTCATCGCGGCATAGGACACGAGCGCCGCGAGCACCGCGACGCGGAAGGCCGGTTGTGCGGCGATTTCCGCGAGCCTGCGCGGCGGCCCGCCGGCGGTGTCGGCGCTGCGCGCTGCATCGGTGATCCAGGCGAGCAGCATTGCGGCCACCAGGTAGAGGCCTGCGCCGGCGAAGAACGAGCCCGCGTGCCGGGCGGCGACGAGGCCGCTGGTTCGCACCGCGAGCTCGGGACCAAGCCAGGCCGCCACCAGCGCGCCGCTCATCACGATCGAGATCGCGCGGCTCGCGCGCCGGGCCTCGACGTGTTCCGTCGCCGCGAACCGGTACTGCATCACCACCGCGTTGTTCGCGCCGAGGAGCAGGGCGGCCGCGCAGAATCCCCAGAACCGGCCGGCCATGATCGCGAACCCTGCCGCGATGCAACCGGCGGCGGCGATCACGGCGCTTGCCGCAAATACCGCGCGGCGGCCGAAACGGCGTATCAGAGCGCCGGCCGGCAACACGCAGGCGGCGACGCCGACGATCAGCACCGAGACCGGCAGGGTCGAAAGCGCGGGCGAAGGCGCGAGTTCGGCGCCGATGATGCCGCCCAGCAATACGAACAGGAAGCTGCCGGACATGCACAGGGCCTGGGTGGCGGACAGGAGCCAGACTTGCGGCATGCCCGACATCCTATACAGGGGGCCGTCCGGCCACCCGCAATGTGACGGGCATCATGGATTCCGCGCGCCCGGCCCCGGGGCGGCTATTGGCGGCGCCGCGCGTTCCGGACATAATCAGAAAAAACAAAGCGTTGTGGCGCCGCGTTCAAGTCAGGGATAATAGGCCGCGATGGAAAAAAGGGACGGGGAGAACGGCGATGACGATGGGATCGTCGCCGAGGACGTCACCCAGCTGGTCGAGCACATCGAGCTGACCGGCCAATACCGTCTGTATGAAGCGCACGACTGGGAGCGCGCGACTCCCGCCGCCGACCTGGACGATGCGCCGATCCTGATCGGCGAGATCCCCGAAGATCCGGAACTCGACAGCATGGGTGTCGAGGAAGAGGACCTCGAGCTCTTCACCGAGACCCACGCCGACCTGAACCAGTTGCTGCCGCCCGGCGAGCGCCGCGCCAACCAGGCTGCCGCGATCTCCGCAGAGCGCGCTCGCTGGCAACAGCGCATCGACGCCTTGCAGCAGAGCCTCGCCGAGCGCGACCAGCGTCTCGCCGAGCAGGCGCGGCTGATCGAGGAACTCTCCGCGAGGCTTGCCACACGCACGCTCGAACGCGAAGGTCTGGCCGCGGAACTGCGCGACGAGAACGCCGCGCGGCTCGCCGAAGTCGCGGGGCCGCTCGTCGAAGAGTCGCCGCAGGCGGCCGCGCCCGCCGTCGAACCCGCCACGGATGTCGAATACACCGCGGAGCTGCCCGCCCTGGACCCGGCGCGCGATTCGCCGGTGGTCGCACCGCAGCTTGCCCCGCGACTGCGCCGCTACCTGATCGGCATCGACCTGGTCGGCTGCGTGCACGAACTTTCCAGCCACCGCATCAACATCGGCCGCACGCGCGACAACGACCTCAGGATCATCGATCCGACTGTCAGTCGCCTGCACGCGATGCTGACGGTGCGCAATGGCGAGGCGATGGTGGTGGATGCGAACAGCAGGAACGGCATCTTCATCAACGGCATCCAGGTGCGCTACGCGCGGCTCGAGGACGGCGACATGCTGACCTTCGGCACCGTGCGCTTCCGCTACCGCGTCGGATCCGACGTCGCCGGCGGAGCCTTCGGCTCGGCCTGAAGCACGATCCGGCCGATCGGCCTGAGCGCCACGAGCGCAACCAGGCACAGACTCAGCAGCACGACAGCGAGCGGCACCGGCGAATGACCGGTGAAGGCCGCGACGAATTGCGTCGTGGCTGCGGCCGTCACCAGTTGCAGGAATCCCAGCAGGCCCGAAGCTGCGCCGGCGATCGCCGGGTGGCGCGAGATCGCGCCGATGGTCGAGGAGGGCGCAGCGATCGCATTCGCAAAGCCGAGTGCCATGCCGGGCAGGAACAGCGCGAGCGGGTGCCAGACGCCGGCGAGCGCGAGTGCCGCCATCGAGACACAACCGGCGAATGCGAGCATCGCGCCCGCGCGCATCATGCGCTGGCCGCCGACACGGGTCGTGACCCGGGCCGCGACGATGAAGCCAGCGAATGAGGCCAGCGCCGGGAAGAAGAGCAGCAGGCCGAAACGCGCCGGCGAGACACCGAGCACGTCGATCGCGACATAGGGCGCGCCCGTCACGAACGTGTAGATCATGCTGACCATGCAGGAGCCGAACACCAGGAAGGCAAGGTATTCGCGCGAAGCAAGCAGCTTTCCGTAGTTCGACCAGTAGCGCATCGACGGGCCTGCGGCTGGATCCGCGGGGTGGGTCTCGGCGAGATTCTGCGCCGCGTACCAGAACACGATGGCGCCCAGGACGGCGGACAGCGTGAACACCGCGCGCCAGTCCTGCCACTCGATCGCGATGCCGCCGAGCGTCGGCGCCAGCATCGGTGCGACCAGGACGGCGGTCGCGGTCGCAGCGAGCGCGCTCGCCGCGCGGGCCGGCCCGAAGTGGTCGAGGATGGTTGCGCGCATCACCGACATCGCGGCGCCACCGCCGAAGGCCTGCACGACCCGCGCCAGCACCAGGAGCTCGAGCGAGCGAGCTAGCAGGGCCGCGACGCTCCCGGCGACGAACAGTGCGAGCGAGGCCAGCACCACCGGCCGGCGTCCATAACGGTCCGAAAACGGCGCCATCGCGAGGTTGCCGCAGGCAATCGCCAGCATCGACAGGCTGATCAGCAACTGCGTGGCCGCGGCCGGGACGCTGAGCGCTGCCGCGATCGCCGGCAGCGCCGGCAGCAGCAAGTGCAGGCCGAAGGTGCCGATCGAGCCGATGATCGCCGAGCCGATGATCAGCCGGCGGGATGCGTTGCGATGCTGCAAGCGGGGAGTCCGGTCGTTGCGGCCATCTTGCGGCGTGGTCGACGATGCCGCAACAGGCCGGCGCCGGAGGGTGGGCGCGGTAACTGCTAGAATCTCTGCGGCCGGCGGGGCCGGCGCAAGATGCTGGCCTATTTCCTGATCCTGATGGCATTGATCCTCGTGAACGGCCTGTTCGCGATGGCCGAGCTCGCGGTTTTTTCATCGCGCGCCACTCGGCTCAAGCAGCTCGCCAAGGGTGGCAGCGGCGGGGCGCGCGCGGCGCTCAGGCTTCTCGACGACCCCACGCGCTTCCTGTCGACGGTGCAGTTCTACATCACGCTGATCGGCGTGCTGGCAGGTGTCTACAGCGGCGCGCAGTTCGCGGAGCCGCTGGCGCGCTGGCTGGCGCGCTTCGATGCGCTGGCGCCGCTCGTGCGCCATCTCGACACGACGGCCTACGCCATCGTGGTCGTCGGCGTCACCTACCTGTCGCTGGTAATCGGCGAGCTGGTGCCGAAGCGCTGGGCACTGACCAATCCGGAGGCGATGGCGGCGGCCCTCGCGCGCCCGATGGAGCTTCTCGAGCACGCGAGCACCCCGTTCGTGTGGGTGCTGCAAAGCTCGACCGAGCTGGTCGCGCGGCTCCTCGGCCTCCGCAAGTCCACGACCCGGGCGGTCAGCGAGGAGGAGATCCGCTCGCTGATCGCCGAGGCGACCCATACCGGCGTATTCCATGTCGCCGAACGCGAAATGATCGAGGGCGTGTTGCGTCTGCCCGACCGCACGGTGCGCAGCATCATGGTTCCGCGCGGCGACGTGGTCTGGCTCGACGCCGGGGACAGCCGGGAATCAGTGTGGAATGCGGTGCGCACCAGCGGGCACTCGCGCTACCCGGTCTGCCGCGGCGAGCTCGACGAGCTCCTGGGTCTCGTGACGACCGCGGAGCTCGCGGAATGGCTGGGCGACCCGTCGACGCAGGAGCTTGCGACCCGCGTGCGCGCGCCGCTCGTGGTGCACGAGTCCACGCGCATCCTGCGGCTCCTCGAGCTGTTTCGCGAGTCGAAGCTGCACTTCGCGGTGATCGTGGACGAGCACGGCTCGATCGAGGGCGTCGTCACGCCGTCCGACATCCTGACGGCGATCACCGGCGAGCTGCCGGAGTCGGCGAGCGAGGAGTCTCCCGAGGCGGTCGCCCGCGACGACGAATCCTGGCTGGTGGACGGGCGCATGCCCATCGACGACGTCGAGCGCCTGCTCGACCGCGGCAATATGCGCTCCGGGGACGACTACACCACCCTCGCCGGCTTCGTGCTGGCGCAATTGGGCCACCTGCCGGCCACCGGCGAGAGCTTCCGCTGGCGCGGGTTCCGTTTCGAGGTGGTCGACATGGACGCGCGCCGGGTCGACAAGCTCCTGATCCATCGCCTGGCGCCGGGCTGAGCCGGTGAGCTATCGGCCAGTCCGCCCGGGACGGCACGGGACGCTCCGCGTCCGTGGGCTCGACCATCATCTGCTGCGCTGGGGCCCGGATTCGGACGATCCCCTGCTGCTCCTGCATGGCTATGCGGATTGCGCGGCGACCTTTCAGTTCGTCGCCGATGAAATCGCGCCGACAATGCCGCTGGTGGCGATCGACTGGCGCGGCTTTGGCGGCAGCGAGCGCAATCCCGGCGGTTACTGGTTCCCGGATTATTACGCGGACCTCGAGTGCTTTCTCGACGCGCTCTACCCGCGGGGTCCCGCGCGCATCGTCGGGCACAGCATGGGCGCCAATGTCGCGATGATATTCGCAGGTCTGCGCCCGAAGCGTGTTCGGAGCCTGGTCAACCTCGAGGGTTTTGGACTTCTGCGCACCGAGCCGTCGCAGGCGCCAGGGCGCCTCGAGCAGTGGCTCGACCAGTTGCGCGAGCCCGTCGAGCACGCCGATTACGCCGGCGTTGCCGAGCTCGCCGCGCGGATCGTCAAGCGCAATCCGCGCCTGTCGCCGGAGCGTGCTGCATTCGTCGCCGAATGCTGGAGTACACCCCTGGCGGGCGGCGGCGTGCGGCTGCTGGCCGACCCGGCGCACCGGCGGGTGAACCCGTACCTCTATCGCCGCGAGGAGATGGAAGCCTGCTGGCGGCGCATCGAGGCGCCGGTGCTGATGGCGATCGGTTCGGAATCCGGGCAGCTCGCGCGGCTCGGCGCGGAGGGCGGGGTGGAATCGTTCGGGCATTTGATCCGTGACCTGAACGTCGAGATAGTGACCGGTGCAGGTCACATGCTGCATCATGAGCAGCCGCGCGCCGTCGCGCGGCTCGTCGAATCACTTGCCGGGAACGCCTGATGCAGCCGCCGCGGCCGTGGCCACGCTCGCTCTACTGGATCAGCTTCCTGCTGGTGCCCGCGGCCGTGCTGTCGGGCGTCGGTCCGCACGACCGGCTGACCTGGTACCTGGAGGTCTTCCCGGTCGCGATCGCCTTGCCGGTGTTGTTCATCACCGCGCGCCGCTTTCCGCTGACCCCGATGCTGTACTGGCTGATCGCATTCCACAGCCTGATCCTGATCCTCGGCGCGCACTACACCTACGCGCGCGTGCCGATCGGGTTCTGGGCGCAGGACCTGTTCGAGTTGTCACGCAATCATTACGATCGGGTGGGACACTTCGCGCAGGGTTTCATTCCCGCCATCGCGGTCCGGGAGATTCTGATCCGCAACTCGCCCCTGACATCCGGTCCCTGGCTCGGTTTCCTGACTGTGACGACCTGTCTCGCGTTCAGCGCCTGCTATGAGTTCCTGGAGTGGTGGGTCTCGATCGCGGCGGGCATCGCGGCCGAGCAGTTCCTCGCCACCCAGGGCGACATCTGGGACACGCACTGGGACATGTTTCTGGCGCTCTGCGGCGCAATCCTCTCGGTGCTGCTGCTGTCGCGCGCGCACGACCGCGCGCTCGCGCGGATGAGCCGGTCATGAGATGGCGGCTCAGGGGCTGGCTCAGGCGCACGGTCACCTACCAGTGGGCGCGGCGTATCGTGGTCGCCGTGATCGGCGGCAGCATCCTGTTGCTCGGCGTGGCGATGGTGGTGTTGCCGGGGCCGGCGATCATCGTGATACCGATCGGGCTCGGCGTGCTCGGCCTGGAATTTGCCTGGGCGCGTCACTGGCTGCGCAAGCTGCGCGCCACTGCGAGTGGCGTCGTCGATCGCGTGCGCGGCCGGCAAAAACCGCCGCTACCGCCGCCGCCGGCGCCGCGAGTGCCGCCGCCGCCGTGAGCGGGGATCAGGCCGCGAGACTCGCCTCGACCGCGGCGAGCGTCCGTGCAAGCCCGGCGGCGGACTTCGCCTGCAGCTCCGTGACTTCGGCGAGACAGGCAGACTTGAACGCGCCTTCACGCACGGAAGGCAGGTTGATGCGCACGTTCAGGAGGGCCGACTCGACGCCGGCCCGGGCCAGCAGGGCACCGACGCCGGCGTCCGACGCGGAATTCCGGTTGCCGGTCGCCGCGGCCTCGGCCGCGAGCTCGATGGCCTCCAGGCACAGTCGCGCCGTTGCGAGCGGGACGGCCGTGGCCTTCTCGTAGGCCGCCGCGATCGCATCCGCCCGCGCGCGTTTTTCGGCCTCGGTGAGCTTCGGCAGGCGCATGGCCGCCAGCACGTCGTCGAAGGCCTTCGTGTCGTCGTCGACAGCGCGCAGCAACAGACCCTTCAACGCCTGCGCGCGGTCGGCCAGCGAGGACAGGGGCACCCACGCGGACTCGTAGCCGGCCTTGCCGACCGTGAGATTCGCGACCATCGCGGCGAGTGCCGCGCCGAGGCTGCCGGCCAGCGCCGCGACCGAACCGCCGCCCGGCGCCGGGGAATTGCTCGAGACTTCATCGACGAAGCGCTCGACCGTCATTGCAACGAGCGGCGCCGGCA
>JBOHZL010000030.1:0-29390 GCA_050738495.1 Steroidobacteraceae bacterium | reverse complement strand
CGGCTTCGCGCCCTGCGAGCTCGCGCGCGACGCCGTGACGATCCCCCCGCGCGGCGCCTTCTTCGCGAGCCTGCACCGGCCGACCGCGGATTGAGCCTTTGATGCCGCGGCTGGCGTGCTTCCTGCTGGCGATCGTGCTCGGCCTCACCGCCGCCGCCGCCCTCGCCGACGTGGGTATCGAACGCGTCGAGCCCGCCTCCTGGTGGGTCGGCATGAAATCCGCCCGCCTGCAGCTCCTCGTGCACGGCGAAGAGATCGCGACGCTCGAGCCCGCGATCGACGATCCGCGCGTCTCCATCGCGCGCGTCCTGCGCACGGAGAACCCGAACTACCTGTTCATCGACCTGGCCATCGCTCCCGATGCAGCGCCGGGGCTGCTCGACATCGCGTTTCGCCGCGGCAGCAGGACCGTGCTGCGCCACGCCTACCCGCTGCTCGCGCGAGATCCGGACTCCGCCGAGCGCAAGGGTTTCGGTCCGGCAGATGCGATCTATCTCGCGATGCCGGACCGCTTCGCGAATGGCGATACGGAAAACGACAGCGTCGCGGGATACCGGCAGGGATTCGATCGCGCCGATCCCGACGGCCGCCACGGCGGCGATCTCGAGGGCCTGCGCCAGCGGCTCGGCTATCTGGCGGGCCTGGGTTTCACGCAGCTCTGGCTCAATCCCGTGCAGCAGAACGACCAGCCGCAGGCGTCCTACCACGGCTACGCGATCACCGACTTCTACCGGATCGACGACCGGCTCGGCGACAACGCGCTCTATCGGTCGCTGGTCGCGGAAGCGCGCCGACACGGCATCGGCGTGATCATGGACATCGTCCTCAACCACTGCGGCTCGGAGCACTGGTGGATGAAGGATCTGCCCGATCCGGACTGGATCAACCACGGGGGCAGCTTCGCCGGCACGACGCATCGCCGCGAAACCCTCACCGATCCGCATGCCGCGAACGCGGACCGCGCGGCCTTCACCGACGGCTGGTTCGTGCCGGCGATGCCCGACCTGAACCAGCGGCATCCGCTGCTCGCGACGTATCTGATCCAGAACACGATCTGGTGGATCGAGTACGCCGGACTTTCCGGATTGCGGCTTGACACGCTGCCCTATGCCGACCGGAATTTCCTCGAATCCTGGTACGTCCGCGTGCTCGAGGAGTACCCTGCGCTCACGATCGTGGGCGAGGAATGGAGCGTCGATCCGGCGCTCGTGGCGCGCTGGCAGCCGGCCAGCCCCGCAGACCAATCTGCACCGCGGCCGCCGCCGCCGAGCCTGATGGATTTTCCGCTCCAGGATGCGCTGCTGCGCGGCCTGACGGAACGCGAGGGGCCCGAAACAGGACTGCTCCGGATCTACCAGACGCTCGCACGCGATTTCCTGTACGCGGACGCCGGCCGGCTGGTCGTCTTCCCGGATAACCACGACATGAGCCACATTCGTACGCTGCTCGGCGACGACCTCGCCTTGACGCAGATGGCGATCGCCTTCTTCGCGACGGTACGCGGCATTCCCCAATTCACCTGGGGCACCGAGATCCTGATGGCGAATCCCGGTACAGAGGCGCACGGTCTGATCCGCCAGGATTTTCCCGGAGGCTGGCCCGGCGATGCCACGAACGCGTTCTCCGGCGTCGGGCTGGCAGCGGATGTGCTCGCCATGCAGAACTACGTGCGTCGACTCCTCCAATGGCGGAAGGACGCGAGCGCGATCCACGGCGGGAGGCTCACGCAGTACGCGCCCCGGGAAGACGCGTACGTATTCTTTCGCCAAGACAATCGCCAGACGGTCCTGGTCGCGCTCAACAAGGCAGACGCCGAGCGCCGCATCGACACCGCGCGATTCGCCGAATCCATCGGTGACAGCAGTCGCGCGCGGGATGTCCTTGCCGGGCGCGAGTTCGCGCTCGGTTCAACGCTCGTCCTGCCGGCGCGCAGCGCCACGATCCTGGAGCTGACCGGAGCCGCGTCCATCCCCCCGGGAGTCACAGGCACGCTGCGCACCCATGCGGAATTTGGCTCACGGCACGTCGACGCGCGCCGCGTCGACGTCTGGCTGCCGCCCGGGTATGAGTCCGACGCCGCCTCGCGTTACCCCGTCATCTACATGCACGACGGCCAGAATCTTTTCGATCCCGCGCTTTCCTATATCGGCGTCGACTGGGGCATGGACGAGGCGATGACCCGGCTCATCGCGGAAGGAAAGGTCCCCGCGGCGATCGTGGTCGGCGTCTGGAACACGCCGAAGCGCTTCGCCGAGTACATGCCGCAGCGCGCGGTGACGGAAACGAGGCTTCCGGACGACTGGCCCGACATGGCGTGGATCCGCAAGCAGCGGATCGAGTCGGATGGCTATCTGCGCTTCCTGGTCGAGGAGTTGAAGCCCTTCATCGACTCGACCTACCGCACGCTCCCGGGCCGCGGCGACACGTCGATCATGGGCTCGAGCATGGGCGCACTGATCTCCTTCTATGCGGTCGCCGAGCGCCCCGACATCTTTGGCGGGGCGGGCTGCGTCTCCATCCATTGGCCCCTCGGCGACGGCCTCGTGATCGACTACCTTGCGCGCCACCTGCCGAAGCCCGGCTCGAACCGCTTCTATTTCGACTTCGGCACAGCGACCCTCGACCAGAGCTATGAGCCCTACCAGCGGCGCGTGGATGCCTTGATGCGGGCAGCCGGCTACGTCGAGGGCAGGGACTGGCTCACGCGCAAGTACGAAGGGGCGGAGCACTCCGAGCGCGCCTGGCGCGCGCGCGTCGAAGTGCCGCTCCGGTTCCTGCTCGGCCAGCCGCGAAATCAGAACCGGTAGTTGGCACCCAGCAGGTACTGCGTCCCGTATTCCTGATAGTCCAGCAGCCGCGACTTGTTCACCGAATAGGCGATGTAGGGCTCATTCGTGACGTTGTTGACCTGGAACAGCAGCTGCAGGCCGTCGAGCATGCCTTCGCCGAACGCGTAACTGACCTGTGCATCCGTGATCATGTCGGCGTCCACGAAGCGCAGCCCGCGTTCGTTGGCGAAGTTCGTCACCTCGCCGATGTACTCCGAGCGGTAGCGTGTCGCGACGCGGAAGCCGAAGCCATGCTTTTCGTAGTAGAGCGTCGCGTTCCAGACATCCTCGGACAGGCCGGGCAGCGGAATGCTCTCGTTCGTGACCGAGCTGACCAAACCCTGGATCTCGATGTCGCTCTCGGTATACGAATAGCTCAGGATCGCGCCGAAGCCGTCCAGCGCCTCGGAGAACATGTCGAACGGTATAGCCGTGGCCAGCTCGAGGCCCCACAGGTATCCGCCCGAGCCGTTGACCGGCAGTGAGAAGGGTCCCGTGGCCTGTGGAGTCACGCCAGGCTGAAAGAAGCCCGGCGGGGTCGCGGCCAGCAACTCCGAGAAATCATGCCCGGGGTCGACCTGGGTGAAGATGTAGGTCTCCAGGTCCTTGTAGAACGCCGCCAGCGAAACATAGCCGCCGCGATCCGCGAAGTACTTCTCGATCGAAAGATCGAGTGCCCAGGCCTCCCAGGGGTCGAGCAGCGGGTTGCCGCCGCTGCCGCTCGGCTCGCCGGTGCCCGAGTTAAAGCCGCTTTCCTCGGTGGCCTTGAGCTGGTCCATGCGCGGCCGGGCCAGCTCCTTGGCCACGCCGATGCGGAATGCCTTGTCGTTCGGCAGCAGGAACGCAAAGTTGAGCTGCGGCAGGACGTCGGTATACGACTTGCCGTCGCCGACGCGGAGCACCACCTGATCCGGGGTGAATGCGTATGCGGCCAGGAAGGAAGAAGACTCCTGGTCCGTGGTGATGACCTGGATGCCGACATTGCCCCTGAGCGACACGGTGTCGGAAATATCGTGGCTCAGGTCGCCGCGCAGGTAGCCGGTCCAGACCGTTTCCTCAACGTCCCAGTACTTGCCCGCGAGATACGGCAGCGTGTCCGGGTTGCCGTAGACGATCGGGTTGAAGTACTCGGCCAGAACGCCGTTCACGTCGATCGCCAGCGCGCTCCCGGCATCCGCGTAGCCAAGGTCGGTCGGACGCAGCAGGAACTCGTCCGCGACCACGACGGTGCCGCCGCCGATGGTGCCGAGACCGGTCTCCGGCGACTGCTTGTCCTTGGTGCGATCGCTGTAGTTGACGCCGAAGGCCGTGCCCGCGAACCAGCCAAACTCCGCCTCGCGCAGCAAGTCGACGCGGAATGAGGTCAGCTCGTCCTCGATGCGCGGTTTCTTCGTGTAGCCGGAGCCGTAGATCGTCGGCCCGACGACGACCTGCGTTGGATTGGTGTAGTCGAGCGGGAACGAGAGCGAAGGCATCGAGTTGTTGCCGCGCAGCTCGAACGTGCCGGTGTCGAACACGAGGTCCGGCCCGAACTGGGCATTGATTTCCGGCTGGACCTGGTCGCGTGTGGCAATCGAGTAGCTGAAGTCCGTCGCGAGCGTCCAGGTGTCGCTCAGCCGGAACTCGTTCCGCCATCCCCCGGCGACGATCTCGTCCTCGGTCGTGAACAGGAAGTTCCGCGCGAGCGGCGTGACGTTGTTGAGCGTGCCGGCGACCACCGTGTCGTTCTCGATCGTCGTGTCCGAGTAGCCGAAGATGGTTCCGTCCGGGAACGGGCCGGGAACACAGCACGGTGCCGGGAAGCCCCCGAGGTTGACCTCGAGGCTGCGCGCATTGTTGGTCTGCTCCATGGTCGAGTAATACAGGTCGAGGACACTCGAATAGCTGTCGCCAGGCTCGAATTGCAGCGTCGCCATGAAGCCGTCGCGGACGGTATCTCCCATGTCGGCACGGACCTTCATGCCGCTGGTCGCGAACTCGCCGGGTGCGACCCCGGGATTGTTGAAGCAGCCGCCCGCCGTGCCGCCCGGGCAGTCGACCGGGCCGCCGCCGCCCGACGGGTTCCAGGGCTCGTAGGTGCCGAAGCCCCGGGTCGCCAGCGGCGAGTCGAGGTGCGCGTAACCGAAGGCGATGCCGAAGCGGCCGTCCATGAACTGGTCGATGAACGAGAAGCTGGCGCGATAGCCGCCCTCGTCCGAGTCTGCGCCCAGGTCGTCGTTCGAGTTCTGCTCGCCGCGGATGTTGAGCGCCATGACGCTGCCGGCATATTGCAGCGGCCGGACCGTGCGCAGATCGATCGTGCCGGCCAGGCCCTGCGCCACCAGCTGGGAATCTGGTGTCTTGTAAACGAGCACCGAGCTCAAGAGCTCGGAAGGATACTGGTCGAACTCGACGTTGCGGTTGTCGCCGGTGCTCACCTGTTCGCGCCCGTTCAGCAGTGCCGTGGTGAAGCCGGGGTCGGTGCCCCGCAGGCTGATCGCGGATGCGCGTCCCTCCGCGCGTTGCGAGGTCAACCCGGGCAGGCGTGAAATCGATTCGGCGATGCTGGTGTCCGGGAGCTTGCCGATGTCCTCGGCAGAGACGACCTCGACGATGCTCGTCGATTCGCGCTTGGCCTCGATCGCGTTCTCCATGCTGACGCGGATGCCGGTGACGGTGACCCCTTCGAGTTCGGCGGTCTGGGCCAGGATCGCGGGTGGCATCAGGGCGGCGGCAACCGCCACCGAAAGAATATTCTTGGCCATCTGATCACACCCCCTGTGAATGAAATATGACGACCCGGCATTGCCGTTTGATCGTAGACAGTGCGCGTCGTCAGCCGCAAGAAATGCATACGTTTGCAAAGCATGAAAACGTTTGCAGGCCGCGGGACAATGCATCGATGAAGCACGCTGCCGTTTGCGTCCTGGCCGCCTGTCTCGGCTCGATGGCCAGCGCGTCTTCCGCGGAACCCGTTGCGACTCTCTCTTCCCCCGACGGCACGCTGACAGTGACCGTCACGCTCGACCCGGACGGAAGGCCCGGCTACGCGATCGACCGTGGCGGCAGGCCGGTAATCGCCGAGTCGCGCCTCGGCTTCCTGCTGGCCGATGCGCCGAAGCTCGAGCGCAATTTCCGGCTAGCCGAAAGCAGCCGGCGAAGCGTCGACCAAACCTGGGAGCAGCCCTGGGGCGAGCGTCGCTTCGTGCGAGACCGATACAACGAGCTGCGCATCAGCCTGGTCGAGAAGCCGCCGTCGGCTCGCCGGCTCGACGTCGTGTTCCGCGCGCACGACGACGGCGTCGGATTCCGCTACGAGTTTCCGGCGCAGCCGGGACTCGTCGACGTCCTGGTCACGGACGAGCTGACCGAGTTCGCCGTCGCAGACCCCGCGACGGCCTGGTGGATCCCGGCGGGCGACTGGAACCGCTACGAGTATCTCTACCAGCGCACGCCGCTCGCCGAAGTCGGGCAGGCGCACACGCCGATGACGATCCTGACGGCCTCCGGCCTGCATGTCGCCTTCCACGAGGCGGCGCTGGTCGATTATTCGGCCATGTGGCTGCGGCGGAGCGGCGCGGGGCAGCGGCTGAAGGCAACTCTTTCCCCATCGTCGGACGGGCCGCGCGTGCGCCGCAAGGCCCCGTTCGCGACGCCCTGGCGCACGATCCAGATCGCCGCGGACGCGGCCGGGCTCTACGAATCGAACCTCATCCTCAATCTCAACGAGCCCAACGTGCTCGGCGACGTTTCCTGGTTCAGGCCATACAAGTACGTGGGCATCTGGTGGTCGCTGCATCTCGACACCGAGACCTGGGGATCGGGGCCGAAGCACGGCGCGACCACGGCAAATGCGCGCCGCTACATCGACTTCGCGGCCGCGAATGGATTTCGCGGCGTGTTGATCGAGGGCTGGAACCGGGGCTGGGACGGCAGCTGGTTCGCCGACGGCAGCGAGTTCAGCTTCACCGAGCCTTACCCGGATTTCGATCTCGAGGCGGTCGCGGCCTATGCCCGCGAGCGCGGGGTCAGGCTCGTCGGGCACCACGAGACTGCCGGCAACATCGCGCGCTACGAATCGCAATTGGGCGCGGCCCTCGATCTCTATGCGCGGCTCGGCGTGGACAGCGTCAAGACCGGGTATGTCGCGGACGCGGGCGGCATCCGGGCCGTCGGTCCCGACGGGCGGCCGCGCTTCGAATGGCACGACGGGCAAGTAATGTCGCGCCATCATCTCAAAGTCGTCACGGAAGCCGCGAAACGCCGCATCGCCGTCAATCCGCACGAGCCGATCAAGGACACGGGGCTCAGGCGCACCTATCCGAACTGGGTGGCGCGCGAAGGCGCGCGCGGCATGGAATACAACGCCTGGGGCGATCCTCCGAATCCGCCGGAGCACGAGGCAAACCTCGTGTTCACGCGCATGCTCGCCGGGCCGATGGACTTCACGCCGGGCGTGCTGTCGCTCACCGGCCGCGGCGGACAGAAGTTCCAGTCCACCATCGCGAAACAGCTCGCGCTATACGTCGCGATCTACAGCCCGATCCAGATGGTCGCGGACCTGCCCGAGAATTACGCGAAATATCCGGAGCCATTCCGGTTCATCCGCGATGTGCCGACCGACTGGTCCGATACGCACGTGCTGAACGGGGAGGTCGGTGACTACGTCACGATCGCGCGCAAGGACCGCAACAGCGGCGACTGGTACCTCGGCAGCGTGACCGACGAAAACAGCCGGCGACTGAAGGTCAGCCTCGATTTCCTGGAACCCGGGCGCCGCTATGTGGCCCAGGTCTACCGCGATGGCGATGACGCCGACTGGCGGTCACGTCCGGAATCGATCGTCATCGAGTCGCGCGATGCCGCGCATGGGGATGCCTGGGAGCTAGCGCTTGCGCCCGGCGGTGGTCTGGCCATCCGCTTTGTCGCATCCGCTTCCGACTGAGGGGCTGACAAGCCCGTCGTCGTCCCAGGGCAGACTTTCGTGCAGCGCCGTCGTCCTCGCGGAGTAGCGGAGCCCGGCCGCCAGGATTTCTCTCAATTTGCGGAGTTTCGCGGCCATTTTCGTTGCTCCTGCGTTTGTGTCCATGGGCCGGATTCTCCGCCCGCCAGCGCTTGCAGGGGTTTAGATTCCGTCCTGCTATCATAAGAGGAGCTTATGAGTCAGGACGTCGGTTCACGCCAGAACTGGGAGTCGCTCCGGGTGTTTGCGGCCTGTGCCGAGCGGCTGAGCTTCACGGCGGCCGCGCTGGACCTGGGACTCACGCAGGCGGCCGTCAGTCAGCGCATCGGGCAACTCGAAAAGCGGCTCGGCGTGCAGCTATTCCGGCGGCGACCACGATTGCGGCTGACCGAGGACGGCGCCCGGCTCGCGCCCCGGGTCGCGCTCGGCTTCGCGGCCATCGAGCGCGCCTTGCAGGACGTGCGCACGCCGCGCCTGCTGTCCGTCACGACGACGGTGACTTTCGCGACGCTCTGGCTGCTCCCGCGCCTGCCGCAGTTTCGCCGGCACGATCCCGGCATTTCCCTCGCGCTCGACATCGCGGACGAATACCGGCGCCTCGACGACGGTCGTTACGACGTCGCGATCCGCCATTGCCCGGCGCCGGGACCGGACGATCGGGCCGATTCACTGTTTCCACTCGAGCTGACGCCCTATGTCTCCTGCAACCTGGTGCGAAAAGGGGACGAGCTCACCCTGGAAGCGCTGTTGCGGCTGCCGCTGATTCCGGAAGAAGCCTGGGACGACTGGTTCCGTGCCGCCGGCGTCCGCCCGCCGGGCCGCAGCCGTCGCGGCCAGCTCCTGGTCCGCAACCAGCACCTGATCCTCGAGGCCGTGCTGGCGGGTGAAGGCGCGGGGCTCCTCACGCCTCGCTTCGCGCAGGCGCACGTGGCGAGCGGGCGCTTGATGCGGCCGTTCCAGCAGTCGATCACGGCGGGCGCTTATTTCCTCGCCTGGCACGAGAGTCGCGACGACGATCCATTGATCGCGTCATTCCGTAGCTGGATCGGCCAGACAATGGCCGCCGAAGCGCCGACCTGATCCTGGTAATCGCCCGCTGCGGCGAGCAGCACCGCGCAATCTTGGATTCAATGCAACCGGAATTTGACCGAGGTGTTGCCGATCATCCGTCCTGTTGCGTCGAAGCGGCGCTCGCTGAGCTCTGCCTCGCCACCTACGCCGAGGAGAAACACCGTGGAGCAGCGCGTGCCGTATTCAGGCGTCACGACGAACGGTGCACTGACGGCGCGTGCCATTTCGGGCGGCAGGTCCTGATCGGACGCATCTGCGGCTCCCGCGGGCTCACGATCGGCCAGCAGGTCGAATAGAGTCGCGAAAGTCACGGCGTCCTGATCGACCAAAGCCCGCAGGCGCTGTCTGCTCTTCACCACTTTCGGCCACGGCGTGTCGAGGGCTGCATTGCTGAGACCGTACACACCCGAGGCGAGCAGGCGCGGAGCGTCACTTCGATTGGACGCGTACGCAACGGCTTCCGGGGTCGCCGTCAGCAGGCTGAATCCGGCATAGCGTTCTCCGTCGATGCTTGCTGCAAATGCCAGCGGCCCGAGACTGCCCGTGACGAAGTCCGTCACCAGTGCGCCGCGGGAGCGCTCGCCCGGCTGCGCCGCGAGCGTCTCGCGATAATTAGCCACGGTTGCGAAGCGACCGGATCGGCTTGCGGCAAGCCAGGTTCCTCCCGCCTGGAGATCGCGGCCAGCGGCGATTTGCGGTCGGTCCGGCCACCACTGCAGCGGGCTCGCCGGCCGGCGATGAAACTCATCGCGGTTCGCTGCGAGGATGAAAGGGTGGCCTGGATGCGCGCACCACGCGAAGACGATGAGGCACATCAGGGAGCGATGCGTACGGCAGACGCCATCACCAGCCTTGCCCCGCCGCGGCGAGGAGCGCTGCGTAGAAACCTATACCGCGCCGGAATTCCTTCATCCGCAGGTTCTCGTTCGGCGCGTGCTGGTTGTTGTCGGCATTGACGATCGGCACGATCACGAACGGAGCGCCGAGAACCTCGCCGATCGACGAGATCGGCAGGCTTCCGCCCATCAGCGGCGGGACACGCACCTCCCCGTCGGTCGCGCCCTGCATCAGCGCAACGACGCGGGCCACGGCCGGCTGATCCGGCGAAGACACGGCCGCCGGATAGCCGTCGTCGCCCCACTCGAAGCGGGCGAGCCGCGGATTCGCCAGTCGCTCCGCAGCTGACGGCGGAGCACCCAGCAGCACATAGCCCTGGCTGCGCATGTGGGCTTCGATGGCCGCGCGCGACTCGTCTACTTTCATGCCGGGTGTCAGGCGCAGATCGAGTCCCGCGGTCGCTTCAGAGTCGATGGCATTACGCTGGGCGGCATTGCCGCCGTAGAGAAGCTGCGTGACGTTGAGTGCCGGGCGCAGGATCGACTCGCCGTAGTCGAGTCCGCTCTCGGCGGCCGCGATACCGGCAGCCGCCAGCATGCCCGGCGTATCGAAGGCCGTCCGCGCGAGCGCGAGCTGCGCTTCCGTAGGGTCCGGCGCCTCGAGGCCCTCGATGGTGATCCGGCCATCCGGCGCGCGCATCGATGCGATCAGCGCGGCGAGTCTCGCGCCCGGATTCGGCGCGACATTGCCATAGTGGCCGGAGTGCAGGCTGCCTGCTGCGCCATACACCGTCAGGCGGAAGTCCATCACGCCGCGTACGCCGAGCGAAACGCGCGGCAGGCCGCGCGGATCGATCGGTCCGTCGCCGAAGATCCAGAGATCCGATTGCAGCGCCTCGCGATGCGCCGCTAGTGTCCTTGTCAGGTTCGGCGAGCCGGCCTCCTCTTCTCCCTCGAGGAAGAACTTGAGATTCGCGGACAGCGGGATCCTAGCCGCATCGAGCGCGTCGATCGCAGCCAGCATCGCGACGATCGGCCCCTTGTCGTCGCTCGACGAGCGCGCGTAGATCCGCGCCTCGTCCGCCAAGGGATGGGTCGCGTCGGGCCAGGCTATGCCTTTCGCCCCATCCTCCAGCCGGCCTGCCCGCAGCACGGGCTCGAACGGCGGCGTCGCCCAGGCATCGGCGGGTCCGACCGGTTGGCCGTCGAAGTGCGCATAGAAGAGGATCGTCCGCTTCGCGCCGGGCGACTTGCGCTCGCCGAAGACCGCGACCGGCGCGCCGGGGGTCTCGAGAATCCGCGCGGCGACCTTGCGCTTGCCGAGCATCTGCACGAGCCGGTCCGCATTCGCCCGGATATGGGCGTGATCGCTCGCGACATTCGGCAGCGCCAGCAGCTCGCGCAGTTCCTGGACGATCGCCTGCTCATGGGCGGCCACGTGGGCGGCAGCGGCCTTCATCGCCGCGGCTTCGTCGGCAGCCCCGGCCGGCGCGGCAATGGCGAGGCAGGCACAGGCGAACAGGGCGGCGAGCGGCGGTTTCATGCGCGACTCCACGGAATTTGCGACCCGACGCGATGATACCGACTTGTCACCGGCCTGCGACTGACCCGGCGACCTTGCACGCACTAGCCTTCGCCTGTCCGCCCTGCCGGGCCAGCGGGTTTGCCCCTATGTCCATCGCACTCGACCAGGTCACCAAGCGGTATCAATCCGCACCCGTCGTCAACGACGTCTCGCTCGAGATCGAGCAGGGCGAGTTCCTCGTGCTGCTCGGCCCGAGCGGCAGCGGCAAGAGCACGCTCCTGCGCGCGATCGCCGGGCTCGTGGACATGGACCACGGCCGCATCTCGCTGCATGGCCGCGACGTCACGCGCGTGCCCGCGCGCGACCGCGGCGTCGGCTTCGTGTTCCAGCACTACGCGCTGTTCCGCCACATGAGCATCGCGGACAACATCGAGTTCGCGCTGCGCGTGCGCCGGGTGCGCGCCGCCGAGCGTCGCGCCCGGCGCACCGAGCTCCTGAAGCTGGTCGCGCTTGAGGGCATGGACAAGCGCATGCCCGGGCAGCTTTCCGGCGGCCAGCAGCAGCGCGTGGCGGTGGCGCGCGCGCTGGCGCACCGCCCCGACGTGCTGCTGCTCGACGAGCCCTTCGGCGCGCTCGACGCGAAGATCCGCGAGGAACTGCGCCGCACGATCCGCCAGATCCAGCGCGAGCTCGGCATCACCACCATCCTGGTCACGCACGACCAGGACGAGGCCTTCGCGATGGCCGACCGCATCGGCGTGATGCACCAGGGGCGGCTTCTCGAGGTCGGCAAGCCGGACGACCTGTACGCGCGGCCGAGGACCCGCTTCGTCGCCACCTTCCTGGGCGCGGCCAACCTCGTGCTCGGCTACCGGAACGGCAACGGCGTGCAGTTCGAGCGCCCGGACCCGGGCGAAGCGACGCCGCGCGAAGTGGTCGCGGTGATCCGCCCCGAGGAAATCGAGTTCACCAATGGCCGGAGCGCCAATGGCAGGACGCTGATGGGCGGCGGAGTGGTCCACGAGCTGCAGTTCGGCGGCGCGACCGAGCGCCTGCGCGTGCGCATGTCGCAGGATGGCCCGATCCCCGCGACGCCGGATTGCGAAGGCGCCACCGAGGACGGGTGGCTGCTCGACGCCTCGCGGAGCTTTCCCGAACAGCGCGCCAACCCGCTGGCCGCGGGCGACCGGGTGTTCGTCAGCGCGAAGCGCATCCACCTGCTGCCGACGCCGATCTCAAGCTTCACCGTGATCGCGCGCGAGGAAGCGGTGGCCACGGCGCTGCGCATGACGCCTTTGCTCGCGACGCTCGCGACCCGCATGCAGACCCGCATCACGGCCCGCATCGCGCGCTCGAAGAGCGCGCCGCCCGGCATGTCGGTGCTGGCCGCGGGCCCCGGCAGCATGGCGACCGCGCAATGGAACCTCGCGCACGGCGCGACCCAGGTGCTGGTGCTGCCGGTCGGCGCCACGCTGCCGTCGCGGGTCGTCGTGCTGTCCGGCGCCGAGGCGAGCGCCGCGGTGCTCGCCGTGGCGGCGAGCCTGCTCCGCCACGTCCCCGCGGAATCGGTGCTGCTGGCGATCCACCCGGCCGCCACGCCCGAGCGGGAACGCACGGCCAAGCTCCGCCGCCTGCTGAATGCGCGCTCGCGCGCATTGAACGAGCACGGGCTCGACATGCGCACCGAGCTGCGCTTCGGCCAGGAGAACCGCGAGCTCGAGAGCGAGCTGTCGGCCGCCCCGCAGTCCATGCTCGTGCTCGGCCTCGATTCGCTCGCGGACGCCGAACCGAAGCGTCTCGCGGCGCTCCTCGAGGGCCCCCGCCTGCGGCCCGTGCTGATCGTGCGCGCATCGGGCGGGGACGGCTGAGTTATGGCCGGCGCACGCTTCGGCGGGTCGAGCCCGCTGCCGGGCTTCGGGCTCACGCTCGGCTTCACGACCTTCTTCCTGAGCGCGATCGTGCTGCTGCCGCTCGCGGCGCTGGTGATCCGCGCCTCCGGCATCCCGCCAGCGGAACTCGTGGCGATGCTGCTCGACGAGCGCGCGGTGGCTTCGTTCCGGCTCTCGTTCGGCGCCGCCGCGCTCGCCGCCGCCGTCAACATGGTGTTCGGCTTCGTCGTCGCCTGGTCGCTGGTGCGCCATGACTTCCCGGGGCGGCGGCTGCTGGATGCGATGATCGACCTGCCCTTCGCGCTGCCGACCGCGGTTTCCGGCATCGCCCTCGCGACGGTGTTCTCGCCGACCGGCTGGCTCGGCATGAAGCTCGCGGAGGCCGGCATCCAGGTCGCCTATACCTGGGTCGGCGTGGTGGTCGCGCTGGTGCTGATCGGGCTGCCGTTCGTGGTGCGCTCGGTGCAGCCGGCGCTGATCGAAGTGCGCCGAGACCTCGAGGATGCCGCGGAATCGCTGGGCGCCGGCGGGTGGAATATCTTCCGCCGCATCATTCTCCCGACCGTGCTGCCGGCGCTCGCGACCGGCTTCACGCTCGCGTTCGCGCGCGGCATCGGCGAATACGGCTCGGTCGTGTTCATCTCCGGCAACCTGCCGCTGAAGACCGAGATCACGCCGCTGCTGATCGTCATCAAGCTCGAGCAGTTCGACTATGACGGCGCGGCCGCGCTCGGGTTCTTCATGCTGGCGATGTCGTTCGTGATGCTGCTCGCGATCAACCTGCTCCAGAGCTGGGGCCAGCGGCGGCTCGGGCTGGAGGCGCGCTGATGGCCGGCGGCGCGATCGTCATGTCCGAGGGCACGCGCCGCATGTCGCGCGGCGCGAAGCTCGCGCGCGCGGCGCTGGTCACGGTCTCGGTGACATTTCTCGGGCTGCTGCTGCTCGCGCCGCTCGGCGCCGTGCTCGCCCAGGCGCTCGCCGGCGGCGTCGACGAGTTCCTCGGGAGCTTTTCCGATCCCGACACGCGCGCCTCGATCCGCCTGACGCTCGTGACCGCCGCGATCGTCGTGCCGGTCAACACGATCTTCGGCATCGCGGCAGCCTGGGCGATCGCGCGCTTCGAGTTTCCGGGCAAGAGCCTGCTGGTGACGCTGATCGACCTGCCGTTCGCGGTGTCGCCGGTGGTCGCGGGCCTGGTGCTGGTATTCCTGTTCGGGACGCAGGGCTGGTTCGGCGAGTGGCTGCTCGACCACGATTTCTCGATCATCTTCGCGGTGCCCGGCATCATCCTCGCGACGATATTCATCAGCTTTCCCTACGTCGCGCGCGAGCTGATCCCGCTGATGCAGCAGCAAGGCAGCGACGAGGAGGTGGCCGCGCTCACGCTCGGCGCCAGCGCCTGGGTCACGTTCCTGCGGATCACGCTGCCCAAGATCCGCTGGGGACTGCTGTACGGCATCATCCTCTGCAACTCGCGCGCGATGGGCGAATTCGGCGCGGTGTCGGTGGTCTCCGGCCACATCCGCGGCCTGACCACCACGATGCCGCTGCAGGTCGAGATCCTGCACAACGAGTACAATTTCGTGGCGGCATTCGCGATCGCATCGCTGCTCGCGCTGCTTGCGATCCTGACGCTGGTGGCCAAGACGCTGGTCGAGTGGCGTTCCGGGATCGGGGGACACTGAGCTTGCATCCACTGCTGCGCGAATGGACTTCCGGCCTGCGGCGGCTCGTGGCGCGCCCGCGCTCGCTGGAGCGCCTGCTGCTGCTGACGATCGCCGGCGTGCTGCTGCTCGCCATCGCCGCGCTCGCGCTGGGATCGGGCGGCCTGCTACGCGCGCAGGCCGACGAGCAGGCGCTGGCGCGGGTGCGCGTCGCGGGGCTCGCCGCGAGCTACGAGATCACGCGCAATGGCGAAGACGCGGTGACGGTCACGCGGCTCCTCGCCAGCCGGCCGACGCTCACGCGCCTGCTGCGCGAGGCGAACTTCGACCAGCTCCCGCTGTTCCTGCGCCGCTTCTGCGAGACGGCGACGCTCGACGCCTGCGCGCTGTTCTCCGGATCGAAGCTGGTCGTCGCGCATGGCGCCAACATCGACTGGGATCGTGCTTTCCAGGCGGCGCGCGAGCAGGGCGACATCTTCCTGTTCACCGGTGCGAGCGGCGGCCGCCAGGGCGCGCTCGCGGAGCTTGCGGAGATCCCGGACGTGCGCGTGATGACGATCCGGGCCTTCGATACGCGGCTCGCGCGCGAGCTGTCGGAACGGGTGAACTTGGAGGTGAGGCTCCTGCCACTGACCGACTGGCTCGAGGCGGTCGACCTGGAATTCCGCGACATGCATTCCGAGGCGCTCGCCACCGGCCACACGGCGGTCGCCAAGATTTCCGGCCGCAACCTCTATGCGTCGAGCACGCCGCTGTTCGCCGCGACCGGCGAGGGCGTGGTGCTGATCGAGACCCGGCTGCCGGCGGCGGATGTCGCGGGTGCGGTGTCGAGCTTCGTGCGGCGCCTGGTCGTGACCTCGATCCTGCTCGCCGCATTCGCGCTCGTCATCTCGCTGGTGCTCGCGCGCCGCATCGGCGCGCCGCTGCAGGAGCTCGCCGCCTCGGCGGAACGGCTGGGGCACGGCGACTTCTCGGCCTCGTTTCCCGCCCAGGGCACCCAGGAGGTCGCGGCGCTCGCGCAGACCATGGACGACATGCGCCGCAACCTGATCGACCTGACGGCGACGCTCCGGCATCGCGAGGCCGAGGCCCAGGCGGTGCTGCAGGGCGTGGTCGAGGGCGTCTACGCCGTCGACGCTGAACGGCGCATCCGCTACCTCAATCCGCAGGCGGCGAAGATGCTGGGCGCGCCGGCCGAGGAGCTCATCGGCAAGTTCTGCGGCGACGTGCTGCTCCCCTGCGCGGTCGACGGACAGCGCCCCTGCGAGACCCACTGTCCGATTTTCACGGCGCGCGACGACGGCAAGGCGCAGTCCACCGAGCGCATCCAGGCGGGCGGCGTCGGCCGCACGGTGGTCATCACGAGCGCGGCGCCCGCGGGCGGCATGCAGGTGCAGGTGATGCGCGACGAGACCGAGCTCGAGGCGGTGCGGCGGGCGCGCGACTCGGTGCTCGCCAACATCGCGCACGAGTTCCGCACGCCGCTGTCGGCGCAGCAGGCCTCGGTCGAGCTGATGCTCGACGGACTCGAGGAGATGCCGCGCGAGCGTTTCGGCGATCTCCTGACTTCGCTGCAACGCGGCACCCATCGCCTGACGCGCCTGATCGACAACCTGCTGGAGAGCATCCGCATCGAAGCCGGGCAGCTCAGCATCCGTCACCAGGAGGTGGTGCTCGCGCAGGTGATCGAGGATGCGGAGGATCTGATCGCAGGATTACTGACCCAAAGGCGTCAGAGCCTCAGACACGCCCTGTCCGACGACCTCCCGGTCATCTCGGGCGATGCCCAGCGCCTGACCCAGGTGGTGACCAACCTGCTCGCGAACGCGAGCAAGTTCGGGCCCGAGAACGGCGAGATCGGCGTCGGCGCGGGCCGCCAGGGGTCCGGGATCGTGCTGTGGGTCGAGAACGAAGGGCCGGGCGCACCGGAGCTCGACGACGTCTCGATCTTCGAGCGCTTCCATCGTTCGGCCGACAAGGAGCCGGATCCGCGCGGGCTCGGTCTCGGGCTCTGGATCGTGAAGTCCATCGTCGAGCGGCACGGCGGCAAGGTCTCGGTCGCACGCACCGACGCCGGGCGCACGCGCTTCTCGGTTACGCTGCCGGTCGGGATGGCCGGGGCATGAAGATACTCGCGGTCGACGACGATCCGGATCTGCTCGCGCTGGTCGCCTTCGCGCTGACCAATGCCGGCTACGCGGTGGTCAAGGCCGCCGATACCGGCGCGGCGATCCGCGCCTTCGACGCGGAGCTCCCCAATCTGGTGATCCTCGACATCAATCTGCCCTCGGGCAGCGGCTTCGACGTCTGCCGCGAGATCCGCAGCCGCTCCGAAGCGCCGATCATGATGCTGACGGCGCGCGGCGAGGAAGAAGACCTGGTGCGCGCGCTCGAGCTCGGCGCCGACGACTACCTGACCAAGCCGTTCAGCCCGCGCACCCTGCTCGCGCGCGTCAAGGCGCTGCTGCGCCGCTCTGGCATCGAGGCCGGCGACACGCTGTCGGCGGGCAGCGTCTCGCTCGATCTCGAGTCGCATGCGATCTCGCTCGCGGGCGCTGCGCCGATGCGCCTGACCCGGCTCGAAACCCGCCTGCTGCAGATCCTGGTCGCGCAGGCGGGCCATGTCGTTTCCGCCGAGCGGCTGCTGGCCCATGTCTGGGGCCATCGCGGCTCCGGCGACCGCCAGCTCCTCAAGCAGCTCGTGCACCGCCTGCGGCAGAAGCTGGAGAACGACCCGGCCGGCAGGGACCTCCTGCAGACCGAGTCGGGCGTCGGATACCGGCTGAAGACCTGAGCGGGCCTATTTCTTCGCGTAGATCCGGTCGAATGCGCCGCCGTCGGCGAAGTGCGCCTTCTGCGCCCTGGCCCAGCCGCCGAAGTCGGCGATCGTGACCATCCTGATCTCCGGGAAGCGCTTGGCGTATTTCTTCGCGACGTTCGTGTTCCGCGGCCGGTAGTGATGCTTGGCGATGATCTCCTGCACCTGCGGCGAATAGAGATACTCGAGGTAGGCCCGCGCGACGTCGGTGGTCTTGCGCCGGAGCGTCACGCGGTCGACCACCGCGACCGGCGGCTCCGCGAGAATGCTCTGCGACGGGAACACGATCTCGAACTTGTCGCGGCCCATCTCGTCGATCGCGAGATGCGCCTCGTTCTCCCAGGCGATCAGCACGTCGCCGATGCCGCGTTGTGCGAAGGTCGTGAGCGACCCGCGCGCGCCGGTATCGAGCACCGGCACATTCCTGAAGACCTTTCCCAGGAAGGCCTCGGCGGTCGCGTCGCTGCCTCCCGGCTGCGCCTTCGCCCAGGCATAAGCCGCCAGGTAGTTCCAGCGCGCGCCGCCCGAGGTCTTCGGGTTGGGCGTGATGACCGAGACGTTCGGCTTTCCAAGATCGCCCCAGTCGGCGATCTTCTTCGGGTTGCCCTTGCGCACCAGCAACACGATCGTCGAGGTGTAGGGCGCGCTGTTATCCGGGAGTCGCTCCTGCCAGTTGGCGGGCAGGAGCTTGCCCTGGCTCGCGACCATGTCGATGTCGTAGGCGAGCGCGAGCGTCACGACGTCGGCCTGCAGGCCGTCGATCACCATGCGCGCCTGCTTGCCGGAGCCGCCGTGCGACTGGCGAACCGTGATGGCCTTGCCGGTCTTCTTTTTCCAGTAGTCGACGAATGCCGCGTTGTACTCCTCGTAGAGCTCGCGGGTCGGGTCGTAGGAGACGTTCAGCAGCACCGACTGCGCCGCCTGCGCCGCGCCGGCCGCAACCAGCGTCGCCACCAGCGCGAGCGCCAGGGTCTTCCAGGTCTTGATCGGGTTCATGACGGCTTGCCTCCTGATCAGAAACCGAGCGCGATGCGCATCAGGAGCGCATCCTCGTCCTCGCGGTCGGCGCCGGCCGGCGCGCCGCCGTCGAAGCTCGTGCGCTCGTAGTCGAGCATCCACTTCAGCGTGTCGTTGAGATACCAGTTGAGGCCGACGCCCCAGGACGTCGCCTGGCGCGCGGCTTCGTCGGAACTCGCGAACGAATCCGCGCCGCCGGCGAATGCCGCGTCTTCCGCGTCGAACTGCTGCAGGCGCGCGACCAGCTCGAATGCGCCCCAGGTCCCGTCGGACGGCGAGAACACGGTCTTCGGCTTGAACCCGCGGAACGCGGCTTCCTCGCCGGTCAGGAACCACGACGCTGCGAGCTGCCAGGCGGAGTTGTCCACGGTTCCGGTGCGCGTGCCGGCCGCGGTGGGGCGCGAGATATCCTGCGACACCCCGGTGTATTCGCCGAGCAACCCGAGCGGGCCCGCGTAGTAGTAGAGCTGCGGCGCGATGCGGGTGCGCTCGCCGTCCGCGATGGTGGGGGTCGTGCCGCCGCGGTAACGGAAGAACGTCGACTGCCCGGGCGTGCGGACGGTCGACAGCAATGGCTGCGTCGCGTTGCCGGTCTGGTCGGTCCAGGTCCCCGCGATGCCGAAGCCGAGGCCGCGCAGCGCAAAACTGTCGCTCTCGGCAAACGGATGCGCGAACAGCCGCAGGGCGTATTCCTTGTCGTCGTTGACGTCGGCGTCGCCGAAGGCCTCGCTGCTCGCGCCGTCGTTCGAGCCATTGAGCCAGGCGGCCGCGTAATTCAGCCTGCCGCCGAGCAGCTCGCCGCCGACCTGCAATCCCAGGTCGCGGTTCGGCGCGAGGCTGGTCGGAAAGCCGCGCTGCACGAAACGGATGTCGCTCGCCGATTGCAGGCGCTCGAGGCCGACCGGCGACTTGAACTTGCCGGCGGTGACCGCGAACGCCGGATCGAGGCCTGCGACCAGGAAGGCGTCCTGGATCACGGTGCGGCCCTGGCCGAAGTCCGGCGTGAACTTGAAGTCGTAGATCCCACCGAAGCTGCCCTCGAATGTCGGGCGCACCCGCGTCGCCTGCCAGCCGTCGCTCAGGCCGGTCGGGTCGGTGCCGTCGAGGCTGCGGCCATCCACGTGCAGCACGCCGTGCAGCCGGAGCTGATTCCGGCTGTCGGCGGACTTCAGGGTGAAGCCGCGCGGCCCGGCGCTCACCACCGCCGTTTCCTTCTTCGCGGCCGCGCCGGCCTCTTCCTGGATCTCGAGCTTGCGCTCGAGCACCAGGATTTTCTGTTCCTGCTGCTCGAGGCGTTCGAGCAGCTCCCCGATCGTCGCTTCCGCGCCCGCGCCGGCGAGTGGTGCAAGCGTCGCCGCGACCACCGCGGCAACACGCCAGTTCCTGTGATTGCGCATCCTTCGGAGTCCTGTGAGGGTCCGAAGTGATGCTAGGCAGCGGCGGTTAGGCCGTCAGTCGCCGGGCGGTGACGAATCGGTAGCAATCTTCAGCAGCAGCGCCTCAGGCCCGCACCGAAGCGGCGGCGCTGGTCTTCAAGGTAGAAAGCCCTGCGATCCAGGCAGGGCTCACCGGGATGACGTGCCTGCCGGCGACACAGGTAGCGGTCATAGGCATCGTCGCCGGTGATGCCTCGCAACGCCTGCCACAAGGCCTGCAATGCCCGTTTCATGTCATCGCCCCCTGCAGCACAGGCGCCGCCGGCCGATACGGCAATTCCGACGAGGGCGGAACCACCAGCCCGCGCCGCACGCGCCAGGCGATGCGCAGCGTATCGGCGATCACGACCCACAGGACGATCGCGAAGAAAGCCGCGAGCACCGCGTTCAGGCGCTGATTGAAGATGAGCTGCGGCGCCGCCGCAAGCTGCGGTCCCGACAGCGCGCCGATCGCCAGTTGATCGGCCAGCCGTTCGGCGCCGGCCAGGAAACCGAGCCGCGGATCCTCGGAGAAGATCTTCTGCCAGGCGGCGGTGGTCGTGATGATCGCGAGCCAGGCGAGCGGCACGCCGGGGATCCACGCCAGCCGCAGCTTGCTGCCCTTGACCAGCACGCCGGTCACCACGCAGAGCGCGATCGCCGCCAGCATCTGGTTCGCGATGCCGAACAGCGGCCAGAACATGTTGATGCCGCCATTCGGGTCGATCACGCCGACATAGAGGAAATACCCCCAGGCAGCGACGACCACGGCGCTCGTGATGAGCACCGACGGATACCAGGAAGTGCGGCCGAGCGGGGCCCAGACGTGCCCGAGCGCGTCCTGCAGCATGAAGCGTCCGACGCGCGTGCCGGCGTCGAGCGTGGTCAGGATGAAGACCGCCTCGAACATGATCGCAAAGTGGTACCAGACCGCGAGCAGCCCCTGGCCGAAAGCCGAAGACAGGATGCTCGCCATGCCGACCGCGAGCGAGGGCGCGCCGCCGGTGCGCGCGAACAGCGACGACTCGCCCATCCGCGCGGCGAGGTCCTGCATCTGCTCGACCGTCACCGGAAAGCCCCAGGCCGAAATCGTCCGCACCGCCTCCGCGGCGGTCGTGCCGACCACACCGCCCGGGCTGTTGATCGCGAAGTAGATCCCGGGCTCCAGCAGCGTCGCCGCGATCATCGCCATGATGGCGACCGCGGACTCGAGCATCATGCTGCCGTAGCCGATCAGGCGGACGTCGCGCTCGTTGCGCAGCAGCTTCGGCGTCGTGCCGCTCGCGACCAGTGCATGAAACCCCGAGATCGCGCCGCAGGCGACGGTGATGAACACGAACGGGAAGATCTTGCCGGCGAAGATCGGTCCGGTGCCGTCGACGAACTGCGTGAGCGCCGGCATGCGGATTTCCGGGCGCATGATCAGCACCGCGACGAAGAGCAGCGCGACCGTGCCAAGTTTCAGGAAAGTGGACAGGTAGTCCCTGGGCGCCAGCAGCAGCCACACCGGCAGGATCGCGGCGCACAGGCCATAGCCGATCACGAACCAGGCGAGCGGTATGCCCGCGAGGTCGAACCAGCCGCGGATCGGCGAGTCGTCGATGATGCCGCCGCCGATGACCGTCAGGATCAGGAGCGTCACGCCGATCGCCGAAGCCTCGAGCACGCGGCCCGGCCGGATATTCTTCAGGTACAGGCCGATCAGCACCGCGATCGGGATGGTCGCGAGCACCGTCGAAGTCGCCCAGGGGCTGTTCTTCATCGCGTTGACGACCACCAGCCCGAGCACCGCGATCAGCAGGATCATGATCATCAAGGTGCCGACCTGGGCGGCGATGCCGCCGACCGGCCCGAGCTCGTCGCGCGCCATCTGGCCGAGCGAACGGCCATTGCGGCGCATCGACAGGAGCAGCACGCACATGTCCTGCACGCAGCCGCCGAGCACGGCGCCGACCAGGATCCAGAGCGTGCCGGGCAGGTAGCCGAACTGCGCCGCCAGCGTCGGGCCGATCAGCGGCCCGGGGCCCGCGATCGCGGCGAAATGATGGCCGAACACGATCCAGCGATGCGTGGGGACGAAGTCGCGGCCGTCGTTGACCCGCTCCGCCGGTGTCTCGCGCGTCGGGTCGACGGACAGGGCGCTCGCCGCGACCCAGGCGGCATAGAAACGGTAGCCGAGCGCGTAGACGCAGACCGCGGCGACGATGATCCAGGTCGCGTTGATCGACTCGCCGCGGATCAGCGCGAGCCCGCCGATGGCGATTGCGCCGACGACGGCGACCAGGAGCCAGATCAGTCGGCGCATGCTTCGACCTCCGCAGCTTGCCGTTTCCTACGATACAACAGGGGGCTTACAGGCGGACTTCGGTCAGCTCGAGCACGCCGGTGATCGAGGTTCCGTCCCAGGCGTAGGAGAAATGCCGCGTCTGGACACAGGGCCCGACGCGATCCGGCCAGAAGATGGCGGCGCAGAAGCCGCCGCGGTGCCGCACGCTGTCGTACACGACGCCATCGGAATTCGCGGCACGCAATTTGCCGCCTGCCTGCTGGCTCGCCGAATAGTCGTCGGGATCATGCAATGCGGGAAATCCGCCGCGAATATCGTGCAGGCAGCACTCGATCACGGTCGCGTAGCAGCGCATCGGCAACTGCATCGGCGGTTCCCGGGTGCGCTTCAGGAATTGTTCCCGATGGAAGACGGTTTCGCGGATCGCCGTCTCGACGGTCGCGCTCGCGTAGAAAATCCCGAATCGGCCGTCGGAAAAACGGGAGCCCTCGGGATTCAGGTGCGTGAATGCCGCCATGATCGGCGTCGTACCGGGGCCCGCCGCCCAGCGCTCGCGGGGAATGAGCGCCAGGGTTCCCATCTCTTCCCGAATCCGGGGATTGGTCAGCCCCTCCAGTTCGGCCAGCGCATCGAAGTCCGCGGGCCCTGCGATCCGTTCCCAGACGCCGACCGGCGGAAACCGGCTCGGGACCAGGCGGAAAGCCGGGCGCCAGGCCACATCGGCCAGCGGGACTGAACGGATGTCGAGCACGGTCAGCCGCGCTGGGCGTCGAGATACTGCCGCACGGAATAAAGGTCGGCGACATTGCCGCCAAGCATGCGATCGAGGGCGCTCTGCCCGCCGAACATCGGCGCCGTGTTCGGGCTCGAGATCCACCGGTCCGCGCGCTCCGGAACCGGGATCAGGATCTGCAGGTCCTTGTAGATGCCGAGCACATAGCTGATGCGCTCGAGCACATCCCGGGACAGGGCGCCGCGCCCCTCTTTCTTCCACTTGAAAAAAGTCGAGGGCGGCGGATTGCCGAGCAGCACCCGCTGCTGGGCGGTGCTCAACTCCCAGGCCGACGCAATATTGAAGAAAGCGCGCAGGGCAGAGCCTGCAGCATCCTTATGCGCGGCAGCGGGAACGAGTTTGCGAACCGGACGGCTGGCCATGGGACAAGATCTCCTCCAGCCAGACAGTACTCCACGTATGTATATTTGTCAATCATTGATTCATGTATAGAGACTATTTGCCGATGCAGAAGCTCGAGAAAATCGAGCCGAGCAGCGCATCGCTCGACACGGCGCCGGTGATTTCTCCAAGCGCTTCATGGGCTTGCCGCAATTCCTCGGCGACGAGCTCGACCGACGAGCGGTCGCCGAGGCGCGCCTCGGCAAGCTCGAACAGGCTTTGAGCGCGAGTCAGCGCGTCGAGATGGCGGCGGCGTGCCGAATAGGTGCCGCCGGCATCGGCCTGGTAGCCGGCCGCGGCCTTGAGCTGCTCGCGCAGGGCATCGAGCCCCGCGCCGGTCAGACAGGAGACGGCGACCACCGGGTGGCTGCCGTGCGCCGGCGGCGCGCGCGCATCCGGCAGGTCGGTCTTGTTCCAGACGATCACGGCGGCGGCGGCGCGCGGCAGGGCATCGAGCTCCGCGGGGTCGGCCGGTAGCGTCGCGTCCGCCACGTACAGGATGAGGTCCGCGCGATTCATTTCATTGCGCGCGCGCCGCAGCCCCTCGCTCTCGACCACGTCCGCCGCCTCCCGCAGCCCCGCCGTGTCCACGATGTGGATCGGCAGGCCGTCCACGTGAATGCGTTCGCGCAGCAGGTCGCGCGTCGTGCCCGGGATCTCGGTCACGATCGCCGCGTCGTAGCCGGCGAGTACGTTGAGCAGGCTCGACTTGCCGGCATTCGGCTTGCCGGCGATCACGACGTGCAGTCCGTCGCGCAGCGCCCTGCCCTGCCGCGCCGCGGCGCCGATGTCGGCGAATCGCCCCGTGATCTCCTCGATCCGGGCGCGCACTTCCCCGCCGGCCAGGAACTCCGCGTCCTCGTCGGGGAAATCGATCGCCGCCTCCACGTAGACGCGAAGCTCCCGCAGGCGCGCCGCGAGCTCGCTGACTTCCCGCGAGAACTCGCCGGCGAGCGAGCGGAGCGCGGCACGCGCCGCCTCGGCCGAGCCTGCGTCGATCAGGTCGGCGATCGCCTCCGCCTGGGCGAGATCGAGCTTGTCGTTGGTGAAAGCGCGCTCGCTGAACTCGCCGGGCCGCGCGAGGCGCGCGCCGAGCTCGAGTGCCCGTGCGACGAGCAGGTCCATGACCACCGGCCCGCCGTGACCGTGCAGCTCGAGCACTTCCTCGCCGGTATAGGAATGCGGCGCCGGAAAATAGAGCGCGAGCCCGGCGTCGATCGCGCGACCTTCGGCATCGGCGAACACAGCGACCGCTGCATGGCGCGGCGCCGGCAGGCTACCCAGCATCGCGCCCGCGATCGCCGGCACGGCCGGGCCGGAGAGACGCACGATGCCGATGCCGCCGCGGCCCGGCGGGGTTGCCGGCGCGACGATCGTTTCTTCAGCCGCCATCCGATTCGCCGGCCGCGATCACCGCGAGGCCGAACAGGCCCGGTTGTGGATACTGGACGAGAAAACCCGGCACGCGCCTGAGCCAGTCGGCCAACGGCGCCTTGTCCTCGAAGCCCTGCCGGAACGACTGCGTGTCGAAGCGGCTGCTCCAGGCGGGAAGGATGCCGCCCGCGAGGTACACGCCGCCGCGAGCCCCTCCTGTCAGTGCCATGTTGCCGGCCACCCGGCCGAGCCAGCGCGTGAACAGCGCGACCACGCGTACCGCGTCGGCCTCGCCGCGCCACGCGGCCTCGGCAATCTCGGCCGCGGAGGCGGCGGGATTCCGGGCGAGCACGGCGTGCAGCCGCACCAGCCCCGGGCCGCAGAGCACGGTCTCGAGCGAGACGCGGCCGTGTGCCTGGCGCAGCCGTTTCCACGCATCGAGTTCCTCGTCGTCCACCGGCGCGAGATCGGCATGCGCCTCGCCAGGAATCACGATCCAGCCGGCGCCCGCGGGCGCGAGCGTCGCGATGCCAAGGCCGGTGCCTGGCCCGAGCACGACCCGTGCGGCATCGGGCGCGGCGGTACCGCCCCCGCAGGGCAGGAAGGCGGCAGCCGGCATGCGCGGAATGCCATGCGCGACCGCGGCGAAATCGTTGATGAGCGTCGCCCGCTCGACGCCGGCCGCGCGCGCGAGCGCGGCGGGGTCGAGCAGCACGTCGGCATTCGTGAGCCGGATGCGGCCGTCCGGTGCGAGCGGTCCGGCGCCGCAGAATGCCGCGGCCTCCAGGCCCGGGACGCCGGCTTCCTGCAGGTAGGTCGTGACCGCGGTCGCGACGCCCGTCATCGTCGGCTGGTCCTCGAGCCGCGAGAATCGCCAGTCGCTGCCCTGGCGTTCCGCCAGCGCGAAGCGGGTGCGCGTGCCGCCGATGTCGCCGACCAGTATCACGGCCGCCGCCCGTGGCGCGAAGGCGCGTCGCCGAGCGCCGCGATGAACTCGTTGCGCCAGCGGCGCACGTCGTACTCGCGCAGGTTGTTCATCAGCTTCTCGTGCCGGGCGCGCCGCTCCGGGCGCGGCATCTCGCGCGCCTGGTGCAGGGCGCGGGCAGTCTCCTCGCCATCGAAGGGATTGACGATCAGCGCATCCTTGAGCTGCCGCGCCGCACCCGCGAAGCGCGACAGTATCAGCACGCCCGGATCCGCGGGATCCTGCGCCGCGACGTATTCCTTGGCAACCAGGTTCATGCCGTCGCGCACCGGCGTGACGATCCCGATCCGGCTCGCCCGGTAGAGGCCGGCGAGCGTGCGCCGCGACACCGCCCGGTTGAGGTAGTGGACCGGCGTCCAGTCGAACTGACCGTAGCGGCCATTGATGCTGGCGGCGGAGTTCTCCACCTCCAGGCGGAATTCCCGGTAGGACTTCAACTGCCCGCGGCTGACCGGCGCGATCTGCAGGTAGATCACGCGCTCGTGCACTTCCGGGTGATGCTCGAGGTAAAGGCCGAATGCCGTCATGCGGCGCAGCAGGCCCTTGCTGTAGTCCAGGCGATCGACGCCGATGAACTGGTCGCGCCCGCCGAGCTTCTCGCTCATGCGGCGGAATGCGGCTTCGCCCGCGCGCGTGAACGCGAAGCGATGGAACTGCTCGACGTCGATGCCGACGGGAAACGCGCCGGTGCGGATCTGCCGGCCGAATGCGGACACGACGCCGCTCCGGACGCCTCCGCCCGCGCCCAGGCGGATGTGGTTGTGGAACCGGCCCAGATCCTCGTCGGTCTGGAAGCCGACGAGGTCGTAGTCGAACAGGCAGCGCACGATCCATTCGTGGTGCGGCAGTGTGCCCAGGATCTCGGTCGGCGGAAACGGCGTGTGCAGGAAGAACCCGATCCGGTGGCCGGAGCCGAGGCGGCGCAGTTCGGCGGCGAGCGGGAACAGGTGGAAGTCGTGCACCCAGACCCGGTCGGTCGGCCGCAGCAGGCGGATCAGGGCCTGGGCGAACTGGCGATTGACGCGGCGATAGCTTTCCAGGTGCTCCTCGCGGTACTGCGTCAGGTCGATGCGGAAGTGCGCGAGCGGCCAGAAGCAGGCGTTGGAGAAGCCGTTGTAGTAGCCGTCGAAATCCTGCTGCTCCAGGTCGAGCGTCGCGAGGGTGATGCCGTCAACGCATTCCTTGTGCAGCCGGGTCTTGCCCGGCGCGCCGATCTTGCCGCTCCAGCCGAACCAGAGGCCGCCATGCTCGCGCAAGGCATCGACCACGCCGACCGCGAGGCCGCCCGCCGAGGCAGCGGCCTTCACCGGCCCGACCCGGTTCGAGACTGCGACCATGCGCTGCGCCGTCATCAGATGAGATCCTTCCAGCTTCCCGACAGGCGCGTCGCGGCATTGATCACGCCCACCATCGAGTAGGTCTGCGGGTAATTGCCCCAGAGCTCGCCGGTTTCCGGATGGATGTCCTCCGACAGCAGGCCCAGGCGGTTGCGGCAGGCCAGCATGTGCTCGAACAACTCGCGCGCCTCCTCGATCCTGCCCATGCGCGCGAGCGCGTCGATGTACCAGAAGGTGCAGATGTTGAAGGCCGTGGACGGCACGCCGAAGTCGTCGGCGGCCGCATAGCGGAACAGGTGCTTGCCGCGCCGCAGCCGGCGCTCGACCTCGGCGACGGTGCCGGTGAAGCGCGCATCGTCGGCGGGCAGGAACCCGACCTCGGCCATCAGCAGCAGGCCCGCCTCGACGTCACCGCCGCCGAAGCTGTCGACGAAGCTGCCGCGCTTGCCATCCCAGGCGTGCTGCTCGATCGCCGCGCGGATCGCATCGGCACGCTCGTGCCAGAGCGCCGCGCGCGCCCCGATGCCTAGGTGCGCGGCGATGCGCCCGAGCCGGTCGCAGGCGGCCCAGCACATCAGCGCCGACGAGGTGTGCACGCGCTCGCGCGTGCGCAGCTCCCACATGCTGGCATCCGGCGTCGCGTAGACCTGGAAGGCCTGTTCGCCGACCCGCTCGAGCCGCTCGAAGTCCTGCTGCGTCGCCGGCCGGAGCAGCCGCCGGTCGTAGAACGATTGCGCCGCGGCCAGCACGACGTTGCCGTAGACGTCGTGCTGAAGGTGGCCGTAGGCCTGGTTGCCCACCCGCACCGGCCCCATGCCGCGGTATCCCGCTAGCGTCGGGACCTCGGATTCCTCCAGCCGCCGCTCCAGCGCGATGCCATAGACCGGCTGCAGGTGCCCGCCCGGCGCGGCGCCCACGATGTTGCCGATGTAGCGCAGGTAGTTCTCCATCGTGCCGACGGCGGACAGAGAGTTCAGCGCGCGCACCACGAAATACGCGTCGCGCAGCCAGCAATAGCGGTAGTCCCAGTTGCGCGATGTCCCGGGGGCCTCCGGGATGCTGGTGGTCATCGCGGCGACGATCGCGCCGGTTTCCTCGAAGGTGCAGAGCTTGAGCGTGATCGCGGCGCGAATCACCGCCTCCTGCCATTCCGGCGGAAGCGCCAGGCGGCGCGCCCATTGCGACCAGTAGGACGCGGTTTCCTCGTGGAACTCCCGCGCCGTCTGCTCGATGCCGCCGGTCAGCGACTCGTCCGCCCCGAGCAGGAAATTCGCCGAGCCTTCCAGCAGGAAGGCGGTCTCGGCCAGCAGGAAGCTGATCGGCGCGTCCGTCGTCAGCCGCAGGACGCGATCCGCGCCGACATAGCGGATGTGGTTGCTGCCGTGCGTGACCTCGGGCTTCTGTGCGCCGTAGCCGAACGAGGGGCGCACCCGCACCTGGATGCGCGGCGTGCCGGCGATCGCGCGCACGCGCCGCACCAGCGTCTGCGGCCGGAACGAGCGGCCGCGCAACTCGAAGCGCGGGCAGAAATCGACGATCTCGATCGCCGAGCCGTCCTCGGCGAACAGGCGCGTGGCGAGCACCGCGGTGTTGCCGAGGTACTCCTGCTCGCTGCGCCGGCAGCCGGCGAGCTCGATCGACCAGAAGCCCGTCGCGGCGGCGTCCTCCGCGTCGTCGATCAGCGCATGGAACACCGGATCGCCGTCGAACCGCGGCAGGCAGCTCCACACGATCCGCGCCTCGCGGTCGATCAGGGCCGAGATGATGCAATTGCCGATCACGCCGAGTTCGAGGCTTGCGTCGCCGTTCATGCGCAGTCTTCCTGCTCCAGTGCGGTCAGGCTCGAATCGAGCCAGTCGTGTACCTCGCCGACGCGGTCGAGGCGGTAGCGCGCGGCGGTGGCGCCGGGACCGACCTTGACGCCGTGGCCGCCGGCGCGCTCGGCGGCGCGGAATCCGTCCTCGTCGGTGACGTCGTCGCCAACGAACACCGGCGGCCGCGCGCTGAAGGGCGCGTGCACCGCGAGGAGCTCGACCGCGACGCCCTTGTCCGTGCCGCGCGGCCGCGCCTCGACGATGTTCTTGCCGGTGATCACGGCGAGGCCGGCCGCCGCGGCCAGCTCGCGCATCGCGGCGATGCATTCGCCGGCGCGCTCCGGCGCGCGGCGGTAGTGCAGCGCGACGCCGGCTCCCTTGTCCTCGATCAGCAGCCGCGGGTCCCCGCCGAAG
>JBOHZL010000029.1:0-29524 GCA_050738495.1 Steroidobacteraceae bacterium | reverse complement strand
CAGGTAACTCGAGCCGCGCGCGCTCCATGGCCAGCAGCGCGCGCGCCTCAATCTCCGGGAGCTTGGAGGTATTCAAGCTCACGCCTGCGCAACGCGCCGCGGGATTGGTCCGGCGCGCCAGCCGCAGATTCAATTGGATGGCCTCCTGCAGTCCCGGCAGAGCAAACCCAGGCATACCGAGCACACGCTCACGACCCGCTTCGTGGCACAGCACGATCACATCCGGCTGCGTGCCGTGCAGGAGACCCAGCGACACCCCGGCGTAGGCGGGGTGGAACAGAGAGCCTTGACCTTCCACCACGTCCCAATGATCATCCGCCGCGTCCGGGGTCAGTGCTTCTGCAGCGCCCGCCACGAAGTCCGACGCGACAGAATCAATGGGAATGCCCGTTCCCGAAATCAGAATGCCGGTCTGCCCTGTGGCACGGAAATCGGCGTCGTGACCACGCGCTTCGAATTCACGCGTGAGTGACAGCGCGGTGTATTTCTTGCCGAGCGCGCAGTCGGTTCCGACGGTCAGCAAGCGCATGCCGCGGCGCTTCTGCCCGGTGGCGATCGGCAAGTGCTTCGGTGGCTGACGCACATTGATCAGCCGCCGCCCCAGGCGGTCGGCGGCCGCCTTCAGCTCCGGCACATCCTCGAGCCGCATGTGCATTCCGCTGATCACATCGAGGCCAGCATCGAGCGCCGTGAGCAGGCACGGTACCCATGCACCTTCGATCTGCCCGCCGGAAGGGGCGACGCCGATGAGCAGCGCGCGCGCCTCGCGGGCGCGCGCCTGAAAGGGGTTGAGCTGCGGCAGACCGGTTGTGACCGTAGCCTCTGGCAGCGAGTACTCGCCCACGCACTGCGCTGGCACCCAATCGCGCAGGCCGAAAGCAGTCTTCGCGTACGGTGTTTCGGTCACGTTGCCGAGAAACAGCAGGTACGGCTGTGGCAGGCGAAGTTGGGCGTTGTACTGAGTGCTCACGCATGCGCGCCTGAAGTTGCTGCAGAGCCGTGCTTCCGCGGCGCGCCCCACACTTCTTGCGGGCACCGGATGTGTCCGTTGCGCGCACCGCCCGCGGGGAGAAGCCGCCGCAGCACTTCACGATCTGCTTTCGACTCGATCGGCTCGCGCATCGCCTCGATCCGCGTCGTCATGCTGAACGGGCCGTCGCGTCGCGTCACGACCACAACATCGAGCTCAGCGAAGGTCCGGCCCGTGATGCGGAAGGGAGCTACCAGAGGCCACTGTTCGACGCGAATCTGAATTGCCATGCGCCCCGTCCGAGCTGGCCCGTTCACGCGCGAACCACCACCCGGCTCACGCACAAACCTGGATGCCTTCATTGTTGGCGATACTGAGTCAAAGTTTCCTTTTCTGCAACCTAGTAAAAAGCCATGTGGACCTCGTGGCTCGTGGCCCACAAGAAGACTCGCTGATTGCGGCGGAACTTGCCGGCTGGCAAGCGTGTTTTCAGCGGTGGTGCTTTGGCCCACGGCGTCGCCGCCGGGCGTGACGCGCGCTGGTTCGAACCGGTACCTGATCCTTGGCCATGATTTCGCGCAGATGGGCTTCTGACGCCGAACAGACGCCCAGAATCCAGCAGGGACCGTCGCTCTGCGCGAGAAAGGCGTGGCCCATGGTACTGTCGATGTAGGTCGATTCGCCAGCATGCAGGATGTACGGTTCGTAGAGTTCGGTGTGGACCTCGACCGTCCCCTCGAGCACATAAATGAACTCCTCCCCTGAATGCTTCACGAGTTCGCCAAACTCTTTCGGCGTCCGCGCTCGCACTTCCGCGAGGAGCGGGATAAGCTTCTTCTGTCTGACATCCGTGTTGAGGTACCAATAGTCGTAATTGCGCGTCGAAACTAGCTGACCGTCTTTGTCGCGGTTGATGCTGCGGCGACCCGTGATCGCCGGCGTTTCGGTCGCGCCGCCCGCCGGCGCAAAGAGTTGCGAGATGTCGATACCCAGGCCGTCGCTCAGGCGGATCAACTTGTCGTACGAAAGCGAGACGCGGTCGTTCTCCACTTTGGACAGCGTCGGTACCGAGAAACCGGTGCGGCGGCTCACCTCGGCAAGTGTCCAGTGGTGCTGCTTGCGCAGGGCACGCAGCGCCGCGCCGAGTTGGGATTTGCTGGGAACTGTCATGAGATCGACGCACTCGTACCATCGGATACTCACCCATCATAGGCGGAGGACTTTCCATACGCACCCGTGAGTCGCGGTTCGGGCAACTAACCTGAAATGTGGTAAGAAACGAACAATACTTTCCAAAAAGGAAAGTTAGGCGTAGATTTGGCAACGCATCGGTTCGCATCGAAAAGCCAAGAGGGTGGGCCAATGAGCAAACTCGATCGTTCCGGGTTCAGCACCGCCGGAATGCTCGCGCTGTCCTGCATCCTGCCGATCGGCATGCTGGCGATACCACGAGCCCAGGCGCAGCAGGCGTCGCAGAGCCGCAGTGTCGAACTCGGCGAGATCGTGGTTACCGCGACCAAGCGTGAGGTTCCGTTGCATGACGTACCGGTTGCCGTGTCAGTGCTCACCACGGAGGACATCGGCAAGCGCGGCTTCACGGAATACGGTGACTACCTCAACAGTCTGCCGGGCGTGTACTTCGCGGATGGTGGTCCGGTACGCTCCACGATTCGGATCCGGAACCTGGGTCTGGCTGAAGGGGGTGGGTCGCCGACCCTGGTCGCGACCTACTTTGGTGAGACGCCAACGAGCGTCGACGGCGAATTTCCGGACGTGCGGCTCGTCGACATCGAGCGCGTCGAGGTGCTGCGGGGGCCGCAGGGGACTCTGTATGGTGCCAACTCGCTCTCCGGTGCCGTACGCATACTCCCTGCGCAACCCGATCTCGAGGACTATCAGGTAGGTCTGACCGCGCGTGGGTTTTCGACCGAGCATTCCGACGACTCCAGCTACAACGCGGAAGGCGTCGTCAACCTGCCGTTGCTGGAGGATCGATTCGCATTGCGTCTGGTCGGCTACCAGCATGACGTTGCGGGTTACATCGACAACCGGTTCACGGGCCAGCCGGCAATCGACTTTTCGGCCGCGCTGGGAACACCGCCTGGCACTCTCGTCATTCCGGCCGTGCCTGCCTTTGTACGCCGGGACGTCAACCATGAGGACACCGAGGGCGCCCGAGCGGCAGCTACCTGGCAGGCAACGGAGCGTTTGAGGTTCGAACTCGGCTATCTGACCCAGGACTCCAAACTCGAGAGCGAGCCGCAGGTGACGCCCTCCGTCGGCGCCTACGCGCAAAGCAGGGCAATGGATGTGTACTCGCGGGGCGAGGCCGCACAAGGAGTCGATGTTGCGAACCTGACGGTGCGCTATGACTGGGGCGCCGTGTCGTTGACATCCGCCAGCGCTCAGTCGAATTTCGACAATCACACGCTCACCGACGTCACTGAAACCGCGGTCCAGTTGTTTGGCCTGCCGCTACCCGGAGAAATACGCCAATTCGTGAACAGTGAGGCATTCACGCAGGAGCTGCGGCTGAACTCGCGCGGCACCGGGGCGTTACAGTGGCTCATCGGCGCGTTCTACCTGGATCGCGATAATAAACAGGATCAGGACATACCGGATCACTCCTGCCCGACGTGCTTGGCGTTCCTTCTCGGAGAGCAGGTTTTTCTGACCAGCAATCTCGGCTTCAAGGAAGAGCAGCGGGCGGTATTCGGCGAGTTGTCGTATGACTTCTCGCCCCGCTGGACAGCCAGCGCCGGCGGGCGGTATCTGGAGCAGGACCTCACTTTCTTTATAACGGACATTGACGGCCTCCTGGCCGCATCGCAACTGGACACCAATGCCACGGGTTCAGCCAGCGAGTTCAATCCGTCGTTTTCCTTGCGTTTCCAGCCGTCGGATGACCTGACACTGTATGCACAGGCCGCCAAGGGCTTTCGTACCGGTCAGCCGAATGGCGAACTGCCGGCACAGTGCCAAGCCGAGGCTCAAGCGCGCGGTGTCAAACCGATCACCGATCCGGACACGCTCTGGAACTACGAGGTCGGTTTCAAGGCCCTGCTGGCCGACGGTACCATGAGCTTCAACGCCGCTGTGTTCGATGCGGACTGGAGCGGCATCCAGATCGGCGCCGGCCTGGCGTGCGGCTTCGGCGCTTTGCTCAATGGCGGTGACGCGACCTCCCGCGGCGTAGAGCTCGAGTTCGTGGTGCAGCCGTCGAACTCCTTGCGCTTCAATCTGGCCGCCGCCTACAACGAGACGGAGTTCGGCGAGGTCGATCCGCAAAGCGGCCTGCTCAAGGGTGAGCGCGTACCTGGGTCGCCGAAGACGAACGCGAGCGCGGGTGTGCAGTACGACATCGACCTTGGCGACACTTGGTCAGCTTTCGCGCGTGCGGATTACCAGTATGTCGGCAATATTCGCCTCATTCGCCAGGGGGAGGTCCCGAGAACAGTCACCCAGGACGCCTATGGCACAGGCAACGTGCGATTCGGCTTCTCGAGAGACAACCTCGCTCTGGAGTTCTTCGCCCGCAACGTGACCGACAAGCGCGCCGTCACGAGTACAGGCAGTGCCGCGTTCGGCAGCGACCAGATCATCATCCGGCCGCGCGAGCTGGGACTCGAGCTGCGTTACAGCTACCGGTAACAACAAGTAGTCAGCCAGTCGGCCGCGTCCGCAGGCCCCCGACCCGCGACGTGCACACCAGCGGCAGGTGAGATGCGAAGAAACGTCGCGCGGCGCGAAGTGATCGCGGTCCTGGTGCCCGCGATCGGGGCGGCGCCGGGTTTCATCAACGTCTTGTCGCGGGCGAATGAATCGCCGATCGCCGACGGGCGCTCAAAGCGCGACATTCGTCAGGGAGTCAAGCTGGGGATTCTCGGATCAACACCTGCGGCTCGGTATCATCAGCAGCCAGATTTCAGGAGTAGGTCAATGTGCCGGAATCGATGCTTCGCCCTCATCTTTCTCTTCGCGTTCATCTCGCCTGCTTCGAGAAGCGATAGTCCGCCGGACTTGAACACAACGGAACTGGATGCGCTGATCACGGCAACGATGCGGGACTGGAAGGTACCGGGCGCCGCGATCGCCATCGTCCGCGGCGATGATGTGTTGTTGGCGAAGGGCTACGGCTTGCGCGATGTGACCGAGAGGAAACCGGTAACGGAGAAGACCCTGTTCCGGATCGGGTCGGTCACCAAGTCCTTCACCGCTGCGGGCGTCGCGGCGCTGGTGACCCAGGGCAGAGTTGAGTGGAACAGACCGGTGCACGGGTATCTGCCGGAGTTCCAGTTGTACCGCGACGACCTGACTGCGCGCGTGACGCCACTCGACCTGCTCTGCCACCGTACCGGCCTGCCGCGTCACGATGCGTTGTGGTACTTCAACCGCGACCTTTCACGTAAACAACTGATCCACCGGCTACGCTACCTCGAACCCAGCAAAGATCTGCGCGAGACCTTCCAGTACAACAACTTCATGTTCTTCACTGCCGGTTATCTGACCGGACGGATGCTGAACACGAGTTGGGAACAAGCAGTGCGCGCGCTGATTCTCGATCCGCTCGCGATGACCGCAACCACCATCTCGATCGCTGACATGGAAAGGAACCCTGATCATGCGCTGCCCTACCAGAAGGACAAACAGGAGGTCGTCCAGCAGGTCCCGCAATTCAGCAGCGACAGCCTGGCGCCTGCTGGCATGATCAACTCGAACGCAGAGGAAATGGGCCGATACCTGTCGATGCTGATGAACGGCGGCCGTTTCGACGGCAAGCAGGTGATATCCGAAGCTGACGTGCGAAAGATGACAACGGCCCAGATGGTTGTCTCCGGTCTGTCCGATCCGCGCTACCCGGAACTGGGCGTCAACGCCTATGGTCTCGGCCTCCTCGTTGGTGACTATCGCGGCCACCGCCTCGTTACCCACGGTGGCGCCCTCGATGGCTACCGCGCCAATCTGGCGTTTCTGGCAGATGAGGGCATCGGCATCGTGGTGCTGTCTAACCTGGGGCAGGTGCAGTTCGTGAACGCGCTCACATACGACCTGTTGGATCGCTTGCTGGGTCTGCCGGCGCGCGACTGGAGCCAGCGCTACCTGGATGACGAACGCAAGGGTAAGGCTGCAGACACCGAGGCGGAAGCAAAGGGCTACACGGTGCGCAAGTCCGGCACGAAACCGTCGCATCCGCTGGCCGACTACACGGGTCACTACGAGCACCCCGGCTACGGCCGGGTCCAGGTAGACCAGACGGGCAAGAACCTCAATGTGCGCTACGGCAGCCTGAGCACGGCTCTCAACCATTTCCACTACGACGTTTTCGAGTTCGTCACCGATCCCGTAGCGCAGGACAAGCTGACGCTGCGATTCGAAACCGACCTGGACGGTGAGATCACGAGTCTCATCATTCCGATGGAGCCGCTCGTGCCTGCAATCGTTTTCAAGCGCGTGGCCGATCCGCAGATGCGCACTCGTGCATTCCTCGAGCCGCTGACCGGCCAGTATGAGCTTGGAGCAACGCTGTTCAACATCGTTCTGCGCGGAGACGGCGTCCTGCAGGCGCTTCAAGCCAATGGGCAGGTTTTCGAACTGGAACCGGTGCGCGGCAGGACATTCCGCGTCAAGGAGCGCCCGGGATACTTGCTCGAATTTAAGAAGGGCAAGGACGGCGCGGTCACAGAAGCGGCGTTACATGTGCCTGGCAGCAGCTCAGTAATGAAGCGCAAGCCCTGATCCGTAGTGACCGTTCGGACCCTTCCGCGCATCCTGCGATTCCGCGACTTGGTGCTCCTGACTCAGGGGTTGGTCATCGGTTCGCGAGCTCGGGTCGGCGCTGATCGTATGGATCGCGGGTTGAATATCGCCCGTCCTTTCGGGGGCCGGGTTATTTGTGGACACCAGCGTTGTTCATCCTCGCAGCGGTGGCAACTGTCCTGAGTACCCGTCTTATGCATCCCAGCCACGCGATGGTGGGCATCGCCCCGGACTTGCTTGACGGTTGCGAGGGCAGCTTGCCTGCGATTGCTAGGTGATGCCGGCTGCCCAAGGTAAACTTTCGCGCCTTTCCCGATACTTGCAGGCAATGAAGTCCCTCCGATGCCCGTGATCACGCTCCCCGACGGCAGCCAGCGGCCCTTCGATCGGCCGGTGACCGTCGCCGAAGTCGCGGCATCAATCGGCAAGGGCCTGGCGCGCGCGGCGCTCGCGGGCGCCGTGGATGGCAAGCTGGTCGACCTGTCGCACTCCATCGATCGCGACGCCAGCCTCAGAATCATCACGGCGAAGGATCCGGAGGGGCTCGAAGTCCTCCGCCATTCGACCGCCCACCTGCTCGCCCAGGCCGTCCAATCGATCTATCCGAATGCCCAGGTGACGATCGGCCCGGTGATCGAGGACGGCTTCTACTACGACTTCGCTTTCGAACGCCCCTTCACGCCCGAGGATCTCGAGCAGTTCGAAAAGAAAATGCACGAGCTGGTGAAGGCCGACCAGCCGGTGCACCGGCGCGTGCTGTCGCGCGATGACGCGGTCGCCCACTTCAAGTCGATCGGCGAGCACTACAAGGCCGAGATCATCGCGGCGATCCCGGCGGGGCAGGAGATTTCGCTCTACGGCCAGGGCGACTGGGAAGATCTCTGCCGGGGACCGCATGTGCCGTCCACCGGCAAGCTCGGCGCGTTCAAGCTGACCAAGGTCGCCGGCGCCTACTGGCGTGGCGATTCGCGCAACGAAATGCTGCAGCGCATTTATGGCACGGCCTGGGCCGACGACAAGCAACTCAAGGAATACCTGCTTCGTCTCGAGGAAGCGGAAAAGCGCGATCACCGGCGCATCGGCCGCGAGCTCGACCTGTTCCATTTCCAGGAAGAGGCGCCGGGCGCGGTGTTCTGGCATCCGAACGGCTGGACGATCTTCCAGCAGCTCATCGCCTATATGCGTGAGCGCCAGAATGCGGCCGGCTACCAGGAGATCAGCAGTCCCGAGATCATGGACCGCGAGCTCTGGGTGCAGTCCGGCCACGTGGAAAAATTCGGCGAGAACATGTTCCTGACCAGGACGCCCGACGAGCGCGTCTACGCGATCAAACCGATGAACTGCCCGGGCCACGTACAGGTGTTCCGCCAGGGATTGCACAGCTACAGGGAACTGCCGATCCGCTACGCGGAGTTCGGCAAGGTGCACCGCTACGAGCCGTCGGGCGCCTTGCACGGTCTGCTGCGGGTGCGTGCGTTCACCCAGGACGACGCGCATGTGTTCGTTACCGAGGACCAGATCACCGACGAGACCGTGCGCGGCATCGAGCTCATGATGTCGATCTACCGCGACTTCGGTTTCGACGACGTGCGCATCAAATTCGCGGACCGGCCGCCGCGCCGGGTCGGTGACGATGCAACCTGGACCCGCGCCGAGGAGGCGCTGAAGGCGGGCACGCGCGCGGCCGGCGTCGAGTTCGAGTTCAACCCCGGCGAAGGCGCGTTCTACGGCCCGAAGCTCGAGTTCGTGTTGAAGGACGCGATCGGCCGCGACTGGCAGTGCGGCACCTGGCAGGTCGATCTCAATCTGCCCGGCCGGCTCGGCGCGCATTACGTCGACGAGCGCAGCCAGAAGCGCACGCCGGTCATGCTGCATCGCGCGATCTTCGGCTCGCTCGAGCGATTCTTCGGCATCCTGCTCGAGCACCACTCCGGCAAGCTGCCGGCCTGGCTCGCGCCGGTGCAGGCGGTCGTGATGAATATCAGCGAAAAGCAGGCGCAATACGCCGGCGACGCCGTCGAATTCCTTAAAAATCAGGGGCTTCGGGCAGAAATCGACTTGCGGAACGAAAAGGTCGGCTATAAAATCCGCGAGCACACGCTGAAGCGTGTCCCGTACCTGCTCGTCGCAGGTGATCGGGAAGTCGGGTCCAGGCAGTTGGCCGTGCGCACGCGCTCCGGGAAGGATCTGGGTGCCATGCCCCTGGAAGAGGTGGCCGCTCGGATCGCCCAGGATGTGGCGAGCCGCGGCCGTCGTTATTTGGAGGACTGAGTATTTCGACAACGAAACGCGTAAGGCGCAACGAGGAGATCCTTGCACCGCAATTACGCGTGATCGACGCCGACGGCAGTCAGGTCGGCGTCCTGAGCCGCAGCGAGGCCCTTGCCAGGGCAGCCGCCGCGGAACTGGATCTCGTGGAAGTTTCGCCGACCGCCGAGCCTCCCGTCTGCCGGATCATGGATTTCGGAAAGTACCTGTTCGAACAGAACAAGAAGGCTCACTCGGCGAAGCGCAAGCAGAAGCAGATCCAGCTCAAGGAAGTGAAATTCCGGCCGGGGACGGAGACGGCGGATTACCAGGTCAAGCTGCGTAATCTGGTCCGCTTCCTCACCGACGGTGACAAGGCCAAGGTAACCATGAGGTTCCGCGGTCGGGAGATGGCCCACACGGAGATCGGGCGCAAGCTCCTCGACAGACTGGTGGTCGACCTGGCCGAGCACGGGCAGATCGAGCAGCAGGCTGCGATGGAGGGACGCCAGATCACGATGGTGATCTCTCCCAAAAAGAAGTAACCGGCGGGCAGCCGCCGATACGCCTCCAGCCCGCGAAAGCGGTGTGAAGAGGCCAGAAAAGGAGACGACCGATGCCCAAGTTGAAAACCAACCGGGCCGCGGCGAAGCGTTTTCGCAAGACTGCGAAGGGCTTCAAGCGCGGCCAGGCGAATCGCCGCCACATCCTCACCAAGATGACCAAGAAGCGTAAGCGCCAGCTGCGCGGGGCGACCATGGTCCACGAGACCGACGTCGGACGGCTCGTGCGACTGCTGCCCCACGTCTGATTCTTATTCTTATTGAGACGGAAAAAAGGGATGTGACATGGCAAGAGTGAAGCGTGGCGTCGTCGCCGGGCGTCGCCACAAGAAGGTCCTGAAGAAGGCCAAGGGCTATTACAACGCGCGCCGCAAGGTGTATCGCGTCGCCAAGCAGGCGGTCATCAAGGCCGGCCAGTACGCGTATGCGGGCCGGCGCCTGAAGAAGCGCGACTATCGTGCGCTCTGGGTACAACGCATCAACGCGGCGGCACGCGGCTTCGGGCTGTCCTACAGCCGCCTGATCAACGGCCTGAAGGTCGCGGGCATCGAGATCGACCGCAAGGCACTCGCGGATCTGGCGGTGCACGACATCGCCGCATTCGGCGCGGTCGCGGAGAAGGCGAAGGCCGCACTGGCCGCGAAGTAGTGCCGGGGCAGGTCGGGTGAAGGACCTGGAATCACTGGTCGAGCGAACGCTTGCAGGGATCGCTGCGAGTGCGGACGTGGCCGCGCTAGAGGCGGTGCGAGTCGCCGCGCTCGGCAAGAAGGGCGAAGTGACCGGGGTCCTGCAGGGCCTCGGCAAGCTGCCTGCTGCCGAGCGGCGGGATGCCGGTGCCGCAATCAATGCCGCGAAGGACCGGATCACGGCCGCGCTCGAAGCGCGTCGTGCCGACCTGGACGCCCAGTCCCTCGACCGCGAGCTGAACGCCGAGGCGATAGACGTCACCTTGCCCGGTCGCGGCCAGTCGGTCGGCGGGTTGCATCCGGTCACTCGCGCCCGTCTCCGCATCGAGGAGATCTTCCGCCGCGCCGGGTTCATCGTCGCGGAAGGTCCCGAGGTCGAGGACGACTTCCACAATTTCGAGGCGCTTAACATCCCGGCCGACCATCCGGCGCGGGCGATGCATGACACGTTCTATTTCGGTGACGGCAAACTGCTCCGAACCCACACCTCGCCGGTGCAGATCCGCGCAATGAAGCTGAAGGGAGTGCCGATCCGGCTGGTGGCGCCGGGCCCCGCGTATCGCCACGACTCGGACGTGACCCATTCGCCGATGTTCCACCAGGTCGAAGGCCTGGTGATCGACGAGGACATCAGCCTTGCGGACCTGAAAGGCGTGTTGTCCGGATTCGCGGAGCAGTACTTCGAGAAGCCGCGCGGGCTGCGTTTCCGGCCGTCCTATTTCCCGTTCACCGAGCCGTCGGCCGAGGTCGATATCGAGTGCGTGCTCTGCGACGGCCGTGGCTGCCGGATCTGCAAGCAGACCGGCTGGCTCGAGATCCTGGGTTGCGGGATGGTGCACCCGAACGTGCTGACGGCCTGCGGCATCGATTCCACGCGCTGGCAGGGATATGCATTCGGCATGGGCATCGAGCGGCTCGCGATGCTGCGCTATGCGGTCACCGACCTGCGGCTCTTCTTCGAGAACGACCTGCGCTTCCTCGCGCAGTTCAACCGCGGTTGAGCATGCGCGTCAGCGTCACCTGGCTTCGGGAATGGGTCGACAGCGGCTGGGACGCACCGACGCTCGCGTCGCGCCTCACGATGGCGGGCATCGAAGTCGAGTCGGTGGAACCGGCAGCCGCGGAATTCACCGGCGTCGTGGTCGGCGAAGTACTTTCCGTCGCAAAGCACCCGAGCGCGGACCAGCTGACCGTGTGCCAGGTGTCTGCGGGCGGGTCTCCCTTGCAGGTCGTCTGCGGCGCCGCAAATGTCCGCGCCGGCATGAAGTCCGCACTCGCGCTCGAGGGCGCGACGCTGGCTGGCGGCCTGGTCATCCGCAATGCCCGGCTGCGCGGCGTCGAGTCGGCCGGCATGCTCTGTTCGGCGCGCGAACTCGGCCTGTACGAGGAATACGAAGGCATCCTGGAGCTGCCGGCAAACCTCGCGACCGGCGCGGCGCTGCGGGAATTGCTGAAACTCGACGATTCGATCCTGACGCTGAACGTGACGCCCAATCGTGGCGACGCGCTGTCGATGATCGGCGTCGCGCGCGAAGTGAGTGCGATCGCCGGCAAGAAACTGACGCTGCCGGTCATCGAACCGGTTCCGGCGGCGACACGGGCGAAGTTCCCCGTGCGTCTATCGTCGCCCGCTGCCTGCCCCCGGTTCGCGAGCCGCGTGATCCAGGACCTGGACCCGGCTGCGCGCACGCCGGTCTGGCTCACCGAGCGGCTGCGTCGAGCCGGCCTGCGCCCGGTCAACCCGATCGTGGACGTCACGAACTACGTGATGCTCGAGCTCGGTCAGCCGATGCATGCCTATGATCTGCGACGCCTCGGCACGCATATCGAGGTTCGCGACGCGCGCCCGGGCGAGCGCCTGATGCTGCTCGACGGTCGCGACATCGCAATCGAGCCCGGCTCGCTCGTGATCGCGGACGCGGTGGCGCCGGTCGGACTCGCCGGCATCATGGGCGGGGAGAAGAGCGGGATCGCGGCCGACACCGCGGACGTGTTCCTCGAATCCGCATTCTTCGCGCCGGACGCCATCATCGGCCGCGCGCGGCATTACGGCATGATGACCGACGCATCGCGGCGCTTCGAGCGCGGTGTCGATCCGCGCGGGCAGGAGCGCGCAATCGAGCGTGCCACCCAGCTGCTCGTCGACATTGCGGGGGGCCGCCCCGGACCCGCCGTGCTCACCCAGGACGACGCGCACCAGCCGCCACGGCCGAGCGTCACCTTGCGGCCTGAACGCGTGGCGAGCCTGCTCGGCGTGCAGATCCCGCGCATGGAAATCGAGGACATCCTGCGGCGGCTCGGCATGCAGGTGGCGGGCGCCGGCGACATGCTCGGCGTGATTCCGCCGAGCCATCGTTTCGACATCACGATCGAACAAGACCTGATCGAGGAGATCGGCCGGATATTCGGCTACGACTCGATCCCGCGCAGCGACTCGAAGATGGCGCAGCGGCCGCAGCCGGTGACCGAGCAGGCCGTGACGCGCGAGCGCCTGCGGCTCCTGCTGGTGGACCGCGGATACCAGGAGGCGATCACCTACGGCTTCGTGGACGCGCAACTGCAACGCCTGCTGTTTCCGAAGCGCGCCGCCCTCGCGCTCGCCAATCCCATCTCGGCGGAGCTCGGCGAAATGCGCTTGTCGCTGTGGCCAGGCCTGATCGAAGTGTTGCGCTTCAATCTGCGCCGCCAGCACGAGCGCGTGCGATTGTTCGAGGTCGGCACTCGATTCGAACTCGACGGCGGGCGGCTCAACGAGAGCCAGGCGATTGCCGGGCTCATCACCGGCCCGGTCCTGCCGGAGCAATGGGGATTCGAAAAGCGCGTCGCCGATTTCTACGATCTCAAGTCGGATGTCGAGGCGCTCTTTGCGCTGACCGGACGCCGCACGGAAATAAGTTACGTGGCTGAAGCGCACGACAGCCTGCATCCGGGCCGCTCTGCCGCCGTCTACGACCGCCGGATCCGCGTTGGCTGGCTCGGGCAGTTGCGGCCCGAGATCGCGCGCAAGCTCGAGATCCGCGATGCGCCGTGGATTTTCGAACTGGCAATCGACCCGAGCTTCCGTTCGGAAGTACCTGTATTCACGGATATTTCGAAGTTCCCCATGATTCGCCGCGACCTGGCGGTCGTGGTGGATGAGGCAACCACGCTGGACGAACTGCGAAAAAGTGTTAGTTTGGCCGCAAAAGGCCTGTTGCGAGAGTTGCACGTATTCGACGTGTACCGGGGCAAGGGGATAGAACCGGGTCGAAAAAGTATCGCTTTAGGCTTGATTTTACAGGAAACTTCTCGCACCCTTACCGACAAGGAAGCCGATGCCGTGATCTCCGCGGTCATCGAGCGCGTCCAGGGCGACTTGAAGGCGGGGATCCGGGGATAGTCGGAATGGCACTGACCAAGGCGGAAATCGCCGAAGCGCTGTTCAACCAGCTCGGCTTGAACAAACGCGAGGCACGCGAACTCGTCGATCTCTTCTTCGAGGAGATCCGCGCGGCGCTCGCAACCGGCGAGCAGGTCAAGCTTTCCGGCTTTGGCAACTTCGACCTGCGCGACAAGAATCAGCGTCCCGGCAGGAATCCGAAGACCGGCGAGGAAATTCCGATTTCCGCGCGCCGCGTCGTCACGTTCCGTCCGGGGCAGAAGCTGAAGGCCAGAGTCGAGGCGTATGCTGGAAGCAAGTAACAACAAAGACCTACCGGCGATTCCGGCCAAGCGCTATTTCACCATCGGTGAAGTCAGCGACCTCTGCGGAGTGAAGCCGCACGTGCTGCGCTACTGGGAGCAGGAGTTTCCGCAACTGAAGCCGGTCAAGCGGCGTGGCAATCGGCGCTATTACCAGCGCCAGGATGTCATCACCATCCGGCAGATCCGCAGCCTGCTGTACGACGAGGGCTTCACGATCGGCGGCGCGCGCAACCGCCTGGACGGCGACGAGGCGCGCGAGGACAACACGCAGAGCCGGCAGGTGATCCGGCAGGTCCGCGCCGAACTCGAGGAATTGCTCCGAATACTTCGTCGTTGATTCGGCTGCCGCCGGATCGGCTATCATTCATCCGTCGGAGCGTGGCGCAGCCTGGTAGCGCACTTGCATGGGGTGCAAGGGGTCCCGAGTTCAAATCTCGGCGCTCCGACCAATCAACTCTTCCCGTTCTCCTACAGAGCGCAGTTCGGCTGATGCGCTTAAATGTCCATTGCGCTCAGTTCCAATGAACGTGAACGCAGGATCAGGAAGTGCCGAAGCGGAAACTCTCCCGCTACCGCGCGAAGCGCGATTTCAGCAAGACCTCCGAGCCGAGCGGCGGGGACCGCATGGCCGCAACCGGCGAAGTGCTGCACTTCGTCGTCCAGAAGCACGCGGCGCGCCGCCTGCACTTCGACTTCCGGCTCGAGCTGGATGGCGTGCTCAAATCCTGGGCGGTCACCAAAGGCCCGTCGCTGGATCCTCGTGACAAGCGGCTCGCCGTCGAAGTGGAGGATCATCCGCTGGAGTACGGCGACTTCGAGGGCACCATCCCGAAGGGCGAGTATGGCGGCGGAACCGTGCAATTGTGGGACCGCGGCCTGTGGTCTCCGGTGCCGGGCAAGTCGGCACAGGCATCGCTGAAAGCCGGCGAACTCAAGTTCCTGCTGGCGGGCGAGCGCCTGCAGGGTGAATGGGTGCTGGTTCGCATGAAGCACGATCGCGCGGGCGGCAAGCGCAGCAACTGGCTGCTGATCAAGCGCGACGACGACTATGCGCGCAAGAACGCGAAGTCGCTGCTGAAGCAGGACGGGTCCGTCGCCTCGGGCCGCAGCATGGCGCAGATCGCGTCTGGCAAGGGCGCAGGACCGCGGCCGTTCATCGAAGCCAGTCGCCGGGCGGCGAAGCCGGACGCGGTCTGGAAATCCGGCAAACACGTCGCCCGCACCCGCAAGGGCAGATCGCGCGCCGGGCCGCCTGACTTCATCGCACCCCAACTGGCCCGCCTCGTGGTGCATGCGCCGCGTGACAAGGGTTGGGCCCACGAGATCAAGTTCGATGGTTATCGCATGCAGATGCGGGTGGCCGGCGAGCGCGTCACGCTGAAAACGCGGAAAGGCCTGGACTGGACCCGGCGCTTCCCGGAAATCGCGGCCGCGGGCAAGGCGCTGCCCGACTGCCTGCTTGACGGCGAGATCGTGGCGCTGGCCCGAAACCATGTGCCCGATTTTTCCGCCCTGCAGCTCGCATTGTCGGAGCGGAAAACGGAAAACCTCGTCTATTTCGTGTTCGACCTCCTGTTCGCCGACGGCACCGACATGAGCAGGATGCCGCTATCCGAACGCAAGGAACGGCTCGCGCGCCTGCTCGAATCCGGCCCGGCCAGCGCCAGCATTCGTTACGTCGAGCACTTCGAGACCGGCGCCGACGCGGTGCTGCACTCGGCCTACCGCATGGCGCTCGAAGGCGTCTCCAAGCGCCTCGATGCGCCATACCGCTCGGGGCGCCGCGACAGCTGGCAGAAGACCAAATGCCGGACGGGCCACGAGGTGGTCATCGGCGGCTGGACCTTGCGCGATGGCCAGCCCCGGTCACTTCTGGTCGGCGTCCATCGCGGCAGGCATCTCGTCTACGTCGGCCGCGTCGGCACGGGCTTCGGACGGAAGTCGGTCAAGGCGCTGCTGCCTCGACTCCGGGCTGCGGCCAGCAAGCGCAATCCGTTCTCAGGCGCAGACGCACCGCGCAAGGCTGCAGACGTTCATTGGGTCAAGCCCACGCTGGTCGCCGAGATCGAGTTCGCCGGCTGGACCGGCTCGGGGATGGTGCGCCAGGCCGCATTCAAGGGATTGCGCGAGGACAAGCCAGCGAAAGAAGTGCGCGCCGAGCTCCCGACTCGCGGCGAAGCGCGCGCGCTCCGCGCGGAGCCGACCGCCAAAGGCAACGTGGTGAAGGGCGTCACGATCTCGAATGCCGACAAGGCGTTGTGGCCGGAAGCCGGCGACGCTCGGCCGGTGACCAAGCTCGATCTCGCCTGCTATTTCGCGGATGCAGGACCATGGATGATCGACCACCTGCGCGGACGGCCCTGCTCGATCGTCCGCGCCCCGGACGGCATAGCCGGCCAGCGGTTCTTTCAGCGCCATGCGATGCCCGGCACGTCGAGCCTGGTCGAGCTCGTCAAGATCGCCGGCGAGCGCAAGCCCTATCTGCAGTTCGACAGTGTCGAAGCTCTGGTCGCAGTCGCGCAGAGCGGCGGTATCGAGCTGCATCCCTGGAACTGCGAGCCCGGTGAACCGGAAATACCCGGCCGGCTGGTGTTCGACCTCGACCCGGGTCCGGGAGTCGGCTTCGACGCCGTCATCGATGCCGCCCGCGAAGTGCGCGAGCGGCTGGAGGACTATGGCCTCGTCGTTTTCTGCAAGACCACCGGCGGCAAGGGATTGCATGTCGTGACCCCGCTGGCGCGGCCCAAACGCGGCGGTATCGGCTGGCCCGAAGCGAAGCAGTTCGCGCACGCCCTGTGCAAGGAAATGGCGGCCGACATGCCGGACCGCTATGTCGTGACCATGTCCAAGAAAGTGCGTGGCGGAAAGATATTTCTCGACTACCTGCGAAACGGCAGCAAGGCGACCGCAGTCGCGCCGCTTTCGCCGCGCGCGCGGAACGGTGCGACGGTCTCGATGCCTTTGACGTGGAATCAGGTGCGCGACGGCCTGGAGCCGACGCGATTCACGATCCGGACCGCCGTGGCCTTGCTCGAGAAGAGCAAAGCCTGGAACGACTATGCCAGGTCGGCGCGGCCGCTGGGATCCCGCAAACTGAGGGCAGTTGCATGAGCAAGCGAAAAACGAGGGTGAAGAACCAGTCGAACCCGAAAAGCAGATCCCGGAAGCGCAAGGCCGGCAAGACCCGTGCGCGCAGCACGAAAGCGCGAGCGCACGGCTCTCGCGCCTTGTGGAAAGGCGCCGTCTCCTTCGGGCTGGTCCATATCCCGGTGCACCTGCACTCGGCGGCCCGCGACAGTGCGCTCGACCTCGACCTGCTGGACCAGCGCGACTTTTCGCCGGTCGGCTACCAGCGCTACAACAAGCGCACCGGCAAGGTCGTGGACTGGGACGAGATCGTGAAAGGCTACCAATACAAGAAGGGCGAGTATGTTGCGCTGTCTGACGAGGACTTTCGCAAGGCTAACGTCGAGGCCACGCAGACGATCGAGATCGTGAGCTTCACGGAACGCCAGGACATTCCGCCGGAGTTCTACGAGACACCGTATTTCCTCGAACCGGTGGCAGGCGGCGATAAAGCCTACGCATTGCTGCGAGAGGCGCTGCTTCGCAGCGATAAGGTGGCGATCGGAAGCTTCGTGATGCGCGGCCGGCAGCACTTCTGCGCGATCCTCGCCCATGCCAGGGAGCTGGTCGTCAATACGCTGCGCTTCGCCGAGGAGTTGCGGCCGGCGAAGGAACTCGACCTGCCCCCGGCCAATGCTCGCTCGGCGAAAATATCGCCTCGCGAGCTGTCGATGGCCGAGCGGCTCATCGAGGGCATGAGCCAGGAATGGAAACCCGATTTCTTCAAGGATACATACCGCGCGGACCTGATGAAGCGCATCAAGGAAAAGATCCGGAAGAAACAGACTCATGTTCTGACGCCGCCCGAGGAGGAGCCCGCCGAAGAGCGCAAGAGCGCCGAGATCATCGACTTGATGGCCGTGCTGCAGAAGAGCCTGGAGAAGCGCGGGGGAAAGCCCGCTGCGAAGAACCACAGCCGGCGCAAGGCGGCTTAGCGGGCGCCCTCTGAATCAGCCGGGATTTCGCGCAGTGATGAACCAGGTGCTCGACGGCGCCCAGACACCGTCGCTGCGGACGTGAACCGCGAGGGTCTCGCGTAGCGCGGCGACGACATCGGGCTTGAGCCGTTCGCCTTCCTCACCGGCGAGCCGGATGATCTCGCCGGCAGGTCCCAGCGCCATGGCAAATTCCACGGCGTCGCCGAGGTTGCGGCCGATGCAGATGTCGGCGTCAAAACGCTCGAAGGTCACGCCGCGGAAACCGGCCGCCGACATTATCGCGCTGACCATGTCCGGCCCGGCCATCGAAAAGGGGCCGGGGCCGCAGTGCACCTGGTTCGTGTCCTCGTGCGACACGACCGGCACGATCTCGCGGACGCGCAGCTCCGCTTCGTGCAGCCAGGGGTTGTCCTCGCGCTTCCGCCAGACGATCTGCGAAAAAGTGCCGCCGGGCCGCAGGGCACGGCGGATGTTGCGCAGCGCCTGGCCGGGGAACGAAAAGAACATCGTTCCGAATCGGGCGAAGGCGTGGTCGTACGGCCCTTTCAGGTCATCGCCCTGGACGTCCGCGGCCAGGAAATGCGCGTTATCAACCCGCGCCGCCGCAGCGTCTTCGCGACTGGCGCGCACGAAGCGCTCGGCGCAATCGACGCCGACGGCCTCACCCGACGGACCGACGATCCCCGCGATCCGGATCGTGCTGTCGCCGAAACCGCAGCCGACGTCGAGCACCCGGTCGCCGGCCTTGAACAACCGTCGCGAAAGCAGCTCATCGCTGTGCGCGGCCAGCCCCGCAATCAGCAGGTGCTTGAAGCGCACGAACTTGTCGAAAAGCACGGTATTCCACGCTTCGACGACGATGTCTTTGTCGTTCATGCACCAAGTCCCGGTAGGGCCGATTCTAGCTTTCCTCCGGCGGCCTGACATGACGGAAGTTCCACAGCAGCAGCAGGTCGTAGAGGATCTTGAGCCCGCCGCAGATGATGAATGGCCAGGCGGTGTAGCCTGCGGCGAACAAGGCGCCCGCAATCGCCGGGCTCGCCGCAGATGCCAGGCCTCGCGGAACCGAGGTGACACTCGCGGCAGCCGCGCGTTCGGGCGGGGTCACGACCGCCATCACGTAGGATGAACGGGTCGGCACGTCCATTTGCGACAGCGCGGATCGGGCGAGCAGCAGGCCGAGTGCGAGATCGAGATCCGGGACCAGCGCAGCGCCGATCAGGCAGAGGCTCGAAGGGATGTGCGTGAACACCATCGTGTTGACGAGCCCGAATTGGCGTGCGAGCCAGGCCGCAGCGGGGTACGAAAACGCGGCCAGCAGGCCCGACCAGAAGAAGAACAGGCCGGCAGCCGCGAGCGACATGCCGAATTTCTGGAACAGCCACAGGGCCAGCAGCGACTGAACCGCGAATCCGCCGGCGAAGGCGTCGATGCTGAATAGCGCGGCCAGCCGGTAGACGATGCGCCGCGAAGCGCCGAGCGCAAAGCGCGGCTTTCCGTCGGCGGCTGTCGTGCGACGCGGTATCAGTGCATAAATCAAGCCGCCGCCGATTCCGAGCAGCGCGTAAAGCACGAACATCGCCTTCAGCGCATCCAGCTTCGACCAACCGAGTCCGGCCAGCAGCTCGGGAGTGCCGGCAGCGAGCGAGCCGATGGCGGCCGCCAAGGCGCCGGTCAGGCCGTAAACGGCGAACATCCGCGTGCGGCTGGCCGCCGCTCCTGCCCCAGTCAGCAGCGCATGCTCCATCGGCACGAAGATGCTGACATTGCCGGCAGTCGGATTGATCGTTCCGACGAAGGCGACCAGCACCAACACCGCGTAGCTATCCGCCAGCGCGAACGCAAGGCCCGTCGCGACCATCAGCGCAGATGCGCAAATCAGCAGCATCCGCTGGGCTTCGGAGGGAGCGAAAAACCCGATTCCGAGCGTGATCAGGGCAGATCCCAGCAGCGCGGCGGTTGCCACGACGCCGACTTCGAATGCGTCCAGGCCAAGCTCGGTGAGATAGACGGCGAGCAGCACAGCGACGAAGCCGTCGCCGAAGTCGCGCAGCGCGCGTGCCGCGTAGAGGCAGGTCGCGGGACCCGGGCGTGTCGACCATGCGCCCGGTCCCTTGACCTTCGAACTGAAGACCCGCGTTACGGGTTCTGGGATGTGATCTCCCATATGTAGTCGGTGTGATCGCCGCAGATGTCGGTGAACGTGTTGCCGAGCGGATTTTCGATCTGCGCCTGGACTACAGCATCCCGCGCCTCCATCAAGGCCTTGATGTCAGTCGCGCTGATGGTCGCGAGCCTGCGATAGCTGCCGCCGACGATGTGTTCGTTCCATCCCCAGGACTTGAGCTTGCCGTCGGCGACCATCTTGTCGTAGACCGGCCCGAACACCTGTGTCACCAGCGCATCGGCTTCGGCTTCGCGACCCTGATCGCAGACAAAGTAGGTCGAGAAGGCCGCGCCGCCGCGGGCCACCGTGCCAATGTTGCCGGCGACCGTCCGCCAGATGTAGTCATCATGCGCATTGCAGATTTTGCCGAACTCGGTGCTGAGCTTTTCGCTCTTCGCGTCGACCTGGTCGCCGATCTTCTTCTGTGCATCCAGGAGCGCCTGCACGCTGCCAGCTCCGAAGTAGGTCGCGCGTCGCCACTTGCCGCCGGTCTGGTGTGCGATCCAGCCGTAGCCCTGGATCGTGCCGTCAGCGACCGCGGCGTCGTAGATCGGCTTCTGCACTTCCGCGAATATCTCGTCGGCGCGCTCCTGTTGGGTCACATCGCAGGCGAAATAGGTCACGTACGTGAAACGCTCGGCCGGCTTGTCCTGCGCGAACGCGGTTCCACCGAATGCCAGGCACAGCCCGGCCAGGAGCAGGAATGCTCCGTATCTCGACTTCGTCATTGTCATCCCCCCATTGCCGGGCGTTATTGGCTGACCCGGTGGCAGCGCGCGCAGTATAGGCCTCCGCTTCAGCCCGCACCGGTAAGAATGCGACAGCCGAATATCGGGCCCGCCGTATGTCCAGCTACCGGCACAAAACGCACCCGCACTCGCTTCTTGCCCTCGGTCAGGCCGGCGGCCGCGCTTTTCGCCGTCAGGACCGGCGGGTAACAGCAGGCGGCCGCCAGCGAAAACAAGGCCGAGCCCTCCAGCAAATGGCGACGCGAAAGCGGTGACATCACGCTCATTGCTCGGCTGTATCGGCCGGTGTCGGCAAGTGCAATATAGACCTTGTAGACTTGCCGGCCCTGGAGGCAATCATGGCTGGAAGACTTGCATACGTGACAGGCGGCATGGGCGGCATCGGCACGCCGATCTGCAAGCGCCTGTGCCGGGATGGATTTCGGGTCGTTGCCGGTTGCGGGCCCGGCTCGCCGCGCAAGGATCGTTGGGTCGCCGACATGCGCTCGCAGGGCTTCGAGGTGCACGCCTCGGAAGGCAATGTCGCGGATTGGGAATCGACCCGGGCCGCCTTCGAGAAAGTGCGCAACGAGCTCGGGCCGGTCGACGTGCTGGTGAATAACGCGGGCGTCACGGCGGACGGCACCTTCCGCAAGATGAGCTTCGAGCGCTGGCACAAGGTCATAGACACCAACCTCAACAGCCTCTTCCACGTCACCAAGCAAGTGATCGAAGGCATGCTCGACCGGAGCTGGGGCCGCATCATCAACATCTCCTCGGTCAACGGCCAGAAGGGCCAGTTCGGCCAGACCAATTACTCGACCGCGAAGGCCGGGATCCACGGCTTCACGATGGCGCTGGCGCAGGAGGTTGCCACAAAGGGGATCACGGTCAACACGATATCGCCCGGATACATCGGGACGGACATGGTCCGCGCGATGAAGCCGGAGGCGCTCGAAAAAATCGTCGCCCTGATCCCGGTCGGGAGGCTGGGCACGCCCGAGGAGATCGGCTCGATGGTCGCGTGGCTCGCGTCGGATGACGCGGCCTTTGCCACCGGTGCGGACTTCTCGCTGAACGGCGGCCTGCACATGTTCTGACCAGGGGACAGGCGGGAATATGAAGACGCGTGCTGCAATCGCCTGGGCGGCCGGCAAGCCGCTCGAAGTCGTGGATGTCGAGCTTGACGGACCGAAGGCCGGCGAAGTGCTGGTCGAGATCCGCGCCACCGGCATCTGCCATACCGACGAGTTCACGCGCTCGGGCGCGGATCCGGAGGGGCTGTTCCCGGTGATCTTCGGCCACGAAGGCGCAGGCGTCGTCGTCGACGTCGGCCCTGGCGTGAAGTCGCTCAGGAAGGGCGATCACGTGATTCCCCTCTATACGCCCGAATGCCGCGAGTGCAAGTCCTGCACCTCGCGCAAGACGAACCTTTGCACGGCTATACGCGCGACGCAGGGCCAGGGCGTGATGCCGGACGGCAGCAGCCGATTCTCCATCGACGGCAAGATGGTGCACCATTACATGGGCTGCTCGACCTTCGCGAACCACACCGTGCTTCCCGAAATCGCTCTCGCGAAGATCCGCGAAGACGCGCCATTCGAGAAAGTCTGCTACATCGGCTGCGGCGTCACGACCGGCATCGGCGCCGTGATCAACACCGCGAAAGTGGAGCCCGGCGCCAGCGTGGTCGTGTTCGGTCTGGGCGGGATCGGGCTCAATGTGATCCAGGGCGCGAAGATGGCAGGCGCCGGCAAGATCGTCGGTGTCGATGTCAATGCCCGGCGCAAGGCGCTGGCGGAGCGGTTCGGCATGACGCATTTCGTCAATCCGAAGGAAGTGCAGGGCGACCTGGTCGCGCACCTGGTCGCCTTGACCGACGGTGGCGCGGACTACAGCTTCGAGTGCGTCGGCAATGTCGACTTGATGCGCCAGGCACTCGAATGCTGCCACCGTGGCTGGGGCGTTTCGGTGATCATCGGCGTTGCAGGAGCGGGGCAGGAGATCAGGACCCGGCCGTTCCAGCTCGTGACGGGTCGCGTCTGGAAGGGCACCGCCTTCGGCGGCGCACGCGGCCGCACCGATGTGCCGAAGATTGTCGACTGGTACATGGCGGGCAGGATCAACATCGACGACCTGATCACGCACGTGATGCCGCTCGGCAAGATCAACGACGCCTTCGACCTGATGCACAAGGGCGAGTCGATCCGAAGCGTCGTGACATTCTGAATCCGAACCAAGGGGAATCATCATGGCAGTCAAGATCCATCCGTCCGTCGACAACGGCGTCAAACCCGGCACGAAGGGCTTCAAGGGCGGCAAGCTCGCCTGCAAGTGCGCGAGCGCCCCGGTCGAGGTGACGCTCGCGAGCAACGTCGCCTTCAACCATGCCTGCGGCTGCAGCAAGTGCTGGAAACCGGACGGTGCCGCGTTTTCCGTGGTCGCCGTCGTGGGTCGCGACAAGCTCTCCGTGACCGCCAACGGCAACAAGCTCAAGGTCGTCGACGCGGGCGCTGCGATCCAGCGATATGCCTGCACCGGCTGCGGCGTGCACCTGTACGGTCGCATCGAGAACAAGAATCACCCGTTCTACGGATTCGATTTCGTGCACGTCGAGCTGTCGAAAGACAAGGGCTGGGCAGCTCCGGAGTTCGCGGCGTTCGTATCCTCGATCATCGAGACGGGCAGCGCGAAGCCGGACGAGATGGGCGCGGTGCGCGCCAGACTCAGGGAACTCGGCCTGGAGCCGTATGATTGCCTGAATCCGGCATTGATGGACGCGATCGCCACGCATACCGCGAAGGCGAAGGGCGTATTGGCCGCTTGAAGCGAGGGCTCCGAACATGAGCAAGATTGTCTGCGTGCTGTACGACGACCCGGTCAAGGGTTACCCGAAGTCCTATTCGCGGGACGGCCTGCCCAGGCTCACTCACTATCCGGGCGGCCAGACCATGCCGTCGCCACAGGCGATCGACTTCAAGCCGGGCGCGCTGCTCGGCAGCGTTTCCGGCGAGCTGGGCCTGCGCAGGTTCCTGGAATCGCGCGGCCACAAGCTGGTCGTGACCTCGGACAAGGACGGCCCGGACAGCCGCCTGGCGAAGGAAATCGTCGATGCCGAGGTTCTCATTTCCCAGCCGTTCTGGCCCGCGTATGCCACCGCGGACCTGATCGCGAAGGCGCCGAAGCTCAAGCTGATCATCACCGCGGGAATCGGGTCGGATCACACCGACCTGCAGGCCGCCATGAACCGCGGCATCACGGTGGCGGAAGTCACTTACTGCAACAGCATCAGCGTGTCGGAACACGTGGTGATGATGATCCTCTCGCTGGTGCGCAATTACCTGCCGTCACACCAGTGGGTCGTCGACGGAGGCTGGAACATCGCCGACTGCGTGGCGCGTTCCTACGATGTCGAGGGCATGAACGTGGGAACGGTCGCAGCGGGCCGCATCGGCAGCGCGGTGCTGCGCCGGATGAAACCCTTCGACGTGAAGCTCCATTACACGGACCGGCATCGCTTGCCCGAGTCCGTCGAGCAGGAATTGGGCGTCACCTATCACCCCGACGTCGAGTCCATGGTGCGCGTCTGTGACGTCGTCACCATCAATTGCCCGCTGCATCCGGAAACGGAAGGCATGTTCGACGATGCGCTGATCGGCAAGATGAAGCGCGGCGCCTATATCGTGAATACCGCCCGCGCGAAGATCTGCAGCCGCGACGCGGTCGTCCGCGCCCTGAAAAGCGGGCAGCTCGCCGGCTACGCGGGCGATGTCTGGTTCCCGCAGCCGCCGCCGCGCAATCATCCATGGCGGACCATGCCGCACGAGGGCATGACGCCCCACATCTCGGGATCCTCGCTCTCGGCCCAGGCTCGCTACTCGGCGGGCACCCGCGAGATCCTCGAATGCTGGTTCGACAAGCGCCCGATCCGCACCGAGTACCTGATCGTCGACCGCGGCCAGCTCGCGGGCGCCGGCAAGCACTCCTACAGTCCCGGCAATGCGACCCGCGGATCGGAGGAAGCGGTCAAGTTCACGGCGGCCGCCGCCAGGTCTGCGCCGAAAGCAGCGAAGAAGAAGCCGGCTGCGAAGCAGCGGTCGCCGGCGCGCAGGAAGCGGGCGGCGAAGAAGAAGTGAAAGGGCGGCGCCGCGGCGGCAGGGCAAGTTGACCCGGTGACCGCGGCGCCGGAGACCCTGTTGCGTCATGGCGCGTTCGGCGGCACGGTCGGTTTCCATCGGCATCCGTCCGGCGAGACCGCCTGCGACATGCGCTTCGCGCTGTTCCTCCCGCCGCAGGCGGAGCGGCGGCGCGTGCCGCTGCTGTGGTACCTGGCCGGGCTGACCTGCACCGAAGAGACTTTCATGATCAAGGCCGGGGCGCAGCGGGTCGCGGCCGAGCTCGGGATTGCGCTCGCTGCGCCGGACACGAGCCCGCGCAACGTGCCGTTGCCGGGCGATCATGACGACTGGGACTTCGGCGTCGGCGCGGGCTTCTACCTCGATGCCATCTGCGAGCCCTGGTCACGCCATTACCGCATGTACTCCTACGTCACGCGCGAATTGCCGGCGCTGGTCACCGCGCATTTCCCGGTGGATGCGCGCAGGCAGGGCATTTTCGGGCACTCGATGGGCGGGCATGGCGCGCTGACCATTGCGCTGAAGAACCCGGAGCGATACCGCTCGGTTTCCGCATTCGCGCCGATTGCCGCGCCGACGGACTGCCCCTGGGGGCAGAAGGCGTTCGCCGGTTACCTCGGCGAGGATCGCGGGGCCTGGGGCGCATACGATGCCAGTGAATTGATCCGCGCGTTGCCGTCGGTCGAGGGACGGCCGCCGCTGCTGGTCGACCAGGGGCTGGCGGATCCCTTCCTCGAGCAGCAACTGCTGCCCGATCGCCTCGAGAAGGCCTGCGCGCAAGTCGGGTATCCGCTGACGCTCAGGCGCCATCCCGGCTACGACCACGGCTACTACTTCATCTCCACGTTCGTCGAGGATCACCTGCGCCATCACGCGCGCGTGCTTCTCGCCTGAATGGGACATCAGATCTTGCGCGACTCGACGCCGGGTGCGAACTGCCGGTGATGCTCCGCGGTCAACGCCTGCGTGACCTCGGGCAATGGCCGGTAGCGTTCGGCGAATTCCGGCGGCATCCGCTTCGGCCGGCCGCTGTCAAGATCCGCGCAGACATAGTGGATCAGCCCGCGCAGCAAGCTGCGCCCGTCAGTCGGCCGCTCGATCTGGAAGCGCCGGTCCACCCGCAGTCTCGCGTCCTCGAATACGATCCAGGTGCCGATCTCGAGCGCATCGCCCGCGAATGCCGGCGCAAGGTAGTGCAACTGGCTGCGCCAGACGACCATGCCGCGGCGTGACTTCACGCAATGTGCGGGTGGCACGCCGAGTGCTGTGGAATGTGCCCACGCCGCCTCGTCGAGCCAGCGCAGGTAGACCGAATTGTTGACGTGGCCATAGGCATCGATATCGGCGGCGATCGCCGCTACCCGAAGAATGAACGGGGAGGGAAGGTCCCAGCCCCCGCTCACCGCGACAAGAGCCTCAAGATGGCGCGGAACCTGGCGCCATAGGGCGGCATCAGCAGCGACGTGGCGCTCAGGCGGCCGTCGACGAATACTGGCTTCAACTTGGAAAAGGTGTCGAAGCCCGCCTTGCCGTGGTAGTGACCCATGCCGCTCGGACCGACGCCGCCGAATGGCAGGTCTTCCTGGAGCACGTGCATCGCCGTGTTGTTGACCGTGACTCCGCCGGAAATGGTGCGCGCCAGCACCGCATCGAGCTCGGCGCCGTCGCCGCCGAAGAAGTAGAGCGCCAGCGGCCGCGGCCGGGCATTGACATAGGCAATGGCATCGTCGATCGAGCCGTAACCGACGACCGGCAGCACCGGACCGAAAATCTCTTCCTGCGCGAGGCGCATCTGCCCGTTGATCCCAGTTACCGCGACCGGGGCCAGCCGCCGGCGCTCGCTGTCGCTCGTTTCCGGATGCAGCGGATGAATGGTCGCGCCGCGCTCGCGGGCGTCCTCGATGCAGGCGGCCAGGCGGCGGTACTGCCGGTCGTCGATGATCGAGGTGTACTGGGGATTGGTCGCTAGCGTCGGATAGAAGCCGACGGTCGCCTCGCGGCAGGCGGCGACGAAGCGGGCGATCTCCGCCGTCGGCACCAGAGCGTAGTCCGGCGCGACACAGGTCTGGCCGGCATTGAGCAGCTTGCCGAACATGACGCGGCGTGCCGCTTCGGCAAGGTCGAAGCCGCCGGCGACGATCGCAGGCGACTTGCCGCCGAGCTCGAGCGTGACCGGAGTCAGATTGGCGCTCGCGGCCTTCATGATTTCGCGGCCGACCGGACCCGAGCCCGTGAACAGGAGGTGGTCGAACGGCAGGGCGGCGAAGGCCCTGCCGATCGTCGCGTCGCCGTTGACGGCGAGCAGTTCGTCCGCCGAAAATCGCTCTGCGATCAGCGCCGCGATCAGGGCGCCGAAACGGGGCGTGTGCTCCGAGAACTTGAGCATTGCGCGATTGCCAGCGGCAAGCGCGGCGGCCAGCGGCGAGATCGCGAGGTAGAGCGGATAGTTCCAGGGCACGATGATGCCGATCACGCCGAGCGGCTGGCGCAGGAGGCGCGCACGCCCGGGCCGGCTCCACCAGGCGACGCCACGGCGCTCGCTGCGCATCCAGCGGCGGAGGTGCCGGCGCGCGTGGGCGATGCTCTCCAGGCTCGTGAACAGGTCGAGAAGCTCGGTCTCCTCGTTGGCGCGCCCACCGAAGTCGGCCGCAATCGCGTCGCGGATTCCCGCGGCGTTGTCGCGCAGCATGCGGCGCAGCCGATCGAGGCGATCGAGGCGGATCGCACGTGGTGGGTTCGGTTCGGCTTCGAACGAGCGGCGTTGCAGTTCCAGGGCCTGCGTCAACTGCGCCGGGTGGGTCGCCAGGCGGGCCGGATCGTGTGCCGTGGCCATCGAGGGTATTTTAAGCGGATAATTCCGCTTCGTGCCGCCGACCGGATCCGCGGCTCGCAGTACGCGCCACGCCGTGGCTAAAGGGGAGCAGGTGAAGATCGGTTGTCCCAAGGAAATCAAGGTGCACGAATATCGTGTCGGCCTGGTGCCTGCCGGCGTGCGCGAGCTCGTCACCGCGGGCCACGAGGTGGTCGTCGAGACCGGTGCAGGCGCGGGAATCGGCATCGGCGATGACGCCTATCGCTCCGCCGGTGCAACCGTCCTGCCCGACGCGAAGTCGGTATTCGCGTCCTCCGACATGGTCGTCAAGGTCAAGGAACCGCAGCTTTCCGAGTGCGCGCAACTCCGCCGCGGCCAGACCCTGTTCACCTACCTGCACCTGGCCGCCGACGCGGAACAGGCCAGGGCACTCGCGAAGTCCGGTGTCACTGCGATCGCCTACGAGACCGTCACGGCGCCCGATCGCTCCCTGCCGCTCCTGACGCCGATGAGCGAGGTCGCGGGACGCATGTCCATACAGGTCGGGGCCACCGCGCTGCAGAAGGCGAATGGCGGATTCGGCGTGTTGCTCGGCGGCGTGCCCGGCGTCGCCCCGGCACGCGTGGTGATTCTCGGTGGCGGCGTGGCCGGCACCAATGCCACGCAGATGGCGGTCGGGCTCGGCGCGCAGGTCACGGTGGTGGACCGGTCGCTGCGGCGCCTGCGCGAGCTCGACGGCCAGTTCGGCAGCCAGATCGAGACGGCGTATTCGACCATCGAGGCGGTGGAACGGCTCGTGATCCAGGCGGATCTCGTCATCGGCGCAGTGCTCGTTACCGGCGCGGCGGCGCCGAAGCTCGTCACGCGAGAAATGGTCAAACACATGGAGAAGGGCGCGGTGCTGGTCGACATCTCGATCGACCAGGGCGGTTGCTTCGAGACCAGCAAGCCGACCACGCATGCGGATCCGACCTACGTCGTGGACGGCGTCGTGCACTATTGCGTCACCAACATGCCGGGGGCGGTGCCCAGGACTTCGACCTTTGCGCTGACCAACGCGACATTGCCGTACGTGCGGGCGCTCGCCGACCACGGCTGGCGCAAGGCGCTCGCGCGCGACGGCGGATTCGCGGCGGGACTGAACGTGCACGAAGGCGCGATCACGCACGAAGCCGTGGCGCGCGACCTCGGCCTGGAGTACCGGCCGGTCACCGCTTGAGACGAAGGCAAGGCTCGTTCCTGGAAAAGGGGACGCAACCCTTTTTCCGGGAGACGAGATAAAAAGAGCAATGCCGCCTGTTCAGAATGCGGCGTCTGGAATCGTGAGTGCGGTGTCGTCCAGCGTCCGCAGCAGTTTCAGCGCCGGCTGGATCCGCGGCAGCTCGTAGCGGAAGAAGAAGCGGCAGGCAGCGAGCTTGCCGCGATAGAAGTCCTGCGCCGCCGTTTCGGCTGCCGGCATCGCGGCGGTGGCGACCAGCGCCTGTACCAGCCATCGCCAGGCGACCACCAGATGACCGATGCTGTCGAGATAGAGCGTGGCATTCGCGAGCGCCCGCTCGGGATCCTTCGGCATCGCCTCGACCAGCCGCCGGGTCGTCTCGGCGACGTCGCCGATCGCGGCCGCCAGTTCCGCGGCAAGACCCTCCAGCTCCGGGATGCCGCGCGCGGCGACGATGGTTTCCGCCATTCGGGCGAACAGTTCCTTCAGGG